>JANXVY010000022.1 GCA_025351425.1 Hyphomicrobium sp.
CTTTTGAAGAAAACGGCGGCGCGTGCTGTCGAGACACTGTGGGCCGCCATCGCCGATGCGCTGCCCAAGCTCCGTCCAAACGACTGCCGCAACTACTTCGCCCCGCTGGCTATGGAGCCGTATGATCGGAATCTGCTCTAGCTTGAAAACGCCATGAAGTTAACATGGCGATGACAAACTATCAGTTGGGCACACGATCTTCAGCAAACGCTGCAACCACGGCGCAGAGGCGCGCGAGGTTCTCTGGCGCCGAGAGCCGGTGATCGCCACCGGGAATTTCCTCCAATACGACGTGTCCGCCCGGCAGCAATTCGAGCAGCCGCCGCGTATGCTCAGGCGGCACGGCTTCGTCGAGCAACCCCTGAAAAATGTGCACCGGCAGGCCCGGATCGAACGGCTGGCCCGCCATCAGATGCGTGCGCCCCTCCTCGATCAAACCGCGGGTGATCGTGTAGGGCTCGCCATACGCCGACGGCCGCAGATAGGCGCCTTCTGCGATAAGCGCTGCCTGCTGATAGGGCGTGAATGCTTTCCACATCAGCTCTTCCGTCATATCCCAGGCGGGCGCGATCAGCACCAGCGCCTTGATGCGCGCCGCTGCCGTGGGGTGGCGCGTCAAAAGCTGCCGCAACAGCAGCAGGGCGATGTAGCCGCCCATGCTGGATCCAATCACGACCTGCGGACCGCTCGTTTGCGAAAAAACCGCGAACGCTTCGTCGAGCCAAGCGCCGATGGTGCCGTCCTCAAAGGTCCCGCTAGATTGTCCATGCCCGGAATAGTCGAACCGGGTCAGGGAAAACCTTCCACGGGAAAATTCCGCCAGCGCCTGCGCCTTGGTGCTGACCATGTCGGACTTGAAGCCCGGCAGCCACAACAGCCCAGTGGAACCCGCAGCGCATGATTGCTTCAACGTGGCGATGCGGCGGCCGGCGACGTCGAGGAATTGCGGCTGAGGCTCGGCCATACTATGCGTGTCCTTTGTTTTGGAGCGCGACCCGTGGCTACCACCCGCCCGACCATACTTCAAATCATCCCCGCCCTCGATACCGGCGGCGCGGAATTATCGACCGTGGAGATCGCCGCGGCAACCGTGGCTGCGGGTGGGCGTGCGCTGGTTGCAACCCAGGGCGGACGGCTTTCGGCGCGGGTGATCGAGGCCGGCGGCGAGATCGTCCCGTTCCCGGCCGCGACCAAGAACCCCGCCCGCATGATGGCCAATGCCCGGGCGCTCGCATCCTTGGTCCGCCGCGAACACATAGACCTGATCCACGCCCGCTCACGCGCGCCCGCCTGGAGCGCGCTGGCTGCGGCCCGCGCGACCAAGCGCCCGTTCATCACGACTTACCACGGCGCCTATGCCGAAAAGGGGCCGCTGAAACGGGCCTATAACTCGGTGATGGCGCGCGGCGACGTGGTGATTGCGAATTCGAACTACACGGCGGGCCTGGTCAAGACCCGTTACGGTACGCCGCCCGAGAAAATCCGCGTCATCCATCGCGGTGTCGATCCGGTCGAATTCGATCCCGCGACCATCGCGCCCGAACGGTTGGCGAAGTTACGCCAGGACTGGGCCATTCCGCCGGGCGTCCGCGTGATCCTGCACGCGGCCCGCCTGACACGCTGGAAAGGCCAGAGCGTCGTCATCGACGCGCTCGGCAGGCTCGCTCGGGAGCGGGACACGGACTGGGTCGCGGTGTTTGCAGGCGACGATCAGGGACGTTCGGAGTATGCGGCGGAACTCAGACTCCAGATCGCGCAGAGCGGCGTCGAACCCTGTATGCGCCTTGCCGGCCACGTCACAGACATGCCCGCCGCCTATGCGCTATCAACGGTCAGCCTCATTGCCTCGACGGAACCCGAAGCCTTTGGCCGCACGGCGATCGAAGCGCAGATGATGGGCTGCCCGGTCATCGCAACTGCGATCGGCGCGCCCCCGGAAACGGTGCTCACGCGGCCCGCCGATAGGACGTGCGAACGTACCGGCTGGCTGGTGCCGCCTGGCGATGCAGGCCGCATGGCCGCCGCCTTGAGCGAGGTGCTCGCGCTGTCTGCGGCGGAACGGGACCAGATTTCGCACGCGGCCCGCACTTGGGCGATGGGCCAGTTTTCACTGGCAGCGATGAAGCGGGCCACGCTAGCCGTCTATGACGAAGTGTTGGGGACGGACCTGGCTGCGGCACTCAACGCTGCGCGCGCACCGTCACGTTGGTGAGGCGGCAAACCAGCAAGGCGAGCGGATTTTCCCCCGATTGCTGACGGATAAGGGGTTGCATCAGCGCCTATCCGCTTGACTTTGGAGGGCAATGTTCCCAATCATTGTGATCGTTGCGTCGCGGAGGCAGGTTTGACCTGCAGCCGAATTTCGCATTTATTGTTTGCGATGATAACGTCACCGCTAGAAGGCTTACCGTTAGAAGCCGTACAATTAGAAGCCACACCGTTAGAAGCCACCGAGGGAGATACCTATCCGCAAACCCATGCGAACCGGAGCCGAACGCGAGCCATCCGGCCCCAAGATCAACGATCAGATCCGTGCGCGCGACGTGCGCCTGATCGACGAAACTGGCCAGAACGTGGGTGTTGTTGCCCGCTTCGACGCCCAGGAACGCGCCAACGGCGTTGGCCTCGATCTGGTTGAAATTTCACCGGACGCCGAGCCACCGGTCTGCAAAATTCTCGATTACGGTAAATACAAATATCAAGAGCAAAAGAAGGCCACCGAGGCCCGCAAGTCGCAAAAGATTGTCGAAATCAAAGAAATCAAGATGCGCCCCAGCATCGATGATCACGACTACGACGTGAAGATCAAGGCGATGCGCCGCTTTTTCGAAGAGGGCGACAAGGTCAAGGTCACGCTGCGCTTCCGCGGCCGCGAAATGGCTCACATGCAGCTCGGAATGCAAGTCCTTCAGCGCGTGAAGGGCGAACTCGGCGACACGATCAAGGTCGAAAGCGAACCCCGTCTCGAAGGCCGCCAGATGGTGATGGTCCTCGCTCCTAAGTGAGGCCTCAGGGGTTTGGGACGCGGGTCCAGGGGTCATAGCGGAGCGAGGCAAATTCGCTGAGTGCCCTGGCCTTCACGCCCGTTTCCAACTCATTCCAGCATTTCCTTTGCCTTCTCCAGGTCCGCTGGCGTGTCGACGCCGAGCGGTACGGTGTCGACGAGCGCTGCATCGATGCGCATGCCGGCCTCGAGCGCACGGAGCTGCTCGAGCTTTTCGCGGATCTCGAGAACCGATGGCTTGAGCGCGACGAACCTGTCGAGTGCTGACCGGCGATAGGCGTAAATCCCAATGTGGTGATAGAGCGGCCCGTCGCCGAAGGGTGCGGTTGCGCGCGTAAAGTACAGCGCCCGCAGCACGTGGGAAGCCCCAACCATTCCGACGGGCGTTCCCACGATCTTGACGACATTGGGATTGACCCGCTCGTGCGCGTCCACGATCTCGGCTCCAAGCGTCGCGATGTCGGTCGACGTGTTTCCGAGCGGCGCGATGCAGGCCGTGACAAGATGCGGCTCAAGCGTCGGCAGATCGCCTTGCAGGTTGACGATCACGCCATGCTGGCCGCGCGGATCGAACACGCGAATGGCCTCGTGAATGCGGTCCGAACCCGACGGATGATCGGCGCGCGTCATCACGGCCTGCCCGCCGGCCGCGTGCACCGCGCGCGCGATCTCGTCGCTATCGGTCGCGACCACCACCGGCCCAGCCTGCGCCGCCATCGCACGCCGCCAGACGTGCACGATCATGGGCACGCCGTGAATGGGGGCGAGCGGCTTGCCCGGCAGCCGCGTCGCTTGCATGCGGGCCGGGATAATGATCAATGCTGACATCTGAACTACGGCTTTCGGCTGGTGACAATTGGTCTCGGCACTGCGGCTCTAAACCGTAGGGCGTAGCCGTTGCAAGCCCGGCGCGACGTCGTATAGATCGCGTATCAGTAGAAGGCTGCTTTGACGCGGCTCGAGCAGACCTCCAGCAGCTACCTCAAGGGACGGACGATGGATCAGGACGCCTTCACGATGATTGCCGGTGCAGCACTCTCGGCACTGCTCGTCATCGTTTTGCCCAAGACACTCCTGGATATGCGCATCGAGCAAGCCGAACACGCAGGCCATGAAGCCCAAGCCGGCTACACGCTGCCAGCGCCCGGCAAGGCTGGCGCTGCCGGGGCTGCTGCAACCGCAGCCGCGGCCCCTGCCGCAACCGGCGACATCTTCGGAACTGTCAAGCCGCTGCTGGCTGCCGCCAAGGCTGACGGTGGCGCGGCGACCTTCAAAATCTGCGCCGCTTGCCATTCCGGCGAAAAGGGCGGCGCCAACAAGGTCGGACCCGCACTTTGGGGCGTAGTCGGCCGCAAGACCGGCAGCGTCGACGGCTTTGCATACTCCGAAGCGATGAAGGGCAAGGGCGGCGAGTGGACCTACGACCGCTTGGCAGGTTTCCTCAACAATCCCAAGGGCTACGTCGCCGGCACCAAGATGGTCTACAACGGCGTGCAGGACCCCGAGAAGCTGGCCGATCTGCTCGCCTACCTCGGCACGCTGAGCGACAGCCCCATGCCGCTGCCGAAATAAGCGCGAACTGGACGGGCGTTTATCCCTTAAAATGACCGCGAGTTAACTCGCGTTGCCTGTAAAGTTTTGCCACCCTGCCATGCAAATGGCGGGGTCGTTTCATATGGGTCCTGCCGGTGTCGGAATACGCGGGGAGACAACGCAGTGCGCAAGCGGATGTGGGTGGGATTGGTGGCCGTCATGGCCGGGCTCGGGCTGTCGCAAGCCCCAGCAAACGCGGGCGATCCGGTCAAACACCATGCCCAATCGCTAGTCGACAGCCTGCGCTACGGCCCCGACTTCAAGCATTTCGATTGGGTCAACCCGGACGCACCCAAGGGCGGCACATTCCGCATGTACGTGCTGGGCTCGTTCGACAGCCTCAACGGCTTTGCCGCCCAAGGCTCGCCCGCAGCCCTCGTCGGCGGCCCCGCGCGTTTGAGTTCCCTTTATGATAGCCTGTTCGAGCGCAGCGCGGACGAGCAGGCGGCCCAATACGGCTTGATCGCCGAGTGGGAAAGCCACCCCGACGATTATTCGTCGGTGACTTTCGGCATCCGGCCCGGCGCGCGCTTTCATGACGGCGAACCGGTCATGCCCGAAGACGTCATCTACTCCATGGAAGCGCTTAAAAAAGCACATCCGCAATTCGCGCTCTACTACGCCAACGTCGTGAAAGGCGAGAAGACGGGCGAACGTGAGGTGACCTTCACCTTCGACAGCAAGGGCAATCGCGAATTGCCCCACATCGTCGGTGAACTCTTTGTCGTCCCTAAGCATTATTGGACCGCCAACGGCCCCGATGGAAAGCCGCGCGATATCTCCAAATCGACGCTGGAGGTTCCGCTAGGTTCTGGTCCTTACAAAATCAAGGAAGTCGATCCGGGCCGCGGCATCACCTATGAGCGGGTCAAGGATTATTGGGCGAAGGATTTGCCGCTCCACGTCGGCATGAACAATTATGACGAACTCAAGTTCGTCTATTTCCGCGACAAAGATCCGGCGTTTGAAACCTTCAAATCGGGTGGCCTTGATTTCTGGGATGAAAACAGCGCTGCCTCCTGGTCGACGAAATACGATTTCGATGCGGTCAAGAAAGGCCTCGTGAAAAAGGAAGCGCTCCCTGTCGAGCGGGTCGCCGCGATGCAACCGCTGGTGTTCAACCTGCGGCGGGCGAAGTTCCAGGATGTCCGCGTACGCAAAGCACTAACGCTGGCGCTCAATTTCGAAGAACTCAACAAGCAGGTGTTCTACGGCCTGTATGCGCGGATCAGCAGTTATTTCGACGGCTCGGAACTGAAGGCTACCAGCCTGCCGAAGGGCCGCGAACTCGAAATCCTCAACGAGGTGAAGGATCAAGTTCCGGCCGACGTGTTCACGACGGAATACAGGCTGCCAGTCTACACGGCCGAAAATCGCCGCGCCATCCTCTCGGAAGCCTCCAAGCTACTGACCGCGGCCGGCTGGGCCAACAATAACGGCGTGCTGGTGAATGCGGCTGGCGAGGAATTCGCCATCGAATTCCTGATTGCACAGGAAAACCTTCAGCTCTCGCTGCTACCCTATATCGAGGATTTGAAAAAGCTCGGCGTGAAAGGCACCGTTCGCCTCGTCGACAGCTCGCAGTACAAGCGCCGCGAGGATGAGCACGACTATGACATGATCGTCGACGATTTGTCGGAGTCGAATTCTCCGGGCAATGAACAACGCGACTTCTGGGGCTCGGCCGCCGCCGATCAGAAAGGCAGCCGCAACACAATCGGCATCAAGAGCCCGGCTGTCGACAAGCTGATCGACAACATCGTATTCGCCAAGGACCGCGCGGAACTGGTTGCCGCCACCAATGCACTGGACCGCGTCTTGCTATGGAATTATTACTCGGTCCCCCGCTGGCACAATCCCAACGAATGGATCGCCTACTGGGATATCTTCGGGCGTCCGGCCACCATGGCGCGCCACAACGTCGTATCTGCCATCTTCCACACGTGGTGGATCGATCCCGCCAAGCAACAAGCGGTCGCTGCCGCGCGCGGCAATTAGCAGGCCGGCCACCAAAGGGACCGACATGGCGAACTACCTCTTGAAACGGCTGTTGCTGATGATCCCAACGCTGTTTGGGATCATGGTGTTGTCGTTCACGATTATTCAGTTTGCCCCCGGCGGACCCGTGGAACAAATGATTGCGCAGTTGACCCAGCACGGCGCGGGCAATAACGGCGTTGCGGGCCGCATCGGCGGCGGCGGCGGCGACATGGGCGCCCGGTCCGTGGGAGGTGAAACGTCCGGCTATCGCGGCAGCCAGGGCCTCGACCCCGCGTTCATCAAGCAGCTTGAGAAGATGTACGGCTTCGACAAACCGGCCTACGAGCGCTTCTACATCATGATGAAGAACTACCTGACCTTCGATTTCGGCAAGAGCTACTTTCGCGACACCTCGGTCATCCAGCTGATCAAGGAAAAGCTTCCGGTTTCGATTTCGCTCGGACTATGGCTTACGCTGCTCACCTATATCGTCGCGATCCCGCTCGGCATCCGCAAAGCCGTGCAGGACGGCGAGCGCTTCGACGTGTGGACTTCGTCGCTGCTGGTGCTCGGCCACGCGGTGCCGGCATTTCTCGTCGCCGTGCTGCTGCTGGTGGTGTTTGCCGGGTCCTCGTTTGTGCAATGGTTCCCCTCGCGTGGGCTAGGGTCCGACAACTGGGCGCAGCTGTCACTGTTGGGCAAGATCCGCGATTATGCTTGGCATCTGGTGCTGCCGCTGACGGCGATGGCGCTCGGCACCTTCACGACCACGGCCTTCCTCACCAAGAATTCGTTCCTCGACGAAATCCGCAAGCAATACGTGACGACCGCGCGCGCCAAGGGCCTGACCGAACACCAGGTGCTCTATGGCCACGTGTTCCGCAACGCGATGCTGCTGGTGATCGCAGGTTTCCCCGCGGCCTTCATCCACGCGTTCTTTACCGGATCGCTGCTGATCGAGACGATCTTCTCCCTCGACGGCTTAGGGCTGCTGTCGTTTGAATCGATCGAGAAACGGGACTACCCGGTCGTGTTCGCCAACCTCTATATCTTTGCCCTCATCGGATTGTTCGTGAACCTGTTGTCCGACTTCATTTACACCCTCGTCGATCCCAGAATCGACTTTGAAACACGGGAAGTCTGATGGACGCGCCCGTCACCGAAAAGGTCATTCAGAACGGCCGCTACGCGAGTGTTCTTGCCCGAGTGCGCGACCGGTTCAGCGTTCAACTGTCGCCGATCAACCAACGCCGCTGGGAAAACTTCAAATCCAACAGGCGCGGTTATTACAGCCTCATCATTTTCCTGACCCTGTTCGGGCTATCGCTCCTTGCGCCGATACTCGCCAACGATCGGCCGCTGCTCGTGCACTACAAAGGCGAGACGCTGTTCCCGATGCTCGTCAACTACCCCGAAAGCAAATTCGGCGGCTTCCTCGCTGTGACCGACTACAAGGACCCGCAGAATATCGAGGAAATCGAGAAGAACGGATGGATGGTTTGGCCGCCCATCCGCTATTCCTACACGACTATCAACAAGGATTATCCGCGCCGCAAGGCCGCCGACGGCACTTGCCTTGGTTATCCAGCCCCGCCACCATGGGCATCATCAGCCCCGTTTTGCGATGCGCCGCCCGACCAGATCACGCGCTATACCGCTCTTGGCAATCGCAATTGGCTGGGGCTCGACGACCAGGGCCGGGATATTGTCGCCCGCATCATCTACGGCTTCCGCATCTCGGTGCTGTTTGGCCTGACGCTGACGATCTTTTCCTCGATCATCGGCATCGCGGCCGGTGGCGTGCAGGGCTATTTCGGCGGCTGGATCGATCTCGGTTTCCAGCGCTTCATCGAAATCTGGAATGCGATCCCCTCGCTGTATCTGCTCTTGATCATATCGGCCGTGCTGCCGCCCGGCTTCTTCATCCTGCTCGGCATTCTCCTGCTGTTTTCCTGGGTGTCGCTGGTGGGTCTCGTGCGCGCCGAATTCCTGCGCGGGCGCAACTTCGAATATATCCAGGCGGCGCGCGCGCTCGGCGTTTCCAACGGCACCATCATCTTCCGCCATTTGCTGCCGAACGCCATGGTCGCGACCATGACGTTTCTGCCGTTCATCCTGTCGTCGTCGGTGATGACGCTGACCGCGCTGGATTTCCTCGGCTTCGGCCTGCCGCCGGGCTCGCCGTCGCTCGGCGAATTGCTCAGCCAGGGCAAGGCCAACGTGCAGGCGCCGTGGCTGGGCCTGACCGGATTCTTCAGCATCGCGCTGATGCTGTCGCTGCTGATTTTCATCGGCGAAGCTGTGCGTGACGCGTTCGATCCGCGCAAGACGTTCAGGTAAGGCCCCGCATGGATGCCATCAACCAGCCCCTGCTCGATATCCGCGATTTGTCGGTGGCCTTTCATCAGCCCAGCGGCACCTCGGTCGCGGTCGACCATATCTCCTTCGAGATCAAGCGCGGCGAATGCGTAGCGCTGGTCGGCGAATCCGGTTCCGGAAAATCCGTCAGTGCGTTGTCGATCCTGAAGCTGTTGCCGTATCCGACCGCTTCGCATCCGTCGGGCAGCATTCGCTTCAAGGGCCGGGAACTGCTCGATCTATCGGAGCGCGAGATCCGCGGTATTCGCGGCAACGATATCTCGATCATCTTCCAGGAGC
>JANXVY010000048.1 GCA_025351425.1 Hyphomicrobium sp.
GCTCCTGCGATCGGTCGCAGCACGCTCCGTAGAAGCCCTCTGGTCGGCCATCGGTGCGCTCGTCGCCCGTTTCGCACCAGGAGAATGTGCCAACTACATCCAAAACTCAGGCTATGTAGGGTCGACCTGAATCTGCTCTAGTTTGAAAAGCCCGTCCCCGCGCGGCGGCGGTGCGCAGGAGCTAAGTAAACGGCAGTTCGTTTGGGTGACAAGAAATCAAGCCATCTTCTCGCGCACGGCCGTTGCGCGGGCAAACGTCGGCCGGCTGCGCACGCGCGCGACGTAGGCGCTGACGTTCCCCTCCGGGATCGTCCAGTTCATGCTCGTAGCCCAACCCGCGCAATGGCCAAGCAGCAAATCGGGCACCGTGAACATCTCGCCCATCACATAGGTCTTGCTGCCGAGCCGCAACGCGAGGTGCTCCATCGCCTTGTTGAAATCGTGCTGGCAGGCCGTTTTCGCGCCCTCGACCCGCAGCTCGGCCGGCAGCACGAACGTGTGCTTGGCCGCCGTCCACAGGCTCGATTCCACGTCGTCGACGCAGAATTGGGTAAAGCTGTCCTGGTGGGCGCGTGCGATTGTCCCGGCCTTGTGCGTCAGCATCTGGTGCTTGTCGGCGAGATATTGAACGATCGCCACGCTATCGATCACATAGTCACTGCCGTCCTTCAGCACCGGCACCTTCTTCGATGGATTGATCTCGGCGAGCTTCGGGTCGCGCGGCGCGGTTGGATCGACTGTGTAGGGCTGGCCCAGCTCTTCCAGCATCCAGATGACGCGGAACGCGCGCGTTTTCGGCGCACCGATGACGGTATACATGGCAGAACTCCCCCTCGTTATTCGCAGATGTTGTTGAGCTTCCGCTCGGCGAGATCGACATGCAAGTGGTTCCTGTGCGCAGCGTTCGCTTCGGGTCCGAGCGTCGTTCCAAACCGGTGGCAGGCCGAGTCGTGGACCGCGCGCAGGAACAGCGACGTCGCCGTCATAGCATTGGCATCGGGTGTTGCGTTCGAAGGCGCTGCTGCCTGGTTCCCGGCCTCTGGTTTCTTGGGGCCACCGAGCTTGCTCGGTTGCGTCAAGCCCATGCCGGCTCCCTGCCCCTTCCCGCCGCCGAATACGTCCGCAGCCTTCGGCAAGTCGTCGGTCAAGGTTTTGGCCCCCGCAAGCGGATTTGCCACCGAGCCGGCCGCTCCGACTTTGGCCTTCGCTCCCGTTTGTGCCAGCGCCTTGGCTTGGGCCTCCGCTTCGGCCTTCGCTTGCGCCGCGGCCGCCTCTCGCGCGGTTTTTTCGGCTTCGGCCGCGGCCGCAGCCCGTATTTCGCCCGAGGTCATGCCCCAGCCTTCCAGCACATAGGCCGTCTGGCCGCTGCTGGTGACAAACCCGCGGATATCCACGGCATTGGCCTTGCCGTGTTCGCTCAGGCCACCCTTTTTGCGCCCATAGGCTAGTCGGCAGGAATAGGAACTCATCGTCTCGAGCCGCACCACGTTGTGGCCCAGATGCTGTTTGGCCAGCGGCTGCACGTCAGTCTTCACCCACTCGGCCAGCGCGACCGCTAAGTCGCAATTCACGATGGCCGGGGGCGATAGAGCCACTTCGGGGTTCTTGCCGACGCTCACCAGTTCGACCGGAGCGAGCGTGCCGCACTCCCCTTCTTCGATCGGGTCCTTGGGGATCGCGACGGCGGTTATGGACTTCAGCAGCGCCGTGCACCGCGCCCGCGCGATGTCGATCTCGGCCTGATGTTGACGCTTCGCCGCTTCGCGTTCGTCCACTGCTGGAGCCGCAGCGGCAGCAGGCGGAGCCGCCTGCGCGGGAATGGCGCCAGCTGCGGGCTTGGTCGCGGCGGGTTTGGTGTCGGCGGATTTGGTATCAGAGGCAGCCCCCGCTGACGCAGCGACACCTACGAGTGCCGCGAAGCATCCGGTGATCGCTGCACTCACGGCCACGCTGCGGGTCATTGGGTTCATGCGGCAGTCGTCTTCATGCGGTCGGTTCCTCATGACGGTACGGCCCTGTAAGCCACCCGTCGGTCCAGCGTCCTTTGCATTGACGGGCCGAGCCGGCGAATCACTCCGCCTTTGAAGTCAGCATAACGTCCGTATTCAAACCAGTCTCTCGGCCAGCACAAGTGTTAGCCGCGTTTGGCAATGGCTTAATTGCGGTCGGGACCATCTGCGTGCAATTAGGCGAATACGATCCGCTCTCCGTAACGTGAGCCACCAGGCAGCGTGCGTCGTGAGGCGCAGTGTCGACAACACCGGGGCAGCATCATGGCACAGGCGGCACGCGATGACGGAACTCCATAACCCCGTGCGCGTCGAGCGCCACGCCGCCGCAGCCATCATCACCCTCGATCGCGGCGGGGCGCTCAACGCACTGACCCCCGCAATGCTCTCAACGCTCGATCAGAGCTATCGTTCCTTTGGGCGCGATTCCAACCTTTACGTCGTCGTTTTGAAATCCGCCGACCCCAAGGCCTTCTGCGCCGGCGGCGACGTTCGCGCCCTTAGCAAGCTGGCCCGCGCAGACCTGCCGGCCGCCCGCGCAGCCCTCCGCGCGGAATACGGCCTCAACTGGCTGCACGAGTGCTTTTCCAAGCCCACGCTCGCCTGGATGGACGGCGTCGTCATGGGCTCGGGCGCGGGCGTAACCGCCTACGCAACCCACCGCGTCGCGGGTCCCCGCTACCGCTTCGCCATGCCCGAGACCGCGATCGGCTTCTTCCCCGACGTCGGCATGGCGCATGCGTTTGCCCGCCTGCCCCACAGTATCGGGCTCTATCTCGCCCTCACCGGCCACGTGATCGAACGGGCCGACGCCTACGCCCTAGGCCTGCTCACCCATACCCTCGACGAGCCTGCGTTCCTCGAAGTCGAAGCGGCCTTGAAGGACGCCTGGCCCATCGATCAAGTGCTGGACGCGCGTCACCGCGATCCAGGCACCCCGCCTCTGATGGCGCATGCGGAAGTCATCGCCGAGTGCTTTGGTGCGCCCACGGTCGAGCAGATCATGGAGCAGTTGTCCTTGGTCCGCGGCGACAGCGAAGCCTTTGCAGCCAAGGCCCTGTCGAGCCTGCGCAAGGCGTCTCCTTTGGCTCTCAAAGTGACCCTGCGCCACGTGCGCGATGCGGCAGCCCTTGATCTGCGCCAGACGCTGGAAGCCGACTACCGCTTAGGCTGCATGTTCCTCGCCGCGGCGGACTTCCATGAAGGCGTGCGCGCGGCCCTCGTCGACAAGGACGGCGCGCCCCACTGGACCCCGGCGAGCCTCGCCGACGTGACCCGTCAGATGGTCGATGACTGTTTCGCGACCCTGCCGGGTGCGGAACTCAACCTCCCCTTGCGCCAGGAAATGCAGGCCATGCGCGTCTAGGATGTGGCGCGGCCACAGTTTGCAGCGCCCATTAACCTCGCGGTTACCATAAGGTCCGTTTTCGCGGACGAAATGCTAATCATAAGCAAATTCAATGGGCAGTAGGCTTTTGTTTACTATGTCTATTTAGGTAAGGTTTAGTTATCCAGGCTAGGCTGATGTCAACCCGGAAGACAGCCGGGAAACACAACCTATAGTAGAGTAGAGTAAAGGCGTCAGTCCCATGAGTATCGCGTATGACCTGCGCAATCGCGCATCCCAAAACGTCGTCCAGGAAGAAGGCTTCCGCGGCGAATATCTCCAGGCCCTCCGGCTGATCGAGCGGCTTCACCGTCTCCTGCTCGATGTCATCAAGGACGAGTTCGACCGCAACGGCGGCGCCGACATCAACTCTGTCCAGGCATTGCTTCTCTATAACATCGGCGAAAGCGAACTGACCGCCGGCGAACTCAAGACTCGCGGCTACTACCTCGGCTCGAATGTGTCCTACAACCTGAAAAAGCTCGTGGACATGGGCTACATCCACTACAAGCGCTCTGACATTGACAAGCGGTCGGTCCGCGTCAGCCTGACCCAGAAGGGAAAGGATGCCTGCGACGTGGTCCAGAAGCTCTACCACCGCCAGTTGACGTCGATCGAAGCCGTCGGCCAGGTCAACAACGACGACGTGAAGGGCCTGAACAAGGCGCTGGTGCGTCTCGAGCGCTTCTGGTCGGACCAGATTCGCTACCGCCTCTGAGTTCGGCTGCAATGCCGGGGACTGATACTCCAAGCCTTGAAGGGGGCGTCGACATGCGGCGGCCCCCTTTTTTTCAGCCAGCTCGGGTTGCGTGGTCATCCTGTTGTCATCGAGCATCAGCTCACGCAGGCTTGAATCGGTGAAATCCTTTTAGGACTTCCCAAACCGGGCCGAATAAACGAATCGCTCAGTCTCGAGCATTGGTGCGATTTGGGAGAGCGCCGCAGCGTTGCGGCGAAATCGGGGCTGAAATCATGAATGCGTTGAAAGCTGGGGGCGCGGCTCTCTGCACACTCGCGGCTCTATTGGTCCTCGCAGCCACCTCCGCCTCGGCGCAGGAGAACGACTGGCTCCGCTGGGGACCCGGCAACACCACGGGCGCCATCGACTACGACCGCGAGTTCATCAAGTCCTGGGAAAAGAACCCGCCCAAGGGCTTTCCCACGGTTTCGTCCGCCAACATCGCGCCCATGAAGGCGGCGATCAAGCGCTACGAGGATATCGTCAAGGCCGGCGGCTGGCAGCCCATCCCCGACGTCAAGCAGATGGAAGGCAAGTCGCTGCAGCAGGGCCAGGCCGCGCCGGCCGTCGGCTTGGTTCGCGCGCGGCTGGGTGCATCCGGCGACCTACAGAACGCATCCAGTTCCACGACCACTTTCGATGGCGCGCTCGAAAAGGCCGTCAAGCGCTTCCAGGCTTCCAACGGCCTGACGCCCACGGGCATCGTCGATGATCGTACGGCCTCCGCCATGAACGTCCCGGCGGACGCCCGCCTGAAGCAGCTGAAGGTCAATCTCGGCCGCGTGACGGAACTCGCAGGCTCCCGCCCCAAACGCTACGTCATCGTCAATATTCCGGCCGCCCACGTCGAAGCCGTCGAGGGCAACGAGGTCATCTCCCGTCACACCGGTGTCGTCGGCAAGACCGAACGTCCAACGCCTCTGCTCCGTTCGGCCATCACCAATTTGAACTTCAATCCAACCTGGACCCTGCCTCCCACCGTCATCACGAAGGACCTGATCCCCAAGGGCGCCGACATGCAGCGCCGTAACCAGAACGTGCTGGTGAAATACGGCATCGATGCCTACGACGGCGGGGGCCGCAAGCTTGATCCAGCCAAGATCGATTGGGCAAGTTCTCAGCCCCAGGCGCTGACCTACCGCCAGCAGCCCGGCAAGGACAATCCGCTCGGCTTCCTCAAGATCAATTTCGACAGCGCCAATTCCGTGTATATGCACGACACACCGTCGGAATCGCTGTTCGGCAAGAACGTTCGCGCGGCAAGTTCCGGTTGCGTGCGCGTCGCCAACATCGAGGTCCTCGCCGCCTGGCTCCTCAAGAACCAAGGTTGGAGCGAGGAAAGCATCAAAAAGATGCGCGAGACGGGCGAGCGCAAGGACGTCACCCTCAAGCAGCCGGTGCCGCTCAATTTCGTCTACATCACGGCCTGGGCGACACCCGACGGCGTCGTGCAGTTCCGCCGCGATCTCTATCAGCGCGACGGCATCGGTCCCCTCGCCGCGAGCTATTAATCGAGCGAGCGACTAAGAATCGTCGCGCGCGCTGAAACTCCGCGCCTCCTCCTTCGTAGCTTCGACGTGCGCACCCTTTGAGCGGGCGCCATCACTCAAATGGAGGAAGCTATGCGCTTTGTCACAGCGACGACCCTGTGCTGCACCCTGTTGGCCGGCCCGGCCCTGGCTGAAATGGGCACCATGTCGCAAAAGTCCCTGTACGACCGATTAGGCGGCAGAAAAGCCATCACCCTTGTCGTTGCTGATTTCGTTGGCAACGTCGCGCACGACCGGCGGATCAATAAGTTTTTCGCTAAGGCGAATATCCCGCGCCTGAAGCGCCGGCTGGTCGAGCAAATCTGCGAAGGCAGCGGCGGACCCTGCACCTACTCGGGGCGCGACATGAAGTCGGCGCATGCCGGCATGGGGATCTCGGGTGGGAACTTCAACGCGCTCGTCGAAGATCTCGGCAAGTCGCTGAACAAGTTCCATGTACCCAAGCGCGAACAGGGGGAGCTTGTGGCCATCCTGGCCCCGACGAAGAAAGACATCGTCGAAAAGCCCTGAGGCGGCGCCCTCCCGCGAGCGGTGCCTCGGTCCGGCGATCTTGCTGACGCCCGCTGCCCAGTGCCCCCGTGCCCTAGAGCCAGATCGTTTGAGACGGGCGCGCTCTAGCTTCCATCGAGAGCGTGAATCAGTCTCTAAAACAGAAGATTAGAGCGTGATCAGCTCTGTAAAACGACCCCAAGTGAGTTGATCGCGCTCTACAGCGCTGGCGCGGCGTTGTTAACGGCAGCACGTGAATCACGTAGAGAATCAAAGTGTGCATCGCATAATCTCACGGGGCCTGCCGTTGCCCCTCCGGAGGCGCGGCCCGGCGCTGCGGGATTAAACCCATCCCTGCCACGTTGTGGACAGGTGTGGACGCGTCCGGCGGATAACATTGACCTAGATCAGTTAAAGGGCTCGTAAATCCGCTAAGCAGGCTTTTGCAAAAGTGCTATTGCGGTTTTGCGTGCGTGTCCTGCTGCAACAGGCAAACCTCGGCCGGCGGTCGCCGATCCTTCGGCGAATATATTTTGAGGTGAAAACCGGACCGGAAAAAAAGTCACGAATGTGACGTACTGCGACAGTATCGGCATTGCCCCCAGCCGGGGCGGCGTGTGAAGAAACTTGATAAATGAGACGGCGGGAGCTCAATCGTCGATGGATTACGGCCAGTATTTCGAAGCTGCCCTTGATGCGATCCGCCGTGAAGGCCGCTACCGCGTGTTTACCGACATCCGTCGCCAGCAGGGCGCGTTCCCCAGCGGCGAGCAGGTGCTCGTAGGCGGCGTGCGCCCCATCACCGTTTGGTGCTCCAACGATTATCTCGGCATGGGCCAGCACCCGGCCGTTCTCGCCGCCATGCATGAAGCCGTCGACACTGTGGGCGCCGGCTCCGGCGGAACCCGCAATATCTCCGGCACCACCCATTATCACGTGGCGCTCGAAGCCGAGATTGCCGATCTTCATGGCAAGGAATCGGCGCTTCTTTTCACCTCGGCTTACGTCGCCAACGATGCGACGCTTTCTACTCTCGTCAAGCTGATGCCCGGCACGATCATTTTCTCCGACGAGAAAAACCACGCCTCCATGATCGAGGGCATCCGCCACGGCGGCGGCGAAAAGCGCATCTTCCGCCACAACGACGTGGCCGATCTCGAAGCCAAGCTGAAAGCCGCCCCCGCCGGCGTGCCCAAGATCATCGCCTTCGAAAGCGTCTACTCGATGGACGGGCACATCTCGCCGATCGGCGCGATCTGCGATCTCGCCAAGAAGTACGGTGCCATGACGTACCTCGACGAAGTCCACGCCGTCGGTCTCTACGGCCCGCGTGGCGGCGGCATCGCCGAGCGCGACGGTGTGATGGACCGCGTCGACATCATCAACGGCACGCTCGCCAAGGGCTTCGGCGTAATGGGCGGCTACATCGCGGCCAGCCGCGATTGCTGCGACGCCATTCGCTCCTATGCTGCAGGCTTCATCTTCACGACCTCGGTTGCGCCCGCGATTGCCGCCGGTGCCCTTGCCAGTATCCGCCACCTCAAGTTGAGCCAGCTTGAGCGCGCCCGCCATCAAGAGCGCGCTGCGACCCTGAAGGCCCGCCTCACCGCAGCCGGTCTGCCGGTGATGGCCAACCCCAGCCATATCGTACCCGTGATGGTTGGCGATCCGGTGCACTGCAAGGCGTTGACGGACGCCCTGCTCGATCGCCACGGCATTTACGTGCAGCCGATCAATTATCCGACCGTCGCCAAGGGCGGCGAACGCATCCGTCTGACGCCTTCGCCCCAGCACACGGACGCCCAGATGAGTGAGCTGGTCGAGGCCCTCAGCGCCCTTTGGCTCGCGTGCCCCGTTTCCAAGGGTGTCTTGACCAAGCTCGCCGCCGAATAGAATTCGTTGGCAGTGTCTTTAATCGGCTCCTCATCCCCATGTGCCGCCCGCTGTTTCGCAGGCGCATATCTTCACTTTGGTTAGTGGTCTGTCTATCCCTTCGGGTAGGTCGCGGGAGTGGGTTTTGATGACCGTGGCGTGTAGCCAAAGTGCCGCGCATCCGTCGCGCTTTTCAGCACGTTCGAAATGAGACTATAGTCGAAACTTGCTCAAGCGTGCACGGGCGGGGGATATGCTCCTGCCTGGCGCGCAAAAAAAGTTCAACGCTCGCTCAAACCCCAAGGTCCAGGAAACGTCCCGATGCAAGACAATGCGGCGCACAAGCTCCAAGGTATCAATACGTTCTTTCGCGCAACCCTTGCCGAGAACGACCCCGAAATGGCGTCTGCGATCGCCAAGGAATTCGGCCGCCAGCGGCACGAGATCGAGCTGATCGCATCGGAAAACATCGTGTCGAAGGCCGTGCTTGAGGCCGCCGGCAGCGTGCTGACCAACAAATACGCCGAAGGCTATCCCGGCAAGCGCTACTACGGCGGCTGCCAGTTCGTCGACATCGCGGAGGAACTAGCGATCGAGCGCGCCAAGAAGCTGTTCAACTGCGGCTTCGCCAACGTCCAGCCCAACTCCGGCTCCCAGGCGAACCAGGGTGTGTTCATGGCGCTTGCCAAGCCCGGCGACACCATCCTCGGCCTCAGCCTTGCTGCCGGCGGTCACTTGACCCACGGCGCACCGGTCAACCAGTCGGGCAAATGGTTCCACGCCACCCACTATGGCGTCGACCCGGTCACCCACCGCATCCAGATGGACGAAGTCCGCAAGCTCGCCCACGAGCACAAGCCGCGCATCATCATCGCAGGCGGCTCGGCCTATCCACGTACGATTGACTTCGCGGCGTTCCGCACCATTGCCGATGAAGTCGGCGCCATCTTCCTCGTCGACATGGCCCACTTTGCAGGCCTCGTCGCTGCCGGCCTCTACCCGAGCCCGTTCCCGCACGCCCACGTCGTCACCACGACCACGCATAAGACCCTGCGCGGCCCCCGCGGCGGCATGATCCTGACCAACGACGAAGACATCGCCAAGAAAACCAACTCGGCGATCTTCCCTGGCATCCAGGGCGGTCCGCTGATGCACGTGATCGCCGGCAAGGCGGTGGCTTTCGGTGAAGCCCTGAAACCTGATTTTAAGATCTACGCCAAGAACGTGATGGATAACGCCCGCGCCATGGGGGAAGTTCTGGTCCAGTCGGGTTTCAACCTCGTCTCGGGCGGCACCGACAGCCACCTGATCCTGGTCGACCTGCGCCCCAAGAAGATCACCGGCAACCATTCTGAAAAGGCGCTCGGCCGCGCCTTCATCACCTGCAACAAGAACGGCATCCCCTTCGACCCGGAAAAGCCGATGGTGACCTCGGGCATCCGCCTCGGCTCGCCCGCCGGCACCACGCGCGGCTTCGGAGTTGCCGAGTTCCAGCAGATCGGCCACATGATTGCGGAAGTGCTCGACGGCTTGGCCAAGAATGGCGAAGCCGGCAACGGCGCGGTGGAAGCGGCCGTCAAAGCGAAGGCCATCGCCCTGTGCGATAAGTTCCCGATCTACTCGTGAGCTTCAAAGAGAAGTCCGGGGGGGTTGCCCCTCCCTCGCGATGCGGGGCTACGCCCTGAAGCCCCCGTGTGTTAAGCGAGGGGGAACCATTGAGAAGGTTCCCCCATGCGCTGCCCCTACTGTTCCGGCGAAAACACCCAGGTGAAAGACAGTCGCCCGACCGAGGAGAACACCTCGATCCGCCGCCGTCGCATCTGCCCCGATTGCGACGGCCGTTTCACCACCTTCGAGCGCGTTCAGCTGCGCGAAATGACGGTCGTAAAGCGCTCGGGCCGCAAGGTCCCCTTCGAGCGCGACAAGCTCTACAAATCGATCGATATCGCGCTGAGAAAGCGCCCCGTTGAGCCCGAGCGCATCGAGCGTCTCGTGTCGGGCCTCGTCCGCCGTCTCGAATCGAGTGGCGAAACCGAACTGCCTTCGACGACGATCGGCGAAATGGTGATGGATGCCCTACGCGGCCTGGACCCCGTCGCCTATGTCCGCTTCGCTTCGGTCTATCGCGACTTCCGCGACGCCGCCGACTTCCAGGACGTGCTGGGCGACATCGCCCGCGACGTGGACGCGCCCCGCACGAACATCCCCAACGTCGCCATCACCAAGAAGCATTGAGGGATGGCAGCAATCAAACGCTCATCGCCCCACCCCTGGTTCTCGCGTTCCCCCAAAAAGGTAGGGGGTTTGGGGGAACGCGTCCCCACGGCGGAGCGCGACGCTGGCCTCGCCCGCGAAGCGTCAATCGCAGGAACCGCCCGTGATTGACGACCACCACATGATGGGCATCGCGCTGACGATGGCGCGCCGTGCCCTTGGTCAAGCCGCGCCCAATCCGGCCGTCGGCGCGGTGCTGGTCGACCCTGCGACCGGGGAAGTCATCGCGCGCGGCAGCACGGCGGCGAGCGGTCGTCCTCACGCGGAAACGGTCGCCGGCTCGCGCGCCGGACCGCGCGCACGCGGCGCAACGCTGTATGTGACGCTGGAGCCGTGTTCTCACTTTGGCGCGACGCCGCCGTGTGCGGACGCGGTTGTTGCCGCCGGAATTGCCCGCGTGGTGTGCGCCATCGAGGACCCCGACCCCCGCGTCACCGGCCGCGGCTTGAACCGCTTGCGCGCTGCCGGTATTTCCGTCACCCGCGGCGTCCGCGCTGCGGAGGCTGCATGGATCACGCGCGGCCATATCGTGCGCGTGACGGAGCGCCGTCCGTTCGTGCAGTTGAAGCTGGCCCTTCGCGCCGACGGTAGCGTTCCCTATGCCGAGCATGGCGCGCCAAATTTCGTCACAAGTCCCGAGGCGCGCGCGCTGGGCCATCTGCTGCGCGCCCAAGCTGATGCTATTCTTGTGGGGCGCGGTACCGTCGCGGCGGACAATCCCGATCTCACCTGCCGCCTGCCGGGCCTTGCTGCACGCTCCCCGCGCCGCATCGTGCTGGCGAAAGATGGCCTCAATCTCACGGGCACAAAGCTCGGAGCCACCTCGAACCGGGTGCCACTGACGGTTCTCACCGGCCCCGGCGCATCGGCGAACGCGATGACGGCCTGCGGCGCGACAGTCGCGACGGTTCCCGTTGTCGGCGACGCGCTGTGGCTGCCGTCGGTCCTTGAAAAGCTGGCGGCCGATGGCGTCACGCGTCTTCTGGTCGAAGGCGGCCCCGCGATCTGGCGCGCGTTTGCCGAGGCGGGCCTCGTCGATGAAGCCGTGGTCTTCGTTGCGGGCTCAGTGGCCAGGGAACCCGCGCTCGCCTTTGCGCGCGCTCACATCGGTGCGCTGCCGATGCGGGTCACGTCGCAGCGGCGGGTGGGACCTGACACGGTCATTCGACTAGATGTAAACCCAACTGAGGGCTCAAAGGGATGACTTCCCTGGCCTTCACGACCCTAAGGGACGCCAGACATGTTCACCGGCATCATCACCGACATCGGCACGCTCGCATCCCGCGACGGCGGCCGTTTCATCATCAATGCGTCCTACCCGGCCGCGAGCATCCCGCTCGGCGCCTCGATCTGCTGCGACGGGGTGTGCCTGACGGTCACATCTGTCCAAGCCGCAGGCCCCGGCAGCATCTTCGCAGTCGATGTCTCCAACGAGACGCTGTCGAAGACCGCCCTCGGCGCATGGCAGCCCGGCCAGAACATCAACCTCGAGCGTGCCTTGCGGGCGGGCGACGAACTCGGCGGCCATATCGTCTCGGGCCACGTCGATGGTCTTGCCACCATCGTTGATATCCGGCCAGACGGCGAATGCCGCCGCTTCCTGTTCGAGACGCCCAGCCATCTCGCGCCCTATATCGCGCCCAAGGGCTCGGTCGCCCTTGATGGCGCCTCGCTGACTGTCAACGAAGTCGCAGGCACGCGTTTCGGCGTCAATCTGATCCCACATAGCTTGACCGCGACGACCTGGGGGCGCAAAGCAATCGGGCAATCAATCAACCTCGAAGTCGATATGTTCGCGCGCTATGTTGCGCGGCTGATGGAGTTTCGCCCGTGACCAAGGGCCTGAATACAGCGTCGCTGGGTGATGGCTCGCCCGGCAAGGGCAGCTTCCTCTCGTCCACCGACGAAATCGTCGAGGACATGCGCAATGGCCGCATGGTGATCCTCGTCGACGCCGAAGACCGCGAAAACGAGGGCGACCTCGTGATCCCGGCGCAGATGGCGACCCCCGACGCAGTGAACTTCATGGCCCGCTATGGTCGCGGCTTGATCTGCCTTACGCTGACGCCGCAGCGCGCCGCCGAACTGCGGCTTGAATCGATGGTGCGCAAGAATGCCTCGCGCACCGGCACCGCGTTCACTGTCTCGATCGAAGCGAGCGACGGCATCACGACTGGCATCTCCGCCCACGATCGCGCACGCACCATCGCAGCCGCGATCGACCAGACCAAGGACCATACTGCGATCGTCTCGCCGGGCCATGTGTTCCCGCTGGTGGCGCGCGAAGGAGGCGTCCTGATCCGCGCGGGCCATACAGAAGCCTCCATCGATCTGGCGAAGCTCGCCGGTCTTTCGCCTGCAGCCGTCATCTGCGAGATCATGAACGACGACGGCACCATGGCGCGGGTGCCCGATCTCATTCCGTTCGCCCTGCAGCACGGCCTGAAAATCGGCACCATTGAAAGCCTGATCGCCTATCGCCTGAAAAACGACCGGCTGGTGCGCGAGGTGGTTTCGACCCAGGTCGAGAGCGCCCACGGCGGCGCATTCACGCTCAAAGTCTATGAAACAACCACCGTCGATCTCGCCGAGCATCTGGCGCTGGTCAAGGGCGATGTCACGACGGGCGGCCCGGTTCTGGTGCGCGTTCATGCGGTGAACGCCGCCCGCGACCTGCTGGGTGTCGGCGGAGGCGGCGAAATATCCGGCGCCATGCGCGCCATCGAGGCCGAGGGCCGCGGAGTTTTGGTGCTGATCCGCGATCTGCGACCGAAGTCGGTGTCGGATTGGATCAAACGCCGGGCGAGTACGGCAGCAGGCGCGACCGATGAGGCCGCCTCCGGTGGCAGCGCCGAGCGCCGTCAGGTCGAAATCGGGGTCGGCGCACAGATCCTGCGTGACTTGGGCGTTCGCGATATGACGCTGCTGACCAATTCACCCGCCCACGTATACGTCGGCCTCGAAGGCTTCGGTCTGCGGGTGACCGGTACGCGCGCCATCGATGTGGGTACGCCCACCATTCGTTAGGAATTTCAAGATGGTTCAGAATAAAATCAAGTCTGCGAAACCAACGCCGTTCGATGTCGGACCCGATGCGAAGGTCCTGATCATCGAGGCGCGATTCTACGAAGAGGTGGCTGATGAACTCGCCGCCGGCGCCATCGCCGAGCTGGAGGCCCATGGCGTCGCCTACGACCGCGTGCCCGTGCCCGGCGCGCTCGAAATTCCGCAAGCCTTGTCCTCGGCTGCTCCCCTGTTTGAGGACGTTTACGTCGGCGCGATAGCGCTCGGCTGCGTGATCCGAGGCGAAACGGCGCATTATGATATCGTATGCAACAATGCCAATCATTGGCTCATGGAAGTTGCGATGACGTCCATGATCCCGGTCGGCAACGCAATTTTGACGGTGGAGACCATGGAACAGGCATTGGAACGGGCCCGCGGCGGCCGCGACGGTAAGGGCGGAGACGCCGCGCGCGCGTGTCTGCGCCTCGTCGAAATCGATCGCGCTTTCGCGGTGCAATTCTCGTGACCCCGCCCCGCACCAGCCAGCCACCAATGCCACGGCCGCGCTCGATCGCGCGCACCGCAGCGGTACAGGCGCTTTACCAGATGGATATGGCCGGTACTGACCTCAATCAGGTCATCGCCGAGTTCCAGCGCGACCGCTTTGCGCCGGAAACCGTGGCCGTCGCCGGCGATGGCCGTCATGAGGTCGACCCGGAAGAAAAGGCCGAGGGCGCAGACGCCCAGTTCTTCTCCGATATTCTGCGCGGCGTCGTGCGCCGTCAACGCGACATCGATCCGATGATCGATCTGCAACTCGCAGAAGGCTGGCGGCTCATCCGCGTCGACAGCATTTTGCGCGCGATCCTGCGCGCCGGAGTGTTCGAGCTGATCGAGCGGCCCGACGTTCCCGCCCGTGTCGCCATCAACGAATACATCAACGTGGCGCACGCGTTTTTCGATGCCGAAGAGCCGCGCGTCGTCAATGGCGTGCTCGACAAGATTGCCCGCAAGGTTCGCGGTCCCGACATCCCGACCGGCCCCAGGAAGACTTGAGCGGCCGTCTGATGCGGCTATTCGCAACCCGCGCCCTTTTATGCTGTGATGGGCTCCCCGCGCAGTAACTTCGTCGGGCGTGTTCAAACCCCAGATGCGCCAGCGGGGCGACAGGGTTCGGTGGACGCAATGCGCACAGACAAAGACCTGGAGCAGCGTGCCGATCCAAATGTATTGGAAAGCGCTCCAGGCCTGTTACCTACCAGAGGCGGCCATGAACGAACCCGTTGTGCTCCATCAGCGTATCCACAGCGTCAGCCATTTCCAGGTCTTCCTGATGGACCGCGACGTTTCGGACGGCCATCCCGACTACGGCCACGGCAGCTCGCTCGCGACCTTCAGCCCCCACGCGGTTGCGGTCTCGACTGCCTGGGACGACAACGGCACCGTCGAGCCCCACGTCGAGATTATCGTGACAGGCTTTGGCGCGCCCGCCGAACCAGCCGACGGCCTGAAGCCGGTGGCCGATGGCCAGATCGGCGTTGCTCGTGGCGGCATCCAGGTCGGCAACGCCATCGCGAACGATCTGCATGCCATCCCGGTCCCGGAAGGCCGTTATGTCGTCACGGTTTATACCGATACGCTGGCCCCCTTCACTGCGCGGCGCGTGCGCTTTCACCTGATGCGCCTGTGATGGGGCGTGCGTCGTGAGCGGCGAAGAAGCCATCATCCAGGGCGTGCTGGCCCGCCTGAGCACAGGTCATCAAGGCGCGCTGGGCCTGAAGGACGACGCGGCCCTGATCGCGGTTCCGCCCGGTTACGAACTCGTCGTCACGATGGACGCCATCGCTGCCGGCGTGCACTTTTTCGCGGATGACCCGCCCTCGGACGTCGGCTGGAAGGCGCTTGCGGTCAACGTGTCGGACTTGATCGCGAAGGGGGCTCAGCCGCACGCCTACCTGATGTCGCTGGCGTTCCCCGCAGCACCCGATCCAGCCTGGCTCTCAGGCTTTGCCGCTGGCCTTTCACAAGCACAGCGCACCTTCGGCCTTCACCTCGTCGGTGGCGATACCGATCGCAGGCCGGGCCCGTTGTCGGTCACGATCACCGCCATGGGGCTCGTTCCCACCGGCACGATGGTGAAGCGCGGCGGAGCGCAGCCTGGCGATTACATTTTCGTGTCGGGCACATTGGGGGATGCTGCTTTGGGCTTGCAGCTTCGAGCAGGCACAAGGGAAACGAACGCGTGGCCGTTGGACGAACCTGAACGCGTGGCGCTGATCGCGCGATATCTTCGCCCGCAGCCGCGTATCGGACTCACTCCCGCGCTGCGCACTTATGCGAGAGCCGCGATGGATATTTCTGACGGCCTGCTCAAGGACCTGACCCGTATGTGCGCGCTGAGCGGGGTGGGGGCCGCGATCATGGCGGCAGAGCTGCCGCTGAGCTCTGCTGGCGCAAATATTCTGTCCGCCGATTCGCGCGCGATCAAATCCATCGTCGCAGGTGGCGACGATTACGAAGTGCTCGCCGCTGTCGCGCCCGCTAACGTCGCGGTGTTTATGGCTGCGGCTGCGGGTATGAGCGTGCCGGTGACGGCCATCGGCCGCTTCGCGGAGGCCGGCGCTGTTACTATTCTAGACTCGGATGGCCAACCCGTGACGCTCGCGCACACAGGTTACGATCACTTTTGATCGCTCGGTTTCAGCTCCCGCTGCATCATCGTCACATCGAGCCAGCGGTCGAACTTCCAGCCGACATTCTTCAAAAACCCACAGTGCTGAAATCCTGCATGATCGTGCATCGATATCGAGCCCGGGTTGTCGCCGCCGATCACCGCGATCATCTGATGAAAGCCCATCGCCGCGCAGCGCTCGATCACTGCGCACGTCAGCGCCAGCCCCACGCCGCGCCGCTGCGCCTGGGGCGCGACATAAACGCTGTTCTCGACCGTTCCGCGAAACGCGGCGCGCGTCCGGAAAGGTCCCGCATAGGCAAACCCGTGCACGATGCCTTCTGCTTCCGCGACGACATAGGGACACGGATGCGCCACGACGGCTGCCCTGCGCCGCACCATGTCCTGAAGCGGTGGCGGATCGGTTTCAAAAGTCGCCGTTCCCTCCACGACTTCCCGCGCATAAATCGCGCAAATCGCTGCCATGTCGGCATCCCTCGCATCCCGCACCAGGACGGAACCAAACGCGCCCGTCATACGTTCACCAGCTGATACTTTGCTGCAACACAGCATTGCACAACCGGTGCGGGTGCGGCGCTTAAGGGGATGTTAAACGGTCTTTCTTTGGCCATATCCGTGTCCAGGTATGCGTTGAATCCGACGAGCGCGGTCTGCGAGGCCGCAATGAGGACGCTTTAGAGATGATGATAAGCGCTGCCAAGGAGCCAGGATTGGCTCACTCTCCGCGCCGTCACGCGGAGACCAGCAGTCGTAAATCCATGCGCTGGGCGTTGGCCGCAATCACTGCCCTGTCTTTGGGATTGCTGTCTCACGGCCGCTCGGCGGCCGCAGAAAGCGACTTCTGGAACGGGATTCAAGGCTTCGGCGGCGGTCAGTCCGCCCCGCGCGAGCGCGTGGCCGTCGTAGATTCTCTGGAGGATCTGCGCCCCAATAAAATCCCCTATCGCAGCGAGGAAATGCTCGACGCCATCGATGGCGCCTATGCGCGCTATCAGAAAATTGCGTCGGCTGGGGGCTGGCCCTCGATTCCGGGCCCGCGCATGATCCGCCCAGGCGACGACGACGAGCGTGTGCCCGTGTTGCGTCGCCGGCTGGCCGCCGAAGGTTATTTGAAGCGGGGCAGCGGCTTCGAAAGCTATGGCTACGATCCCGATCTCGAAGCAGCCGTGAAGCGGTTCCAGGAAACCCATGGTTTGAGGCCCTCCGGCCGCGTCGATCGCCCGACCCTAGACGAACTCAATATCACAGCCGATGCGCGCGTGTCGCAGCTGCGCCTTAACGCAACGCGCCTTCAGGAGCTGCATCAGTTGCGGCCCGACGAACGCTATATCCTCGTCAACGTGCCCGCCTACCAGCTCGAAGCCGTCGAGCGCTTCGAGGTTCAGCAGCGCCATCGCGTGATCGTTGGCCGAAACGAGCGCGAAACGCCCAACGTCAAGGCGACCGTCAAGGCCCTGAATTTCTTCCCCTATTGGCGCGTGCCAAGCAGCATCGGCACGCTTGATCTCGTGCCCCGCCTGCGCAAAGAGCCCGACTACCTCGAAAAGGAAAAGATCCGGGTCTATTCAAACAGCACCGAACAGGAGATGGACAGCCGTTCCATCGACTGGACCCAGGTCGATCCGTCGAAAATCAAGTTCAAACAGGACCCCGGCCCCCAGAACGCCCTCGGCCTCGTGCGCATCGATATGATCAACGAGCACGGCGTGTACATGCACGATACACCGATGAAGAAGCTGTTCGACCAGCGTACGCGCAATTTCAGCGCCGGCTGCGTCCGCGTACAAGACGTGTTCCAGCTTGCCGAGTGGATCGCCAAATACGAAACGGGCTGGGACCAGCCGGGCCGGGTGGACGCCGTGCTGCAGTCGGGCCAGGCGCTCGATCTCAATCTGACGCGACCGATGCCGGTCTACTTTACGTACGTAACAGCCTGGGCCGAACCGGGCGGGCTCACCCAGTTCCGTCCCGACATTTACAATCGGGATGGATTGGCCCGCGTCGCCCACGGCGAAGTCGATCCCAACGAGGCCCCGCCCGCACCCATCCCGGTGCAGGCCTTGGCGCCCTGAGCCGGTAGATACCCGGCGCGGCACCGCTTTCGATCGTCACGTATGTCGGAGGTGCTAGGGGACAAATCCCTTGGCTTTCGCTGCGCCGTTCCGATCTCAATGGTAACCGTTCGAGCCACAATGTGCCCCGCGCGTATCGAATCGGCACGCGCATTAACGTTCTGCAAATGTATGTTGCCTAAAACCGCGTGTGAACGCCGTTGGGACGGGTCGCACGCCGGTGGCTTGCGGCTTGCACGGATCTTGCAGATTTTTGCGATGAGCTCGGCAGGTCGCCGTCATTGCACACGAGGCAGAACCGGAATGATACGCACGTTGGTCTATTCTGCTGGGATTGTAGCGCTGTTCCTGGGTAACGCTCACGCGCAAACGATCGCAGCCGCCCCCCATAACATCATCGGCGAAGACCTGTCTGAACACCGCCGGGTCGTCGCCTTGCGCCTTGATCGCCGCCAGGATGAGACCGAACTGCTGCGGATCGCCAGCCTCATCCAGTCGCGCGCTCAGCGCACCTATGCGCGCACCCAGGTCAATTTCTTCCTTCCGGGCATGGCGGCAAATCAGAACGCGTGGGCGAGCGTCATGTTCACACCCGAACCCAAGGTTTCGGTATTCGGCCTGTCGCGCGCCGACGAAGACCTGTTCCTGGCTGAACGCCAGGCCGATCAGCGGCCCTTGCTGGGGTCCTGGTTGACGTCGCCGCCAGCCGCTAGCGGCCGGCTCACGATCTATTCCGATCATGGCAAGATTTACGCGGAATGGCGTCTGCGCAGCGGTCAGAAGACCGTCGACGAAGTCCAGGACTCGATCACGAAGGCTGGCCGCCGGTTCGATGTTACCGGCGCCGGCTATTACGTTCTCACCCGCTCGGGAGAGCTGGAAATATGGGAAAAGACCACTCTCATCGCCACCGCCGAACGCATCCGTCCCGAGCACTTGGCGCTGCCCTCCACCGTGGCGCTGGGCCCCAAGGGGCACGTCCCTGTCGTCGCGGCGCAGCACGCTCCCATTGATCAGCGCCCCTCGTCCCCCGTCCAGCCCGAACCCAAGATCGCGGCTGGCGTCCCATCGGCGTCGTCGTCCAGCAGCACGCCGGCTTTGCCTCTGCCGGCTGCAGGTCTCACGACGCACGAGCCACCCGCCCAACCGTCCCTCGCCGCCGCCGAGGCCAGGAAACCCGCCGCGGAAGCGCCGAATGCCAAGTCGAAGCGGGCAGCCAAGATGCGCACCAAAACCCGGGTTGTTCAGTCCACGAAAGTAACGGCCCAGGCAAATTCGGCCTCGAAATCGAACACGCTCTCCCCCGGCGATGCAATTTCTGCAAAAATGGCCGGCCGCCTTTAATCGGGTTTTTACTTGGTCAGCATAACGATGGGGCTGTTTAGCTGAAGGCTGTCTTCGCGAAGGCGGGGATATGCACCGGTTCGCAGCTGTTTGGACCGCATTCGGGTAAAGTCCTGGCGAACTTTCGCCCTTCGAACAGGAGCAGATCGCTCCAGGTTTGCTGTCGGGAAAGCGGGGTATACGAAATGATCATGCAAGTATCGATTGAACCCAACATGTCGGTTCAAGACGCACTCGACCGTCGCATTCCCCAGATTTCCTTGAGCGAGGCCGATGCCGCCTCGCTCGATCTCTTCGCCAAGGACGTCAAGGCCGCCGCCATATCGTGCGCCAATCTGCTCAGCTGTTTCAATGCGGTCGGCCTGACCAAGGCGCTGCGCCTGCCCGTCAACATCGCCCAGTTCGCGCCCATAGCCCTGCGCCCGGTTCCAGCTCTTGCGAGCGGCTCCCTGAGCGGCCTTTTCTCGCCCGCGACGCGAGCCGGTCTGAAAGGCTTTGGTTTGTTCTTGAACTATGGCCGTGCTGAGCTCGAACAGGTCCTGACGCTTCACCAGCGCGATGGCGCCGTACGCAAGGCCGATGTCGCCAGGGCAGGCGACGTCCTTAGCACCGCCGCTTGTTTCGCCAAGATCACGTTGCGGGACCTCGTGGCCATCTACGGCCGCCTGTTCCGCGACTTTGATGTCGCTGAGATGAATTATCTTGCAGGCCTGCTGGATGAGGTATTGCAGGGCAAGAGCCCCATGTTTGCCGATGGAAGGCTGACGCCGGTGCGCAGCGATTTCATGATCCGCGAGCGCCGGGTCGAACTGTACGCCGAGGCGATGCTGATCCGCACCCACGAGGTCGAGCGCGTGGTCGTCTGCAACATCTCCCAAGGTGGCCTTGGCTTCGAAGGACCAAGCCGGTTTGAGATGGGGCAGCTGGTCGAAATCAAACTTCTGGCTTCGGGCCGCAGCCTGGACGGTCGCCTAGCCTGGCGCATCGGCAATCGGGCCGGCGTCGCGTTTGCGCGTCCTTTGCATGAAACCGACCCGCTGCTGGCGGTCTGACACACAATCCGCATTGAAATCATGCGCCGGTGCTGGCGATACTTCAAAGCTGATTGCTGGAAATTGGCTCCGTGGGCTGGGCTCGAACCAGCGACCGTCCGATTAACAGTCGGATGCTCTACCGCTGAGCTACCACGGAAAACCTCTCGGGCGGCGGTATGCTCACCCGCGAGCGCACGGTCTAGACCAATTCGATTGGCATTTCCAGCGCCATCTTGGCGCGGAGAATGTTTACCCAAACCAGTGTGCCAACAGCGGTGTTGCGGCCGCTGTTGGCAGTTGGGTTACTTGAACAGCACCATGGCTTTGTTGACGGTGATCCATACGCCCCAGGCGATCGGAATGCCGACGGCAAGCCACGCGAGCAGCGACAGCGGAGTAATCCCGCCCTTGCCGATGCCAAACGAACCCGTCGTGACTTCATCGGATTCATGCAGCGCCTGATGAACCTTGTGCAGTTCCTCTTCGGTCATGAACCACTTCTTGTGGACCGGGCGGATCATGAGATTGCAGAGAAAGCCAAGCACCAGCATGCCCGACAGCACATACAGCGTGAAGTCGTAGAGCTGGTCGGACGGCACTCCCGCCTTCTGGTTGAACTCGCGGATGTAGTTGACGACCACGGGACCGATGATGCCCGCCGTCGACCACGCGGTCAGCAGCCGGCCATGGATGGCGCCCACGAACTGAGTGCCGAACATGTCGGCGAGATAGGCCGGCACGGTTGCAAAGCCCCCGCCGTACATCGACAAGATGATGCAGAACGCGGCGACGAATAGTGCCTTGTTGCCGCTGTGGGCGAAGTACGGGGTGGAAGCGTACAGCGCAATGCCCAGGCCGAAGAACACGGCATAGGTCAACTTACGGCCCATGAAGTCCGACAGCGAGGCCCAGAAGAACCGGCCGCCGATGTTGAACAGCGAGAGCAGGCCGACGAATCCTGCGGCAATCGCCGCAATCTGCTTAAGCTGATCTTGGCTCAACTGTTTGAAGCCGATTTCGGGCTTGCCTATCAGCGAACCGGCAAAGATTTCCTGCAGCATGGGCGACGCCGCGCCGATCACGCCGATACCGGCCGAAACGTTGAGGCACAGCACCAGCCAAATGAGCCAGAACTGCGCGGTCTTGTGCGCATTCTTGAGATGGACATGACCCGAGGTGATCATCGCATTCTTGTTGGAGGGCGGGGTCCAGCCGTCCGGTTTCCAGCCCACCGGAGGAACGCGGTAGCCAAACGCGCCGCTGACCATGAACACGAAGTAGATTGCCGCCATCGCGACGAACGTTTCCCAGACTCCAACCGAGGTCGCAGTCTTGAAGCCTGCGAGCTTGAGCGTCAGGCTCGGCACGCCGATGGCGGGCCCGATGCCGGCCAGCAGATCGCCACCGTTCATCAGCGTGGTTGCTAGCGGCGATCCGATCATCGCGCCGCCGCCAAAGCCCATAATGGCCATGCCGGTCGCCATCCCGCGCCGGTCGGGGAACCATTTGACAAGGGTGGACACGGGCGAAATGTAGCCCAGGCCGAGCCCGATGCCGCCGATGACGCCCGAGCCGAGCCACATCAGCCAAAGCTGATGCGAGTAGACGCCAAAGGCCGAAATCAGGAGGCCGCCGCACCAGCAGATAGCGGAGACGAGACCAGCCTTGCGCGGTCCGGCGCGCTCAAGCCAGCCGCCCCAGATAGCGGCCGAAGATCCAAGCAGCACGAAGAACAGCGTGTACATCCAGCCGAGTTCGGCCTGGGTCCAGTCGCAAGATGTCGTGAACAACGCGTCGATGATGCCCGCCCCGTCCGCACACTTTTTGGATTCGGTGATGCCGATGGCTCGCGACAGCGGGATCCAGAACACCGAGAACCCATAGGCCATCCCGATGCACAGATGGATTGCGAGCGCGGCCGGCGGCACCAGCCACCGGTTGAAACCCGGTTTTGCGATCGTTCGCTCCCGGTCAAGTATTCCGTAGTTTTCCTGCGGCTCTCGCGCCGCCGTCGTTGCCGTCATCGTCGATGTTCCCCCTAAAAGAACTGGTTTTTCTTGTTTGTGACGGGAAGCCTCGCCCCGTTCACTCCCAGTGGCCTAATTGGCTGAACACAAGATGTGAGTCACCTAGCGCCGCACAAAAATTCAACAACATTTTGTGTACTGACCCACGAATTAAGTCGGGCTGGCGGCTTTGGATGCCGCCGGAATCAACCGGTCCACCACCTTGGCCGAACTGAGCACCCCTGGCATGCCCGCTCCCGGATGCGTGCCGGCCCCGACGAGATACAACCCGTCGATCGCTTCCGACCGATTGTGAAACCGGAACCAGGCCGATTGCGTGAAGTGCGGGCTGATGGAAAACCCAGCCCCTGCTGGACTGAGATAGTCGTCCTTGAAATCGACCGGCGTCATGTAGAAGTCCTGCGTGATGGTCTCGCTCAACCCCGGCAGCAGCGTGCGGTCGAGTTCGGCAATGATGCGGGACTTGAGTTTTGGTCCCTCGATGGCCCAGTCTTGTCCGCCGTCGAGATTGGGCACCGGACACAGCACGTAGAAGCTGTCGCAGCCTGCCGGCGCGAAGCTTAAGTCGGTCGCGGTCGGCCGGTGCAGATACAGCGAGAAATCGTCAGCCAGAATCTTCCTGTTGAAGATGTCGTCGAGCAGTTCCCGATAGCGCGGCCCGAGCCAGATCGTGTGATGGGCGACGTCCGGATACTGGCGCGTCGTGCCGAAATACATGACGAACAGCCCCATCGACGTGCGCGAACGCTGCTTGATCTGGATGGCGAGCGGCTTTCGCGCCTCCCCCGCCATCGCCCCGTAGAGATGAACCGGATCGGCGTTGGAGATCACGAAGTCGGCGGCGATCACCGTGCCGTCTTCGAGCCGCACGCCGGTGACCTTCGGCCGCCGCGCCGTGGTCATTTCGATCTGGGACACCGTGGCGTTGAGACGAATCGAGACGCCCTGTTCGCGCATCAGCTTCTCGAGTGCGCCGACCAGCGCGCCCGTGCCCCCCATTGCAAACCACACGCCCCACTTGCGTTCCAGATAATGGATGAGCCCGTAGATGCTGGTGGTGTCGAACGGGCTGCCGCCGACCAGCAGCGGCTGGATCGAGAACGCCTCGCGGATCTTGGGGTGCTTGAGGTATTTGCATACGAGCTGCCACACGGACCGGTCGGCGCGCAGCCGCCCCAGCGTCGGCACTTGCGCAAGCATGGTCGAAAGCTTGTGGAATGGTTGATCCGCGAGCTTGGTAAAGCCCGCGTCGAACAGCTTGCGCGATTGTTCCACGAGCCTCAGGTAGCCGTCGGCGTCGGCCGCCGAAAACTTGCGGATTTCGCGGAGTGTATCCTCGACCGTGCCGCCGTAATCGAAGGTCGATCCGTCCTGGAAGTAGAAACGGTACCACGGCGATAGCGGCACGAACGTCACGTAGTCCTCGCGCCGCTTCCCAAACAGTTGAAACAGCTCGTCGAACAGGAACGGCGCCGTGATCACCGTCGGTCCTGCGTCATGGCGAAACCCGCCGCGCTCGAACACTTGCGCTCGTCCGCCGAGCTTCGAACCCCGCTCGACCAGCGTCACCCGGTAGCCCTTGGCGCGCATCCGCAGCGCCGCGGCAAGCCCCCCGAAGCCCGATCCGATCACCACCACATGTTGCACGGGTGTAGCCGCCGCATCACCCTTGAGCGCAGCAGGCGTCGCAGTCACTGTCATCGGTTGGGTTCTCATCTCAAAGGGGCAGCACGCGTTGGCGCGCACTGGAGTTTATCGGTCAAGGCGGCGGCGCTGGCCGGATCGCCGATCAGGCGCGCTTGGCGCAGGGCGGCTAGATCGCGGCTGCCGGTACAGAAACACGCAATCCGCAGCTGGGCGATCAGAATTTCGAAGTGGGCGACGAGCGCGGCCGTATTCTCCAGAGCCGGGGCGAGAATGCCGGCAGCAAAGCCCGCCATGTCGGCTCCGAGCCGGATCGCTTTGGCCGCATCGATCCCCGTTTTCAATCCCCCGGATGCAATCAGCACGGCCTGCGGACAGGCGGCGCGCACGTCCCGGATCGCAGCCACGGTAGGGATGCCCCAATCGCGGAACGCCGCCGCCACCGCGCGGTCGTGATCGTTTTCCGCCCGCTCCGCCTCGACGGCAGCCCAACTCGTGCCGCCAGCACCCGCCACATCGAGCGTGGTGACGCCGCAACCGATAAGCTGTCTGGCGATGCCCCCCGACAAGCCGCAGCCGACTTCTTTGACGACCACGGGAACCGGCAACAGCCGCACCACGCGCTCGATGCTGGACAAGACGCCGCACCAGTCGCGGTCGCCCCCCGCTTGAACCGCTTCCTGCAACGGATTGAGATGGATGATGAGCGCGTCGGCATCGATCATCTCGACCGCGCTCCTGGCAAGTTCCAGGCCGCGCGGCTGGCGGATCTGGGCCGCTCCGAGGTTGGCCAGGATTGGAGCCTTCGGCGCCCGCGCACGCAACTCCCGCGTAAATCCGCCCGTAGCCCCGCCTTCGACCGCGATCCGCTGCGATCCGACGGCCAGCGCAATCCCGAGCGCGCCTGCGGCTTCCGCAAGACAAGCATTGACGGCCTCGGCCCGCTGCGGTCCCCCGGTCATCGAACTGATGAGAAATGGCGCGGCAAGCCGGCGGCCGAGGAACCTGGTCGAAAGGTCGACTGCATCGAGCGCCAGTTCAGGCGCCGCCACATGCTCGAAGGCGACGCCTTCGAACCCGGCGGCCCCGCGTCCTTGCACGTCGCGCTTCAAGACGATGTCGAGATGCTCCGATTTACGCGAGCCGATGTCGGCCATGTCGGCTCCGGAATCCGTGACGTGGGAGGTTGCAAGCGGTTGGTACGCAGTATGAACGCTACCTTGGTCCGCTTGGTTTTGTCATTCGTATCACAGTCGGTTAGATTAGAACGCGTTCGGAAAAGTGTGAAGCGGTTTTCCGTGAAAACGCGCGCCAGAACAATGAGCTAGATCAGGTTCGCGATGAGAAGAAGAGCTAACCTGCCCCAGGTAGAAGCAGCCGCTGGGATCTCGTCGATGCAGCGGTCACAGCCCATACGGCCATCCATGCCCGCCATTAACGAGTTGAACCCAACCCATGACACATGCGGCGTCCCCAAAGCCCAATGCCTCCACGGTCCCGCAACTCGAAAGCGCGCCGGAGTTCGACCCCGCCCGCCAGCGCCGCATCGGCTTGACCTTGGCATTGGTTGTGTTGGCGGCCTGGCTGGCGCTCCACGTCACCACGGTTTTCTTCTTTCCCCTGGCCTGGAGCACGGCGCCGCTCGCCGTTGGTCTGGTAGTGGTGCAAACGTGGCTCTACGTCGGCATCTTCATCGTTGCCCACGATTGCATGCACGGCTCGCTCGTGCCCTTTACGCCGTGGGCCAACCGCCTGATCGGCAATGTCTGCCTCTTCCTTTACGCAGGCTTCTCCTTCGACGCCCTCAACACCGCTCATCACCGCCATCATCGTTATTCCGGCACCGCCAGCGATCCCGATTTCGACGATCACCCGCCCTATCCGTTCTGGCACTGGTTCGCCAAATTCTTCGTCGAGTATTTTGCGCTGACCCAGATCGCGATCATTCTCGCCGTCTACGCGCTCTACATCTACGTGTTGGGCGCGTCGCAATGGAACGCGCTGGTGTTCTGGGCTGTGCCCGGCTTGTTGTCGGCACTGCAGTTGTTCACGTTTGGAACCTACCTGCCCCACAAGCCCGATAGGCACCCCTTCGCCGACCGCCACAACGCGCGCACCAACAACTTCCCCGTCTGGCTCTCCCTGCTGACGTGCTTCCACTTCGGCTACCACCACGAGCATCATCTCTACCCGACGGTCCCCTGGTGGCGGCTCCCCGCCATGCGAAACAAGCATTAGGCGCAGCAGCGATCCAGCCCGCTTAAAGTCCCGCAACCCCGCAACGCCGTCCCTTGCCGCAACCCCGCGCCCGCAATTCAGGCGTTGCTTTCGCGTGCCCAGGTTGCAGCTTCGAGATAGGCGTGCGCATCTTCCTTGCGCTCGAAGATGTGCGGCGCGAGTCCGCGTTTGCGCAGCGCCTCCTGCATCTTGAGCCGCAGGAATGCGCTCGTGGCATACCGCGTCGTCGTCGCGTAGTGGTGCTGCTCCATGTACTCGATCATTTCGGCGTAATGATCATAAAGGTTCTCGCTGATGCGGAAGCCGTCGTGGTTGACGACCGAGTTGACGCGTTTACCCGCCTTCGTGCAGGCGGCAATCAGGCTCCGGCGCAACTCGTCCACGTCGGCTTTCGAGCGCACGTTCCAGCCTTCGAGGTTGAGGAACAGGATGTTGCGCTCGGCGTCATAGCTGATCCGCTCAGCGAGGTTGAGGTTGAGCAGCGTCGCCAGCAGCCCCATCTGCTCGTCGACGAAGATGCGCTTGTCCATCACGCCGGGCTTATGGATGACCGGCTTGAAATCCATCTGCGCAAGAATATCGCGCTCGATATCGATCCCTGGCGCCACCTCGATCAGTTCGAGCCCCTTGCTCGTCAGCTGGAACACGCACCGTTCCGTGACGTAGATCACCGGTTGCGAGCGCTTCACCGCATACGAGCCGCTGAACGTGATCTGCTCCACGTTCTTGATGAACTTGCGCGCGCGCCCCTCCTTGACGATCCTGACCTTGCCGTCGTGGATCGCGATATCGAGCCCGCCGGCTGTGAACGTGCCGCCAAACACCACCGCGCGCGCGTTCTGGCTGATATTGATGAACCCGCCGCAGCCATTCAGCCGCCCGCCGAAGCGCGAGGTGTTGACGTTGCCCTGCTCGTCGCACTCGGCCATGCCGAGGCACGTCATGTCGAGCCCGCCGCCGTCGTAGAAATCGAACATTTGGTTCTGGTCGATGATGCTGTCGGCGTTCGTCGCAGCCCCAAAGCTCGACCCGCTGGACAGCACGCCGCCGACAGCGCCCGCTTCCGTCGTCAACGTGATGTAGGGCGTGATCTTTTCTTCGTTCGCAACTGCCGCGATCCCCTCGGGCGCACCGACGCCGAGGTTGACCACGCCGTTGGGCGGCAGCTCGAACGCGGCGCGGCGTGCAATGATTTTGCGCTCGTCCAGTTCCATTTTCGCCATGCCCGTGACGGGTACGCGAATTTCCCCCGACAAGGCCGGGTTATGCTGCGAGCCGTAGTTCATCCGGTGCAGTTCGGGCTTGTCGGCGACGACCACGCAGTCGACCAGAATGCCCGGCACCTTCACGTCTTTGGGCCGGATCGACCCGGCTTCCACGATCCGCTCGACCTGCGCGATCACGATGCCGCCATTGTTGCGCGCCGCCATCGCCTGCGCCAGGTTGTCCAGCGTCAACGCTTCCTTTTCGAGGCTGATGTTGCCGGACGGGTCGGCGCTCGTCCCGCGGATAAACGCGATGTCGATCTTCGTCGCGGTATAGAACAGCCACTCCTCGCCATCGACCTCGACGAGTTTGACGATGTCGTCTTTGGTCACCTCGTTGACGCGCCCGCCCCCCAGCCGCGGATCGACATAGGTGTGCAACCCCACCTTGGAAAACAGGCCCGGCTGGCCGGCAGCGCACGCCCGGTACAGCTGCGAAATCACGCCCTGAGGCAGGTTGTAACCGAGAATCTTGTTTTCCTGGGCTGCCTGCGCCACTTTCGGCATGCGCCCGAAATTGGCGGCAATGACCCGCGAGAGCAGCCCCTCGTGATGGAGCCGCCCCGTGCCGAGCCCTTTACTGTCGCCCGCCCCCGCGGTCATGATCAGCGTCAGCCCGCGCGGCACGCCGGTCTCCACGAACCGCTTTTCAAGCGCCGCATGCAGCGCTTCGGGAATGCAGCTTTGTACGAACCCCGTGGTGGTGACGACGTCGTTGTCGCTGATGAGGGCGATGGCTTCGTCGGCTGTGATGACCTTGTTTTTGAGCATGGCGTTGTGCGTTTCCCCGTAGGCCACATTCTCCGCTCGCCGGGCGTGGCTCATTCGACCTTAGTCGGATGCTAGAGCGCGTTAGGAAAAGTGTGAAGCGGTTTTCCGTCAAAACGCGCGACAAAACATAAAGCTAGAGCGTGGGAGCGATTCAAAGAAAAGCGAACAGGCTCTGGTGCGAATAGGACATGCCGCGCAAGAGCATCTCTGTCCCCAGCCAGCGCGGTTGCAAACGATGCGCGCTGAACCCGAATCGGGGCACGAACACAGCCGTGGGGGTGCCATCGGGGAGTCTTATGAGATTGTTGCGCAGTGTTTCATCGTTGGTGGCCGCAGCGCTGCTCGCCGCCTGCACCCACGCACGCGACGGAACGCCGATCGACCACCTCGCAACCTTCGGCGTCACCCCGCCCAATGGCAACACGGTGTACGTCTGCCATGCCTACGGCTGCCAGATGAAAACCCGGTTCCGCTTCACCGCCGCAGACATCGTCGCGCTGCGCACTCTCATGGAAACGACCCGCAAAGCCGACACCCCCTATGAAGAGCGCCGCGCGGTCGCTTATGCCATCGGCTGGATCGAGCGCCGCGTCGGCGACGTCATCGGCACCAAGGACGACCGGCCCGGCATGGATTTCGCAGCCTCTGGCGATCCCACGCAGCAAGACTGCGTGGACGAAAGCACCAACACCACCTCGTATATGCTGGTCCTGCAATCCAACGGCCTGCTGCGCCATCATTCTGTCGCGCGGCCCTTCGCCAAGGACCAGCTCTGGCGCGGCGTCGCCGGCTGGACACACTGGACGGCCGTGCTCCAGGAGAATGCAACGCCCCAGAAGTGGGCCGTCGACAGCTGGATTTACGCCAACGGCGAAAACCCTGCCATCGTCGAGGTTGAGAACTGGTACATCGCGGATCTCGCCGCGCTCCCCCAGTCCACGCACTAGCGCAAACCCGATCCGAAGCCGGACGCGCCCATGCCCTGAATTCGTTGTCGAGTTGGCGCACCGCACAGAATACAAGCGCGAACACCTATATGGTTGAAGTTGCGATGTAGATTTTCGTGAGATTTGCCGCCATACTTATGAGCCGCAGCGTCACGCTTTGGACCGTGAGCCCTTCATTCGCCCCTCGATCGCGATGATCTTGAGGATGTCATCGACTTCGGGTGAAGGCGCACGCGTTTCAACATGCGGAATGTAGCGGCCAGAGTCCGGCCCCCAATCGAAGTACAATCCTGTCCCAGGTTCTTTGAGTACCGCCGCGTGCTCGCGCGAAATCTCCAACGACTGGCTCAGCAGGCACGTGACTTTGGCTTCGCCCAGCAGTTTCGCGTGTACCGTCAGCGTGTACTCGCCCTCTGAAAACCGAAACTCACAGCCGTCCTTGGGCATGAGAAAATGATGGTTGGCCGATACGCCGGTTTCCCCGACAAACAGTCCGCTACCGCGAACGAGCTTGTCGTCACCGTGGACCCAAATGTTGAAGTTCTGTCTCGTCTCATTTCTCGCAATGCTCACGTGCATGCTCTCAATCACTCGTCCTCTTTTGGACGTCGAGAACAATAGGGTCCGTATGTAAACCTTTGGGGGAGGCGCTACGTCGGGAACTCGTGAAGCATCAGGTCCCAAAAAAATTACGGTTGGCTGGGTCATCTTCAGCTGGCCCCGACGCAAGAGCGTGAGCCATGCCGTCGCCGAGGAGATCGCAAGGGCGAGGATTGATATTGTAGTTGCCACTGGATCCGCCATGATCAATGCTCCCGAAGCGTTGGACATTGATAACTACCACATTGTGAAGTTGCAGCAGCCTTAGCTTCGCTAGCACGGGGCGTCCTTTGTGGACAAACCACCAGCAATCAACTTGCTATCTTGTTGGTGGCGCGCCACAGGGGATAAAAGTGCGAACACCTATGTGATTGAAATTACGATATAGTTGGCGATCGGTGCCGGACGGATTTTATCGACGGCGGCATCATCGATTCAATGGCCACAGATATGCCACCGTGGCCGCCACGCCGAGCGCCGTTCGGACCGAGTGCAAACGCGCCCAGGTCTCGAGCATAGCCCGTGATTGGGGGCCGGCATCGTTCTCTGCAATGGCCTTTAGCTTGCGATTGATAGGCATGATGCCGATGAGTGTGTAAGGCCAGTTCGCGACGATCAGGATCGCACCGACAATCCAGCGCCAGTCTTTGGTCATCCACGCAGCGAGCAAGCCAAGTCCTCCGGATGCGACCGCCAATGTCGCCTGCATTGTATAGCCGGCCGCGTAGCTTGGTTTCCACTGCTTGAGCAGGTTCATATCATCGAGCCCGAGGCGAGCAGGCTGCTCGGCAAAATTGATATAGAACGCTGCTCCTGCGAAAGCGGCGGCGAGGACAAGGGCTAAATGGCCGGCAATCATGGTTCGCTCCTGATGTCAGAGGTGCCCTGCGCGGCGATGTCGAAACGGCCGCACGACCACAGCAGCATGTCCATGGACAGCATTCTCATGCCAGCAGAATCGGCGTGACCCCGAAACTAACGGAGTTAGCGTTTCCCGTTGCCGGGAGGTATTGATAACTGCACGCTATCATCTTGATATCAAGTTGGCGCACCTGGCAGGAGTCGAACCTGCGACCTTTGCCTTCGGAGGGCAACACTCTATCCAGCTGAGCTACAGGTGCATCAGCGCGCAGTCATAGCCGATCCGCAGCGCCCGCGCAATTGCGAACGGCTGAGGCCGGGATCAGGTCAATTCCTGGGCTGACAGCGCGCGCGGGTGTGATTAGATCAGCCTATGAACAACGAGCAGCCATCCCCGCCCCCTTCCGAACGCTCAACCCGCGCCTCGACGGTGCCTGAGGGCGAGACGCTGCCCGTCATCAAGGGCAGCCACGTCTATCTGATTGACGGCTCGGGCTACATTTTCCGCGCGTTTCATGCGTTGCCTCCGCTGACGCGCCCCTCGGACGGGCTTCCGGTCGGTGCGGTGCACGGCTTCTGCCAGATGCTGTGGAAGCTGATCGGCGACAGTAAGCTGTCCGACAAGCCGACCCACATAGCAGTCATATTTGATGCGGGGCGTGAAACCTTCCGCAACGCGATCTACCCCAAATACAAGGCGCAACGCCCGCCGCCGCCCGAAGAACTGATCCCGCAGTTCGGGCTGATCCGCGACGCGACGGCCGCCTTCAACATCGCCTCCATCGAGCAGGACGGCTTTGAAGCCGACGACATCATCGCAACCTATGCCCGCGATGCCGTGGCCGCCGGCGGGGATGCAACCATCATCTCCTCCGACAAGGACCTGATGCAGTTGATTCAGCCCGGCGTCGTCATGCTCGATGGCATGAAGAACAAGCGCCTCGGCCCCGACGAGGTGTTCGAGAAGTTCGGCGTTGCACCAAACAAGGTGATCGACGTCCAGGCGCTGGCCGGCGACAGCGTGGATAACGTGCCCGGCGTCCCCGGCATCGGCATCAAGACGGCGGCCGAACTGATCCACACTTACGGCGACCTCGACACGCTGCTTGCCCGAGCGGGGGAGATCAAGCAGCCCAAGCGCCGTGAAAAGCTGATCGAGTTTGCCGATCAGGCCCGCATTTCGCGCGAACTGGTGACGTTGAAGCAGGATGTGCCGGTCGAGTTTCCGCTCGACCGCTTAGCCGTCCGCGAGCCCGATTCGGCGGCGTTGCTGGGCTTCTTGCAGGCAATGGAATTCAACACGCTGACGCAGAAGATCGCAGGCGCCCTCGGCGCCGATCCGCCAGCAAGGCTCGCCCACTCCGTCGGCAGCACCGTCGCCAAGATGGCAGAGAGTGGCAAGGCGGCATCCCCCGAAGGTGCCGGCACGCCCTCCGCCGCCGTGGCCTACGAACTGGCGCGCGTCAAATCCGTGCCGCTCGACCGCGCCAAATATGAAACCGTAACCAGCCTCGAACAGCTGGAGCCCTGGATCGCCGCCGCGCGCGAGGCCGGCAGACTGGCATTCGATACGGAGACCACCGGTCTCGACGCGCTGACCGCAGGTCTCGTCGGCCTGTCGATTGCGACCGCGCCCGGTAAAGCCTGCTATGTTCCGCTCGCCCACGTCGCGGGTGGCGGCGGCTTCGATTTCGGCGATTCGGCGCGCGCGCCCCAGGCCCCGATGAAGGAAACGCTGGCCGCCCTGAAGCCGCTGTTGGAGGACGCCTCCGTTCTCAAGATCGGCCACAACATAAAGTTCGACCTGCTGGTGATGGCGAACCACGGCATCGCGATGACGCCCGTAGATGATACGATGCTGCTGTCCTACGCGCTCGACGGCGGCCGTGGCGAGCATGGCATGGACGCGCTCTCGCTGCGCCACCTCGGCCATACCTGCATCCCTTTCAGCCAGGTGGTCGAACATGCGCCCGGCGCGAAGAAATCTGAAAAAACCTTCGCCGGCGTGCCAATCGACAAGGCGACGCCTTACGCGGCCGAAGACGCCGACGTGACGTTGCGGCTGTGGGAAGTGTTACACCCGAGGCTCCCGGCGGAGCGCATGAGCACCGTCTACGAGACCTTGGAACGCCCGCTGGTGCCGGTCATCGTGAGCATGGAACGGGCCGGCATCAAGGTCGACCGCGGCATTCTCCAGCGGCTGTCGTCGCAGTTTGCACAGGGCATCGCGCGCCTCGATGATGAGGTGAGCGCGCTCGTCGGCGTCAAGTTCAACCTCGCCAGCCCCAAGCAGTTGGGCGAACTGTTGTTCGACACCCTGAAGCTGCCCGGCGGCAAGAAGACCAAGACCGGCCAGTGGGAAACTCGTGCCAATACGCTCGACGATCTGGCTGCCAACGAGGAGTTGCCAGACGACGCCCGCGCGCTGGTCAACAAGATGCTGGAATGGCGCCAGCTGTCCAAGCTGCGCTCGACCTATACCGACAGCCTGCCCGATTACATGGATGCGAAGGGCCGCATCCATACCAGCTATTCGCTGGCCTCGACCACGACCGGGCGGCTCGCGTCCTCCGAGCCCAATCTGCAGAATATCCCGATCCGCACCAAGGAAGGCCGGGAAATTCGCACAGCCTTCATCGCAGACGATGGCTGCCAGCTGATCTCGGCCGACTACTCCCAGATCGAGCTGCGCGTGCTGGCCCACATCGCCGATATTCCGCAGTTGCGAAAGGCCTTCGCCGACGGGCTCGATATCCACGCGATAACGGCGTCCGAAATGTTCGGCGTGCCCGTGAAGGACATGCCGGGCGACGTGCGCCGCCGCGCCAAGGCCATCAACTTCGGCATCATCTACGGCATTTCCGCATTCGGCCTTGCCAATCAATTGGGCATTTCACGCGAGGAGGCTGGGCAGTACATCAAGACCTATTTCGCGCGCTTCCCCGGCATCCGCGACTACATGGAGCGCACCAAGAAGGCCGCACACGACAACGGCTACGTGGAGACGATTTTCGGCCGCCGCATCCACTATCCCGAGATCAACACCAAGAACCCGTCCATGCGCGGGTTTCTGGAGCGCGCGGCGATCAATGCGCCCATACAGGGTTCGGCCGCCGACATGATCCGCCGCGCCATGATCCGCATGCCGCATGCGTTGGCAGACGCCGGGCTGCAATCGACCCGCATGCTGCTGCAAGTCCACGACGAACTGGTGTTTGAGGCGGCAGATAGCGAGGTCGAGCGCACGCTGGCGGTGGCGGTTCGCGTGATGGAATCAGCCCCCATGCCCGCCGTCCAAATGGCCGTCCCCGTCAAAGTCGACGCCAAAGCCGCTCCCAACTGGGAAGCCGCGCATTGAGTGGGCACCGAGGGAGGGCCAAACGGCCCGTCCTTTGGAAACCCGCGACCCTTGGGCGAAAGGTCGAAAGAACTGTAGCGCGGGTGCCGCCTAGCTCGCGCTTGTGCTCTGCAACGTCGACGGGCCGGCACATGATCAGGCCTTTTTATCCAGGCGGCGCTTCCGGCCACCCCGATCTTCGAGTACCATCCCTCCACGCGCCGGTATATTTCGTAAGGCTTGCACGTGGGGGGGATACCGTGCCGCGTCTATTCATCTCGCATTCGAGCCATGACAATGTCGCCGCGCTGGCGATCCGCCAGTGGCTGGTCGCCAACGGCTGGGCCGAGAGCGACGTGTTCATTGACCTCCACGATTTGCGAGCCGGTGCCCGCTGGCGTGCCGAGCTGCGCAAGGCCAACACCGCGTGCGAAGCCATCCTCTTGCTCGCCTCGCCCGAGGCGCTCGACAGCCCGGAATGCCAGGAGGAGCTGAAACTCGCCGACATCCTGGAGAAGGAGATCATCCCGGTCATCGTCCGCGACCTTGCGCTCGATGACGCGCGGCTCAACCGCTACAAGAACAAGGAAATCCAGATCGTCGATCTGCGCAACGTCCCGACCGAGCGCGTGCCGTCTGTCGAGTACCAGGGCCAGCCCCACGAGCTGAGCTTCAGCACGGCCGCGCTCGCCGCGATCAAGGCCCGGCTCGACGACCTCGGCATCTCGCCCGGCAGCTTCCCGTGGCAGCCGAGGGACAAGACACAAGGCCCCTACCCCGGCCTTGCGGCCTTCGGCGAGGACGACGCCGGCATCTTCTTCGGCCGCGAGGCGGACATCGTTGCCGGGCTCGCCAAGCTGAAGCTCATGCGCAAGCGCCGCTCGCCGCGCCTGCTCGTCATCCAGGCGGCCTCGGGTGCCGGCAAGTCGAGCTACCTCAGGGCCGGCCTGTGGCCGCGCCTCAAACGCGATCCCGATTTTGTCCCGCTCGCCATCGTGCGGCCCGCACAGGGTATCCTCACCGGGCCAGAGGGCATCGGCGAGCGCATCGTGCCCTGGTTCGAGCACCAGCGGAAGAAGAAGGTGCCGGGCGACATCGAGGCGAGCCTCCTGAACCCAAACAAGGTGATGGCCGCGACCGCGCTCGGGGGGCTGCTGACCGAGGCGACGGCACTGGCAACGGCCGCCCGCCGGGCCGGTGTCATCGACGCGCGTCCACCCGCTCCCCTGCTCGCCATCGACCAGGGCGAGGAGCTGTTCGCATCCGAGAACGCCGCCGAGAGCGACCGCTTCCTCGCGCTGCTGGCCAGCGTGTTCAACGACCTGCCCGAAGATGTCGACCCCTATGTCCTGCTGACCATCCGAGCCGACAGCGTTGAGCCGCTGCTCCAACGGTGGCCCGCGCTCGGGCTGGCGGCCCCTGAAACGCAGATGTTGCCCCCGCTTTCCCCGACCGCCTACCGCGACGTGATCGCCAAACCGGCCGAGGTCTACACGAGCCGCGTCCGCCGCCTTGTGGTCGAGCCCGCCCTCGCCGACCGGCTCGCCAGCGACGCAACCGGCGCCGACGCCTTGCCGCTGCTCGCCTTCACGCTGGAGAAGCTCTACGAGAAGTTCGGCGCCGACGGCAACCTGACGCTTGCACGCTACGAGGGTCTCGGCGGCATCGGCGGCTCGATCGACCGGGCGCTTGCGGAAGCGCAGCGGCAGGCCGGCCCCGCAGGCACGGAGGCCAACCTCAAGCGCCTGTTGGTGCCGGGGCTCGCCACCTGGGACATGGGCGCGGGAGCCGCCAAGAGGCTGGTGGCGAGCGAGGCCGACCTCACGCAAGGCGCCCGTGCGGGGTTGAAGCCGCTCGCCGACGCCCTTGTCGCCAACCGCCTGCTGACCCGGGCCGTCGCCAGCGGTGCCACGCTGGAGGTCGCGCACGAGGCGCTGCTGCGCCGGCCGTTGATCGCGGGCTGGCTCGAAGCGCAGAAGGACGCCCTCAAGCTGCGCGACGACGTGCTGAAGGAGGCCGACGACTGGGGCAAGGGCGGCAAGCA
>JANXVY010000006.1 GCA_025351425.1 Hyphomicrobium sp.
GCGCGGACCATGTGGTCGTTCTCGACCCTCACCCCTCGCCGGAGGCATTGTCGCTGTGCTGCGACCGGGCCGTGCACTTGGCCGGCGACAGCGAGCAACTCGTTGGCAACGCGCCCTCCGTCATCGTCATGGCGGTGAAACCGCAGGTCATGGACACCGTCTTCCCGGCGATTGCGGCTCACGCCGTTCCCCACACGATCACGTTGTCGATTGCCGCCGGCAAGACGATCGCGAGCTTCCAATCCCATCTCCCGCCAGCCTCAGCCGTGGTCCGCGCGATGCCGAATACTCCCGCGAGCATCGGCCGCGGCATCACTGTACTGTGCGCCAACGCCGATGTTACATCTGCTCAGCGTGCACTGTGCGAGCAACTGATGGCAGCAGTCGGCGAGGTGGGTTGGATCGCCGATGAGAGCCAGATGGATGCGGTTACGGCGGTGTCCGGCTCTGGCCCCGCCTACGTGTTCCTGCTCGCCGAAGCGCTCGCGGACGCCGCCGTCAAGGCAGGCCTTGAGCCAGCCCTCGCCGTGCAGCTCGCCCGCGCCACCATCGCAGGTTCCGGCGAACTGATGCGCCAGTCGAGCCTCCCCGCCGCCCAGTTACGCCAGAATGTCACCTCGCCGGGTGGCACCACGGCGGCAGCCCTCGACGTACTGATGGCCAGCGATGGCCTGACGCCCTTGCTGGAACGCGCCATCGCCGCTGCCGTTGCGCGTGGAAAAACCCTCTCCAAGTAGGTTCCTTGAACAAACCAGCGCCATCGAGACAGCGTACCGATCCGATTGGAACGCCGCTGCGTCTTGAAGGCAGCCACCGGAGACATTCATGATCGAAACCCTGACCGCCAAAGGCCGCATTGTTTCAGCCCTGCTGGGGCTGGCAGCGCAACGCAAATGGGCCGATATTTCCATGCTGGATATCGCGGACGCCGCCAGCATGACGCTGATCGACCTGCGCAAGGAGTACCAGCGCAAGTCCGAGATCCTCTCCTCGTTCGGTTATATGGTCGATGACGAAGTGCTGCGCAAAGCCCCGCGCCGCACGGCGGCCCAACCCGCGCGCGACGCGATTTTCGAAGTCGTCATGAGCCGCTTCGACGCCTTGCAACCCTATAAGGCCGCAATGAAGTCGGCAGCTGACGGCGGCGCGCTCGACGGATCGCTGCTGAAGAGCCTGCTGCGTTCGCAATCGGCCATGCTGCAGGCCGCCAGCGTCAACACCGAGGGGCCTATGGGCGCCCTCCGGGTGGCCGGACTGGCCGGCGTATTCGCCCGCACTTTCCATACCTGGCTCGACGACACCGATCCGGGCATGGCGCGCACGATGGCATTCCTCGACCGCCAGCTCCGTTCGGGCGAACGCTCGCTGGCGATGGCCGATAACGCCTGCGGACAGGTTCGCCGGTTCGCCAACCTGTTACGGCCCGGCAGCCGCACGCAGGCGCCCGCAGCGGCGCCCGCAAATCCCCCAACGACGCTCTAGGATTATTTCTTCTCGGTCTTCTTGTCGGCAGCGGTGGCGACGGTCTTCACGGGACCGGACGACGTAGCGGCCGGCTTGCGGTCGGCGATCTCCTGCAGCACCTTGGGCGACGGTCCGGCGGGCCCGAAGCAATTCTTGACCGAGCGGAATTCGCTCAGGTTGCGCGCCAGCGCAAACTGCGGCGCATCCAGCAGCGCCTCGCCGCTGACGGGCTCCGGCTCCAGACCTTGCGCATCGATGGCCTTGCCGGGCTGCGTCGCAAAACCGGCTTCGATCAACTTCATGGCGCGTGCCGAGCGCTCGCCGCCCGTGCGCTCACCCAGCACGACCGCCACGATCCTGCGACCGTTGCGCGTGGCGCTGGCGACGATGTTGTAGCCCGCGCCGCACGTGAACCCGGTTTTCATGCCGTCGGCGCCGTCGAAATGTTCGAGCAGCTTGTTATGAGTGTGAAACGACCGGCTGCCGATCTGCACGTCGACCTGGCCATAGAGCGGCAGCCGCTCGGGAAAATCGCGGATCAGCGCACGCGCAAGCAGCCCCATGTCGCGCGCCGTGGTGGCCTGGCCCTCTTTCGGCAATCCGTTGGCGTTGACGAACTGGGTATGCGTCATGCCGAGCCGCAGCGCGGTCTGGTTCATCTCCTCGACGAACTCGTCTTCGCTGCCCGCGACAGCTTCCGCGAGCGCCACCGCAATATCGTTGGCCGAATGCACGATCAGCCCCTGCAGCGCGTCCTTGACGTTGATCCGCTTACCGGCCCCCATCCCCAACCGCGACGGCGGCTGCGCGTTCGCATGCGGCGAAACGACGAATTCCGACGTCAGCGTGACCTCGCCGCGGCGCAGCAGGTCGAATATGACGTAGGCCGTCATCAGCTTGGTGAGCGATGCCGGATACCAGGGCGTGTCGGCCTCTTCGGAAAACAGTAGCCGCCCGTCCGCTGCGTCGAACACGACGGCGGGGCCGGCAGCCTGCGCGGCAACCGAGGCAAGCACGCTGAGACCGCAAGCGGCCGCCAACAAGCGCTGCAAATTTATTGAGCCCAACAAGCCCTCTCCCATCCCCGGCGATTTCAGCACGTCCCTATCATGCCAGCCGTAACGGGCAAGGCGAACGGTTGCAGACAAAATAGCGCAGCATTTCCCAAATGGTGTAGACGCACGGTCACAGCCGCGCCGAGAAACTCAATATTTCACGCGCAGCCTCTGAAATGTGGGTCATCAACAGGTTATGGGCGCCATCGAGCCAAACCATCCTGGCGTCTAGCCGCAATCGCACGATCTCGCGGGCGCATTTCGAGCGGATGAGCCAATCGGATCGCCCGTGCAGGCACAGCACGGGACACGTCGTCGCCGCCAGCAGTCGCGAGACATCGACGCTAACCGCTGCCCGCGCCCGCCCCTGTAGCACCGCGCGCGGCAAGGCAGCACTCACCCGCCGCAACTCGGCAACGTTTTCCGGGGTTCCATGCGAGCCCAGCATCACGGCCTCGATCCAACTGTCGGGGCACGCGCGTTCGTCGAGCACGCGTACAGCAGCCGCGAGCCAAGACGGCCACGGACTGCGCGCAAAAGTCGAAACCAGGATCAGCCCCGCACAGCGGCCAGGGAAATCGTGCGCGATCCGAATGGCGAGCGGACCCGAAAACGATTCTCCCAGCACCACGAAGCGTCCGGCGGGCAACCGATTGCGCACCAACGGCTCGAGCGCCGCATAGCCGAGCGCCGGATCGTCGGGATACGCGATAATCTCGACGGGGCAGAACCTCGAGAGCCAGTCCGCAAACGACGCCCGCAACGCAACCGTGCCGTCGAGGCCCGGCAGCAGCACGAGGGGCAACGCGGTGGGCATCAGGCAGCCGATCCCGCAGGATGTTTGTCGCGATAATGCGCGAGGATGTAGATGCGCACGGCGCCCGACAGCCCCGCCGTTCCGCGCGAGGCGTCGATCGTGGCGACGAGCTGAGCGAGCGGCTTGCCCCGCTCCTTGGCGATCTCTTGCAGCGCCTCCCAGAACGCAGCTTCGAGCGAAATCGACGTCCGGTGCCCCCGGATCGAAAACGATCGCTTCACCGGCCGGCTTGCCTGCTGGACCTGCAAGAGCCCTGGGTCCATCCCGGCAGCGCCGGGCTCACCCGATGCCTCGTCGGGGGAGCCGTCCTCGCCGCTCACGAGACCGAACCCGGATCGAGATCGTCGCTGCCGTCATGAGCCGCCACAGCGGGAAACCCGCCCTCGTTCGCAGGCGGCTCGATACGCGCCCCATCGAGCAGGCTGCCTGCCCGCGCAACGTCCGCAGCGCTTGTCGTGCGCTCAGCCATGGTGCGCCCGAACTGCGCCCGGTTGCGCTCGGCCTGCTGGGCTTTTTCCGCCCGCGCTCGCTGTTTACGGACACGCTTCAGATTGATGATGTCGGCGCTCATGAGGATAGGCCCCTCAAAAATTCTGTTGCAGCGGTTGCGGAATGCCCTCTTGGGCGCGCCGCCGGTTGGCCGGAGCGGGTTGCCGCGCGGGTGCCGCGACCGAGGCGGGCGCAGCGGCTGCTTTGGCAGGTTCCGTCCCTTCCGGCGCAATAACCGGCGTCTGAGCCGCAGCCGGCGGCGCAGCCCCCGGTTCGGGCGCAACCGTCACTCCCGCGCCCGTAACTCCCGCGCCCGTCGCTGCGGCCGCACGAGCGGCAGCAGCTTGCGCCTCGGCCGCAAGGCGCGCGCGCTCTGCGTCTTCCTTCGCCCGGCGCTCCTCGTCGAGCTTGCGAATGCGCTCAAGCTCTTCGGCGTCGCGTTCGAGCTTGCGCAATACCAGCTCCTGCTCGAACGCGGACAGCGAAAGCTTGCTGTCGGCCTCGCCCAGGTTGGCGATGGAGCCGGCCGCGCTGACGACCACGGCAGGGAGCGAACCTTTGGGCTTGCCCGTAACGCCGGGCTTGGCCGCGGCTTCGATCCGCCATTCGCTGGTAAAGCGCAGCCGGGCGAGGTCGATCGCCCCATCAAACGTCGAGCGCCCCTCTGGCGTTTGAAACACGGTGGCCGGCAACCGGACCTGTCCATCGGCCAGCGTAAAGGCGATTCTGCGCGCACCGAGCAAAAGGCTGGATGCCGCCAGCCCATCGCGAACGGCAACCGTCAGCGCGTCGCCCTCAAGCGGAGCCGCAGCCGCCAAAGCCGCATCCACGACGCCCGCAACCCCGCTGGCTGCCACGCCGCGCATCTGACCTGGCCCGACGAGCGCCTCGCCTTGGCCCTTGAGCGCGGCAATGAGGCCGCTCGGGCTCAAGCCGTCGGCGCCGAACGATGCCTTGACCGCCAGCGGAACTCCTCCTGAATGCGACACCGCGAGCCGGTCGCCCTCGACACTGCCCTCGCCCTTGAGCACCGCGCCAGCGCTCGATTTCTGCAGCGCAAATTTCGCCGCGACCGCACCGCCGAGTCCGCTCCGGCCCGTGAGATCGTCGACCGCGATCAAACCCGGCGCGAGCGTGATGCGGGCCTTTGCGTTGGTCAGCGCCGCCGCCCCATCGATCAAGACCCGGCCTGCCGAAAGCTGAATGCTGCCGCTCAAGGTATCCAGGCCCGCAAACGTCAGCGGCTGATCGGGCCACGCAGCGCGCCCGCCGTCCCCCGAAGTCGCGTCCGCACTGGCTTGGCGGCGATCGGCAAACAGCGCCAGCAGCCCCGGCCCATTGACAGTATCGACGCTGAGGTCGGCGGTCACGGTTCGCACGCGGGCACCGGCGCCATCGGCCCCACCTGGATCCGTGAAGGTAGCCGACCCGCTCAGCAGCGATGTCGCCGCACCAAAATCGGCCGCCGCAACCGACAACGTCCGATCCTGCCGGACCACGTGGACCTGCCCCTGCAGCGGCACGGCGGTTCCGCCCTGCCCCAAGGACACCCCGATCAGCGCGAGCGCGTCGGATGCGTCCCGCGCCACGAGGCTCGCCGCACCGTTGAGCGCGACCGGCTGCCCCTTGGCGACTGTCGCCGCGCCCTGATACGCGATCTGCAGGTCGTCGGAGGTGAGCGACGCGTACGCAGAAAGCCCGGTTTGCGGAACCCCCACGGCCTTGACTTGCAGCTGCCCGGATTTGTCGAACACGGGACGCCCGCCTTGCGATCCCGCGTGCAAGTCCGCGAGCCCCGCGAACGCCAGCCACTTGCCCAGGGCTTTGGCGTCGATCGTCGCCGTCAGATCGAGCCCACCCGTGCGCCAGCTCGAAAGCCCGGTGTCGAATCGGCCTGCTCCAACGATGTGCCCGCCGTCCACGGTGCCATCGACAGCAAGCTCGGTCGCGGCCGGAGGCTTCCCACTCGCCGTCGCTCCAACCGTCATCGATCCGGCCAATCGTACGGGCCCCAGCGCGGCAATCGTGTCGTCCGGCGGCCGCTGATCGGCAGGCACGTCCAGGTACGTCATCAAGTCGTTGATCGCAGCCGTGGCAGGCGCACCCACGATAAAGCGCACGATGCCGCGAGGCTTGGCGGTGGCCACTTCATCGGCAATGATCTTCGCTGGCGCCAAGGTGCCGCTCAGTCCGCTCAACTGGCCATCGAGATCGATCGACAACCCGCTGGCCGACTGCGCTTTGATCCGCGGGAACGTCAGCACGCCCCGCTCCACGGTGAAGGCCGCATCGACGTCGCGCCACGCCTGCGTCGGGGAAACTTGCACATCGGCGGCCTTCACGTCGACCTTCAAGTCGGTGGTTTCGGGATTGAAGCCGAAGAAGCCAATGTCTCCGGCACGGTGCGCCGTGGCCTTGCCAGCCTCGGCATTGCCCGATGCCGTTCCCGTCAACGCCGTACGCAGGCGGTTGAGATCGAACCCGCCTGGCCAGACTTGAGCCAGATCGATCTTCTGGCCCTGCAACACTAGCCCGATCCGGCGGCGCGCCCCCCCTGTCATCCGCAGTTCGCCCGCCATCGGCTGGTCGGCGATTTCGGCGGTCGCCCGCGTCAGGGCAAAGCTGGTGCCGGCCAGTTGAAGCTGGCCGTCGAGCGCGAACGGTCCTTCGGTCGCCGCGCCCGCCGGCTCGGCCGCCGCGGCATCCCTCTGGGCCCCGTCCTTCTGCGCCCAGCTCAGGAACCGGCCGAGAGCGGCCCCGCGCAGGGCCACCGGCCCAGCGAAGCTGAACTCTTTCCCATCCCGGCTGATGGCGCCGGACGCATCGAGGCGCGTCTTTCCGGGCAGCACCGCCCTGAGTTCCTTGACTTCCAGATTTGGCCCGCGCCGGTTCATGGCGATGGAAACGCCGGTCACCGCCTCGCCGCCGAGCGTTACCCGCTCGGCCTTCAGCCGGGCGTCGGTCTGCGCTTCGGCCGGCAGGGCAGCCAAAATGACGTTGAGGGCGTTGCGGGCGGTCTCCAGCGGATCGCCGGTACTGGAAGCAGCGCCTAACTTGTCGATGTTGAGCGAGCGCGACGCCAGCCCCATGTCGAAGCGTAGCGCGTCGCCCCATGTCGCGGTGACGTCGCCGGTGATCAACTGGGGATCGCCTGTCTGTTCGAGCGACAGAGCGATCTCGCTCAGCTTGCCCCCGTTGAGATCGCCGCCGACCTTGGCCTTCAGCTCGAACGCATCGCTCTCACCCTCGCCCGGCTTCACTGCAGGCTTGGCGGCTGCGGATTTATCGGCCCCGACTTGAATTCCCGCAATCGGCAACTTGGCAGTCAGCTCGCCATCCACGCGGGGCCGGCCCTTCAAGTCTATGACCCGGCCCTCGAACGCATACGTGTTGAGGTTGGCCGGGAGCCGCACGGTCGCGCGCACGTGGGTTGATCCGTCTGCCTCTGGCTTGGCGGTCGCAAAGCGGATTTCGCGCTTGTCTCCCGACCAGGACGCTGTGCCCTTGAACTTGAACGGCCCCTCGAACCCATCGGCGGACAATTCGCCATCGACGGTCTCAAATAGCGCCAGTTCGCGCCCGGCCGCGGTGTATAAAGCGAGCGTGCCGCCTTCGATCCCGACCGACTGCAGCGTGACGTCCGCCGGCACGAACGGCAGCGAGCCCGGCTTGAACGACAACGAGCGCCAGTTCCCGCGCCCCTCCGCATCGACGGCAAGACGCAATGACGGCCGCTTGAGCTCCACGCTCTGGGCTTCCAGCACGCCGCGCAGCAACGGCGCAATCGACAGCCGCATCGTCACGCTATCGGCGCGAAACAGTGGATCGCCGCCCGTGGATGCCGTGTCGGCAATACGTAGCTTTTCGAACCGCACGTATGGCACCGGCAGAATCCGCACCGCGACCGCCCCGCCGACGCGCACGTCCCTCCCGAGCAGACGCGACGCCTCCTCCTCGAACACGCCGCGATAGCCGTTCCAATCAATTGCCATCGGCACCGCGACCAGCGCGGTCAGGATGCCGACGAGCAGAGCACCGAGCAGGAGCAGGACGTTGTTCATCGACGCCTTTCAAGATCCGGTCGTACGTTTCGCGCAAGCCAGCGGGCTGATCCGCGGCACACGCCTTGATTTATAATCTATGCCCAATATGTGGCAGGGCGTGCACGAAACCCTGCACACCTAATCGTTTTTGATGTGGGCGATATTCTCGTCTCATTGCAGACCCGTTCGCGCTGATATAGCTCAATTGTATGGCACAGAGTCGCAAACGTACCGCGAACGCCGTCCCGCATCCAACTGAGCCCGAGCGGCATGAGCCCGAGCCCATTGCGGACGACATCCCGTTCGACATCCCGCAAGCTCCGGCGGCGCCAAGCGCACCGGCGAAGCTGTCGATTTCCCAGCGCGCGCTCGGTCACACGGGCGCAGCGCCTTCGTATCTGACAGGGCTCAATCCCGAGCAACGCGCGGCGGTCGAGACGCTTGATGGTCCCGTCCTCGTTCTGGCGGGCGCTGGCACCGGCAAGACCCGCGTGCTGACGACGCGCATCGCCCACATCCTCAATCTGCAGCGGGCCTCCGCCCACCAGATCCTCGCGGTCACATTCACGAACAAAGCCGCCCGCGAAATGAAGGAGCGCATCGGTCAGCTCGTCGGCGGCGCGGTCGAAGGCATGGGCTGGCTCGGCACGTTCCATGCCATCGGCGTCAAGATCCTGCGCCGCCACCACGAATTGGTGGGCTTGAAGTCGGGCTTCACGATCCTCGACACCGACGACCAGATCCGCCTGATGAAACAAGTTATCGAGGCCGAAGGCATCGACAAGGAGCGCTGGCCGGCGCGACAATTGGCCAATCTGATCGACAGCTGGAAGAACCGCGCCTTGACGCCCGACAAGGTTCCCCCCGGCGAAGCGATGTCGTTTGCCGGCGGCAAGGGCCAGGTGCTGTATGCGGCCTATCAGAAGCGCCTGAAGGAGCTGAACGCCTGCGACTTCGGCGATCTGCTGGTCGAAAACATCCGCTTGTTCCGCGAACACCCAGACGTGCTGGCCGAATATCAGCGCCGGTTCCGTTACATCCTTGTCGACGAATACCAGGACACCAACGTCGCACAATATTTGTGGCTAAGATTGCTGGCTCAGACCGCAGATAAATCGAAGCCGGCAAACGTTTGCTGCGTGGGCGACGACGACCAGTCGATCTACGGCTGGCGCGGCGCGGAAGTGGACAACATTCTGCGTTTCGACAAGGACTTCCCCGGCGCGAAGGTCATCCGCCTCGAACGCAACTACCGCTCGACCGGCCACATCCTCGCCGCCGCCGCGACGCTGATCGCGCGCAACACCGGCCGCCTCGGCAAGACGCTGTTCACCGACGATCACCTCGGCGAAAAGGTCACCGTCACGGGGGTGTGGGACGACGAGGAGGAAGCCCGCACCATCTGCGACGAGATCGAAATCGAGCAGAAGCACGGCGCGAACCTGAACGAAATCGCGATCCTCGTGCGCGCGTCGTTCCAGATGCGCTCGCTGGAAGACCGCCTCGTCACGACCGGCATCCCCTATCGCGTCATCGGCGGCCCGAAATTCTACGAGCGCCAGGAAATCAAGGACGCGATCGCCTACCTGGAAGTGACGCTGAACCCGTCGAACGATCTGAAGTTCGAGCGCATCGTCAACGTGCCCAAGCGCGGCCTGGGCGACACGACGATCAAGCGGCTGCGCGAACTGGCGCAGCTGCGCGAGATGCCCATGTACTCAGCCGCCCGCGAAATGGTGCAGACCGACGACCTGACCGGCAAGACGCGCCGCTCCATGGCCGACTTGATCGCGAGCTTCGAACGCTGGCGCGGGCAGGTCGACACCATGCGCCACACCGAATTGGCCGAGCTGATCTTGGACGAGAGCGGCTACACCGCCATGTGGCAGGCCGACAAAAGCCCGCAGTCGCAAAGCCGGCTGGAGAACTTGAAGGAACTCGTGCGCTTCATGCACGATTTCGAAAACCTCGCCGGGTTCATCGAGCACGTCTCGCTGGTGATGGATACGAACCAGGGCGACGACGGCGAGCGCGTGTCGCTGATGACGCTGCACGCCGCCAAGGGCCTGGAATTCGACACCGTGTTCCTGCCCGGCTTCGAGGAAGGGCTTTTCCCCCACCAGCGCGCGCTCGATGAAAGCGGGCTTGAAGGTCTGGAAGAAGAACGCCGCCTCGCCTACGTCGGATTAACGCGGGCAAAAAAGCGCGCCAAGGTGTCCTTCGCCCAGAACCGCCGCAACCGCGGGCTCTATGCCTCCGCCGTACCCTCGCGCTTCGTCGACGAACTGCCCGAAGACCACGTCGACGTCATCGAGGCCAAGTCCCAGTTCGGCGGCGCCTACAAGACCTTCGGCTTCTCCAATCCGTTCGGCGCTTCGCGCTTCGATGCCGACAGCGAACGCACCGTCACCGGCGGCTTCCAGCCGGCGGCCAAATCAACCTACGACACCCCCGGCTGGCAACGCGCCAAAGCCCGCACCGCCGCCAATGACGCCGCGGCGTCCAGACCCATCGACAAAGACGCCCAGCGTAAAGCCGCACGCCAGACCGCGGCCCGCAAAGGCCCGATCACCATCGACGGCAACCTGACGGCCTCCTCGGGCGCCGTTTCATCCTTCAAGGCGGGCGAACGCGTGTTCCACGACAAATTCGGCTATGGCACGATTTCCGCCGTCGAAGGCAACAAGCTGACCATCCAATTCGAAAAAGCCGGCGAAAAGCACGTGGTCGATAGTTTCGTGGAAAGGCATTGAATAGCCCGCAAACAGCGTCACCTGTCCCTCTCCCTTGCGCCGCGCTGGTATGGCGCGACGTTGAAAGGCCCTGCTGATTAGTAACGTCTGCTAGAACCCCGCGATCACCTTCTGCAATTCGCAAAGCGTCGCGACGGCATCCTGGCCGGCGAAGATGAAGCGGTCGACGCCCGCCGCGCGATAGGCCGATTCCTTGTCGCCGGGACGTCCCGCCATCGCAACGTGTGTAGCACCCGCAGCCTTCAGCGCGCGCGCGGTGGCTTCGGCAAGGGCTGCATAAAGCGCGTCAGACGACGCGATGACGGCGACACGCGCGCCCGATGCCTTGAACCCAGCGACAGCGGCCTCGGCGGAGGCGTATCCATCGGAGGCGACCGACGCGATGCCGCCGCTCGCCAGCATGTTTTTGACCCACGTCGAGCGCGCCGTGTGATCGGCGATTTCGCCAAGGCTCGCGAGGAACACGCAGGGCGCAACCTTGGCCGCATCCGCCGCATCCCGCAGCGCCTCGAACGCCGCCGAAAGGCGCACCGGCACGAGCGGACGCACCGCTTGCGCACCCGTGATAGCAGGAGCAGCAAGCCGCGGATGCACGGTGATGCCATCGGGCCCGAGCAGCGGAAACGCCGACACGCCGGTCAGCTCGAACTTGCCGGTGGCGATGCCCTTGGCGCGCTGTTCGACGACGGCCTCGATCCGCCCCTGGATTAATCCCGAAGTCAGCGCCGCGACGATGCCGCCCTCGGCTTCCAGTTCCTGGAAGATCGACCACGTCTTCTGGGCAAGCTCGGCAGTCGCCTGCTCGACGTACCAGGAGCCGCCGGCCGGATCTACGACGCGGCCGAGATGGGATTCTTCCTGCGCCACGATCTGTGTGTTGCGTGCGATGCGGCGGCCGAAGGCATCGGACGCCCCCAGCGCATGACTGAACGGCAGCACGCAGAGGCCGTCGACCCCCCCGAACGCAGCCGAAGCGGTTGCGACCGTGGTGCGCAGCATATTGGTCCACGGGTCGCGCCGCGCCATCATCCGCGCCGAGGTGATCGCGGTGAGCCGCACGCTGGCGGCGGCTTGTCCGGCCCCGCACGCCTCCGCAATGCGTGCGACGATCGTGCGCGCGGCTCTGATTTTCGCAGCGGTGAGGAAAATGTCGGTGTCCGCCGCGACGTGCACATTGATCTGTGCCAGAGCGTCGGTGGGCGCGACGCCCGTCGCCTCGAACGCGCGCAGATAGGCAACCAGCGTCGCCGCCAGCACGCCAAGCTCCTGCGCTTCGCTGGCGCCGGCTTCATGCGCGATGGTCGCATCAACGAGCACGGTCTGCGCGTGGGGCTCGGCGGTGCGCACGGTCACGGCGAACGCGATGGTTTCGCGCAACGCATCCGCAATCGGCGCACCCGCCGTGCCGAAGCGCGCAAGGGTACCGATGGGGTCGAGATTGAGCGCGAGCTGGCGCTGACCCGCTTTCCCCGCCGTCGCAGGCAACGCCTCCATCACATGCCGCGCGGTCGCAAGACCCGCAAGGCCGCCCTTCAACTCGATCCGCGCGAGATCGAGATAGACGCCGGCAAGCACCTGCGCGGCGTCCGCAACCGATTGAATGGAAACACCGCTCTGCCCGGCCGCTTGGGTCTGCAGCACGATGCCGTTCGCGCCGCCTTCGAGGTCCGCCAGCAAGTCGCGGTTGGCGGATGCAGCATCGCCGCCGTCGATCAAGGTCAGGATCTGCCAGCCAAACCCATCGACGGTTGACTGCGTGCCGCGCGTGAACGGCGCATGGCCGGGCAGTCCCGCCTCGGCTCGCTGGTCGGCGCGCGTATAGAGCGGCGGAATTCGCAAGCCATCGGCCGTCCGCGCGACGAGGCGCTTTTCAAAGTCTGCCCCCTTCAGCGCCTTGTCGACCAGCGCCCGCCACTGCTCGGAGGAGACGGCAGGAAAATCGGCGGCAAGCGGCTGGACGGCGGTCTGGTCGGTCATGGTCGCAAAGATCCTGGACATATCGGCGCTGAGGCAAGTTATAGACGGCTGCGCTTGGCAAGCCACCTCCCAATAAGTCGCGCCGCGGCACGTCACGTAAGGTTTGCGGGTCCAGGGGACGCGTCCCCTCGCCTTCACTTGGTTTGCCCGGCCGTTTGCCATTGCAATGAACGCGTGTCATCACGGCGCACGCAGTGTTCCGTATTCGAATCGCGCCGACGGGGACCTTTATGACCGACACACCTGAGCCAACCCAGGCCGACGGCCGCGACTATGTGCAGGACGGCGCGATATTGCTCGGCATTTCAAACGCCGGCCGCCGCGAAATGTCGGCCGAAACCATCGAGCTGAAGCTTGCCAACCGCCACGGCCTGATCACGGGCGCAACCGGCACCGGCAAGACCGTCACGTTGCAGGTTCTCGCCGAAGGCTTCTCTGCGGCCGGCGTTCCCGTGTTTGCAGCCGACATCAAGGGCGATCTGTCGGGCATCGCGGCCATCGGCAAGCGCTCGCCGATGGTTGAAAGCCGGCTGAAGGATATGGGCATGGACCCATCGACGTATGCCAACGCGGCGTTCCCGACGGTGTTCTGGGACATTTTCGGCGAGCAGGGCCACCCAGTCCGCGCGACGGTCAAGGAAATGGGCCCGCTGTTGCTGTCGCGATTGATGGACCTGTCGGAACCGCAAGAGGGCGTGCTCAACATCGCCTTCCGCTGGGCCGAGGACGAACGCCAGGGCGGCGACCCGGCGATGCAGATCCTGGATTTGAAGGACCTGCGCTCCGTCATCGAGGAAATGGGCAAGCGAGCAAGCGAACTGCGCGCCAAGTACGGCAACATCTCGCCGCAGACCGTGGGCGTGTTGCAGCGCCGCCTGCTGGTGCTGGAGGAGCAAGGGGCGGTGTCGTTCTTCGGCGAACCGGCGCTCGACCTTGGCGACTTCATCAAGCAGGCCCCCGATGGCCGCGGCATCGTCAACATCCTCGCCGCCGAAAAGCTGATGAACACGCCCAGGCTCTACGCCACGTTCCTGTTGTGGATGCTGGCCGAGCTGTTCGAGACGCTGCCCGAAGTCGGCGACCTGTCAAAGCCCAAGCTGGTGTTCCTGTTCGACGAGGCCCATCTGCTGTTCAACGACGCGCCCAAGGCCGTGCTCGACCAGATCGAACGCGTGACGCGGCTGATCCGCTCCAAGGGCGTCGGCGTCTATTACGTGACCCAAAGCCCCGCCGATGTGCCCGACCGTGTGTCCGCCCAGCTCGGCAACCGCATCCAGCACGCGCTGCGCGCCTTCACGCCGCGCGAGCAGAAGGCGATCCGCGCCGCCGCCGAAACCTTCAGGCCCAATCCGGCCTTCGACACCGAACGCACGATCCAGGAGTTGCAGGTCGGCGAAGCGCTGGTGTCGGTGCTCCACAACAAGGGCGAGCCGAGCATGGTCCAGCGCACGCTGATCCGCCCGCCGATGGCAAGATTGGGCCCGCTGACCAAGGACGAGCGCCAGACGCTGGTCGACGCGGATACAGCGCTGGTTGCGAAGTACCGTGACACGCTCGACCGTGAAAGCGCCTACGAACGCCTCACAAAGCGTGGCACCATGCTCGGCAAGGTGCAGGAAGGCCTGAAAGGCTTCAAAGGCTTCGGCAAACTGTTTGGGGGGAAGTAGTTGCTCGAAGCGTTCCTGAGTTTCCCGACCAACCTAAGGCGTCGCGCATCTTTACGAGGCCGGGAATATGCATGGCCATTAGACGATATTCCGCTTGTAATTGAAGCTGCTCGCCTAGCAAATTTGGTCAATATTGGTGGACAATTGCAATTTAGAATTCCAAACGGCGGCACATGCGAATGCTATTGGGTGGAAGTCGACACTTACAAATCCGTCCCAAAATCTTTGACCTGGGCAGAGCGCGTTGAGTTGACCGCCGCAGCTGCTCTTGATCAATACGTCGCTCTTCGAACTCAATACGACTTTCTAGCGCAAGGCCGGCTCGCCTTTGCTGATGCCCTTGGCGCTTGTGAGCTGAGTGGCCACGACGCCAACTCTGCGATGTGTTTTGTTTGGTACGTGGAAGACGAAAAGCATAAGTAAACACTGCGATGCAGTCGCGTAAACGTAGTTCATACCAAAGCGCCAGATGAAGGCATTTGCTCGCCGCCACTGAGCCGGTCCCGTGACGTCGGGGTTTCCAAAGGGCGAGCCCTTTGGCCTTTACTACCCCATCAGCACCCGCAGCACGGCGGCGAGCGACGGCCCCATGACGAACACGTCGGACCCGGACACGACCTTGGGCCGCGCGACGACGCCGCCAAAGCCGACAACGTAAGCGCCGCCATCGCGGGCTTCGAGATCGGTGACGCCGTCGCCGACGAGGGCGATGGTGCCATGTTTGGCAGCAAGGGTCCGCACGACATCGGCCTTGCCACCCTTGCGCGCCAGCGGCGAGCCGGTGTCAAACCCCATATAACGGCCGCCCTCATCGAGCTTGACCGCCACGGCATGCACATGGTCCGCGGCGACGCCGAGCTTTTCGGCCAGATGCAGCACGGGCTGGAGCAGGCCCCCGCTCACGATATACACCGCCACTCCGGCGAGCTGCAGCCGCGACACCGTCTCGAACGCGCCTTCGACCATCTCCGCCACGTAGCGCTCGCCGGCCCAGTCGAGCGCGGTCTTGTCGGGCCGGATCAGATCGAGCCGCCGGGCGTAGACCTCATCGAGAGTGAGCGTGCCATCCATGGCAGCCGTGGTGAGCGGCACGATTTGGCCGGCGATCCCGGCCCGCACGGCGAGTTCGTCGATCCCTTCGAGCCGTGTCAGCGTGCTGTCGCAATCGAAACAGACGGCGGCAAATCGGGTGGGCGGGAGTTCGGTCAACGGGTGGCCGCTTTCTGCTGGACGGAGGATACGATCACATCGCAGATCACCCGCCCCTCGCGCAATCCCGTCTAAAGCCGACGGTCAGTCCGCATGGACCTGACGCTCGGCCTTGGGGCCCCCGTTAAGATCAGAGCTGTGCCGGCTATTTCGACAGGTAGAGCCGCATGACAAAGCCCGCGATCTTGTTGAAGGCGGCATTGAGGGCGGCCGCGTCCTGCGCGTCGAAGTAGTGCGAACCGTCGGTGGCGCAGGCGAGCATGGCAGCCTTGGCGTTCGAATTGGAAACCTCGAAGTCGATCGTATAAAGCTCGATCCCGCTGCCCTTGACCGCAGTACACAGCCGCGAAGTGACGCCATCCGCCGCGACGCTATCCGTCCCCTCGTGAGTGGTGCCCTGTTGCGACTTGGTGTTGTATCCATCAGTCATCAAGATCATGATCTTCTTGACCGGAGGCGTGCTGTTGTAGGCCGCGCCATCGCCGAATGGCGAGTTGGGATCGAGCGTCCGCCAACCCCACATGAGACCCGCCGGAATATAGGTTTCGCCCGACGCCCACATGGCGTCGATCTGCGACGTGATCGCACTCGGATCCGTCGTGAGGCGGACCAAAGGCGAGGAGCACCACGTATTCAAGAGCCCAGGGATCGCCGCTCCCATGGAGGCCGTCATTGTGACATCGGGCGCAGGCGTGCGCGATCCAACGCACCCCGACCAGGAATAATAGGCCGTGCTGCACTGCTGCGTGGTCGTCCCCGTGCACTGATCCCAGGTGCACGTGTACGGGATGTTATCGCTGTAGCAGGTCCCCGATTGCGGCGTTGTCGGGCCGTTGCAAACGCTCGTGCACGAGCCATTGGCGACCGAATAATCGGCAGGAACCGACATCCACGACGCACCACGATATTGCATGCCGACGTTCACATACGCCGTAAACGGCACCAGCGAGAACTTGACGGATCCGGGCGTGCTGGCGCCGGAAATCGTAGTGACCAGGTTTTTGGCGGCAACCTTCAGCGCATCGAGCTTTGCGCCGTTCATCGAATAGGTGTTGTCGAGCACCAAGGCGATCTCGACGGTGTTATTGGCGTGGACGGCTTCCGCCTGCGCACCGACGGGAATGACGGTCATTCCGAGCAGCTTCCCAAAGGACGTCGGCACGTTGGCCGTCGCGCTGACCCGGTACCCGTTCGCGATCACGATGGGCGAAGCCAGAGTGACGGTGGCCGACAGATAGCCCGCGATCATGTTGGAATTGAACGTGGCCGTGATGGCATCGGTTGCCTCAGCCAGCGTGGCGTTCCCAGTCGGGTCCGCCGCGAGCGCCGCCGCATCGACAGCGGCCTGCAGCTTTGCCCGCATGGTCAGCGCACGTCCATAGTCAAGGCTCAGCGCCACCAGTCCGCCGAGGACGAACACGGTCAAACCGAAGATGATGGCGACCGAACCGCTGCGATCCTGGGCAAAATGCTGCTGCTGAACGCCGAAGCGACGGATGTGGTTGCCGGTCGAAAACACTACGGTTGCTCCCCAAGAGTGAGAGCACCGACCCTATTGGCGAATTTACTAATATAATTTGAGTGGTGGCCGTGAACGGATGAATATGCCCGGAGATGGTCACCGGCGCATTAAGACGTGTCGTAAAGCGGCATGAAATTTATGCGGTTCGGCGGTGAACCACTGATTTTTATGGAAAAAGACCGGAGCAAAGCCCCGGCCTCTCGATTACGTTACGGTCGCCGGACTTATTCAAGCCCGAGTTTTTTTTGCCACCATCCCTTGCGGGTGGGTTTGGCAGTGTCCGTGTCTGCCGCCATGGCCGTTTCGGCCCCCGCATGAGGCGTGACGACGACCCGCTCAAGCACGGGCTCGGAAGATACGGTCGAACTCCGCCGTGGCTTCACCGGCTCGGCCGCTTGAACGACGGCCGCTTCGGGTGCGGTGGGACGAGCAACCTCAGCGTGCTGCGGCTTGGGCTCGGCCATCGGCGCCGGCGCAGAATGAACAGGCGCTGCCCGCTCTGGCGCCGCAGTAGCAGGCTCGTGCGAGGCGTGGACAGGGACGTCATGCCCGTGCGCGTGATGGGCATCGTGCCGAGGTTCGTGCCCAGGCTCCTGACCGCGCTCGTGCGTGCCCGCGCTTTGGCGGTGATCAGGTTCGCCGCGCTCTTCCCCTGCGTGGACCGGTTTGTCTCCGTTTGCCTGATCCGCTGCAGTGCCGTCCTGGTCGTTGGCAGCCATCGGCATGCGATCGCGGCCTTCCCGGCCCTGCCCGCCACGGCGGCCGCCACGGCGTCCACGCCGCCGTCCGCGCCGAGCGCGGCCATCGCCGTCCGTCTCGCCTTCGCCCGCCGGCCGGCCTTGAATGCCGTTCGGCTCGCCCGCGTCGGCATCTTCGCCACCAAGATCTTCCGGTCCAAGATCTTCCGGTCCAAGATCGTCGGAACCGACTTCTATGATGTTGCCTTCCGCGGCATAACCCTCTTCGCCGGACGAGCGGCCCTCGCGGGGACCATTCATAATCGGCGCATCTTCGCCCGGACGCTCGTCGCGGCGGCCACGGCGGCCCCTGCGGCGGCGCCGCTTGCGGCCATCTTCGCCAGTTGCATTTTCCAGCCTGGCCTCGGGCTCGCCGTCGCTACCGCTGCCCTCTTCGTCTTCGGGCTCGTCGTAAACCGCCACATCGGCGGCGTGCGGCGCAGGCGCCACCTCGTCGGTCTCGCCGTCGAAGCCCCATTCCATGTTAACCGCACTCGCGGAGCGCCGGCGCAGCGCTGGTTCTGCCGTGTTGGCTGCAACCTTATCGATGGTGAAATTCGCTCCCTGCAGCTTGTCGCTGCCCTGGATCGAAATCGACAGTCCGTGACGTGCTTCCATGTCGGTGATGTAGGCGCGCTTGGCGTTCAGGATATAGAGCGCGACCTGCGGCGTCGTGGTGGCGACCAGCGCCATCCGCGTTCCGGTCATAAGCGCGTCTTCCAGCCCGCGGATGACGGCGAGCGCAATGCTTTCGATTGAGCGGATGATGCCCGTTCCCTGGCAATGCGGGCACTGCGAGGTCGACCCCTCAAGCACGCCAGTGCGCAGCCGCTGGCGCGACATTTCCATGAGGCCGAAGTGCGAAATACGCCCCAACTGGATGCGCGCGCGGTCGAACCGCAGCGCATCCTTCAGCCGCCGTTCCACCGACCGGTTGTTGCGCTTTTCCTCCATGTCGATGAAGTCGATGACGATGAGGCCTGCCAAGTCGCGCAGCTTGAGCTGCCGCGCAATTTCATCGGCAGCTTCGAGGTTCGTATTGAGCGCGGTCTCCTCGATCGAATATTCGCGCGTGGACTTGCCCGAGTTCACGTCGATGGCGACGAGCGCTTCGGTCTGGTTGATGACGAGATACCCGCCGGACTTCAGCGTCACCTGCGGCGAGAACATCGCGGCCAGCTGCTGCTCCATGCGGTAGCGCGTGAACAGCGGTTCCGCGCCCTTGTATTCGATCACGTTCTGCGCGTGGCTGGGCATCAGCATGCGCATGAAATCACGCGCTTCCTTGTGCGCGACATCGCCCGCCACCACGACCTCTTCCACGTCCTTGGTGTAGAGATCGCGGATCGAGCGCTTGATCAGGTTGCCTTCTTCGTAGACGAGGCTCGGCGCGGTGGAAGCGAGCGTCAGCTCGCGCACGCTTTCCCAAAGCCGCAGCAGGTATTCGAAATCGCGCTTGATCTCCTGCGACGTGCGCGATGCGCCCGCCGTACGGATGATCAGCCCCATGCCTTCCGGCACTTCGAGCTCGTTGGCGATGGCCTTGAGACGCTTTCGGTCCTGTGGCTGCGTAATCTTGCGCGAAATGCCGCCGCCGCGCGCGGTGTTAGGCATCAAGACAGTGTAGCGGCCGGCCAGCGACAGATACGTGGTGAGCGCCGCGCCCTTGTTGCCGCGCTCTTCCTTGACCACCTGCACCAGAATGACCTGGCGCCGCTTGATCACCTCTTGAATTTTGTAGCTGCGCGGACGGCGGCGGGGCCGCTGCGGCATTTCTTCGACCACATCTTCGGCACCGATGGGCTCGAGGGCTTCGAGTGCCGCCGGTGTCAACAATTCCACATGGCCGTGTTCGTGCGCACTAGGCTCGTCGTCAGCGTGACCTTCGTGGTGATGATCATGCTGCGCGCCGTGGTGATCATCATGATGGACATGATCTTCGCCAGCATGGTCGTGATCGTGCTCATGGCTCTGCCCATGATCTGCGTGGTGGTCGGCCGGAACCGTTTCCTCGTCATGAACCGGATCGAACTCGCCGACCACCACCGGAGGAGGAACCTCGGCCGTGATCTGCTCGACGCCTTCGATGGCGGCAGCCATGGTATGGTGGCGATGGCCTTCGATGTGGTCGTGAACGCCGTTCGTAACCTCGTCCTCGATGTGGTGTTCGTGCGCCGAACCTTCCTCGATTAACTCGGGGGCGGCCGCATCATCGGGTTCCCCGGCAAATTCGACGCCGCCGGCTTCCGTGTCGTGCTCGACCGGCGCGCGCTGCCCCTCGCGCTGACGGCGGCGGGCGAGCCGCTCGGCGTGCGCATCGACTTCGGCTTCTTCTGCGGCTTCCTGCGCGGCCTGTTCCTCGATCAGCGCCTGCCGGTCGGCCATCGGAATCTGATAGTAGTCGGGGTGGATTTCGCTGAACGCGAGAAACCCGTGCCGGTTGCCGCCGTAATCGACGAACGCTGCCTGGAGCGAGGGCTCCACGCGCGTAACCTTGGCGAGATAGATATTGCCCCGCAGTAGTTTGCGGGCCGCCGATTCGAAGTCGAATTCTTCTACGCGGCCGTTCTTGAGCACCACGACCCGGGTTTCTTCCGGGTGGGTGGCATCGATAAGCATCTTGTTATTGTTGTTGGACATGGTGTTTGTTCCTTGGCGCGCCGGCGGGCATTCCCACCGATCCCGGCTTCGAAACCGGGGGCGACATGCTGCCGGCTTTCGGCGCGCGTCTTGTGCAGATTATAGGGTGAATGGGATGGCGCATCGCTGCTCGGATGAGCGGCACGATGAGTGCTGCTGGCACAGCCCGCGGCTTCACCAATGCCTGAAAGGTCCTGGGCAGGACCAAAGGCCGGTGTCTCGCTGGCGTGCTTCGCTCGCATTTCGCTGCTTTCGGGTCGTGGCCGTCGTTGCGTCCTTCGAGAGGCCGATGCCGTCCTGAAGCGGATGGCAGTCATCAAGAAGAGTGGTGCAATGACGTAGATTTCTAACGTCCTGCCACCGCGCCGTTTGATCGGCGCGCCGGCGGGAGCGAGGATATATATGCAGACCGACGCGAATAAGTGTCCGGCCCTCGGATCGGCTGACATGAACGGCTCAGGCATGCGGTCGACCGGCCCTGTCTCGCAGGTTGGCGCAACAACTGCACCGAAAAACCAAGTTTGAGACCCAGATCCAGGAAATCGACGCACACGCGCTTCGAAGCACGATGTCAACGCGATCATTCCGGCACCCTGACAGTCGCTGCCGATCAAACCCCTACAAGCTTGCCGCCTGCAGTGAACCCATCGAAGGGACGCGCTCGATATCAAGATGCCGAAGAATTTCCGCGCCCTAACAGACTATGCGTTCGTCCGCTTCGTGGCAAGAGAGGATAATTTGGCCTCGGATCAATGCTGCCGCGCCGAGCGAAATCGGGAGGAGCGACGCCAACGAACGGGGAAACTCGCAAGAAACCGGTTAACGCGCGGGGGTGAGATGATTAGGGTGGCTTTGGCGGCAGATAGGTTGTAGGGACCGCCGCGTCGGGGAGCAATGCGCACCAATTGGGCACCAGGTTCGGCTGTACGCTTGAGGTCTCGGCTCGTGGCGGCCGGAACCCTCGCGCTCGCCGCTGGGTTCGGCTACAGCCCAGCCCCCGTCTGTGCGGACGGCCCCACCATGGCGACCAGGGCCCACATCACCGCCAGCGGCGCGGCGACCGAATTTACCCTCGATCTCACGGCGGGCGTCGCAGCGCAGGTCTATACGCTCGCCGAACCCTACCGTGTCGTCATCGATTTGCCCGCGGTGACCGTGCAGCTGCCGCCGGCCTCGGGAACAAACGGCAAGGGCCTCGTCACCAGCTACCACGGGGAGACGCTGCCAGGTTCGCGATCTCAAGTTGTCATTGAAACCGCAGGGCCCGTGGAAATCGTCTCCGCCCAGATGGTGAACGCCGCCACCGGGCAAGCAGCCGCCAGCGTGCGCCTGCACGTTACCTTCAAGGCGACCGATCCCGCCAAGTTCGCCGCAGGCTCAAGCGCGGGCCCGCCACCGGCAGCAACGTCCTCCAACAGCACCGACATCGCCCGTAGCAGGGCCAGAGCTGTCGAAGCCCCCGCCGTCAAGCCGGCCGTCTTCGACGATCCGGCAACGGGCACCAAGCCGCTGATCATGATCGACCCTGGCCATGGCGGCATAGATCCCGGCGCGATCGGGGCAAGCAAGTTGACGGAAAAAGCCATCGTGCTGGCCGTGGCCGGGCATTTGAAGGCAGCGCTGGAAGCGACGGGCCGCTTTCGCGTAGCCATGACGCGCACCGGCGATTCCTTTGTGCCGCTCGACCACCGCGTGGAACTTTCGCGCCGGGCACAGGCCGATCTGTTCATCTCGCTGCACGCCGATACGATCGACGACCGCCACCTCGCCCAATCGATCCGCGGCGCGAGCATCTACACGCTCTCGGACAAAGCCTCAAACGAAGACGCGCAACGGATGGCGGAAAAGGAAAACGCAGCCGACCTGATTACGGGCCAGGAAGGCGCCGGCGCCGACCGCTCGGACGAGGTAAAGCCCATCCTGTTCGACTTGCTGGCCCGCGAAACCGCGGCGTTCTCGCATCTCCTCTCTCACGAATTGGCGATATCACTGGGCGCGACCGGCGCCTTGACGCACGAGCCGCAGCGCTCGGCGGCGTTTCGCGTGTTGCGCCAGCCCCATGCCCCGGCGGCGCTGATCGAACTCGGCTTCTTGAGCAACGCCGCGGAAGAGAGCCAAATGTCGCAATCTCCATGGCAAAAGCGCGTGAGCGCGGCGATTGCTGCGGCCATCCAGTCCTACTTTGACCAAAAAAGCCGTGGAACGCTGGCCTCGCCGCTCGCGGCTGGCGGACTGCCGCCATAATCCGCCGCCATGGTTCGTGCGGAAAGTTGTCTGCAGGAATGAGTTATACGGCTCGATGCTTGCTGCACTGCGGGAAACCGACTACGACACTGGAAACGCTGGCCGATAGACAAGAAGTTTGATGCGCGCCCCCACGCTCCCGCCGCCCAAAGTCCGTAGAAAGAGGAAGCCAGGCCGCAGCCTGCTGCTGAACGTGCTGGGCTATGGCTTTGCGGCCTTCGTGGTCTTGTTCCTGGTGGGCACGGCGGGTGCCGGCTACCTACTGTACAAGAATTCCAAGGACCTGCCCGACTACGAGAGCCTCGCCAAGTACGAACCGCCCGTCATGACGCGCATCCACGCGCACGACGGCTCGCTGATTGCCGAATTCGCCCGCGAGCGCCGCATCTACGTGCCGATCAACACGATCCCACCCCGCGTGATCGCAGCCTTCCTGTCGGCCGAAGACAAGCATTTCTATGAGCATGGCGGCATCGATTTCGGCGGCATCGCCCGCGCGCTGATCAACAACGCGCTGCACGGCTTCAAGGGCGGCCTGCAAGGCGCCTCGACCATCACCCAGCAAGTCGCCAAGAACTTCCTGCTGACGAGCGAGCAGAAGCTCGAGCGCAAGATCAAGGAAGCGATCCTGGCGGTCCGTATCGAGCGCACCTACACCAAGGACCGCATCCTCGAACTCTACTTGAATGAAATCTATTTCGGCATGAACTCCTACGGCATCGCCGCCGCCGGTCTCAATTACTTCAACAAGGAGTTGAAGGACCTGACGATCGAGGAGATCGCCTATTTAGCGTCGCTCCCCAAGGGGCCGAACAACTATCACCCGTTCCGCAAGACCGAAAAAGCCCTGATCCGCCGCAACTGGATCATCGGCCAGATGGCCGAAAACAACTACATCACGGCGGCAGAAGCAGCCGAGGCCCGCAAGAAGCCGTTGGGCGTCAACATCCGCCCGACCGGCGCCCACATTTTCGCCGCCGAATTCTTCGCCGAAGAAGTGCGCCGCTCCCTGCTGTCCCAGTATGGCGAAGAAAAACTTTACTCGGGCGGCCTGTCGGTGCGCACCACGCTCGACCCCAAGTTGCAGTCCTTCGCCCGGTCCGCCTTGACCAGCGGCCTCATCGCCTTCGACCGGCAAGGCGGCTGGCGCGGCCCGGTCACCAAGATCGACATTTCCGGCGACTGGGGCGTGGCCCTCGGTGCGCTCGAGATGCCAGGCGACATCGCGCCCTGGCGCATGGGCGTTGTGCTGGACGTGCAAAAGGCCAAGGCGACCGTCGGCTTCCGCCCCAACAAGCAGCAGGACGGCACCCTGATCGCCGAGCGCCCCGGCGTCGAGATCACGCTGGACGAAGTCAAGTGGGCCCGGGTGCCGCCCAAGAAAGCCGAAGTCAAGTCCGTCGCCGATGTGCTGGCCGTGGGCGATGTGATCTATGTCGCCCCCAAGGACCCCAACAACCTGACGGGCGTTTGGTCGCTGATGCAGGTGCCTGAAATCGGCGGCGGCCTGGTCGCGATGGACCCCCACACCGGCCGCGTGCTGGCGGTCGCCGGCGGCTTCTCCTACGCACTGTCGCAGTTCGACCGCGCCATGCAGGCCCGCCGCCAGCCCGGTTCGTCGTTCAAGCCGCTGGTGTACGCCGCCGCCATCGACAACGGCTACAAGCCCACCTCGATCGTGCTGGATGCGCCCATCGAAATCGACCAGGGTCCCGGCAAGGAAGTCTGGAACCCGAAGAACTACGAAGAAGGCAAGTTCGGCGGCCCCTCGACGCTGCGGACCGGCATCGAAAAATCGCGCAACCAGATGACGGTGCGGCTCGCCCAGGACATGGGCATGCCCCTCATCACCGAATACGCCAAGCGCTTCGGCGTTTACGACGACCTGCTGCCCGTGCTCTCCATGTCGCTGGGCGCGGGCGAAACGACGCTCATCCGCATGACGACCGCCTATTGCATGATCGCCAACGGCGGCAAGCAGGTGCACGCGACCCTCATCGACCGCATCCAGGACCGCTGGGGCCGCTCGGTCTGGCGCCACGACGACCGCGATTGCACGAATTGCACGGCCGACAAGTGGTCGGGCCAGGAAGAACCTTCGATCCCCGACGACCGCAAGCAGATCATCGACCCCCACACCGCCTATCAGATGACGTCGATCATGGAGGGCGTGGTCCAGCGCGGCACGGGCACGGTGATCCGCGAAAAATATCTGCCCAACACGCCCATCGCCGGTAAGACCGGCACGACGAACGACGAAAAGGACGCCTGGTTCATCGGCTACACGCCCGACATGGTTGTGGGCGTGTTCATCGGCTACGATACGCCGCGCGCCATGGGCAAGGGCCAGACCGGCGGCCACCTCGCAGCCCCCATTTTCGGCGACTTCATGAAGCAGGTGGTCGGCGACAAGCCTCCCTCGCCGTTCCGCGTGCCTCCCGGCATCAAGCTCGTCCGCGTCGACCTGAAGACCGGCCTGCGTTCTCAGCCGGGCGACACCAGCCCGAGCATCATGGAAGCCTTTAAGCCCGGCGAAGAACCCGACGACGCGGGCTCGGCGCTCGGCATCCGCGAAGGCACCGCCGACGCAGGCGCCGGTGTTGGCGCCGGCAACACGGTCCTGACCGGCCGCGGCGGCATCAACTAACCCTCAAATCTAGAGTGCTTCCAGGAAAAGTGTGGCAGAGCTCATGCGCTGCGGAGGGCGTAGCGTTGTCGAACTTTCTTCGCCTGGAAGGGGAGAAGGTCAGGCCCAGACTTGATCCAGGCGAGGGCGCGTAGGTTAAGTTACGCAGCCCCCTTTGCATGGGGGTCCAGGGCACCCGTGCCCTCGCCTTCACTTGTTTCCGCGCTCGGCTGGCCTCGAAGGGGGTGGCTTTCGTCCCGCCGTTTACAGCTGGGCGCGGCGCACCTATATGGTGTTGAAACCCATGACATACCTCAAGGACTACTCTCATGCGCGCCGAACCGCAAAAGCTGGTCGATAGCATCAACGAGGCGCTCGCGCTCTTGCGGAGGCATCTTTGACTGGGATCACGCGCCCATCAAACTGGCCGAACTGAACGCCAAGACCGAAGACCCGAGCCTCTGGAACGACCCCAAGAAGGCGCAAAAGGTCATGCGCGAGCGCCAGCAGCTCGAATCCGCGATTCTCATCTACAAGAAGCTGGCCCAGGACCTGGACGACGGCATCACGCTGGTGGAAATGGGCGAAACCGAAAACGATGCCGCGACCATCGCCGAAGGCGAAGCGGTGCTACGCACATTGGATAGCGAAGCGCAGCGCAAGTCGGTCGAAGCGCTGCTGTCGGGCGAAGCCGACGGCAACGACGCCTATCTGGAAGTTCACGCGGGTGCAGGCGGCACCGAGAGTCAGGACTGGGCCTCCATGCTGGCGCGCATGTACATGCGCTTTGCCGAAAAGCGCGGCTATAAGGTCTCTCTGATCGAGGAAAGTGCTGGCGAAGAAGCCGGCATCAAATCGGCGACGCTGGAGATCAAGGGGCCGAACGCCTACGGCTGGCTGAAGACGGAATCGGGCGTCCACCGCCTGGTGCGCATCTCGCCCTACGACAGCAACGCACGCCGCCACACGAGCTTTTCGTCGGTGTGGGTCTACCCGGTGATCGACGACAACATCGACATCGTGGTCAACGAAAGCGAATGCCGCATCGACACGTACCGGTCCTCGGGCGCCGGCGGCCAGCACGTGAACACGACGGACTCGGCCGTCCGCATCACACACGTGCCAACGGGCATAGCGGTTGCGTCCCAGCAGGAACGCTCGCAGATCAAGAACCGGGCGATCGCCTGGGCGATGTTGAAGTCGCGGCTCTACGAGCTTGAACTGGAAAAGCGCGAAGCCAAGGCTAACGCCGAAAACGCTACCAAGAAAGACATCGGCTGGGGCCACCAGATCCGCTCGTATGTGCTTCAGCCCTACCAGATGGTGAAGGACATGCGCACGGGCGTCCAGACCTCCGATAGCTCCGGCGTTCTGGATGGCGGCATCGACCTGTTCATCGAAGCAAGTCTCGCCCAGAAGATCAAAGGCGGCGATACCGTCGTCGTGGAGGACCTGAGCTAAATTTTCTCTTGAATACGGGGGTCCAGGGCACCCGTGTCCTGGCCTTCACTTCGGAAAATGCTCTAGGCAACCCGGCGTCACGCCGTGACGCGCTGCTGACCAAGCCGCCATTGCGTCAGCAGCAGGAAAGCTTCGACGCGCGCCGCATCGAGATATTCATCGATGCCCGCGACGAGATCGTGCTCAACGGTCAGCACGAACCGCTTTGAGCCGGTGAGCTCCTCGCCGGTCGCCATGTGGCGCAAGGTATATTGGATTTGGACGCGGGCAATCCCGTCGCAAATATCGAGGATCGTCGTTTCATAATGGACATAGTCGAACTTTGACAAAACGTCGTACATCATGGCGCGCACGGCTTCTTTGCCACGCTTCTCGATGAAGGCAGGCTGGCTGCATTCCTCGACGGGTGGAACCAGAAGGCCGGTGTTTCCGGGCGCTATGTTGAGCCGGTATTGCACCGTCTCTGTACACATCGCCAGGGTTGCCTCGACGTCTTGGACTGACCAATAGTTCAGTATGGTCTCGACCAGTTCATTGTGGTCCACTTGCTACCCCTATAGTGGTCCACTCGCTCAGAGCTGAAATCTAGCAAGTCAGGCCATCCACGCAACACCTGACTTTAGTTCGAACACTGTTATATTTCGGCAGTGTGGCAGACAACAGACATCGCAACCTGCAAGTTCCTTAGGATTTTCATATCCCTATGCTACCGGCACTTTCGAACCTGAAACTGATCACCACCTCCGGCTTTGCAGATTACGCATTGCTCGACAGCGGCGCGGGCCGCAAGCTCGAGCGCTTCGGAGCCATCACCGTCGACCGGCCCGAACCGCAAGCGCTCTGGCAGCCGCGCCTGTCGCGCGCCGATTGGGCGCATGCGCACGCGGTCTTCTCGGCGTCGGGCGAAGATGATGAAAAGGGCAAGTGGCGCGTCGACAAGCAGGTCCCTGAAAGCTGGCCGGTGAAGATAGATCTGAGCGGCAAACCGGTGACGATGCAGTGCCGCCTCGCTGGGTTGTGGCACTTGGGGCTGTTTCCCGAACAGTTGCCGCACTGGCAATTCATGATCGAGCGGCTCGCTCTCGTCGAAGGCGAGCAGCCGCGCGTGCTGAACCTCTTTGGTTACACGGGCGCAGCCTCTTTGTTGGCGGCCGCAGCGGGCGCCGAAGTCACCCATGTGGATGCCTCCAAGAAGGCGATCCAATGGGGCAAGGACAACCAGGCTGCAAGCCGGATGGCGGACGCCAAGGTCCGTTGGATTCTGGACGACGCCCTGAAGTTCGCAGCCCGCGACGTGCGCCGCGGCAAGACCTATCACGTCATCTTGGTCGATCCGCCCAAGTTCGGCCGCGGTCCCGAGGGCGAGACGTGGGACATCTACCGCCATTGCGCGCCCCTGCTCATCGATTGCGCGAAACTCTTGGCGCCAAGGCAGGCGACGATGATCCTGACCGTCTACGCCATCCGCTCATCGACGCTGGCGTTTGCCCAGCTGCTCGATGAAACGCTGCACGAGCGTGCGGGCGATTTTGACATCGGCGAATTGGCCATCGCCGAGCAGGCGGGAGGAAACGCACCAGCCCGCGCGGTGCCAACCTCTCTGTTCACCCGCTGGACCTCGCGGGATTGAAACCGGATCAACTCAACTGACAAACCGCAGTTTCCGCCGGCGCAACGCGCCGAGCACAGCCCCCGGTATGGCGATCTTGGCCATCACTCGCGCCGTCTGATGGGTCACGTGGCCATAGCCGACGGCGCTCCGCGCCAACATCAGCAGCGCGCCGATCCGGTCCGCTTCGCACGCAGCATCGGCTGCCTGCAGATGAAAGTCTCCAAACTGCTTTTGAAACAACGCCCGGTTGGCTTGGAACAGGTCCAGATCACGGCGGCAGGTCCGGTCCAGCACGGATATATTGTCGAGCATCGGACGCGCCGGATTGGCTGGCGGTTTCCGCGGCACGACCCGGTATTCGATGAGCGGCCGGTCGATGAACGCCACGCGTCCCGCCTGCGCCGCACGCACGATGAAGTCCCAGTCGGAGGCGTAATGCCCGACCTCCGCGGCAAACGGACCGATCCGCTCGATCAGCGCGCGGGCAAACATCAAAGTGGGGGGCTGCATGAAATTGCCCTGGGCAAGTGCGAGATAGCCATTCCCCATGTGCACGTCGACAGCGATCGGCTCAGGCGACTGAGGCTCGAAGCAGCCGGAAATCTCAAAGCTGATTTTTTCGCGCAGCAGCGAAGCGATCCCGTCTGGCGCACGCGCGATCGCCTCAAAATAACGCGCACTGTAAGACGGGCTGAATTCGCCCCGCTCGTCGAAGGCGGTGAAATCGCTCGCACACAGTGTGACGCCAGGCAAGGCGTTCATGACGGTAGCCTGGACCGCCAACCGCTCGGGGCGGCAGATATCGTCGGCATCCAAAAGCGCGATCAGCTCGCCCCGCGCTGCATCGACCCCTGCCTGCCGCGCGCGGGCAAGACCGCCATTGGACTGGTGAATGGCCGTAATCTTGGACCCAAATCCGTCGAGCACTTTGGCCGTTTGATCGGTCGACCCATCGTTGACAACGATGATTTCGAAAGCCGGATGAGTTTGCCGCAGCGCGCTGTCGATGGCGGCCGGCAGGGTGTGGGCTGCATTATAGGCTGGGATCACGACGCTGACGGTCTGCTCCGGCAGAGTTACTACCTTCTTCGCACCCGCCATGACACTGACCTCAAATACGCCGGACGGAAATAACTTGGGAGCAATCAGATAGGAATGGAATGCGAGCGAAAAGCGATCGCAGTGCAGCAATAGAAACTAAGACATCTCGCATCGAGCCGCAACATGTTAACCAAGCAGTGGTCAACGATTTGCAACGCTCTAGGCGCCGAGTGTCCCCAGAGCGGACGCCTCAGGCCGCCGCCGGCGCACCGCGCTCAGGAGGGCTGTAGGCATCGAAATTTTTAGGAGCACGATCATGGACCGCCGCGAAACATGACCATGCGCGATCATACTACGGGCCAGTAGGCGCAGTGAAAGCAACCGGCTGCCATCGGCAACAGCATCCGCGGCGGAGACATAGAATACACCGAGTTGTGTATGGAACCGGCCAGGATTGGACTGCACGAGCTCCTGATCCCGCCGGCCGAATTGCTTCAGGGTATTAATGTTGCGGATCATATTGTCGGCCGCATTTGACGCCGCCGATTTCTGGGTCGGAGAGATCCGGTAGGCCAGCAGCGCCCGCGCGACATAGGCGACCGGGCCCGCGCGCGCGGCCCGCACGATGAAATCCCAATCGCAGGCAGACCCGTCGTTCTCGCCCGAAAACGAGCCGATCTTCGCGATCAGTTCGCGGGGAAACATCAGCGTCGGAGGGTGCAGGAAATTGCCGAACGCCAGCGCACGATAGGCGTCCCCCGCATACACATCGCAACACAGCGAGGCACGATCACGGGCCGCGAAACAGTGGGAAATGTCGATCGACTGCCGGTGTGCCAGCAACGACGCGATGCCGTGCGGCGCCTGCGCGATCGTCGAAAAATACTGCGAGCTATAGGAGTGGGCGATGGGACCGTGCGCATCGAACGCGCTGAAATCGCTGCCGCACAACGTAGCGCCCGGCACCGCGCGCAGAGCGCTAAGCTGGACGGCCAACCGTTCGGGACGGCAGATATCGTCAGCGTCCATAAGCGCGATGAACCGCCCACGAGCTGCCGCAACGCCGGCGCGCCGGGCGCTCCCAAGGCCGCCATTAGGCTGATCGATGACGTGGATTTGGCCGCCAAATCCGGCAAGAACTTCGGCCGTTCCATCGGACGACCCGTCGTTGACCACGATGATCTCAAACGGCGCCAGCGTCTGCGCCAGCACGCTTTCGATCGCGGCCGCGAGTGTGCGATCGGCATTATAGGCCGGGATCACCACGCTGATGGTATCGCCCCGATCTGGTAACGTAGGCATACGCTCGCTCCGGCATTTCCCCGCTCGCAGACAACGAAGGTGATGCGGCAGCATTCAACCACAATAGGAGCGGCCCGGATCGAATTTGAAAAAGTATGGTTTATCTGTATCTTGCGAAACAAAGTAAAACCACGATCTCACCATGCGAGATAAGCCATGGCCGCCTGCGCTGGAACGGGAGAACGGGCAAACAAAGAAGCGAGCTTCTCCTCGTCGATCCGGTCGCCGGCCATGGCGTCGTGACGATGAATCCCACCCGCAATGAACAGCGCGTCGACGCCGGCCCCTTGCGCCGCGGCAAGATCCGTCCGTAGCGCGTCACCGATCGCCAATATCCGGTTGGCGGGAATGTCTTCCCCGCGCAGGCGCTTGGCGACTTCCAGCGCCGTCCCATAAGCGCTCGGATGCGGTTTTCCGGCCCAGAATACTTGGCCGCCCATGTGCTGGTAAACGTCTGCTATGGCGCCGGCGCAAAGGTACAATTTGCCCCCGACGTCGACCACGAGATCGGGATTGGCACACACGAACGGCAACTGGCGGGCCAACGCGGCTTCGAGCACCCCCCGGTAACTTTCGGCCGTCTCGTTGATGTCGTCGGTCAGTCCCGAGCAGAGAATGGCGTCGGCGTCGCGCAAATCGACTTGCCGCGCAGTGAGTTTGGCAAATAGCGCCGAATCCCGGTCTTTGGGGCCGATGCAATGTAGCGCGCTGTAGCGCTCCTTCTCGACATGTGCGAGCGCAATATCGCCCGACGACACGATTTTCTGCCACGCGGACCGGGGCACGGCGCGGGCGTCGAGCATGGCCGAAACCCGTTCCTGCGGCACCGGGGCATTCGAAACCAGAATGACGCTGCCGCCCCGCTCGGCAAACCGCGTCAGCGCCACGCAGGCCTGCGGGTAGGCTTTCATGCCGTCGTGCACGACGCCCCAAACGTCGCAAAAGACAACATCGTAGCGTTCGAGCATCGTGCCCGCGTGGGTCAGTATTGGCGGCGTCATGGGAATCCTTGGAGTTAGGAGGTTCGGTTTAGGCGAAGTGGTTCGCGGTTCGCCGTGAACGACCGCACCGAACGACAGTCCTTTAACCCTCAACGACGATGACTGCCCGGTTCCATAGTGCCGCGGCGTCACGGCGTTGGCGCTTTGCAGCGTCATCGGCTATCCAGGCGCTTCCCAGTTGATAATGTGACGCTGCGGGCGCGCAACGCCGGTGCGTGCATTCCGATCCGATCCGCCCCTTCAAAGTCAGACCGCACGAACTGCTCCTGTTGCCGCAGCAATGCGCCAGCGAATTACGCGCAACCTCCAAATCTGCCCAAACGCCAAATCTGCCCAAACGCCAGATCTGCCCAAACGGAAGTAAAATGCCCTTTCCCGAAATGAATTCCGCCCTCGCCCGTGCCCTTACCGAGCGAGGCTATGGCGAACCGACCCCCGTGCAGAGCGCCGTGCTTCAGCCCGAAGCTTGCGGCCGCGACCTGCTGGTCTCCGCCCAGACGGGCTCGGGCAAGACGGTAGCCTTTGGTGTCGCCCTGGCCGCGACCCTGATGGGGGACGCCGAGCGCTTCGGCACTCCCGGGCTGCCGCTGGCGCTGATCGTAGCGCCCACGCGCGAACTTGCCTTGCAGGTGCAGCGCGAGCTGGAATGGCTATACGGCCCAGCCGGCGCCCGCGTCATCTCTTGCGTAGGCGGCATGGACATCCGCCGCGAGGCGAAAGCCTTGCAGGCCGGCTGCCACATCGTTGTCGGCACGCCCGGCCGCCTTAAAGATCATATCCAGCGCAAACGCCTCGAACTGAGCGGCCTCAAGGCCGTGGTGCTCGACGAGGCCGACGAAATGCTCGATTTGGGCTTTCGCGAAGATCTCGAATACATCCTGGGCGCAACGCCGCCCGAACGGCGCACACTGCTATTCTCGGCGACCATTGCCCACGAAATCGCAACGCTCGCCAAGACGTTCCAGCGCGACGCCTTGCGCATCCAGACCGTCAACCAGAATCAGGCCCACGGCGACATCGAATACCGCGCCATCCGCGTCGCGAGTTCGGAAGTCGAACGCGCGATCGTCAACATTCTGCGGTTTTACGATTCCGGCGCGACCCTGGTTTTCTGCTCGACGCGCGAAGCCGTCAAGCGCCTGCACGGCAGCCTGCTAGAGCGCGGATTTGCAGCCGTCGCCCTGTCGGGAGAACTGAGCCAGGCTGAACGGACGAGCGCGCTGCAATCCCTGCGCGATGGCCGCTCGCGCGTGTGCGTCGCAACCGACGTCGCCGCCCGCGGGCTCGACCTTCCGGACTTGGGTTTGGTAATCCACGCGGACCTGCCCAACGACCGCGAAACGCTGCTGCACCGCTCGGGCCGCACCGGACGCGCCGGACGCAAGGGCACCTGCCTGCTGATGGTGCCGCCTTTCAAGCGCCGCCGCGCCGAAGTACTGCTGCGCGCCGCCAATATCAACGCGACCTGGGCCGCAGCGCCCACCGCCGACGAAGTGCGCAGCAAGGATCAGGAGCGCATGCTCAACGATCCGATGTTCGACGAGGAAACGACCGAGGAAGATACCGCCATCGCCCAGGCGATGCTGGCCAAACGCTCGCCCGAGAACGTGGCCTTGGCCCTCGTCCGTGTTCTGCGCGCGCGCCTGCCCGCGCCCGAAGAGGTAAGCGACCCCGGCAGCGGCAGCTTCAAGGATCGCCGCCCTGGCGAGCGGAGCTTCGAGCGCGACGCGCGCGGCCCTGGAAAACCGTTCGAAAAGCGCTCCTTCCGCGATCGCGACACCGCCCGCGACCGCGATTTCGAAGCGCCTGCCCAAGCCTCCCACGATGGCCCGCCCATTGAGCGCGGCCCCCCGCGCGAACGCCTGAACCCTGACGAAACCGTCTGGTTCCGCGTCAACATCGGCCGCAACCGCGACGCCGAGCCGCGCTGGCTGATCCCGCTCATCTGCAAGGCAGGCGGCATCACTAAAGCCGAGATCGGGTCGATCCGCATCTTCGATACCGACACCCGCTTCCAGATCGCCAAGGAAAAGGCCGAAGCCTTTGCGGGCGCCGTCAAAGGCAAGTCCGAGAACAATACGACGATCACCCTCGCCTTCAACGACGACAGCCGCGGCAGCGCGCCGCCGCGCTCGGCCGAAGCAGCCGATGGTCCCCGCGCGTTCAAGAAGGGGCCCTTCAAGCACAAGGGCAAGGATTTCGGCGACAACCGAAGCGGCCCGCCGGCAAAACCGCACAGCGAGGGCGATACCAGCGCAAAGCCTTTCAAGAAGGGCCCATTCAAGCACAAGGGCAAGGACTTCGGCGACAACCGCCCAGCAGGCGGCCCGAACCCCGTGAAGCCGGCGGGCGACAAGCCCTACAAGGCCAAGAAGAAGTTCAAGGCACAGTAGCGGGCGAGCTGGCTGGGGTGCGCAAGACCTACTTCGCCCACGGCGCACGCCATTGGGGCGGCTGTTTGGTGCCGTCCGAAAATGCCGAGAACACCGTGTCGGGTGCCGACGTATTATGCCGCGACGGCACCAGCCTCCCGGTCCACACATCGGTGGCGGCCTTCGCGCCTGTGAACGCCATCACCGGCTCCTCGCGCCAGGATTTCGCACCCGCCTCCAGCACCGCCGTGCGCGCGACATCGTTGTTGAACTCGGTCACATACATCGAGCGCAGCGTCGCGAACGGGCGATCCGTGATCGGCTGGTCGAACGCAACGTCGATCCGCTGGCGCTCCCGGTCGAGCTTGGAAATGACCAGAGTCGCAGAGCCGCCGCGCACAAATTGCAGGGTGAATGTCTTGGTCTTGGGATCGAACGAGATCTCGCGTAGATCGACGATGGGACGGGTGCCGCCTCCGGGTGCGGCGACATCTTCCACCGGCCCGACCAGGAACGAACTGCCGTATGCCGACCATCCCAGATGCTGTGGCGGCAGCGGCCGCGCCCGCCAATACCCGTCGGGCGGATAAACAACCAGAACCTCTTCGGCGCGTTCGTTGGCCCGCACCCAGACCTGCACCACATGGAAAGTGCTTTCCGTCCGGTCTCCCACCTTAAACGGAACCGCCTTTTCGCGCCAGAACCCGCCGAAGTTATAGCCGGTGACCCACAGCTCCACGTCTTCGTAGATCGTGGTCTTGGCGGGAAGCTTGGGCGGCGCGATCCCACTCCCCGCCGTGCCCGGATCGGCCTTGATATCGCACGCCGTCCAGTCGGCCGAGAAATTGTCCCGCTGCAGCGTATCGATATAGGCTGGGTGTGCCGCTTCGATGCGGAACTGCGTAACCGCTGCGCTCTTGAATTCGAGCGTGACGTTATCCTTTTCCGCACACAACTGCAGCTCGCTCTTGTTGGCGACGTCGACGCCAAGCATCCCGACGGAAGCTGCGTGGACGGGAACGGCCATAAACAATGCGGCGATGAACGCAACGGTCGCGCCGCTGGCGTGAGCAGCGCTACCGCCCCGCGCCCCAGTTGAGGGGTGCCCCCTCAAACTCCCCTCGTCTTGGGTCTTGGAAAGGGAGGGGGTTTGGGGGAACACGTTCCCCCGACGGAGCGCGAGGCTGGCCTCGCTCGCGAAGCGACAGATCATCAAGCAGACTCCAAAATCGCATACACATCGCCGGAATTTGCCTCATGCGGGAGGCACGCGATATGGGCGGCCATATCGGCGTTCGAAATCGGAGCAGCAAACGTCAGCAGCTGGCTTTCGCCGAGCGCGATGTTGAACCGGTATGGACCGATCTCCGCCAACCGATCGAGACACGTATACGCCACGTCGCGCTGGATGGTCGTAAACTCAAACGACAGCGCCGGCACAGCTTGCGATAGCCCGGCGATCACATCGGCCTCGAACCCTTCGACGTCGATCTTGATGAATTGGGGGACGCCCCGTGCTGCAATAAGTGCATCGAGCGTCGTGACGGGCACCTCGATGGCGCGGTCCCAGACCTGTCCTTCCCAACCGCCGGCCCCCGCAGCGGCGGCAACGAACGCGCGGCTGGCCGTGGTGACGGTCGGATTGGCGGAGTTGACATGCAGCTGGAGCGAACCTGGCCGGGGTCCGCAAGCCGCCTCGACAAGCGTCACATCGGGGTCACCCGCATAGATCGCGCGAATGGCCCGCGCGCACTCGGGCTGCGGCTCAAGCGCGATGACCCGCGCACCGGCGCGGCGGAACGCACCGATCCGGTCGCCCACATGCGAGCCGATATCGAACGCAAGATCGCCGGGCTTGAGGAAACGCGCATAGAGTTTGTCCATCGCGGCGTCGCGTTCGGGATCGCCGTAATAGACCTCGAGCGAGCGCCGCAACTGCGCGTTGGCGGGATCGGCGGCAAGTGCCGCTGCGCGGGCTGATAGCGGGGAACTCATGATTTCATGCCTCTGTAATCTCATGGGGCAAGCACCGCGGCGACTTCCTGAGGCGTATCGAAATCTTCGGGCACGCCTGCGATACCGTTGCGCTTCATCCAGGCACCAAGCGCAGGATTGGCCGTCAACACGCAGAACGGAATGGCGAGCAGATAGCCGGCCGTCAGCGGCAGGCTCCAGACGAGCGTCGCGGGAGATATGAACCACAGGGTCCCGCACACAAAGACGCCGAACACCGTCTGCGGCCATAACTGTTGCGCGGCCGTCGTCCACGAAATTCCGTAGGCATCGCGCGATTGCCCGCCCCAGATGACGGATTTGCCAGACAGCAGCAGCCCCGCCATGAAGAGGGTGGTGCGGATGGTCGAGACCGCGCCTTGCAGGAATGAGAACACCAGTTCGAGCCCGGCGCTTAATGCAAACCGCACCGGGCCGCCGAAACGCGCGACCTCGCCCTTGGTCAGCATGGCGTCGATCAGCCCCGCCATTTTCGGCGCGAGGTACATCACGAAGAACGTCACATACAAAAGCTTGGCGAGCCCGACGGGAAAGTCCGGCACACTTTGGAAATGCCACGCAGCCAACGGTAGCAGCGCGATCATCAGCGTCCACGCGGGCAAGCCGACGAACATCAGGATCGCCCACAACAGCTGAAACCGGCTCATCGGGAGTAATCCAGGAATATCCAGGAGCCGCGTGTATTGCAGGTTGCCCTGGCACCAGCGCACGTCGCGGGTCAGGAAATCGAGCATCGTCGGCGGATTTTCCTCCCACGACCCGCCCTCGACCGGCAGCACGCGCACCTCATACCCTGCGCGTCGCATCAGGGTCGCTTCGACCTGATCGTGCGACAGCACATGGCCACCGAAGGGCGGGCCGCCAGGAATGACCGGCAGGTGGCATTCCTCGCGGAATGGCGCGATCCGCACCACCGCGTTATGGCCCCAGAACGGCCCGCAGTCGGCCGTCCACCACGCCTGCCCCATGGTATAGGAGCGCATGCCGTGGCGCATTCCGAACTGGAAGATGCGGGCGAATGCACTCGCGGACGGCATTCCCACGACGAGGCTCTGCAGGATACCGATCTTGGGGTAGGCTTGCATGATACGCACGAGCTTGACGATCGCAGCGCCCGCCATCACGCTGTCGGCGTCGAGCGGCAGCATCAGCTCGAATTCGCGGCCCTGCTGCTCACAAAAATCGCGCACATTGCCAGCCTTGAACCCGGTATTGACCTCACGGTGGCGGTAGACGATGCGCGCCGGTCGATCCTCGACGGCTCCGCCTACCGCACCGTCGAGGTCGCTCGCCGCCCATTCGGCCGCAAGCCGCGCCTCCGCCGCCGCGACCTCCGGCTGGTTGGAATCACTGAGCAGAAAATAGCTGAACGCCGCCCCTTCGCCGGTCGCGTCCACGCTTTTCTTGACGGTCTTGAGGCGGGCGATGGCGCGTGCCGGGTCTTCGTTGCGCAGCGTCATCAGGATGGCTGTTTTGACGGTGAGCGGACGCGGCAGCTCGCCAGCCTGCAGGTAGGGCACCACCGCCTGGCGCGCATCGCCGCCACCGTGCAGCAGCCACAGCCCGATGACCGCATTCCAGAACCCGAGCACCGTCCACGGCGTGCCGACCGCAAAGCACAGGAACATGATCCAGCCTGTGATCGTCCACCCGCCCGCCCCCAGCACGGACGCCGCAAGACCGAGCAATGCGACGTAGGTTGCGACATTCAGCACCAGCACCAGCTGCCGCCGCCACGCCAGTTCGGCGTTTGCCTGCAGCCCCGCAGGTGTCATAACGCTGCCAGCGTCCGCAGCTTCGAACCGATCCATTCCGTCCCCAACTCCACAAACCCACGACGTTCAGGCAAACATACCCGATGAGCGATGGCCCGGCCACATCCGAGCGCAGCACGGCGCAGAACCAGCAACCGCGCCGCTCGTTGGGCCAGCGCCACGTTGCCCGCGCGCTCTGGTATGTGGCGGCGGGCAAGGCCGAACTGAGGCCGCAGTCGCTGCCGCCCCTGAAGCCCGAAGAAGCCCGCGTCCGCACGCTTTACAGCGGCATCAGCCGGGGCACCGAACGGCTGATCCTGGAGGGCCGCGTACCCCCGCTGGAATATGCCTCCATGCGCGCACCCTTGCAGGAGGGCAACTTCCCGTTCCCGGTCAAATACGGCTATTGCGCGGTGGGCATGGTGGAAGACGGGCCAGACGGCATCGTGGGCAAGACCGTGTTTTGCCTCCACCCCCATCAGGACCTGTTCAACGCGCCAGTTTCCATGCTGGCGGTGGTGCCGAACGGCGTACCGGCCAAGCGCGCGACGCTCGCCGCTAACATGGAAACCGCACTGAATGCGCTTTGGGATTCGGGCGCAGGGCCCGGCGACATAATCGTGATCGTCGGCGCAGGCATCGTCGGGCTGCTGGTGGCGGCGCTCGCGGCACGTCTACCCGGAGCAGAAGTGACCATCGTCGACGTGATCGAGACCCGTGCGCCGCTGGCAGCCGCAATGGGCGCAAGTTTCAACGGGCCGGAAAACGCGCCGCTCGACGCCGACGTCGTGTTCCACACGAGCGCCTCGGGCGCGGGGTTCAATACCGCCATCTCTTGCGCCGGACCGGAAGCGACCGTCGTCGAGATGTCGTGGTATGGCGCAACCGGTATTACCGCGAACCTGGGCGGCGCGTTTCACAGCCGGCGCTTGAAGCTCATTTCCTCGCAGGTGGGCCAGGTTTCACCGTCCCGCCGCCCGCGCTGGACCTACGCCCGCCGCCTCGCCAAAGCGTTGGAGCTGCTGGGCGACGCCCGCTTCGATGCCTTGGTAGAAACCGATATATCGTTCAACGACTTGCCAGCCAAGCTGCCGGCCGCCCTTACGACGCAAGGCGCGAGCCTGCCGCCCGTCATCGCCTATAAACAAACCACCTGAGAAGAGAGCTCGCCATGTTTTCCGTCGAAGTCCGCGACCGCATCATGATCGCCCATTCGCTGCCCGATCCGTTTTTCGGCCCCGCCCAGCACATGCACGGCGCAACCTTCGTGGTCGACGTCGCGTTCTACCGCGATGAGCTGACGGCCCAGAACGTGGTGGTCGACATCGGGGCGGCACTTGATGTGCTGAATAAGACGCTGAAGCCGCTCGCTTATCAAAATCTCGACGCACTTCCCCAGTTCAAAGGCAAGCTGACGACGACCGAGTTTCTCTGCAAGTATGTCTTCGACGCCCTGCATAAGGCGGCCCGCGAGGGAGCTCTGGGAGCCGATGGCAAAGGCTTATCGAAAATCCGCGTCACGTTGAGCGAAACCGATCTGGCGCGCGCGACCTATGAAGGACCTGTCGGTTGAGCATTTCCCTGGCGCGATCCGTCACCCTCGTGGTTCCCGGCGACCTCGACCTCCCGACGGGGGGCTACGTCTATGACCGCCGCATCCTCTCGATGCTGCCCGACTATGGCGTGCAGCCCGAGCTGATCGCGCTGCCGGGAAGCTTTCCGTTCCCGACCGCAGCCGACCTCGAACATACGGCCAAGCTGCTGGCGGCCGCCCCTCCGGACGCGCCCCTGCTGTTCGACGGCCTGGCCCTCGGCGCGATGCCGTCCGCGATGATCAAGAGCCTGCCCCAGCGCATCATCGCCCTCGTCCACCACCCCCTCTATCTCGAATCCGGCCTCGATGAGGCGCACGCGACGGCGCTGAAAGCCTCCGAAACCGAGGCGCTGGCGCTCGCCCGCCACGTGATCGTGACCAGCCCCGCGACCAAACGCATCTTGGTCGCCGAGTTCGCCGTCAACGCGACCAAGATCACTGTCGCAGAACCTGGTACCGACCCGGCCGCCCGCGCCTCCGGCACCGGCACCCCGTTGCAGCTGCTGGCCGTCGGCGCGATTTCGCCGCGCAAGGGCTATGACATCCTGGTCGAGGCCTTGAGGCCGCTCGCCGATCTCGACTGGCGGCTGACGATCGCCGGCGCGACCGACCGCAACCCAGCCGCAGTCAGCAGCCTCGAAACTGCGATCGCCGAAGCCGGCTTCCATGACCGCATCCGCCTGTCGGGCACGGTGGTGCCGGCGACGCTCGCCAAGTTCTACGACACCTGCGACCTGTTCGTGATGCCTTCGCTGTTCGAAGGCTACGGCATGGTGCTCGCCGAGGCGATGGCGCGCGGGCTGCCCATCGTGTGCACCACCGGGGGCGCTGCCAGCGAAACGGTGCCTAACGCCGCAGCTCTCAAGGTAGCCCCCGGCCATTCGATCTTCCTGTCCGCAGCCCTCGAAAAGGCGCTGCGCGACAAACGCCTGCGCGCACGCATGGCGGACGCCTCCTGGGAAATGGGCCGCACGCTGCCACCCTGGACCGAGACCACCCGCAGAATCGCGGCTGTCGTCATGGGGCTCGCCCCATGACCAACAGCACATCCACAAGTTCGGCCGGCGGATTTTCCCCCCAATGGCTCGCCCTGCGCGAGCGAGCCGACCACCGCTCCCGCAACCCGCAGCTGGCCGACGCGCTGAAGACGCGCTTCCTCCAACGCGAGCAGATTACGGTCGTCGACCTTGGCTGCGGCACTGGCTCCAATCTGCGGGCAACATCGCAGCTGCTCCCGGATCGCCAGTCCTGGACGCTCGTCGATCACGACCCCGCGTTGCTGACGGTCGCTCGCACAGCCCTGATTGCCTGGGCCGACACCAGCGATATCTCGACCGGCCAGCTGACGCTGCGAAAGGGCCGCGCCGAATTAAGCGTCACATTCCGCTGCGCCGACTTGACCAGAGAGCTCGACACGGTTCTGGGGGCAAAGCCCGATCTGGTGACGGCGTCCGCCCTGTTCGACCTCGCGTCCGAGCCGTTCATCCAGCAGTTTGCAGCCGCCGTCGCGAAGCGCCGCGCGGTGTTCTACACAGTGCTGACCTACAACGGCATCCAGCGCTGGCTCCCGCGCGGGCCGCTCGACCAGCAAATGAACGCAGCCTTCCATCGCCACCAGATGACCGACAAGGGCTTTGGCATTTCTGCAGGTCCCTCCGCCCCGGTTGTTCTCTCCGACCAGTTCGAGACCCATGGCTTCACGGTGGCCGAAGGTGACAGCCCCTGGCGTTTGGGGGCCGATGATCGCGCGTTGATCGCTGAACTGGCGGCGGGTTTTGCCGCAGCCGTCCGGCAGACCAAGGCCATGAAGGATGCCGACATCGACGGCTGGTTGAAACGCGGCCACACTGGCGCGGAAGTCGGCCACACCGACACCCTCGCAATCCCCGGCCTGCAATCGCGCGTCGAATCGAGCGACAGCACGGACGACTGAGACGCGGATCGTTAAGACCCGGTCTTACAAGCTCGGAGCGGCTGCAAAAAATAAGTTATCCCCGCGCCGTGAGGACGGCGCGAGACTTGCGGGAACGCAAGCCGCGGGTAACCCATGCCATTTTCGACCTATGCCCTGAAACTGCTCGCCCTGGCCCAGACCATCCACCGCTGGCTCGGCATCCTATCCGGACTCGATCGGGCCAACCGCGACCGGATTGCGGGGTATGCGGAGGCAATCGCTGCGACCCTGGAACGGGCAGCCGTCGCCCTGACGCGGCTGGACAGCGATCCGAGCGACGCACCGGCGCGCGCGGAAGCCTTGCGGGAACTAGGCCGCATCACCGGATATGTCGAAACAATCGTCGCCGTGCTGGAACAACACCTTGACGGACGCAAGACAGCAGGCGTTAAAAGACGGCTCGATCAGCTGGATGCCGAACGCCTGGCGCTTTGCCTGACGGACGATGCCCAATGGCCGGCCGGTAGACCGCGCGCAGAACGGCTGTTTGCCGCCGAAGGCTATTTCCGCGCCCTTGCGGATGGCTTGCGCGCGTAATCGCGGGCACGGGCCACGACTTCGGGCGCTAAGATGAGGACAGACACGTGCAGAAATTCACCACGTTGACCGGCGTCGCTGCAGCCCTGCCGATGCGCAACATCGACACCGACATGATCATCCCCAAGCAGTTCCTGAAAACCATCAAGCGGACGGGACTTGGCAAGTCGCTGTTCTTCGAGATGCGCTACGACCAGGACGGCAAGGAACTGCCCGACTTCGTGCTGAACCAGCCAGCCTACCGCCAGGCCGAAATCCTCGTTACGGGCGAAAACTTCGGCTGCGGGTCGTCGCGCGAACACGCGCCCTGGGCGCTGCTGGACTTCGGCATCCGTTGCGTGATTGCACCCGATTTCGCCGACATTTTCTATAACAACTGCTTCAAGAACGGGATCTTGCCGATCAAGCTGCCCCAGGCGGACGTCGACAAGCTGCTGGATGACGCAAGCCGCGGTTCGAACGCAACCGTCACCATCGATCTTGCAAAACAGGAAATCCGCGGCCCCGACGGCGGGACTATACGGTTCGAAGTCGACGGTTTCCGCAAGCAGTGTCTGTTGGAGGGCCTGGACGACATCGGGCTGACGCTGCAGAAGGACCAGGCCATCGCCGCCTACGAAAAGAATGCGGCGGCAACCCGCGAATGGGCGTGAGGCGCACAAATTTCAGGCCCAAGATCTTTTGCAAATCAGGAGGATGCGATGCCCACGACCACGGCAGCTAAGACTGTTCACATGATGATCCGGGTTAAGGATGAGGCCAAATCGGTCAATTTCTACAGCCAAGTGTTTGGCCTCGACGTGGCCGACCGTGTTGATTTCGAGACCTTCACGCTGATCTACATGAAGAACAAGTCGGCCGATTTCGAATTGGAGTTGACGATCAACAAAGGCCGCACGGAGCCTTACGATCTCGGCACCGGCTATGGCCACATGGCGTTCGTGGTCGACGACCTGAAGGCCGAGCACGCGCGAGTGTTGAAGGCCGGATTTGCCCCCAAGGACGTGAAGCAAATGGCGCACGGCGGCAAGCCGTTCGCCGAATTCTTCTTCATCGACGACCCCGACGGCTACAAAATCGAAATGATCCAGAAATTCGGCCGTTTCAAATAAACTGTTTCCTGGAAAAGTGTGTTGCGGCTTTCCAGTGAGAAGCACGAAAAAACAAAGAGTTAGGATTGCTCCGTCATTCGATGCAAGTGGGAGCGGCCCCGGAGTTGCAGCAGCAGGTCGAGCTAACGCAGGTCCAGCTAACGATGAGGCGAGACTGCGCTATTCAGGCCGTGTTCAGCTGGGGTATGGTCTTTAGTCATTGTAACATTTGGGTAAAATGACCATGTCCCGCCTTGCTTGCCTGACGGCCCTCGCCTTGTTGCCGGCTGGTTTGATCATCAGTGGCGCTCCCTTGAGCGGCGTTGCCGTGCAGCCGGCCCATGCCGGGCCGGAAAATGCCCGCTGTGAAATCCGCATCAGCAAGCGCAATGGCGGCACGACGCTGGAAGGCTTCGTGATCGCCCAGCAGCCCGTTTCGGGATCTTACCGGATCTCGGTGACGACAGCTGGCGGCGCCGGCTCCGATGTCGACCAGAGCGGAGCGTTCCAGGCTTCACCGGGCCAGCCGGTGAGCCTTGGCGCGGTGCAGGTGGGTGCCGGCGGCTATTCGGCGAACTTAACCGTCAAGTGGGCCGGCGGCAGCACGAACTGCAGGGTCTAGAGCGCGTTAGGAAAAGTGTGAAGCGGTTTTCCGTAAAACGCGCGACAAAACAATAACTTAGAGATTGTCAGCGATTCAAAGAAACGCGAATAGGGTCTGAGGCTAAACGGCCTCAGACCCTCGCTTATCAGAACATCGCCGGATGGACGCGGTCGGGCGGCGCATGGCCGTCCAAGAACGCTTTGATGTTGATGATCACCTTTTCGCCCATGTCGATGCGGCCTTCGACGGTCGCCGAGCCCATGTGCGGCAGCGCGATCACGCGTTCGCAGGCCAGCAGCTTGGGGTTGATCGAGGGCTCGTGCTCGAACACGTCGAGGCCTGCGCCCGCAATGGCGTTGGCCTCCAGCAAGCGTGCCAGCTCGTTCTCGTCGATGACCTCGCCGCGTGACGTGTTGACGACGAAGCAGGTCGGCTTCAGCAGCTTCAACCGGCGCGCCGACAGCAGGTGATAGGTCGCCGGAGTATGCGGGCAATTGACCGAGAGGATATCCACCCGCGACAGCAGCTGATCGAGACCTTCCCAGTAGGTGGCTTCCAGCTCGGCCTCGACGTCGGCGGAAACCCGCCGCCGGTTGTGATAGTGGATTTGCAGCCCGAACGCCTTGGCGCGCCGCGCGACGGCCTGGCCGATGCGGCCCATGCCGACGATGCCAAGGCGCTTGCCGTAGATGCGATGGCCAAGCATCCAGGTCGGCGACCAGCCGGCCCAGTTGGATTTGGGATCCTTGAGGTAGGCGGTGCCTTCGGCCAGCCGGCGCGGGACGGCGAGAATAAGCGCCATCGTCATATCGGCGGTATCTTCGGTGAGCACGCCCGGCGTGTTGGTGACGATGATCCCGCGATTGCGGGCGGTATCGAGGTCGATATTGTCGACACCGGTGCCGAAATTGGCGATCAACCGCAGCTGCGCTCCCGCCTGCGCGATGACGGAACGGTCGATCCGGTCCGTGACGGTCGGCACCAGCACGTCGGCGGTCTTCACCGCCTCGATCAGCTGGGCGTGCCCCATCGGCTTGTCGTCGGTATTGAGGCGCGTGTCGAACAGCTCTTTGAGCCGTGTTTCCACGACGTCGGGCAGCTTCCGGGTTACGATAACGACAGGGGGCTTCACGTTTTTGGGCATTTCTAACTTCCAGGGAAACGTGCAAAACGACGAGGTGACGTTGAGGCGGCCGGTTTGCTGAACGGGATCGTGCAGTGTCTAGAGCGTGATTGCTGAGGATGGAAGCGGTTTTGCGAACCCGAAAGCCGGAAAACCGCCTGCCGCGAAAGCGCACGGGCGAACCCCGCGTCACAGGGAAAACAAACTGGAATACCATGGAATCGCGAATGGGCGATCTGTGCAGCTCGCATCATCGGGAACAAGGCGAACGGATCGTGAGACAAACGCAACGAAAGATGGCGGGCAAGCCCGTCAGGCGTGGGGCTGCAACGGTGCCGACCCTGTGCGCCCTGCTCGCCCTTCAGGACTGGACCGGCACGGCCCTGGCGCAAGCGAAATCGCCGGCGGGCACGGCATCGGTCGGGTTGCCGCGTTTCGTCAGTCTGAAACCCAGCAAGGTCAATCTGCGCAGCGGTCCAGGCCAGGAGTATCCAACCGTCTGGATCTACCGCCGCGAAGGACTGCCGCTCGAGGTCATCAAGGAGTTCGACGCCTGGCGGCAGGTGCGCGACGCGGACGGCGCCTCGGGGTGGGTGCTTCAGTCGTTTCTATCGGGCCGGCGCACGGCGCTGGTCGACCCATGGGACGTAAAGCCCGGCACGCCGCCGCCGCAAATCGAGCTTTACGCCGACAACAGCGAGCGCGCGACGCTGATTGCCAAGGTCGAGGCCGGTGTCATCGCCAACGTGCTGACCTGCGATGGTGCTTGGTGCCGGGTGACCATCGACAATTACAAGGGCTTCCTGCAGCAGAAGAAGCTGTGGGGCGTCTATGAAGCGGAAGTCATCCGCTAGAGTTAGATCGTTCGATATGGCACCGCTTTGGCTCGCATCGGGAACGTGAACCTGTCTCTAAAACAAAAGTTCAGACAGCAGGATCGACGCCGCGATCCAGGCCCCGATGAGTTGATCACGCTCTCGCGCGATCTGATTATTTGCCGATCGGCACGAGCCGCACGACCACATCGACGTGGGAAATCTTCATGCCGGCGGGCGGCGTGGGCAACCCGTCGACCTTGATTGAGCCGCCCGGAATATCGACCAGTTCCCCATCCGGCTCGATGAAGAAGTGATTGTGGTTGGACGTGTTGGTATCGAAGTACGCGCGCGAGGCATCGATCGCCAATTCCCGCACGAGGCCTGCGCTGCGGAACTGGTGCAACGTGTTGTAGACGGTGGCAAGCGAAACGTGTTCGCCCTTTTTGAGGGCTTCCGCATGCAGCACTTCCGCCGAGACATGGCGGTCGGCGCCCGAAAACAGCAGTTCCGCCAGCAACATGCGCTGGCGCGTGGGCCGGAGCCTGGCAGAGCGCAGGAGCCCCAGGATGCAGACCGGGCCCTTCATTTCAGGGCGCACGGACGCGTCGGGAGCCGAGGAGCCTCCGGGGCTGCCGCACTTTGAAAGCCCGCTCTTGTCTTCAGGTGTCATGCTGTCACGTGTCATGGCGCTCGAGTGTTGACTTCAATGTGGACAAAGCCCCGTACGACTACGCGGCCAACCTTATCAATTGGTGGGCCGTACTGCAACACGGCCCAGCCTGCATCACCTCGCATGTGCAGTAAAGGGGTCGGATGCGGCTTGACGCTGCGCGGCTTTACCTTTTGAAGGGGGGATTGCATGTGCTAGGAACCCGCGCTTGACGGCGGCCATCAGCGTGGCCGTCAGGGGCGATGATCAAGATGCCCCATCGCGGCAATCGAGGGAAGACGGGATAATATGGCCGAGCGGCGCTCCAGTTACGACTATGCCGAGCTGTTGGAATGCGGACACGGGCGGCTGTTTGGCCTGGGCAACGCGCAGCTTCCGCTGCCGCCGATGCTCATGTTCGACAAGATTTCATCGATCGGCGACACGGGCGGCGCGCACGGCAAGGGGCAGATCGTCGCCGAACTGGCAGTGGCCGGCAACCCCAACCTCGATTGGTTCTTCAAGTGCCACTTCGCTGGCGATCCGGTGATGCCGGGCTGCCTGGGGCTGGACGCGCTGTGGCAGCTGACCGGGTTTTTCCTCGGTTGGAGCGGGCTGACCGGACAAGGCCGCGCCTCTGGCGTGGGCGAAGTGAAGTTTATGAAGGAGGTGACGCCCGACGTGAAGCACCTCTTGTATGTGATCGATATCAAGCGCGTCATCGCCCGCAAGCTGAAGCTCGCCGAGGCCGATGGTCAGTTGATCGCCGACGGCGAGGTCATTTACACGGCCAAGGACCTGCGCGTGCTATTGAAGCCGGACGCCAAAGCCGCGGGTTGAGCGGCGCTGATCCCGCCACCGACAGACATTCGACAATCCCATCTATTCGAAAAAGGTGCCTGCCATATGAGACGTGTTGTTGTGACGGGAATGGGCGTTGTGTCCTCGATCGGGAACACCGCACAGGAGGTCACGGCCTCGCTGCGGGAGGCGAAATCCGGCATCGTGCACGCTGACAGATACGCCGAATTGGGCTTCCGCTGCCATGTCCACGGCGCGCCGCAGCTCGACTGGGAAGCGATCGTCCCGCGCAAACCCAAGCGGTTCATGGAAGCCGGCGTCGGCTGGAACTACATCGCCATGGACCAGGCGATCCGCGACAGCGGCTTGGAACAGTCGGCTGTCGTCAACGAGCGCACGGGCATCATCATGGGCTCAGGCGGCCCCTCGACCCGCGCCATCGTCTGGGCCGCCGATACGGCACGCCAGAAATCGCCCAAGCAGGTGGGCCCCTTCGAAGTGACGAAGGGCATGTGCTCGGGCACATCGGCGGTGCTGGCGACCAGCTTCCAGATCAAGGGCGTCAACTATTCGATTTCGTCGGCCTGCTCGACATCTGCCCACTGCATCGGCAATGCGGCCGAACTGATCGGCTGGGGCAAGCAGGACGTGGTGTTCGCCGGCGGCTGCGAGGAACTGGACTGGACCTTGTCGGTGCTGTTCGACGCCATGGGCGCGATGTCGTCGCGCTACAATGCGACACCTGCCATTGCGAGCCGCGCCTACGACAAGAACCGCGACGGCTTCGTCATCGCAGGCGGCGCGGGCGTGCTGGTTCTGGAAGAGCTGGAACACGCCAAGGCACGCGGTGCCAAGATTTACGGCGAGGTCGCCGGCTACGGCGCAACGTCGGATGGCTTCGACATGGTAGCGCCATCGGGCGAAGGTGCTGCGCGCTGCATGAAGCTCGCGATGCAGGGAATGGACAACAAGGGCCTCGGCTGCAAGATCGACTACATTAACCCTCACGCGACCTCGACCCCGATCGGCGATCTGCGCGAAATCGAGGCGATCCGCACGGTGTTCGGTGACAGCGTGCCGCCTATCGCCGCGACCAAATCGTTAACGGGCCATTCGCTCGGCGCAATCGGCGTCCAGGAGGCCATTTTCTCGCTGCTGATGATGAACAACGGCTTCATCTGCGAAAGCGCCAACATCGAGGAATTAGACCCAGCCTTCGCCGATATGCCCATTGTTCGCAAGCGGATGGACGGTGTCGACCTTAACTGCGTGATGTCGAATAGCTTTGGCTTTGGCGGCACAAATGCGACGCTCGTATTCCGGCGCTACAACGGCTGAACCGGAAGCGCAGCACGTTGCCCACCACATTGGGTGAACTTGAGAAGTAGGGCGTACGTTTTCCGCCATTGACGCACAGCAGAGGTTTTCATGTCTGAGATCGATATTGCAACCCCGGGCCCGCTGATGGCCGGCAAGCGCGGCCTCATAATGGGTGTTGCAAACGACCGCTCGATCGCGTGGGGTATTGCACGCGTATTGGCAGGCCAGGGCGCCAAGCTCGCGTTTACCTACCAGGGCGACGCATTCGGCCGCCGCGCCATTCCACTCGCCAAGTCGGTCAACGCTGAAATCATCGCCCCCTGCGATGTCAGCGATTTGGCCAGCGTCGATGCCGTCTTTGCCGAGATCAAGGACAAGTGGGGCGGGCTGGATTTCGTCGTCCATGCGCTGGCCTTCTCGGACCGCCGCGAACTCGCCGGCCGCTACGCCGACACGACCCGGGAAAACTTCGTCAACACGATGGTGATTTCCTGCTTCTCGTTCACGGAAATCGCCAAGCGCGCGGCCGACCTGATGCCCAACGGGGGCTCAATGATCACATTGACCTACGGCGGCGCGACCCGCTGGGTGCCGTCTTACAACGTGATGGGCGTCGCCAAGGCGGCGCTTGAAGCAAGCGTTCGCTATCTCGCGGCCGATCTGGGTCCGCAGGGCATTCGCGTCAACGCGGTGTCGGCCGGCCCCATGCGCACACTGGCGGGTGCCGGTGTTTCGGATGCGAGGTTGATCTTCAACTACCAGAAAGACCATTCGCCGTTGCGCAAGACGCCGACGCTCGACGAAGTCGGCGGCTCGGCGCTTTATCTGCTGTCGCCTATGTCGGGCGCGGTCACTGGCGAAGTGCACTTCGTCGATTGCGGATATTCGACCGTTTCGATGCCGACGCTGGACAAGCTGAAGACGCTGGATAGCGAACCCGCCGCCCGCTCGCCGTCGGAAGCCGCTGAATAAGGCTGCAAAACTAATGTTTCCCCGCAGGCAGCTGATTTTGCTCGTCTCGGTGCGGCGGATCGGTTAACCCGGCAACGTGCGCGTGTCTCAAGCTCGATTCTGAGAGGGTCCATGAACAAGCTCCTAGCCACACTCGTCCTGGGTATTGCCGCATTGCCGCTGTTGAGCGGCACGGCATCGGCCCACGGCTGCCATCGCGACGTCCAGCTCGACGGCCGCGGCTGGCATCGCCACGCCCCCGATTGCGACCGCATCAGCGTGCGCCGCGACGATCGTGAGTATGGCGAGCGCCGCGAATGGCGCGAACGTCACCGCCACGATGATGACGACCGCCCCCGTTGCGTCCAGAAGTGCCAGTACATCGGTCCCATCAAGACCTGCGACCGCGTCTGCCGTTGAAGCGGTTGGCTTGCAACCCCGCTTGAAACCAGAGCGCGCATGATCGGTGTTTTTGATTCAGGCCTCGGCGGCCTCACGGTCTTGCGCGCTCTGGTCGAGCGCTTCCCGCACGTATCGTTCACCTATTTGGGCGATCACGCCCATGTGCCCTATGGCAACCGCCCGTCCGACGAGGTGGTTAGCCTGACGCAAACTGGCGTCGAAGCGCTGTTTGAGCGCGGCTGCAAGCTGGTGCTGCTCGGCTGCAATACGGCGACCGCAGTGGCCGCCCGCAGGCTTCAGCAGACCTGGCTGCCGCAGACGCCTTGGCGCGGGTCGCACAATGTACTGGGCATCGTCGCACCGACCGTCGAAGCCGCGACGCAAACCCCTTGGGCGGTCACCGCGCCCCAGTATCCGCAGAAATACAATACCGACCTCGTGGCTGTTTTCGGCACCACGCGCACGGTTGCCTCCGGCGTCTACCCGGAAGAAATCCGCAAACGCTGCCCCAAGGTCGAGGTGGTCCAGCAGGTCTGCGCGCAACTGGCCAGCGCCATCGAGGCGGAAGCGCCCGACGCGGAACTCGATGCGCTGGTGCACGAGGCCGTCGATGGCGTGCTCGCACAGACCGGTGGCGCCCCACCCCATCGCGCGATTCTGGGCTGCACGCACTTTCCATTGGTCGAGCCGCTGTTTCGCCGCCACTTGCCGCCGTTCACGAGAATGCTGTCGCAGCCGGTCGTGGTGGCCGACAGCTTCGAGGATTATCTCGCAAGGCGCCCCCACTACGTGGCGGAGCGCCCCTCCGTGCGCACCCTCACCTTGTTGACGAGCGGCGACCCCGGCGATGTCAGCAGCCGCGCCCACATTTTCTGGCCCCACGCGCCGGCGTTCACGAAACTGTAAGACCAGCGGTCGAAAGTTTTGACCGCTGGTCTTCGCGCGCGGGGTTGGTGGGGCGGCCGCGCGCAAAGCAAAGACATTGACATCGGCGATCAGAATTTCTGACCGCCGGTGTCAGCCGCCCCAGTGTTCCCGCGATTTCCAGGTAATCGTTGCGCAACCTCCAACGTATAGACAGGAGTTGGATGTGGAGTGCCTCGTATGGTTGAGATTGCGTTAAGTGCGCTGCGCCACCTCTGGTGGGGCTTCCGGGCTCTGTTCTTCCTGCCGGGCGGCGCCAACCGGCTGCGTGCGTTGGGGCCCGAACCCCTCCTCTTGACCCTCGTGTTGCTGGCGGCCTTCGCCCTGAACGGCGCGGTCGCGGTGGACGATGTGCATTTCTCGGCCTGGGGCGTCAGCTGCGCGCTCGCCTCGCTCAGCGTGATCACCGGCCTGCTGCTGCTTGGCGCCCGCCGCCGCGGCGTCGACCTTGTGTCCCTGATGTCGACCCTCATCGCCCTCGATATCGCCATGCTCGTCCTGATGACCCTGGCGCAAGTGGCAGCCGACCCCTTGTTTGACGCGCTGAAGCTGTCGCAGCCATGGCAGCACCGGGTGACGCGCGTCGCCGGGCTGGTTTGGTTTGCCTGGGCTAGTGCTGCGCTTTGGCTGCTGGGCTGGCGTGCAACCGATGTGCAACCGCGCCGGTTCGCCCTCGCTGTGCTAGCGGCGAGCCTGATCCCGGCATTCCTGTTGCCGGTCGCACCGTTCGTCACCGGCGCCTCGCAAACGGATCGCGGCCTGCTGCAGCGCGCGTTCGACCGGATGCAGTCCGCACGTGCCGAGAAGCCAGGGCCGCCTCCCATCGACGTGGAAGCAGCCTTCACCCGCCAGCCCCAACTCATCGATGCAGCCCTCGACCGCCTCGCCCCCTCACGCGCGGGCCGGCGCGAATTGTATTTCGTGGGGCTCGCGCCTTATGCCGAACAGGACGTCTTCAAGCGCGAGATCTATGCCGTCCGCCAGATCGTCGATGAGCGCCTCGAAACCGCAGGCCGGTCGCTGCTGATGCTCAACCACCGCGATACGGTCGAAACCGAACCGATGGCCACGATGGCGAACCTCGACCGCACGCTGTGGCGGCTTGCCCAGATCATGGATACCGGCAAGGATATCCTCGTCCTGTTCATCACCACCCACGGCAGCGAAGGCGCGATGTCGGTCACCTTCCGCGATTTCGAGCTGAACCAGATCACGCCGCAGCGCTTGGCCGCGATGCTGGAGCGCTCAGGCATCAAGAACCGGGTCGTGATCCTCTCGGCCTGCCATTCGGGCAGCTTCCTGCCAGCCTTCACCCACCCCGACACGCTGGTGATGGCAGCAGCCCGCACCGACCGCGCTTCGTTTGGCTGCGAAAACGAGCGCGACTGGACGTATTTCGGCGACGCGTTCTTCAATCACGCGTTGCGCGAGACCCGCTCGTTCACGGCTGCCTTCGAGCGCGCGCGCATGATCTTGAGCGACTGGGAAGCAAAGCTGCAAGCGGGCAGTCCGCCCTCGCTCCCCCAGATCGCAATCGGCGAGGCCATTGCAGGCAAGCTCGATGACGTCGTGCAACAGCTGGAACGCGCAGCGCAGGCCCCTAGCGCGCGTTAGGAAAAGTGTGAAGCGGTTTTCCGTCAAAACGCGCGCCACAGCAAGCCGAGCGCGTCAGGACAAGTGTGAAGCGGTTTTCGCATAAAAACGCGCCACATCAAGACGAGCGCGTTAGGAAAAGTGTGAAGCGGTTTTCGCATAAAAACGCGCGACAAAACAATAACCTAGAGCATGTGAGCGATTCAAAGAAACGCGAATAGGCTCTAAGGCGCAACCCCAGGCGCTGCGCGATGCGCGCTCAGGTCCGTGATGGTCGCGTGCGTTCCCGTCAGCGGATTGTCCCGGTCCCAGGCGAAGTTGACGGTTTCAAACCGCGCGCCAAGCCCATCGTAGATCAGCAGCCGCCCCGCGAGGCTCTCGCCGATGCCGAGCAACTCCTTGATGATCTCGACGGCAGCGAGCGTGCCGATGACGCCCACAGTTGCCCCCAGCACGCCGACTTGCGAACAGTTGGCGACCGTGCCCGGCGGCGGCGCTTCCGCAAACAGGCAGCGGTAGGTCGGAAACGGCGTGCCCTCGGGCGTCTTGAGGTGCGGCTTCAGCGTCGTGAGATGGCCGTCGAACGGCCCAACGGCGGCAAAGACCAGCGTCTTCTTCGCCAGCGCACAGGCGTCCGAGACGAGGTAGCGGGTTGCGAAATTGTCCGAGCCGTCGCTGACGATATCGTAGCGCGAGATAATATCGAGCGCGTTGTCCGCCGTCAGCCGCCCGGCCATGGCCTCGATCTTCACATGAGGGTTGATTCGCTTGAGATTTTCCGTAGCGCTCACGACTTTGGCGACGCCAATGCTCGCCGTGTCGTGCACGATCTGCCGCTGCAGGTTGCTGAGCGAGACCGTGTCGTCGTCGATAACGCCGATGGTGCCGACGCCGGCGGCCGCCAGATACAGCAACACCGGCGAGCCAAGCCCGCCCGCGCCGATCACCAAGACCCGCGCAGCTTTAAGGCGCTGCTGCCCCTGCCCGCCGACCTCCTTCAACACGAGGTGACGCTTGTAGCGCTGGATTTCGTCTGGCGTCAGCATGTGATCGATCCTGTCGCTAAGCAAGCGAGCACTCGCCCGCGCCCATTTGGGGAACGGTTCCCCAATCCCCTCCCTTTTGGCGCCTTAAAACGAAAGGAAGGTCTGGAGGGACGTGTCCCTCCAGCGGGGCTGCGAGGCTGACCCCGCCGCGCAGCGTTTAAGCCTTCGGCTCCAGGAACAAATCGCTCGTGTAGTACCGCTCAGCCGACGAAGGCGCGAAGGTGACGATGGTCTTGCCGGCCATTTCGGGTCGAGCTGCGACCGTCAGCGCGGCGGCAAGATTAGCGCCCGTCGAGATGCCGCCCGGAATGCCCTCGACCTTGGCGAGCATCCGCGAAACCTCGAACGCCATGTCGGAGGGCACCGTGATGACTTCGTCGATCAGGTCGCGCTGGAGCACATCCGGAATGAAGCCGGCGCCGATCCCCTGGATCTTGTGGGGACCCTTTTCGCCGCCCGACAGCACGGGGCTGGTCGAGGGTTCGACGGCAAAGATCTTGAGGCTGGGATTGCGCTGCTTCAGCACGCGCCCGCACCCGGTGAGGGTGCCACCGGTTCCAACGGCTGCAACCAGCGCGTCGATCTTGCCGTGTGTATCGGCCCAGATTTCTTCCGCCGTGGTCAGTTCATGCACGCGCGGATTGGCGGGATTGACGAACTGGCCGACGAGAATGGCGTCGGGCGTCGTCGTGGCGATCTCCTCAGCCTTCGCGATGGCAGCCCCCATCCCGCCGGGGCCCGGCGTCAGCACGAGTTCAGCACCCAGATGAGCGAGCAGCTTGCGGCGCTCCATCGACATCGTCTCGGGCATGGTGAGAATCAACCGGTAGCCGCGTGACGCCGCGACGAAGGCGAGGCCCACGCCCGTGTTGCCCGACGTCGGCTCGACCAGCACGCTCTTGCCGGGCGTGATGCGGCCTTCCGATTCCAGCGTGTCGATCATGGATACGCCGATACGATCCTTGACCGACGACAGCGGATTGAAGAATTCGAGCTTCATCAGGATTTCTGCGGTCGTGTTGGCAGCCGCCATGATCTTTGCAAGCCGCACCAGCGGCGTGTGGCCGATGGTTTCGGTGATATCGCCATAGATCTTGCCGCGCCCCCAGGAGCGGGTCGCCTTCAGCGTTTTGATTTCGGGGATCTGGTTCATCGGGTCCTCGTGAGTCTAAAAGCAGCGCGGATCTGGGCGCCAGGAGCGGCATGGTCTTTGGTTGCCTAAGGTTTCAGCGCACATTTGCAGCAATCGCGCCGCCGCTCAAGGGCCGGGCGGTTTCGTTGCTCAGATTAGTGAAGGCCACGGGGTGCCGGGCAGTAGGCGGGTCGAGGGGGAGGCCGGGTAGATCGTCGTCTCTGCGTCGCGGGCGACTTACCAAGCGAGCAATGCGATTTTGCGCGGCGATCGTGGGCGGCATGTGGAACGGAGTGAAAACGGGTCCCGCTGAGACTTATCCCCGCTCGCAAAACTTGTGAGACATTCGGTCCATCGCTTCTCGTGAGGGTCCGGTATGCATGCTGGGTTTATTGGGAGAGGCGGGTTTTGCGTAGAGATTCGGCAGCCCCTCAGCTGGACCGGATCGGAATACCGCGGTTAACGCTGCAGCAACGGGTTCAGGATTGGCCCGTTGGTATTCGGATCTAAGCGCAAGACACGGGAGCGGGCGTGCGTTGTAAGACGCATCAACCCAAGATCCCCACTC
>JANXVY010000007.1 GCA_025351425.1 Hyphomicrobium sp.
TCGTATCCACTGTCAACATCCCCCGCTCAGCCTCTCGCGCGACTCACGCACAAGCGGCCAGTTTCACCACTCGGGAGAGGGGTCAAAATTCGACGCCGATTCACCCCCAATAGGGGTCATAATTGCACGCCGGTTCACAGAGTACGATCTGGCGGTTGCTCGACCGCCATGCGCAGACGTTCAAAAAAACCGCGCACGCCAGCGAGCAGGATCGTCCGGACGTGGCCGCGCGACGGCAGGCGTGGCGCGCCGCGCAGCCTGAACTCGATCCGCACCGGCTCATCTTCATTGATGAAACCGGCGCTTCGACCAAGATGGCACGGCTGCGCGGGCGCTCGCGACGCGGCGGCCGATGCCTGGCTTCGATCCCGCACGGCCATTGGACGACGACGACATTCGTCGGCGGTCTTCGGATCGGCGGCATGACGGCGCCGATGGTACTTGATGGCCCGATGGATGGACCAGCGTTCCTGGCATGGGTTGAACACGTGCTGGCGCCGACCCTGACGGCTGGCGAGATCGTCGTGATGGACAACCTGCCCGCCCACAAGCCCGACGCAGTACGTACCGCGATCGAAAACGCGGGCGCTGAACTGCGCTATCTGCCGCCTTACTCACCCGACCTCAATCCGATCGAAATGGCCTTCTCGAAGTTCAAGGCGCTTTTGAAGAAAACGGCGGCGCGTGCTGTCGAGACACTGTGGGCCGCCATCGCCGATGCGCTGCCCAAGCTCCGTCCAAACGACTGCCGCAACTACTTCGCCCCGCTGGCTATGGAGCCGTGTGATCGGAATCTGCTCTAGGTCCAGGGTCATGAGTAACAGGAAGTGGGTGTACGTCGCTGCGAACAACGCTCACGGTTGTCCGGTTCAAGTCGAAGCTTGGCATTGCAGACGCTCCTCTGTCCTGGAGCTTTTCGATCTCAGCCGCGCCGTGAGACACAAAATACTGTCATCCTCGGGACCCGTCTGCATCTGCCGAGGGCAAGCAAGCCCGAGGTTGATTTTCTGGGTGTTGTGAAAGTGCTTAGCTCAACCACAAGTCCGTGAGCGACGCTGCGCGATGAGGGGTTGTACTTCCGAAGGGGTTGCAAGGGCACAAGCCGTTACACGCAGCCCCCAGATCGCCTCTCACTGTCCCCTCAAAACCGCTTCAACAGTCGCTCCAGGTAATCTAGTTCCACTGGCGGCCGGGTCTGTTCGGCGCTGCGCTTGCGCAGTTCCTGTAGGATCTCCCGCGCCCGTTGCAGATCGATCTCGCCGGGAACCTTGGTGCCCGCCCCCGCATCCGGCCCTTGCGATTTCTGCGGGCGTCCGAGTGGATCGCGCGGCGTCTCGCCGTTCTCGCCATACCGCGAGCGACCGTTCTTGGCCATTTCCTGTTGCATCTTCTGGGCGCCCTGGCGCATCTTATCGAGCGCGTCTCCCTGCTGCTCGGTGGCGTCATCCAGCGCGCCCTGCTGCAGTGCCCGTTCGGCTTCTTCCATGGCCTCGCTGGCCGTGTCGATATCCTTGGAGCCGGCAGCCCCCGCGCCCTTCAGGTCGCGTTTCAATTTGTCGAGTTGTTCGGCAAGCTTCTTCTGTCGCTGTTGCAGCCCCTCGCCCGGCGACTGCCCGCCCTCACCCTGGTCGGCGCTCTCGCCCTGTTCGCCCGCGCCTTGCTCCCCGTCGCGCTCGCCCTGGCCGCCCTTCTGGCCAGGCTCGTTTTTACCCTTGCCCTTGTCGCCCTTATTCTGCGCCTGCCCTTCGCCCTTCTCGCCAGGCTTGCCCTTGCCCGTACTCTTCTGGCCCCGCTGCTGGTTGCCGTCGCGGCCGCGATCGCCCTGCTTCTTCATCTCCGAGAACGTATCGTCCATCAGCTTCTGCTGCTGGCCGATCATGTTGCCGAGTTCGTCCATCTTCTTTTGCATTTGACGCGAGGCTTCCCGGTCGCCCTTCTCGCCCGACTTCTGCGCCTGCAGCCGGTCCATAAGGTCGCGCATTTCCGACAGCATCTGCTGGGCCTGGTCGCGCGCGCCGTTCTTGGCGGCCTGCTCCATTTTTCGCATCATTTGTTCGAGATCGTCCTGGCCGATCTGCTTGTTTTGTTCGTCGCCTTCGGCTTTGTCGTCCTGCGGGCCGTCGTTCTGTTTGGCGAGTTGCTCGATGTAATCGTTCATCGCCTGCCGCAGCTCTTTCATGAGCCGCTCGATTTCTTCATCGCTCGCGCCCTCGTCGATCGCCTTCGACAGCTTGTCCTGGGCGTCCTTCAAGCGCTTTTCTGCGTCCGACAAGTTGCCGTCTTCGATCCGCAGGGCAACCGCCCACAGTTGATCGATGACGCTTTTCAGGCCGGCCCTGGTCCGGTCCCGCGAAAGCCGGACGGTCGCCGTTTTCATGCCGAGATACGCATGCGGCTCGATGAACCCGTCGGGCGAGATCATCAGCGCTTGCATCGCCTTCACCACCTGCCCGCGGTAGCGTGGATCGGTGACGAGCTTGCGCCGTTGTTCCACCAGCGCCCGTGCGAGCGGCTTCGTGAACCGGCGCGCAGGCAGCACCATTTCGCGCGGCGCAGTGCGCCCGATCTGGCCAGCCGCGTCCTTGGCTTCGAGCGTCATCTGCACGCGCAAACCCGCCCACGGGTGTGCGCCCAGCTCCAGATATGTGAGCGCCTCGCCGGCCTCGCCGGCCTTGCCGGCTTTGGCCGCTGTTGGCGCCGGCAATCGCAACGGATAGCTCGGCGGCCGCTCCAGCGGCGGACGCGGCCCGCGCAGCACTTCAGGACGCGCCCACGCGGTGGTCTCGTCGCCCTTGGCCTCGGGGATCTTCACAAACTTGGCTTCGGCCGAGACCACGCCGTAGTCGTCCTCCACCTTGTATTGGAGTTTCATCGCCCCGCGCGCATTGGGCTCGGGGTCCTTGAGCAGCGCGATTTTAGGCGGCTGGTCGGGAATTACGGAAAACACGAGCGGTTTGGAAAGGCCCGGTACGGTCATCGTTCCTGAGCGCTTCAATTCCGTCCGCAGCTCGGCAATGCCTTCAAGCCCTGGGACTGGCACGCTGGAGATCTGCTCGGAGGCTTTGCCGGCATCGGGTTGAAAGCCGACGGTCAGCTGCCCGCCGCCGGTCCCGCTCGCCCTGATGATGAGCACGCTGCGCTCAGGCACTTCGAAGGGTTGTCCGTCTTCGCGCGCGAGCGAAACGCCGGGGCGCTGGCCGTCGGCCAGCATGATCGGCGGTTTCGCAGTATAGGCCGGCGGCGTCACCCAGGCGTCTAGCCGCGCGGTGTTGGCAAGGCCCGGCGGTCCCAGCTTGAAGGCCGATGCGAGCCGGTCGTAACCCTGGTCACCCAGTAACCCTGTCGCCAGCACGACGGACAGCAGGCCGAGCGCCCGCAAGGCGAGCGGATCGTAGCGATGGGTCAGGGGCTGCGGCGGCCCGACGCGCAGCTTGGCCAGCAGCCCAGCCAGCCGAGACCGGTGCGCCTGCCAGATCGCTGCCGTTGCCGGATCGGGCGTGCTGACCGATAACGTATCCTCGTAGGACGACGCCGGCCGGTGCGGCAGGCCAGAACCCCGTTCGATCCGCCGGATCGCCGCTTCCCGCGTCGGCTTGTGGACCTTGAGCGCAAACACGAGCGCTGCGAACGCCGCTGCTCCGAATGCGCCCAGCATCGCGACATGGGGCCAATATCCGAGCCTCGGCCACAGCCCCACGAAGGAAAACAGCACAAACAGCCCGATCACCGAAAACAGCAGCCAAAGCCGCAGCCAAACCGTTTCGAGCACCATTGAGCGGCTGCTGGCGCGAACTTTGCGCTCAAAAGGCCGGTCCAGATTGGCCCCGTCGATAGCGGGAGGGCGGCCGATTGCGGGCGATCTAGCGGTCTGAGGCTGGTCCATCGTCAAAACCTAGCACGGGTCAGGCGGCCCCGGCACATGAAAAACCCGCAACATTAGCTGTGGGTTTCAAGCCATGAGCGCTCCTGGAAACCTTTCCTAATTTTAAGAGTCCGGCATGCTGAGACTTGCGTATAACGTCCAGGTTTCCTCTTCCGGAGTTCAATCATGCACCGCGCCGCGTCCCTGCCCCGCCTGTTCGCTCTCGCTCTCCCTGCGCTCGCAGCCTGCGGCGTGGCGGCACCCGCCTTTGCGGTGGAAGACTGCGCCAAGGATGTCCAGGCCGCCTTCGAGAAGCAGCGCACCCAGCCGGCCTACCACGTCCACTCGAAGCAGCCCTCCGTTCGCGGTGAAATCGAAACCGACACCGACTTCCAGCGTCCCGACCGGATGTACAACAAGGTGATCGTCCCCGGAGAACCCGGCGCGCTCGAAACGGTTGCCATCGGCCGCTGGGCGTGGGCGAGCCATGGCGGCGGCTACCAGGAACTCCAACCCCAGTTCGCTCAGGCGGTCACCTTCGACGTCGAGGCAACGTTGAACACCCCTGTGAAGTCTGCCGAGCCGTTCTCTTGCCTTGGTAAGGTGACCCGCGCCGGACGCGAATATGTCGCCTACCGCAGCGAGCCGCGCGCGTCCCCCGGCAAGCCCGCCGGTCCCGATAACCCGGCGCTGGCTCGCACTGTCTACGTCGATCCAGCGACAGGGCTCCCGGCCCTCAATATCGTTTCCGAGGCCGTCGCCGACGCCCCTTCCCTGGTCAGCGCCGCCTACAGCTATCCTGTCGACATCAACATCGAGGCGCCGCCCGCCATTCCGGCCGGCCGCACCCGCTGACGCCCATCCCGCATTTTGAAACCCGCCCCCGAACCGCCGAGACAAGCCCATGCGCACGTTCCTTGCCGCCACGCTCGCGACCTCCCTGCTTGCCCTTTGCGCGGCAGCCCCCGTCCTTGCCGACTGCAAGGACGAGGTGCTGGCCGCCCTCGACAAGCAGCGCAAGGCGCCGTCCTTCCGGATGGAAAGCAACATGGTGAGCGAGCGCGGGCCGGTCAAAATGAGCGTTGACTACATGCCGCCCGACCGGATGCGGCAGGTCGTATCCTCTGCCATCGATCCCCAGCCGGTCGAGTCGATTTTGGTCGGCGGCAAGGCGTGGTCCAAGGACGGCGACGCGTGGAAGGAGCTGGCCCTCGACATTGCCGGCGACATGGTGAACCAGCTGGACGAAACCCTCGGCGATGACCGCGGCACCATCGGCACTGTCGCCTGCCTCGGTACCACCGCCATCGACGGCCAGGAGCTGACCGCGTACCGCGTCGAGAATGACGCCCAGATCGGCCCGGTCGACAAGAGCCCGGACGCCGCCGAAAAGGCTCGCGCTGCGCTGGCCGACGAAGGCCGCCCCCTGCGGATGTTCTACGTCGACCCCAAGACGGGCCTGCCGATGCGCTCAGTCTTCGCCCGCGCCAACAAGCTCGACAAGCCGATCTTCAAGGCGATCTACACCTACCCTGCCGGCATTACGATCGACGCGCCGAAGTAAGTTCCCGAAAAAGACGGGGCGGCCTTGGGAGGGCTTCCCCCCCAAACGGGTGGGGCGGTAGCCGAGCTTCGAGGGCAACGGCGGCGCAGCACCGCGAAACTTATCCCCGCCCACTCCGCGCTGCCGTACACTCTCCTGTTGGGCTCAGGGTGTGTTGTTAAAGTATTGAAAAACAACACGAAATATCAAAACACTCGTTGACACCGTCGGGCTCTCGGGCTATGAAACGATAGGTGATTGGCCACTTGAAGTATGTAATCGTATTTGCTATATCTCATGGCAGCGACGGAGACCTCCCATGTCCAAGCCAATGCCGATCACCGAATTCATGAAGATGTTCCCTGACGACGACGCCTGCCTTGAGCATCTGTTCAAGACTCGCTTTGGCGCGGATCACGAATGCACGCGCTGCGGGGAAACAGGCAAATACAAGAAGCTGTCGAAGATGCCCGCCTATACATGCCAGTGCGGCGAACACATCCACCCGATGGTGGGAACGCCGTTCTATCGCTCGCATACGCCGCTCCAAAAGTGGTTCTATGCGATGTACCTGTTCACCACGACGCGTCACGGAGTTCCCGCCAAGGAATTGCAACGTCAGTTGAGCGTGAACTACAAAACGGCGTGGAGAATGGGGCACGAAATCCGCAAGTATCTTGCCATTGTGGACGGCGACAAGCCGCTGTCTGGCCACGTTGAGGCCGACGAAACGATGGTTGGCGGGCACCGCAAGGGTCGTAAGGGTCGCGGCGCTCTCGGCAAGACGCTGGTTCTCGGCATGACCGAACGCGGTGGAGATGTCATCACCCGTGTTATCCCCGACGTGACGCGCGCCACCATTGAGCCGCACCTGATCCAGAACATAACGGCTGGATCGACCGTCAGCACCGACGAATGGCACGCCTATAAGAAGCTGGCGCAGCGCGGCTACATTCACGGCTCGGTCAATCACTCGCAGGATGAATGGTCGCGCAACGGCCACCACACGAATACAATTGAAGGCTTTTGGTCGCTCATCAAACGGTCGATCAAAGGCACCCATGTTCACGTATCCAAGCGCCATTTGGCTAAGTATCTCGGTGAGTTCGAGTTTCGCTGGAACCTTCGGAAAGACCCGGCTGCGATGTTCCCTGTTCTTCTAAAGCACCTTTCGACATGAGGTCGAGAAGCGCAAGGAAACGCGGGCGATCGGCTTCGGTTGGATGCTCCGCGCAGAACTGGTCGAGTTGGCCAGTCTGACGGGCTTCTTCTAGGCTGAGGTATTTACCGCGTGACATTTGGTTACCTTATGATGCGTCATGCCAAGAACAGCCAGCGAACAAACCATCGTCGTTGAATGACAGAACGACCTGTTTTTTTGCAACGAGTTCATAATTAAGTTTGTCGGCAGACCGACCATATTTGACTTTAAACTCGACGAACCCTTCAACCGTTCGGGCCTCGGGTTGATCGCTTCCTAAATCAATGATGTGATCATCAAGATAAACAAAGCCATCTTCCGGCACTGAAAAGTCAACTTTTTCTAGCTGCCGCTTAAGCGGCACTCGTCCATTAATTACAGTTCTCACGTCGAAGAACTTCACAGCCAATGGGGTTTGAGCTTGATTTGCTAAAATCATGCCCAGAAACATACCTGGACCATGGATATTGCGACCAACCCGCAGAGAACTAAAAACCAGCTTGTCCTGAATTCTACGACGTGCAAGCCACTCATCTGCACGAAGCAACGAAGTGATAACGAACGTCACCGACGCCAGCGCCCCCAACCAAATATAGAACCAGGGAATGCCGGAAAAATAACCTATCAGAGCCGTCACAACGGGCGCTCCGACGGGAAGGACATAAATAAGGGTGAAATGCCTTGCGAATGCGCTGAGCGAACCCGCAACCAAGGCTTTCGCGATCCACGTATTGTTTTGCTGCTTGTCCATACCCAATACTGTGCGCCACGATTCGCACATACGTCAAATGGCACAGTCATAACACTATGTTTCATGACTGCACTACATACGTCAAATGGCCAATCACCAAACGATATAACCCGGAACGTGTGGCCAGCGAGCAGCGGCCCACTCTTCCCCACACCAGCCTCACCATTTGTTATCCTCGGGCTTTTCCCGAGGCCCCATGGTTCAGGCAGTCCCGCCCTCGCAGGTGCCAATGGCGAGCCAAGCCCGGCATGCTGGCGCATCGCCGTTGCGTCACGGCCCCCGATGTGCCGGCTGCCCCTTTCCGAAAGCCCGTCCCCGATGTCCATTCTCGACACCGAAACGTGGGCGCAAGTCCGCGCGGCCTACGACGCCAACGACGTCACGGTCGAAGCGATCGCGCTTTCTTTCGGCATCCCGCACAAGAAGATTTACGCCCGGCTCAAACAGGAAGGCTGGACCCTGCGGACCGCGAGCAGCCGCACGAGCCCGCCCAACCGTTCCCGCAGCGAACGCACGGTTCTTCGAGCGATCAGAAAGGACGTGATCGCGCGCCTCTACAAGGCGATCGACCTGAAGCTCACCCAGATGGAGACCCTCATGCAAACCGCGACCGAAACAACATCCTCCGATCACGAGCGCGAAACCCGCACGCTCGCTCTGCTGGTGCGCAATTTCGAACGCGTCACGGAGTTGAACGCTGACCTCATGCATCCCGCCGGAAAATCAGACCCATCCAAGCGCCCCGCAGCTGAGGCTGCCGGAGCCCTCACCCTCGGTGCCAGCGCTGCCCCAGCAAGCCCCGCCAGCCCGCCCCACGACGCCTTCGAAGCGGAGCGCCAGCGCCGCGACATCGCTCAGCGCCTTGAGCGCATCCTGGCGGTGCGGAACGCTCCCTGAAACGCTGGCTGAACTCTCGTCAGCCGAGCTTGCATCGTTGGCCCGCGACTGGCACGTCTGGGCCCGCGACGACCAAATCGCTCCTCACGATCGCGACCTCGCCACACCCTGGCGCATCTGGCTGATCCTCGGCGGACGCGGCGCTGGTAAGACCCGAGCGGGCGCTGAATGGATCCGCGCCAAGGCGCTGGGACTTGCCCCTGAAGCTGCAAGCCCCGCCCGCCGGATCGCCCTCGTCGGCGAAACCCTGGGCGATGTCCGCCACATCATGGTCGAAGGCGTCTCCGGGTTGCTTGCCATTCATGCCGATGACGAGCGCCCCCACTTCGAACCGTCCAAGATGCAGCTGACCTGGCCCAACGGCGCAATCGCGCAGATGTTTGGCGGCGACAATCCTGGCTCGTTGCGCGGGCCTCAGTTCGATACCGCCTGGGTCGACGAACTCGCCAAGTGGCGCGAACCAGACCGCG
>JANXVY010000089.1 GCA_025351425.1 Hyphomicrobium sp.
CACTTGGTGCGGTCGCATTTTCTTCGCTGAGACCCCCGCCTCTGCAGGGACAGTTTTGGAGCGGAAAATACTCCGAAGCAGGCGTCATAGCACCGATTCCGTAGCGGTTGGCGGGACAATCGCCCGCTCGTCCCCGCCTCTTATACCGACGGTCAGAAATTCTCACCGTCGGTATAAGAGTCTTTACTTTGCGCGCGGCCGCCCCACCAACCCCGCGCGCGGGCGCCGCGAACCGGGGGCTTGCGACCCATCGGCAAACCGCCGCAGAGTTGCCGCCGGCAGTCGAAGATCATCGCGATCATCATGGGGCGCACATGGAAAGTTACCGGCCGGGGGAAAGTTTTTCGGACAGCGAAGGCGGGCCAGAGATGGTGGTCGTGCCGGCTGGACGGTTCGCGATGGGGTCGAGTGCTGCCGAGATCGGGGCGCTGATGGGGACGGGCGGCGACACGGGGGCGTATTCGGACGGGTCGAGCGCTGCGCATCCAGCGGGGGCCGCGTGGTGGCGAACGGAAGGGCCGCAACACGAAGTCATTTTCACGCGCGGGTTTGCCGTGGCGCGCCATCCGGTGACGCGGGGGCAGTTTGCGGCGTTTGTGGCCGACACGGGCACCGAGCCAGGATGGGGGGGCTATATGTGGCGCGGCGGCGGGTTTCAATTCGACGACGGCCTCAGCTGGCGCACGCCAGGATTTCAACAGGACGATCGGCACCCGGTGGTGGGCGTCAGCTGGGAGGACGCCCGGGCGTATACGCGCTGGCTTTCGGCGCGGACGGGGCACACCTACCGGCTGCCGAGCGAGGCCGAGCGGGAATATGCGACGCGTGCGGGCACCACGACGGCCTATTGGTGGGGAGATGCGATCGCGCGCGATCAGGCGACCTATGGGGGCGGGGATACTCCAGGTGCGGGGACCGCACCGGTCGACCGGCACGGGGCCAACGCGTGGGGTGTTTGCGGCGTGCACGGCAATGTGTGGGAGTGGTGCGGGGACCGGTGGCACGAGACCTATGACGGTGCGCCTCAGGATGGGGCGGCTTGGGAAAATGGACCGGGAGAGGCGAACGAGCGGCGGGTGATCCGGGGCGGGTCATGGGTGTTGTATCCACTGCTGCTGCGGGCGGCGGCGCGGCTCTATAATCCAGCGGGCGGACGCAGCCACGACCTGGGGTTTCGTGTGATGCGGGATGTTTGAGCGCTCGACCTGAATGGCGAAATCATGATCTGACGAATATCGACTGACGATTATTGACTTTCGTCACACGTCAGGATATAGGAGAGCTTATGGGCGCAGGCCCGGCAATACTAGATGATGAGGCGCCCGATGACCGCACTCCCTGGACCATCCAGCCACCTGCGGCCCGTGCGCCTCAGCGCAATGCTCGGTCTCACCGGATTGGCGGCCCTCATGCTGGGCGGATGCGGCGAGGGCAGCGCCCAAAAGACGGAGGCCACGGCGGCACGCCCGGTGCTGGTGGAACTTGTGCGCTATTCGCCACTGGCTTCGACCCACACGTTCGTTGCGACCGTCAAGCCGCGCGTGGAAGCCGATCTCGGGTTCCGGGTTGCGGGCAAAGTCTTGAAGCGTACGGTGGACACGGGCGCGGCGGTGAAGGCTGGCGATGTGCTGGCGCTGCTCGATGAAACCGATCTCAAATTGCAGCTGGAACAGGCGGAGGCCGAGGTGCGCGCCGCGCGCGGGAGCATCGCAAGCGCAGAAGCCGAGCTGGAACGGCGGACTTTTCTCAATACGCGCGGATATTCGACCCAGGCGGGCCTCGACCAGCAGCGCACCGCCGTCGACGAAGCGCGCGGCCGCCTGACCAAGGGCGAGCGCGCGATCCAGCTTTCTCAAAACGCACTTTCCTATTCGAGGCTGCTTGCGGACGCAGACGGCGTCGTGACGGCCGCGCTGGTGGAACCGGGGCAGGTGGTGGCGGCCGGACAGACGGCGATGCGGGTTGCGCACACGGGCGAGCGGGAGGCGCTGGCGGCCGTGCCGGAAGTGCTCGTGGACCGGGTGCGGGCGGGGACTGCCAGCGTCACACTGTGGTCGAACCCCGGCAGGATTTATACCGCGGCTCTGCGCGAGCTTTCGCCAGCGGCGGACGCGGCGACGCGGACCTATGCCGCGCGCTTCAGCTTGCCGGACGCCGGGCCGGAAATGGCGCTTGGAATGACCGCCACGGTGACGATTGCGGCGCCTGGAGCTGCGCGTGCCGCAAAGCTGCCGCTGTCGGCGCTGTTCAGCCAGGGCGCGGGGCCGGCGCTGTGGGTCGTCGATCCGGCGAGCGGCGCGCTGACGTTGAAGCCGGTCGAGGTCGCGAAATACGACGGCACGTCGGTCTACGTGACCGGCGGCGTCAGCGAGGGCGAGAGCGTGGTCACGCTCGGCGTGCAGAAGCTCGATGCCGGACAAAGGGTGCGCGTCGTCACGACGCTCGGGTCTTGATTTTTTCGCAAGGACACGTCGCTTCGGAGTAACGCGTCCCGCCGGGCAGATCCCGCCAACGTCTCAGGCGTTCCGCCCAGCGCACGTGGGGTCTGTCTGCCGCAGACGCTCCAGCACTTCACGTCCAGCCAACCCAGGAACAGGGGCCGCGCTTATGACCGACACTTCCAGCCGCTTCAATCTCTCGGCTTGGGCCGTGCGCCATCCGGCGCTGCTATTGTTCTTCATTCTCGCGCTCTCGGTCGGCGGCGCGATGAGCTTCATGAAGCTCGGCCGCGCGGAAGATCCCAACTTCACGATCAAGAACGTCATCATCACGGCGATCTGGCCAGGTGCGACCGCGACCGAGATGCAGGCGCAAGTGGCAGACCGCATCGAGAAGAAGCTGCAGGAGCTGCCGTACTTCGACAAGGTCGAGACCTATACGAAGCCCGGGTTTTCCGCGATGAACATGGGCTTCAAGGACACCACGCCCGCACGCGAGGTGCCGCAGCTTTTCTACCAGCTGCGCAAAAAGCTCGGCGACATCCGCAACGACCTGCCGGCCGACCTGATCGGGCCCAACATCAACGACGAATACGGCGACGTCGACAGCATCCTGTACACGCTGAGCGGCACGGGCACGACGTTCGCCCAGCTCAAGAAGGTCGCCGAAAGCGCGCGGCAACGGCTGCTGCAAATCCCCAACGTGACCAAAGTCAACATCTATGGGGTGCAGGACGAGCGCATCTTCGTCGAGTTCAACCACAGCAAGCTTGCGACGCTCGGGATCAGCCCGCAGACCATCTTTGCCTCCATCGCCAAGCAGAACGCGGTGACGCCTGCCGGCGTCATCGAGACCAACGCGCAGCGGATCGCGCTGCGCGTGACGGGCGCGCTGGAAGGGGAGGCCGCCGTGCGCGAGACGCCGGTCGAAGCGGGCGGGCGCGTGTTCCGGCTTGGCGACATCGCGACGGTTTCGCGCGGGTTCGTCGATCCGCCGAGCACTCTCGTGCGGCAACGGGGGAAACCGGCTCTGGCGGTCGGCATCGTGATGGCCAAGGGCGGCAACCTGCTGGACCTCGGAACGGCGGTCAAGGCATCGATGGAGGGCTTTGTCGCGCAGGTGCCGGCCGGCATCGACATCGAGCAGATCGCCGACCAGCCCAAGGTCGTGGACCAGGCCATTTTCGAGTTCGAGCGCTCGTTCCTGGAAGCGCTCGCGATCGTGCTGGGCGTCAGCTTCCTGTCGCTCGGCTGGCGGACGGGAATCGTGGTCGCGCTCTCCATTCCGCTGGTGCTGACGATCGTGTTCATTCTCATGAGCATCATGGGCATCGACCTGCACCGGATCACGCTCGGCGCGCTCATCATCGCGCTCGGGCTGCTGGTGGACGACGCGATCATCGCGGTCGAGATGATGGCGGTGAAGCTGGAAGAAGGCTGGAGCCGGGAACGGGCGGCGGCATATGCCTGGGAGAGCACGGCGTTTCCGATGTTGACCGGCACGCTGGTGACGGCGGCGGGGTTCCTGCCGGTTGGGTTTGCGAACTCGGCGGTGGGCGAATACACGGGCTCGCTGTTCTGGGTCGTGGCGCTGGCGCTCGTCGTATCGTGGGTGGTGGCTGTCGTGTTCACGCCGTTCCTGGGCGTAATGCTGCTGCCCGAAACGAAGCCGCACCCCGCGGGCGATGGCGCGCACGACGGCATCTATCAGACCGGGCCGTACCGGGCGCTGCGGGCGCTCGTTTCGTGGTGCGTGCGGCGGCGGCTCACGGTGGTGGCCGCGACCGCGTTCGTGTTTGCAGCCTCGATCGCCGCGTTCGGGTTCGTGCAGCAGCAGTTTTTCCCGCTTTCGGAACGGCCGGAGCTGTTCTTCCAGCTGCGGTTGCCGGAAGGCACTGCGATCGGGCCGACGCAGGAAGCGACCAAGCAGGCCGAAGCGCTGCTCGAGGGCGATAGGGACGCTGCGACCTATACGGCCTATGTGGGGCAGGGCTCACCGCGATTCTGGCTGGGGCTCAATCCGCAGCTACCCAACGAAGCCTTCGCGGAAATCGTGATCGTCGCCAAGGACGTGGAGGCGCGCGAGCGGCTGAAGGCCAAACTCGAAGCGGCGGTTGCCAAGGGCGCGATTTCACAGGCGCGCGTGCGCGTCGACCGGTTCAACTTTGGACCGCCGGTCGGCTTCCCCGTACAGTTCCGCGTCGTGGGCGCGGATACCGGCGAGGTGCGCAAAATCGCGGCGCAAGTGCGCGACGTGATGCGCGCCAACCCGAAAATCGTCGATGCGCACCTCAACTGGAACGAGCAGACGCCGTCGCTGCGGCTGGAACTCGACCAGGAACGGGCGCGCGCCCTGGGGTTGACGCCGCAGGACATCGCGCAAACGCTCGCGACGCTGATCTCGGGGTACACCGTCACGCAAGTGCGCGACGGCATCGACAAGGTCGACGTGGTCGCGCGGGCGGCCTCATCGGAGCGGGCAGACCTGGGCGCGATCGGCGATCTTACCATCGTGTCGCGCGACGGGGTGCCGGTGACGCTCGGGCAGATCGCCAAGATCAGCTATGGCCACGAGGAACCGATCCTGTGGCGGCGCAGCCGGGACATGGCCATTACCGCGCGGGCCGACGTCATCGATGGGGTGCAGCCGCCCGATGTGACGCACGAAATCTGGCCCAAGCTCGCCGAACTGCGCGCCAAGCTGCCGCCCGGCTACAGAATCGAGATCGGCGGGGCGGTCGAGGAATCGGAGAAGGGCAACGCATCGCTGGGTGCGCTGTTCCCGATCATGGCGCTGGCCATGCTGACGCTGCTGATGATCCAGCTGCAGAACTTCGGCCGGCTCATCTTGGTGTTCATGACTGCGCCGCTCGGCATCATCGGCGCGTCGCTCGGGCTCAACCTATTCCACAAGCCGTTCGGCTTCGTGGCGCTGCTGGGGCTGATCGCGCTCGCGGGCATGATCATGCGCAACGCCGTCATCCTGGTCGACCAGATCGAGCGAGACGTGGCGGGCGGGGCGCGAACGATGCGGGAAGCGATCGTGGAGGCGACCGTGCGGCGCGCGCGGCCGGTGATCCTGACGGCGCTGGCGGCGATCCTTGCGATGATACCGCTCTCGGAATCGGCGTTCTGGGGGCCGATGGCCATCACCATCATGGGCGGGCTGTTCGTCGCCACGTTCCTGACGCTGCTGTTTCTGCCCGCGCTCTATGCGGTGTGGAACTGGCGGGGGCTGGATGCCGCACCCGTTGCGCAGGCGGCCGATCGCGGCGATATACAGCGCGATAGCACACGCGGTGCGGACCCTGCTAGGCTTGCCGCCGAATAGGCCGCGCCCGGCAATGACATCTGGTTCGGGATTTTACACATGGCGGATATGCCAGCTCCGCGCGAGCACGACACGCGCAAACAGATCGTGGTGACGGCCGAACGCCTGTTCCGCACGCTCGGCTACCAGAAGACGACCGTCGCGGATGTGGCGAAGGAGCTCGGAATGAGCCCCGCCAACATCTACCGGTTCTTTGCGTCCAAGTCGGACCTGCGGGATGCCGTCGGCCGGGAACTGATGGGGGAAGTCGAAAGCGCGGTGGAGGCGATCGCCATGGGGCCGGGGACGGCCGGTGAACGGCTCAGGGCCGCGTTCCTGGCGCTGACGACCATGAACCGGGAGCGCTATCTCTCCGACCAGAAAATGCACGAGATGATCGCGGTGGCGCTGGACGAGTCGTGGGGCATGGTGCTCGCGCATATCGTCGTGATCGAGGAGCTGATGACGCGGATCTGCGCGGACGGCATCGCGAGCGGGGAGTTCAAGGTGATGGACGCGACGGCGGCCGCGCGCTGCGTCAAGACGGCGATGATCTCGTATTGCCATCCGCAGCTGCTGGAAGAGTGCGGCGATATTCCGGGGCCAAGCGCGGACGAGATGATGACTTTCTGCCTGAAGGCGTTGAGGGCGGGGTAAAGGTTTATGCCCAAGTGAAGGCCAGGGCACGCGTGCCCTGGACCCGCGACCAAGGAAGGTCAGTTGGCCGGGCCTGCTGCTACGGGGTGAGAGCGATGTTTCAGACGTTTGAAAATTCGGCGCCGGCGCAGGCCGTGGCGCCACGGGTGGCAGGCTTACGCGCGCTGATGGAGGGGGCCCGTATCGACGCGTATCTCGTGCCGCGCGCCGACGAGCATCAGAGCGAATATGTGCCGCCGTGCGCCGAGCGGCTGGCGTTCATCACGGGGTTCACAGGGTCGGCGGGGCTGGCGGTGATCGCGGCCAAAACGGCAGCGCTGTTCGTCGATGGACGTTACACCGTGCAGGCGCCGCAGGAGGTGGACACGGGGCTCATCGCCATCAAGGGCGTGCGCGGGAGCGACCTCAATGCGTGGCTGTTTGAGACGCTGCCCAAGGGCGGCTCGATCGGCTTTGACCCGAAACTGCATACGGTTGGCGAAATCGAAAGCCTGAGAGCTGCGTTCGCGGACCGCTCGCTGAAGCTGAAGGCCATTTCGCGCAATCTCGTGGACCGCGTTTGGGGCAAGGCGCGGCCGGCGCTGCCGCTTGCGCCGATCGTGCCGCAGCCGCTCGCGTTCGCCGGGACGCCGGCTGCCGAAAAGATCGCAGCACTGCAGACGACCCTGAAGGCTGCCGGCCAGGACGCTGTCGTGCTCACGGCGCCCGACAGCATCTGCTGGCTGCTCAACATGCGGGGGAGCGACGTTGCGCATAATCCCGTCGTGCTGGCGTATGCAATCGTGCCCACGAGCGGGAAGCCTGAGCTGTTCGTTGCACCCGAGAAGGTGACGCGCGAGGCGAAGGCGCATCTGACGCCAATCGTGCGACTGCGCGCGCCGGACGCGCTGGCGGAGGCGCTGGCGCGGCTGAAGGCTGCGCGCAGACCCGTACGCCTCGGCGCAAGCGCGAGCTGGTGGTGCTTCAAGGCGCTTGGCGGAGGCAAAAACATCAAGCGTCAGTCCGATCCGTGCATCGAGCCGAAGGCGATCAAGTCGGCGGCGGAAATTACAGGCGCGCGGGCAGCGCACGTGCGCGATGGGGCGGCGCTGTGCCGGTTTCTCGCGTGGTTCGACGGGGCGGTGGCGCAGGGCGGCCTCGACGAGATCACGGCAGTTCGCACGCTGGAAGAGATGCGGGCTGCGACCGGCGCGCTGAAAGAGATTTCGTTCCCAACCATTTCGGGCTCGGGGGCAAATGGAGCGATCGTGCATTACCGGGTGACCGAGCGCACCAACCGCACGGTTCGGCCCGGCGAGCTGTTCCTGCTCGACAGCGGGGCGCAATATCAAGACGGCACCACCGACATCACGCGGACACTTGCGACCGGCGTGCCGAGCGCGGAAATGCGCGAACGCTTCACGCTGGTGCTGAAGGGCATGATCGCAATTTCACTGGCGCGGTTTCCAGCCGGGACGCGGGGCATCGATCTCGATCCGTTCGCGCGGCGGGCCCTGTGGGCGAAGGGGCTCAACTACGATCACGGCACCGGGCATGGCGTTGGCAGCTATCTCAACGTGCACGAGGGACCGCAGTCGATCTCGAAGGCTGGAATGGCGGAGCTGAAAGCGGGCATGATCTGCTCGAACGAGCCGGGGTACTACAAGGCCGGGCACTACGGCATCAGGATCGAGAACCTGGTGCTGGTGGGCGAGCTGGAAGATGTCGGGGGCGAACTGGCAGTGATGGGATTTGAGACCCTGACGCTCGTGCCCATCGACCGCGCGCTGGTGGTTGGGGAGATGCTCACCGGCGACGAGCGGGCGTGGCTCGATGCGTATCATGCGCGCGTGCTGGCGATCGTCGGGCCGCTTGTCGACGCCGAAACGCGGCGGTGGATGAAGAGCGCGTGCGCGAAGATCTGAGAGCGCGGCAGCGCTTGCGTCAGGCGACGTTGAGGACTTGGTCTTCGATGGCTTCCATGTCGCTGTCGGAGAAGCCGAAGTGGTGGCCGATCTCGTGAATCAGAACGTGGGTGATGATCTCGCCCAGGCTGTCCTCGCCGTTGGTCCATTCGTCCAGGATCGCGCGACGGTAGAGGAACACCATGTCGGGTTCGCGCGGAGGATCGAGAGCGCTTTTATTGTTGAGGCTGACACCCTGGTAAAGGCCGAGGAGCTCGAACGGGCTGTCGATCTCGAGTTCGTCGAGCACGTCGTCTTCGGCGAAATCGACCACGCGAATGACGAGGTCGCCGCACATCTGGCGGAACTGTCCGGGCAAACGCTCCCAGGCCGCGTGCGCCAGCGCCTGGAACACCGCGAGGTCGGGGGCCATCGTGTCGCGCCATTCTGTCGTCGACGTCATGGGGGCCTCCTGGCGGGTGATTTGCTCGAAAGAAGGACAATTAAGCATTCCGCGCGGGTTTGGCCAGAGCTTGCTCGCAGTGCGTGCACCCAATGGGGGCAGCCCGCGCCAGGCTTTGAGGGCAGGGCTGCCGGGCTTGCTGGCTGGCTGAACTATTAACCACGCCCGACAGAGTTCTTGCCGGCAGCCGATGATGGCGTATCCTGCAGTGCAGCAAAGCCTGTCATAGCAGTGCGTTGGGATGATCACATGATTTCACACTTGAGCTTCAAGCCGCCTCTTGTTCTGCAACACCAAGGACAGAAATCGAAGTTTCCGCTTGATCTCAAGGTGTTTGCGCCCGGAACGGACAAGACCGATATCTACCGGCTGCGTTACCGGGCCTTCCGCGAGGCCCAGCTGATCTTGCCACGCGAGGACGGGCTGTTTTTCGACGACTACGACGAGTTGGAGACGACGTGCACGCTGGCGGCGTTCAACGGGGACGCGTGCGTGGGGTCGTTCCGGCTGACGTTCGGCGAGGGACGTCCAGGAGCGGCGAGCATGCCGTGCCAGTCGATCTTTCCGGCGATCGGGGCGCTGGAGGAGCAGGGATACCGGCGGCTGGTGGAGTTCACGCGGATGGCGGTGGCGCCGGAGATTACCAACACGAGTTTTCGCACGACGCTTTATGCGAGTCTCGTGCGGGCGGGGCTGATCATCGCGCACGCAGGGGAGGCCGATTACGGGCTGATCTCGGTCAATCCGAGCCAGGTGCGGTTTTACGAGATGATGTGCGGGTTTAAGGCCTTGGCGAGGGCTGACGCTTATCCCGGCATCAATGCCCCGGCGGTGCTGATGGGGCGCAACTTCCGGGCGCTGAATGCACGGCGCGTTGCGCAGAACCCGTTCTTCCGGTTCTCGGCGCTGGAAGTGAGCGACGCGCGGACGCTGGTGTTTGCCACTGCGATGGGCGAAGCGGCGACGGCGTGAATGGGGTGAGTGGCCCGTTGCGGAGGACTGTCGAGAGCTTCACCGCTCTTCTACACTTCTACCCCCACCGCTCTACTACCCCCACCCCTAACCCCGTCCGCGCGGACGCGGCGGGGCCGCGCTCCGCGCGGA
>JANXVY010000074.1 GCA_025351425.1 Hyphomicrobium sp.
CTGCCTGTGCGGTGACAGACGGCCAAGGTTTGCAATTCAACAAGGCGCCAATTCCGTCAAGCCGGCGGGACTAGAGCATTTTCCGACGAAGTGGATACCGGTTCGTCGCAGAAAATGCGACAATATCAAGAACCTAGAGCAAAATTCCGATTCCGTAGGATCGGAATTTGCTCTAGAACCCTTTGGCAAATCCTCTTTCGCGCAATTCGCTCGCCAGGACCGCGTATTTTTCCGCTCGCTTCCGGATGTACGTTTTGATTTCGTCGCACACACCCGAGCCAGGCTCCGGTCCAACCCGTTTTGCGGCCGCAATGCCCGACAACGTCCCGTCGGCAAACTTGTCCGTATCGGCCCGGATGATGACAGCGCCGATGTATTTATAGTCGTCCTCGGGCACGATTTTGAGGCCACACGCCCTGTTCAACGCGATGTCTCGCGCCATCTCCATGGCCGTCGCCTCGATATCGAGGCCGCCCTTAAGCTCTGCGACCAATGCATTGTCTCCCGCCAAAGCCGGAAAAACAACGAATCCCGAAAGAGCCACCGCGGCAAATCTTTGCTTGATCATATACCACCCCATTCTGACTATGACACCCAAAGTCATGTTAATGATGATGCAATATACGACAAAAGAACAACAGCCCACAGATTGTGTGTTCAATAAAAAATTATTCCACACACGTTTTGATCGTAGCAATTAGATATTTATAATTTTAAGTCGCACTGATAGGATCTTGCGATTGGACGAATCTTCGAATTCTACCTTAGATCGCAAGTATCGCGATCGGTGGTCGGACCGGCGCTCTACCGGCGCTCCAAGAACAACCGGCGCCGAACTGGCAACATCAGATAAAGAGGCGTGCTCCGGACGCAAGGGTACCGCCGGCTTCGCCCCAATTGTGCCTAATCGGCTTGCAATATAATGTCAAAATTGACGAATTTTTACGCAACGTTGCGGGTTTTTCTGTTAGGCACAAGCCTCCAGCGCCATGCCTTCGAGATGCTTGGTATGAAAAGCCACGCGAGTACAGGCATGAAGTGGGAAATGCGTGACGGAGCGAGCGCAAGCCGCCGTTGCGTTGGTGGGTAGCGTTGAGAGGGGAGCGGGACGGCAACGGATTTTCGGGAATCCACGCCATCCGGTTAATCACATGTCGTGTGAAACGAAGCCGCATTCGGGCGGCCTGTGGGGCGTGGCTGTGTCGGCGTTCGTGCTGGCGTGGGGGCTGTTGTGTTCGCCCTGGCTGGTCGGCGGCCTCACGATCCCCTACGATGCCAAGGCCCACTTCCAGGCTCAGCTGCAATTCCTGGCAAACGCCATCCATTCGGGCCAGTCGCCGTTCTGGACCCCCAACGTCTTCGGCGGTTCGCCCCAGATCGCCGACCCGCAATCGCTGATCTTTTCCCCCGCGATCCTGATAGCCTACTTCAATCCCGCCCCCAGCTTCACGACCGTCGACGCCTACGTGTTCGTGCATCTAGGGCTTGCCGGCCTTGCCATCATGATGCTGTTTCGTGATCGCGGCTGGCATCCCGCCGGCGGTCTGGTCGCAGCCCTGGGTTTTGCGTTCGGGGCCTCGGCTGCCTGGCGCGTGCAGCACATCGGCCAGATCCAAAGCTTCGCCATGTTCGGCATTACGCTTTGGCTCTTGGCTCGCGCGCTGGACCGGCCGACGATTTGGCGTGGCAGCCTTGCTGGCCTTGCCGCCGGGCTGATGGTGGTCGAGCCCGATCAAGTGGCCCTGCTCGCATGCTATGTGCTGGCGGGATTCGTTGTGGCCGATATCGTGGCAGCCCCCAAATGGATGCAACGCAGCCTCTCCCTCACGCCGGCGCTGTTGGCGGCGAGCGTCATCGGCGCGCTGATCGTCGCCGTCCCGCTGCTGCTCACGTACCTATTCGTCGAGGCGTCGAGCCGCGCCGACATCCCCTTCGCAACCGCTGCCCACGGCTCGCTTCACCCGGCTTCGCTGCTGACGGCAGTGGTCGGCGATCTCTTCGGCGCGCTGGACCCCCTGGTGCCTTATTGGGGACCCTATAGCTACGCCTGGGATCACTTCGACCAGACTCTGACCCAGAACATGGGGCAGATCTATACTGGCGCCTTGCCGGTGTTGCTGCTGCTGACGATCGGCCTTGTGCGCGGTGCCGCCTGGCGGCCCGACATCCGCTTTTTCACGCTCGCACTGTTGGCCATGACGATTTACGCCGTGGGCGCGTTCACGCCAATTTTCCACGTCGTCTACGACTACGTTCCCGGCATCCACCTATTCCGCCGCCCTGCCGACGCGACGTTCCTGATGGGCGGCCTGTTGTCGATCGTCGGCGGCTATCTCGTGCATACCCTCATGACCGGCGCGGTGCCCCCTGCAAGCCAGCGCATGCGCTGGCTGGAACAGCTCGGCCTCGCGGCGATCTTTGCCTCCTGCTGCGCAATCGCAGTCCAACAGGGCCATCTCGCGGATGCCGTCAAACCCCTGATAGTTGCAGCCGTGTTCATGTCGAGCGCAAAAGCGGCCTGCCTGTGGCTGCCGCGCCTTGAGGCCCGCCGCGCGAGCCTCGGCGTACTGGCGGCTGGCGCGTTCATGACGGCCGACCTTGCCATCAACAACGGCCCCAACGAATCGACGGCTTTGCCCCTGGCCGGCTACGACATCCTGAAACCCGACAGCACCAACGAGACGATCCGGTTTTTGAAGGCGCGCCTGACGCCGGACCCCCACTCGCCCCGCCGCGACCGCGTCGAACTGGTGGGCCTCGGCTTCGAATGGCCTAACGTCAGCCTCATCCATGGCTTCGAGCAGATCCTCGGCTACAACCCGCTGCGCCTCGAAACCGCAACCGAAGGCATGGGCGCGGGCGAAACCTCCGCCAGCTGGGACCAGCGCCATTTCTCGCCGCTGTTTCCCTCCTACCGTTCGCTGCTGGCCGACATGCTCGGCCTGCGCTACATCGCGAGCGGCGTGCCGATCGAGCGGATCGACAAGAACCTGAAGCCGGGCGATCTGAAATTCGTCCGCCGCACTAAGGATGCCTTTATTTACGAAAACCCCCACGCCCTGCCGCGCATGATGGTCGTGAACAACTGGATGCGCGCCGATTTCGAGCAGCTGACCAAGACCGGCGTCTGGCCGGCCTTCGACCCCGCGCAAACGCTGCTGCTGGAATCACCCCCTCCCCACGCAACATCGCCGATCATGCCCGTGGTCCTGCGCCAGCCCGCCCGCGTCTCGATCGAGCGCTACGAAAACACCGTCATCGACGTGGACGTGACGACGGCACAGACGTCCTTCGTGCTGCGCAACTGCATGTGGCATCCATGGTGGCGGGCGACCGTCGACGGCGAACCGGCCGAAGTTCTAAAAGCCAACGTGATGTTCCAGGCCGTGCAGGTTCCCCCCGGCCATCACCGCGTAGAGTTCACGTTCAACCCGATCGAAGGCGCGTGGGACCAGCTGAACCCCGCCCCGCACGCAGCCGCCCCGCCCGTTCAAATCGCCCACCGTCCCGCAACATGATTTGCCGGGCCAAACGTCATCGGCCTGCCATCCTCGCAAACTACGACGACGCGTCATCATGAAAGCCTTTGCACACAAGCAACTTTCAGGCAGGGATCACGCACATGACGCAACACGGTTTATTCGGACGCTATCGCCTGCTGGCGCTCGCGAGCGCAGCGGCTTTGGTCGTCGCAGCGCCATCGGCGCGCGCCCAAACTCCAGGCCAAACGCCGCCGCCCGCCGCCTCACCCGCCGGGGAGACGCCACCCGTCATCCGCAAGCTGACGATGGCCTACAAAGTGCTGTCTAACGACCTTTACGAGCGCACGGTCACCGAAGACATTTCGATCACCTCGCAGGCCGCGATCGGTTGGTATTCGCAGTACGTCTTGAGCCTGAACGAACACTTTTCCGAGCAGGTCGAATTGGCCGGCGAGACGATCAAGGCCGACGGTGCACACCTGAAGGTAGAACCGGACAAGATCCTCGTCTCGACGGTACCGAACGCATCGCAAATGGGAATTTTCCAGGCCGACGTAAAGAACCGGACCATGGTATTCCCGAACGTCGAGATGGGCGACACGCTCCACTACCTGAGCACGACGCGCGGCAAGGCCGCAGCGGTGCCCGGCGGCTTTGATATCGTGAACTCGCTGCCCGCGAGCGCGCGCGTGAGCGACGCCCAGATCACGCTCGACGCGCCGTCGTCCATGAATCTGACGATAAAGGTAGAGGGTTTTACCCAGAAGGTCGCGCAGGCCGGCGACCGCACGCTGTATACTTGGAGCTATTCGCCGCAAGCCTATCACCGCGCCGAGCCCGGCAGCATCTCGCCCCTCGATTTTTCGCCGTTCGTGATGGTTACCAACCGGGAGAGCGACGCAGCCGTGGGCGAGGCGTTCTACGCCAGGGCCGCACCGAAAGCCGAACCGACGGCCGAGGTCATGGCGCTGGCCGGACAGATCACGGCTGGCATCTCCGGCCGCCGCGAACAGGCCCGCGCGATCCACGACTACGTGTCGACGAAAATCCGCTACTTCTTCATCCTGCTGGGCCAGGGCGGCTGGGTGCCCCACGACGTCAACGAGATCATCGCGGCCAAGTTTGGCGACTGCAAGGACCACGCGACTTTGATGCGGGCGCTCCTCGCGGCCAAGGGTATCGAAGCCGATTACGCCCTGATCAACATCAACCCGACCTTCCGTGATGTCGAACTGCCGCTCGCCCGCTACGACCACGTGATCTTGTATCTGCCGGAGTTCGACGCCTACGACGATCCGACAGCGATCAACGCGCCGTTCGGCATATTGACGGGCAGCGAGACTGGAAAGCTGGTCCTGCGGATCGGCAAGAAGGGCGTCCTCAAAACCCGCACACCTCTACCGGCTTCAGACGCCAATCACTACACCATCGCGGCCGATGTTATTTTGCGCCCCAATGGCACGCCTGTCGGCAAAACGGTGTGGTCGGGCGGGGGCACCCCCGCGATGGCCCTGCGCGCTGCAATGGCGTCGGCCGAAGCAGCCGGACGCGCCCAGACCGCAAAGGACCTGCTTGCCCGCAACAAATGGCGCGGCACCGGCGACATCGAATGGCATGACGCCCTCGACCATACCGAGCCCTACGTCGTCAAGACGAGCTTCGATTTGACGAACGTGTTCTTCGGCAAAGGCAACAACGCCAACACAATCCCGATCGGGCCAGGACTACTTGGAGTGAACCAGGTCGGCTCGATTTTAGGCTACCTGCGTCAAGGCTTCGACCTCGATATCGCGTGTTCGTCGAACAGCTGGGATGTGGCGATCGCACTGCACCTTCCCGAAGGCCGGGCATTGGCGAAGGTGCCCGATGCCGTCGATGTCACGAGCGGCGCGGCGCGCTATTGGGCAATATACCGTCTGGACGGCCACACGCTGCACATCGAGCGCCATTGGCGCACCGTCCTCCCGCAGCGCACGTGCACCAAGGCCGACGCGCTGACGTTGGAGTCGGCCGCCAAAGCGGCGAGCAGGGACGCGAACCTGAAGCTCAAATTCGCCGGCGCCGACAGTCAGGGCGAGACGAGCGAAGAAGAATAGGCCTCTCAGCCCAGCGCCGTCCTGCGGCCGAGGAGCTTACGGCGGGCGGGAACGCGGCGGCCGAGACGGGCGAATTGCGCGGTCTCGATGTTACCGATGAACAGCCGGGCGCAGTTTTCCCAGCTGAAATCGAGCGCCTTGGCGCGCACGATGGCCTTGTCGATGGCGAGGCAGGCGAGCGCGGCCGCCCCCAGGTCCTCGCCGAGAGCGCCCGTGACGCCGGGTGTGATCACGTCGATGGGCCCCGTGACAGGAAAGGCCGCGACCGGCAGCCCCGAGGCCATCGCTTCGAGTTGCACGATGCCGAAGGTCTCGGTGCGCGAGGGCAGAACGAACACGTCGGCGGACGCGTAGCACTCGGCCAAGTCTTCGCCGGTACGCTTGCCAGTAAACACCACATCGGGATAACGCGCGCGCATCTCGGCGAGTTGTGGACCATCGCCGACCACGACCTTGCGGCCCGGCAGCTTGAGGTCGAGGAACGCCGTGATGTTCTTCTCGATCGCAACCCGCCCGACGGTGATGAACACGGGGCCGTCGCCGAAACGGCGGACGGGCCGCGGCGCGAACACGTCCGTATCGACGCCGCGCGTCCAAGGCAGGATGCGATCGAATCCGCGCCCGTTGAGCTCGGCTGCCAGCGATGCCGTGGCAACCATGACGCCCGCACCCGCGTTATGGAAGGCGCGCATCACGCGGTAGGTCCAGGCCTCGGGCACGCCGAAGCGCGGGCTCAAGTACTCGGGAAAGCGGGTGTGGAAGCTGGTCGTGAACGCAATCCGCCGCGACAGGCAGTGCGACCGCGCCATCCAGCCGACGGGGCCTTCAGTGGCGATGTGTACCGCCTCCGGTTGGATCTCGGCAAACCGCCGGCGGACATGGCCGAAACCCGGGATGGACAGCCGGATTTCCGGATACGTGGGCGCTGCGACCGTATGAAACTCTGCAGGTGTGAGAAATTCGAGTTCGGCGCCGAGCTTCTGGGCTTCTTCCCCCAGCCGTTCGTAGGTGCGCACGACACCGTTGACCTGAGGCCGCCACGCGTCCGTTGCGACCAGGATCCTCATCAGGCAGCCTTGAGTTCGGGTTTAGCCTCGGCGGGTGCAACGCGCTCACGCGCGCGCATGACGTCGAGCCAGCGGATCATTTCGAATTCGCCACTCTCAGTTTCGCCGATTGCGGTGCAGCTTTCAACCCAGTCGCCGGTGTTGAGATAATGCACCGGCCCGAAGTCGCGCGAGGCGGCATGGTGGATGTGGCCGCAGATGACGCCGTCGACGCCCTGGCGCTCGGCTTCCTCGGCGAGGTTCTTCTCGAAATCGCCGATGAAATTGACCGCGGTCTTGACCCGGTACTTGAGGTAGCTCGACAACGACCAATAGCCAAAGCCCAAGCGGCGGCGGACGAAATTGAGCGGCCAGTTGAGCCACAGCGCAAACTCGTAGCCGCGGTCGCCCAGGAACGCGAGCCACTTGGCGTAGCGCACGACGACATCGAACTCGTCGCCGTGGATGATCAGGTATTTCTTGCCCGCAGCCGTCTCGAATATGGCCTGCCGTTCAATTTCGATGCCGCCGAATCTCGTCCCGCAATAGTCGCGCAGGCCTTCGTCGTGGTTGCCGGGAATGTAGATGATCCGCGTCCCCTTGCGCACCTTGCGCAACAGCTTCTGACAGACGTCGTTATGTGATTGCAGCCACACCGCGCCGCGCCGGATGCGCCAGAAGTCGACCACGTCGCCGACGAGATAGATGGTCTCGGCTTCCGTGTGACGCAAGAAATCGAGGAGCATGTCGGCCTGACAGGCGCGGGTACCCAAATGAATATCGGAAATAAACAGGGTTTTATAGTTTGCCATCAGCTGACCCGCTCCCGTCACGAACAATAGCCACCCGTCTTGGGCTTGTCATATTGGACAGACCGTTTTTCCATTGCAGGAGTGTGACATAGCGGCGAAAGAGCCGCGCGTATAGCGTCGCATGCCGCCACGAAGATGTGGACAACGGGCTGCGCCTGCGGCGGGTTAACCGTGTGGTCAGTAAATCCGGCTTGGAAAGTAGCGTTGTAGCAGCTCGTCGAATCGACCGCTCTCGTGCACCTTAAAGAGCGCCGTGTTGATCAGCATCCGCAGCGCCGGATCGGACTTGGGAAGCGCAATCGCGATGCCGTCGCCGAAGTACTTGGGCTCCAGGAACGGTCCGCCCTTCAGCTCGCAGCATTGTCGCGAATTGGTGCCGTTGATCCACAAGGCGAGGCTGATCGCGTCGTCGAACAGATACTCGACCTTGCCCTCGGCCAGCGCTTCGCGCGCCAAATCGACCGTTTCATAGGTTTTGACGGCGCTCTCGTGGAAAAAGGTCTTGAGATACGCTTCGTGCGCGGTGCCACGCGCAACCGCGACGGTCTTTGATTCGAGCGCTTCCGGCGTCGTCTCGATCACCATCCCATCGCGCTTGCCGGCAAAGTGACCCGGCGTATGAAAATAGCGGTCGGAAAACGCGACCTTGGCGACGCCGCTCCAGGTAATCCGCCGGGCGGCGATCGCACCGTCTGCTTCGCCGGCCGCAAGCGCGGGATAATGCTCGTCCCACGGCCGCACCCGGATATCGCAGGCCGCGTTGACTTCGAGGCAGATAGCGCGTGCTAGGTCGACGTTGAAGCCGGTCAGCGCCCCGTCGGCGTCCGTATAGTTGAACGGCGGAAAATCGCCCTCGGTGACGAACCGCAACACGACGCGTCGCTGCGGATCGGCCGCGGCGCGATTGACTGCGTCGGGTACGCCCTCGGTGACGCCGGCAGGCGCAGCCGGATCGCCAGGCTCGGCAGCGCGCACGGAGCCGAACGCGGCCAACAGGATCGCTACGACCAAATAATGGATGATCTGTGCCGAGATTTTCGTCATCATCCCTCAGGACCAAGGAGCACGCGCCATTAGCGGTAGACGCTTATGGAGTGATCGGCAACGGGGGCGGGGGTGCGCATGTGAAGGACGATGTGGACGATGCCGTTCGCACGGCAGGTTACGCCGTGGCGTCCGGCTGGCCGGTCGAACGCCCGGCGCAAACGCAACGATCCGGTTGGATGGCGCACGTCTCTCCGGCACAGCAGCTTGCCGATGCGGTAGCCAAGCTCGAACGGCTCGACCCAGCACTCTCGGCGAAATCCGGGCTGTGGCCCGGCCAGCGGACTTGGCTGGCCTTCAGCGCTTCCGCGTCGGCGGTGGCAGCCCTGGCCGGCCCGGCCACGGCGTCGCTGGTATTGCATGCCGTGCTGGCAGCCATATTCGCGCTGCTGCTGTCGGTCCGGGTGTTGGCGATCCTAACGGCGATGCGGACGCGGGCAACGCCGCCGGCCGGCCACGCGCCAAGCCATGAACTTCCGGCCTACACGGTGCTGGTCGCACTCTACCGCGAGGCGGAGATCGTGCCACAGCTGGTGCAGGCGCTCGACGCGCTCGACTATCCGCCAGCCATGCTCGACATCCTCTTTGCGCTCGAAGCCGACGACCAGGCAACCCGCGATGCGCTGCAGGCGAACGGCCTGCCCCCCCACATGCAAGTGGTGAGCGTGCCCGATGGCCACCCGCGTACGAAGCCCCGCGCGCTCTGCCATGCGCTGACGTTTGCCCGCGGCGACTACGTGGTGGTCTATGACGCCGAAGACCTGCCCGACCCCGGCCAGTTGCGCCGGGCGGCCGCAGCCTTTGCGAGTAGCGGCGCCAACCTCGGGTGCCTGCAGGCAAGCCTCGCCGTCGACAACGCGCACGCATCCTTCCTGACCGCCCAGTTCGCCATCGAATACACCGCGCTGTTCGACGCGATCCTGCCGGCACTTGCCCGCCACGGCCTCCCGGTTCCGCTCGGCGGCACGTCGAACCACTTCCCCCGCGCGGTTCTCGAAGCCGTCGGCGGCTGGGACCCCTACAACGTGACGGAGGACGCCGACCTCGGACTGCGGCTCGCTCGCTTCGGTTGGCGCGTCGAGGTTCTGGCGTCGACCACCTGGGAGGAAGCGCCGGCGACGTGGAAAGCCTGGGTCGCCCAGCGCACGCGATGGCAGAAGGGCTGGATGCAGACCTATTTCGTCCACATGCGCGAGCCCGCACGGCTGTGGCGGGAGATGGGACCAGTCTCGTGGTGCTGGTTTCAGATTGTACTCGGCGGCGGCATCCTGTCCGCGCTCGCCCACCCGATTTTCTATGTGCTTCTGTTGAGGCGGTGGAACGCTGGCCACCTTGCGCCGCAGCTGGCCGAGGGAGCCGAAGCCTGGCTGTGGTGGATCGGCCTCGCTATCTTGGGTGCTTCCGCGCTAGCCACGATTCTATTGGCGCTTTTGGCCCTCGAACGTCGCGGCCGCCGCGACCTGTTCGCCCACGCCTTGCTGTCCCCTTTGTATTGGCTTCCCATATCGTATGCGGCCTATCGCGCGATCATCGAATGGTACCGCGCGCCGTTCTACTGGGCCAAAACCACCCATTATGGGTCCAACCCGCAAAAGCCGGGACCCGGGGCTTGAACGGGGGCGGCCAGGCCGGCGTCGGCACAGCGTCGTTCATCGCCTGGATCGCGACCTCGATGCGGTTCACCCGCCGCCACGACAAATTGAGGAGTTCACGTGTCCGGCGCGCATCTGCGGCGCTTTCGAAACCTTGCGCTGCGAGGTGACGATGTCGCAGGTCCATCGCTCTTTTGAGAGCCAACCCATGAAGTTTGTAGAGGTCCACGGCCTTACTCCTCAGGTTAGCCAGACGACTTACGAGGAAGAGTCGAGTGTGAGGCCGCGCGTGAGGGCCGGCAACGGGCCAACGTCCCAGCACTTGCGATGGGGTCAAGTCTGGACACCTTGGTCCTAGGACCAAAGTCCGTGCCCAAGCTCGCGGCGAGTTTGCGCTCGTTGCCGCCATTTCGCGCCTTTGTCACGCCGAACTCTTGGCGGTGAGCGAATGGAGCGGGTGAAGGGAATCGAACCCTCGTATTCAGCTTGGGAAGCTGCTGCTCTACCATTGAGCTACACCCGCAGACAGTGGCCGCGATTGGTACCACAGCCATCTCGGGCGTCAATGCGGCCCGCTTTACGCACGATGGAGCCCTGGGTTACCCACCGCTCAACCGCCCAACGGCTTGAGTTTAGCCGTACAATCGACCAAGTTCACGCTCACTGACCGGGGCGCCAGGCCAACCATCCTGGCAGCGGATTCTCGTGAACTGACATCGTGAACTGACATCGTGAACTGACCTCGTGAACTGACCTCGTGAACTGACCATGTCCTACGTTGCGATCCTGACCAGTGACGACCAGAACCGCGCCGACGATCGTCGGGCGTCGGGGCACGGCATCGTGCTTTCGGGCGACCGGACGCGTGAATTCCGCCGCGCGCTCTGGCATAGCGTGGTCATTCGCGCTCTCCGCATTGCGACGCCGCTGGCAAGCGTCGGCCTCGTGGCGCTCTACGTGACGACGATGCTGCAGACGGCCGGCTACGGGGTCAAGGTTTCAGCCCCGACGATCGCGCCGACGCTCGGCAAAGAGATTGCGATGGACAACCCGCGTTACGAAGGGTTCGCCAAGGACGGCGGCACCTATGTCATGACGGCCAAGACCGCGATTCCCGATCTGGCCAACCCCTCGCTCGTCAAGCTCAACCAGATCACGGGGGAAGTCTACGATGCCCGCAAGTCGCGCACCGATGTGACGGCGGCGCATGGCCTGTTCGACAGCAAGGCCAACAAGCTCGACTTGACCGGCGGCATCGACATCGTCACCCAGACCGGCATGCACGCGACGCTGCAGTCCGCGACCATGATGACCAAGGAAGGCACGCTGCAATCGAACACGCCGGTCGTGGTCGAAATGCCGTCGGCCAAGGTCACCGCCAACCAGCTGACGCTGAACCAAAAGACCCACGACGTGACGTTCCTCGATAACGTCGTGACGCATCTGGTTGCCCCCGGCAAGCCCGTCGATCAGGCCACGCCCGCAGCGCCTGCCAAGGAGACCGCCTTCGGCCATTCCAACGCTCCTATCGACGTGACGTCGGACCGGCTCGACGTCCACGACACGCAAAAGACCGCGAAGTTTTCAGGCCGCGTGCGCGCCAACCAGGGCGCAGCGCAAATCGAAACCGCGGTCCTCGACGTGACCTATGAAGGCGGCGCCAGTCAGGCCACGGCAGCAACGCCCGCACCTGCCGATCCCGCGCAAGCCGCAGCGCCTCCGGCCCCGGAAGCAGCCCCGCCAGCAGCGAAGATCAAGCGCATCGTCGCTCCCGGCCCTGTCGTGCTACTGCAAGGCACCGGCGACCGCGTGACCGGCAACAGCGCCGACTTCGATGCGATGGGCGAATCCGCCGTGGTGGCGGGCAGCGTCACCATGACGTCCGGCGTCGACCGCCGCGCAACCAGCGATCGGGCCGAGTTCCAGCAGAAATCGGACACGATCCTGCTGACCGGCAACGTGGTGGTGAACGCCGGCCGCAACGAAATGCGCGGCCGCCGCCTGTTCGTCGATCGCAAGGCTGGCAAGACCGAACTGGCATCGCCCGCCGACGGCGCGCTCCCCAAGAGCCGCATCTTCACGAGGCTTTACCAGGGCGACGGCCAGCCCGCGAAGGCGCCCGCCCCCAAGAAGGAAGCCGCCGCCGAGGAGGCAGCAGCAGCAAGCCCGGCCGGCATCATGTCCTTCAAGACCGACCCCAATGCCCCCGTCGACATCGAGGCCGATAGGCTCAACGTCGACGACACCAAGAAGCTTGCGGTCTTTACCGGCGACGTGAAGGCGGCCCAGGGCGACTTCATCATCCGCACCGTCGAACTGCACGCGATCTACAGCGGCGAGGCGGGCTTTGCGAGCGTATCGGCCCCAGTTGGCCCCGGCGCAGCGCCAGTCGCCAAGACCCCGGCGCAATTGACCAAGATCGAGGCCAAGGGCAAGGTCGTCGTGACCTCGAAAGCCAGCCAGCAGGTGACGGGAGACTGGGCGACGTTCGACACCAAGGCCAATACGGTTATCATCGGCGGCAAGGAAGTGATCATTACCCAGGATAAGAACATCATCCAATGCACGAAGGTCTCGATCGATACCACGAGCGGCTTGAGCCGGTGCATCACTGAAACAGCAGTGCTCCCCGGCGCGACGACGGCGGCGGGCAAGCCTGGACGGGCCTCCATTTTATTTTATCCGCAGGAACGCCAGAAGGGTGCCATCGCACCGCCCAAACCGGTTGGGCCCGTGAAGCCCGCCGCCAGCAGCTGGGAATCGGCGGTCGAACCCAGCAAGCCGCATTGATGCGATGGGCTGTTGACGCGATGACAGATGTGGCGACACTGAAATCCGTGCAGCTGCCGAGGAGTGCGCGTTGAGACTGTTCCCCTTGAAATCGAAAGCCCGCGTCTCGGCCCCCGCCGACGGCGGTGGTGGCGGTGGTGGCGGCGGTGGTGGTGGCTACCCCCAGCAGGACTATGAGGCCGCGAGCGCCTACCTCGACGAGGCGGCCGGCGGCGAAGGCTGGCTGACCGCTTTCGACGTCAAGAAAACCTACGGCAAGCGCCTCGTGGTGAAAGGCGTGAGCCTCGCGGTGGGCCGCGGCGAGAGCGTGGGCCTACTCGGCCCCAACGGCGCGGGCAAGACGACCGTGTTCTATATGATTACGGGGCTGGTGGCCGCCGACGCTGGCGCGATCACGATCGACGGCCGAAACATCACGCAGCTGCCGATGTACCGCCGCGCGCGGTTGGGCATCGGCTACCTGCCGCAGGAACAATCGATCTTTCGTGGCCTGACGGTCGAACAGAACATCATGGCGGTGCTGGAACTGGTGGAGCCCAAGAAGAAGGCGCGCCAGGAGCAATTGGACAGCCTGCTGGAAGAATTTCACATCACGCGGCTACGCAAGTCGCCCTCGATCGCGCTTTCGGGCGGCGAGCGGCGGCGATGCGAAATTGCGCGTGCCTTAGCCTCGCGGCCCTCGTTCATCCTGCTCGACGAACCGTTTGCCGGCATCGACCCGATCGCGGTCGGCGATATCCAACAATTGGTCCGCCACTTGACCGACCGCGGGATCGGCGTTCTCATCACGGACCACAACGTGCGCGAGACGCTGAGCCTGATCGACCGGGCCTATATCATCTACGATGGTCAAGTTCTGACACAAGGTAAGCCTTCGGAAGTCATAAATAATGAGGATGTGAAGCGGGTCTACCTGGGGGATATGTTCGTTAACGGCCGTTGATCTATGGTGCCCCCGGAGATTTCAGGACGCTAGACTAGACGGCCAAAGATCGACGGCCAGGGAACGACGGATGGCACTATCGGCAAAATTGGAGATGCGCCAAGGCCAGCAGCTGGTGATGACACCCCAGCTGCAGCAGGCGATCAAGCTGCTTCAGCTCTCCAATATGGAACTGAGCCAATTCATCGACCAGGAACTCGAGCGCAACCCGTTGCTGGAGCGCGACGAGGCGGAATCTACGCCGGCGCCTGAGCGGGCGGAACCCACGCCCGACCTGGCCGACACCCAGAGCCGGCCCGAAGCTGACGCCTCCGAAGACAATTGGCTCGATCTGGCGAAACCCGCCGCCGACCCGGCCTCGGCCCTCGACACCGATCATGAAAATATCTGCCCCGATACGGCGCCCGGCGACTACGCCCAGGAGACAGGCGGCGCGGCACTTTCGGGCGGCATAATGGCGGGTGCGCGCGAGATCGGCTCAAGTTTTGCTGACGACGACTACAACCTCGAAGCTTTCGTGGCTGAGGACGTATCCCTCAAGGACCACCTCGCCCGACAGGCGTCGCTGGCGCTCCCCAATCATATCGATCAGATGATCGGCCAGCATCTGGTCGACCTCGTCGACGATGCCGGCTACCTTTCGGCCGACGTAGCATTGCTGGCCGAGCGCTTAGGCGCGGATCAGAAGCACATCGAGCAAGTGTTGGCGACGCTCCAGACGTTCGATCCCCCGGGCGTTTTCGCCCGCTCTCTAGCCGAGTGCCTCGCGCTCCAGCTCAAAGATCAGAACCGCTATGACCCCCAGATCGCAGCGCTGCTCGACAACTTGCATCTGCTCGCCGCCCACAACATTGCAGCGCTGCGCAAGGCGGTCGACTGCGACATGGACGAACTGAGCGACATGATCGCCGAGATCAAGCAACTGAACCCCAAGCCGGGCCTGGCGTTCGGCTCGGTCCAGCTGCAGCCGGTCGTGCCCGACGTGTCGGTGCGCGCAGCCGCCGACGGCAGCTGGCTGATCGAGCTGAATTCGGACACGCTGCCCCGCGTGCTGGTCAACCGCAGCTATTTCGCGCGCGTCTCGAAAACCTCCACGGCTGCCAAGGACAAAGGCTACCTCATGGAATGCCTGCAGACGGCGAACTGGCTGGTCAAAAGCCTCGACCAGCGCGCGCGCACGATCCTGCGGGTGTCTGAGGAGATCGTACGCCAGCAGGATGCGTTCTTCATGCACGGCGTCCAGTACTTGCGGCCGCTCAACCTCAAGACGGTGGCCGACGCCATTTCCATGCACGAATCGACGGTCTCGCGCGTGACGTCGAACAAATACATGACGACACCGCGCGGAATCTTCGAACTCAAGTACTTCTTCACATCCTCGATCCAGTCGGCCGGCGAGGGCGAGGCCCATTCTTCCGAAGCCGTGCGCCATCGCATCAAGCAGATGATCGACGCCGAAGGCGCCCGCGGCGTTCTGTCCGACGACAAGATCGTCGAGAAACTAAAGACGGACGGCATCGAGATCGCCCGCCGCACAGTTGCTAAGTATCGGGAAGCCTTGAGAATTCCGTCATCCGTCCAGCGCCGCCGGGAAAAGAAGATGACCAGCCACGGCATGCGCGTACCTTGAGCGAAATCACAAACGATTGCTAAACCCTGGGCAATAATTTGACCGCGACCATGAATTGACAGGCCCCGCGGCGCGACCTAGCCTTTGAGTTGTCGAGCGCGCTGCGCGCCCTGACGAACGGTCCAGACGAACGGTCCAAAAGACCGCCATTAGAACAGTCATCTGATTACCAGCCCGTTCGCGGCTGGACGGCCCCTTCAGCGAGAACGCGATGACGCCACCTCAGCTTCCGGTCCAAGCAACGTTTCATTCCCCAAACACACCCTGTGTTGACGCAATCCATCAGCGTTAGGACCACTCCATGACCCTGCAAGTGACGGGCAAAAACGTCGAAGCCGGCGACGCCTTCAAGATCTACATCACCGACAAACTTGGCGACGCGCTGGACAAATATATTGGCCCGGAAATATCAGGCCACGTCAGGCTCGAAAAAGAGCGCGGCCGTTTCCGCACCGATTGTTCCATCCGGCTGAAGACCGGTTTGCTGCTGGAATCCCACGGCGAAGGTGCCGATGCGTATGCGAGCGCGGATGCCGCCGTCGAACGCATGGATAAGCGCTTGCGGCGCTACAAGCGCCGCCTGAAAAGTCATCACAATGGCCACGGCCATGATCAAAAAGTGCCCGAGACGTCCGCCACCGACTTCACCGTGCGCGCCGACGAAGACGAGGCCGACGCCCATATCGCGCTAAGCGAGCATCCGGTGATCATCGCCGAGGCTGAGCGCGGCATCAAGGAACTGCCCGTGAGCGAGGCCGTTATGCATCTGGACGTCACGGATCGAGCGTTTTTCGTGTTCCGCAACGCATCGCACGGTGGATTGAACGTCGTCTACCGTCGCACCGACGGGCATATCGGCTGGATCGATGCTAAGAACGGCACGGACGCGTAGCGAATCAGCCGCACGTCCAGATTGCGCAGGCAGAGTTGCATATAGCCATGGCAATCTGGTACGTGCGGCATGGATTATGCAAAACCGGATTCAGGTAGTACGGGGTTCAAGTAGAACGGGGATACCGCCGTCAGTCCGTAGATTGCGTTTATTATCACTCGATTCAGAAGCCAACGCAGAGTAGGCGCCGGTCGCGTCACGCGCGGCAGGACAACGGTTGCAAACGTGTTCGGTTGCACGACGACTCTGCCGCTACCAATTATGAAGCCGTACGTTATGAAGCCCGAAAGGCTCGCAGGACACGCAAGATGAACCTCTCCGATCTAATGACACGGGACGCGGTCTTTTGTTGCCTGAAGGTGGCCAGCAAGAAGCAGGCGCTTGAGGAACTGGCCCAGACCGCCGCTCCCCAAATCGGCATTGACGCCAAGGACTTGTTCAATTCTCTGCTCCAGCGCGAACGCCTCGGCTCGACCGCTCTTGGCCGCGGCATCGCGGTGCCCCACGTTCACGTGCGCGGCCTGAAGCGCATCAGCTGCCACTTCGCCAAGCTCGCGATGCCTGTCGATTTCGACGCCCCCGACAACCAGCCGGTCGACCTGCTGTTCCTGCTGCTCTCGCCGGAGCACGCGAGTGGCGATCACCTGAAGGCGTTGGCCCGCATTTCGCGGCTCGTGCGCGACGTCCCGACCATCGACCGCCTGCGTGCAGCCAAGGACGTGAACGGCCTGCGCCACGTGTTGCTCCCAACCAAGGAGCCACACGCGGCGTAAGCGAAAGCAGCGTCGTCGAAAAGCCGCTGCTACTCGTACCGGCTGGCGGCTAAGAGCGCGCGGGCGATTGTGCGCCACACCGGTTCGTCAGGAATGGCAGCGTCGGTGACATAACCGCCCAACCCGTCGAGATAGGCGTCGAGCGACGTGTTTTTCCACGCTTGCGCGTCCGCCTTCAGGTCCTCGCGCAGCGCTTGCACGAACCGCACAAACTCTTCACGCGTCGAGATCGAGCGCGCGGCCGCATCGAGCCCCTCGAAACTGCTGGGTCCAGCGCTCGCAACAACGCCGCCGGTGCGGTAGGCGCAGCCGTCGCGGCGAAGAGCCCCGTCAAGGCACGCGCCCTCGAACAGCGCAAACGCCTGCGCCCGGTGCGAAATCGCATTTTTGCGCTGCGGGTCCATTTCGCCGAATGTGAGCGTCTCTCCGTCGGGCAGGAACATCGGATCGTAGCCAAATCCGTTCGCCCCGCGCGGCGGCCAAACGAGCACGCCGTGAATGCGGCCGGTATATTCCTGTGTAGCCCCATCCGTCCAGGCAACCGAAAGCACCGAAATGAAGTTGGCGCGCGGACCAGCACCCGTCCATCCGCCCCGCGCCGTGACCTCATCGGCAACGGTCTTCATCGCCAGCCCGAAATCCTTTTTTGGTCCCGCCCAACGGGCCGAATAGACGCCGGGTGCACCATCGAGACAGGCGACCTCCAGCCCGGAATCGTCCGCCAGCGCCGGCAGGTTCGCCCCGCGCGCCGAAGCGAGCGCCTTGAGCCGCGCATTGCCGTCAAACGTCGTCTCGGTTTCCTCAGGCTCCGGCAGCTTGAGATCGCCCGCGGACACGGCCTCGAGTCCATAGGGCGCGATCAGCTTGCGGATCTCCCACACCTTGCCGGGGTTGTGGCTGGCGACGACGAGTTTGGTGCCGGCTGAAAGTCGGCGGTTCATGAAAGCAATGCCCAGTAGAAAGTTACCGTGGCGACTGCGCCAAGCCCCGTGCGCACCGCATGCCGCCGCCCCCAGTGTTCGATCAACTTGCGCGACACAGGTCCCGCCTGATTAGCCGGTAGCGTCATGAGGCGGTTGTTCGTAGGCATGATGACGAACAGCGTGAACGGCCAGTTGGCGAACATCAACAGCCCTCCTGCGAGCCAGCCCCAGTTGCCGGTGTGCTGCCACGCTTGGGCGCCGAACAGAAGGCCGAGGACAGCAAGAATCGCCTGCAAGGCGAACCCTCGCTTGTAGCTGGGCTTCCATTCGGTGAGCAGTGCGTTGTCGTCGAGCCTGAGCCGCGCCGGTTGCTCGGCGAAGTTGATGTAGAATGCCGCGCCCGTAAACGCAGCGGCGACGATAAGCGCAAGCGGTGCGGCCGGTGTCATGACGGCCTCCTCACGCGACCGTCAGCTTCTGCAGCTGGACGAGTTCGCCGATGCCCTTCTTGGCGAGCCCCAGCAGCTCATGGAATTGCGGCTCGGTAAACGCGGTGGTTTCCGCCGTGCCTTGCACTTCGACGATCCCACCAGCGCCGGTCATGACGAAATTGCTGTCGGCGTCCGCATTGCTGTCCTCGGCATAATCGAGATCGAGCACGGGCTTGCCTTTGTAGAGCCCACAGCTGACGGCCGCGATATGATCGCGGATGACGCCGTCCTTGACCATGTCGCGCACCTTCATCCACGCGATGCAGTCGTGCAGCGCGACCCAGGCCCCGGTGATCGCCGCGGTGCGCGTGCCCCCGTCTGCCTGGATCACGTCGCAGTCGACGTTGATCTGACGCTCGCCGAGCTTCTGCAGATCGATGATGGCACGCAAGGATCGCCCGATCAGGCGTTGGATTTCATGGGTGCGCCCAGAGGCATGGCCCGCCGTCACCTCGCGCCGCATCCGCTCGTTGGTGGCGCGCGGCAGCATGCCATATTCGGCGGTGACCCAGCCTTTGCCCTGGCCCTTGAGCCAAGGCGGCACACGCTCTTCGAGGCTCGCGGTGCACAGCACGTGGGTGTTTCCGAACTTGACGAGGCACGAGCCCTCGGCATGCATCGACACGGCGCGCTCGATCGAGACGCGGCGCAATTCGTCGGGCTGTCGTTTCGAAGGGCGCATCGGCTGTCCACTTTTTTTGAGAATTTCGGTGCCAGACGTTAGGCGAGCGCCTGCCGCCGGGCAATCGGTTTTGCTCATAGTCCTCGACTGTCAGCCTTCGGCCTGCCTAAATACGGCCGATTACGTACTAAGCAAGGGAGCGCGGCATGATCGTCTGGTCGGGCAAGGGATTGATCGTGCCCCTGGTCGCTTTTGTGGTGGCCGGCCTCGGGGGCTTGATCGGCGACACCATCGGCCGGCAGATGAACCAGCCGGGCGATTTTGCTTTCTCGGTCGGCCTTGGTGTCGGTTTCATCTTGAGCGGCCTCGCTCTCATGGTGGTCTGGCCGCGCCTGCGCAGCGACACGCGCGTCCTCGTCGACCCCAAGACGCAGCAGCGCATCGCATTCAATGACCGCTCGAGCCTGTTCTTCATCCCGGTTTCGGCATGGTCGTACTTGCTGATCGGGCTCGGCGCGGCATGGCTTTTCGCGATGGCGATGGGCTATCGCCCCGATCCGAGTGATCGCCGCCATCCACGCCTGCCGCCGGCGGCGCCCGCACCGACCGCAGCGCCAACCAAGACCTGAGCGGCATTAAACATTTGAATGTTGACAAGCCCAGTTAATATCCCCTAATGTTCTTTATATGTTTCATTTGGCGGGAACAGACAAATGAAAATCATGGTCTACAACTTCGGCGTCTGGAAGCCGTCATCCGATAGTTACATCGTTCCTTGGCGCAAGAGCCCTGCTGGCCGCATCAAGGATGTATGCAACGGCATCATTATTGAGGGGACTGGAGAAATTATAAATTCCTCAGAGTTGGACGAGCACGGTCGATATGAACCAAAATTCGTCTGCAATGATTTGGCGGTCTAAAATGGTGGCTGGCTACCGAAATCACTAATTATTAGGCGTATTGAACCTCACCACACTACACTTAGGCGCGATGTCCGAGCCCAAGACCAACCTTGCCAGTCTGAACGAGCGGTCGCGCACCATTTTGCGCCGCATCGTCGAAAGCTACCTCGAGACCGGCGAGCCCGTCGGCTCGCGCAATCTGGCGCGCGCGCTACCGATGGCGTTGTCGCCGGCCTCGATCCGCAACGTGATGTCTGATCTTGAGCAGACCGGGCTGATCTTCGCCCCCCATACCTCGGCGGGACGGCTGCCGACGCAGATGGGCCTGCGGATGTTCGTCGACGGGCTGTTGGAAGTCGGCGGCATTTCGCCCGAGGAGCGGCGAACGCTCGAAGCCCAGATCGGCATCAAGCCGCATAACAGCGTCGACCAGGTCCTGACGGAGGCGAGCGAACTGATTTCCGGGCTCTCCCATTGCGCGGGCGTGGTGCTGGCGGAAAAGCAGGTGTCGAAGCTGAAGCACATCGAATTCGTGCCGCTCGATCCCGCTAAGGCACTCGTCGTTCTCGTGGGCGAAGACCAGAGCGTGGAAAACCGCGTCATCACGCTGCCGCCGGGCCTACCGCCATCCGCGCTGGTCGAAGCAAGCAACTACTTGAACGCCCATGTGCGCGGTCTGACGATGGTGGAAGCGCGCGCCCGGATCGAAATCGAGCTGACGAACGCGCGCGCCGAACTCGACGAGCTGACGCAGAAAGTAGTCAAAGCAGGCCTCGCCGAATGGTCGGGCGCGCTCGGCGACCAGAAGAGCCTGATTGTGCGTGGGCAAGCCAACCTACTGAAGGACCTGACCGCCAACGAGGACCTGGAACGCATCCGCCAGTTGTTCGACGACCTGGAGAACAAACGCGACCTAGTCCAACTGCTGGGTTTATCCGACACGGCGGAAGGCGTGCGCATTTTCATCGGTTCGGAAAACAAACTATTTTCGCTCTCGGGATCGTCGCTGATCGTGGCCCCGTTCCAGGATACGACCCGCAAAGTCGTGGGCGTGCTGGGCGTGATCGGCCCGACTCGGTTGAATTATGCCCGCATCATTCCAATGGTAGATTATACCGCCAAGCTGGTTGGCCGTCTGTTGACTTGATTTTGCCGCCCATCCAGCCGATATCGGCCTCGACTGCCGCGGCGAAAAATCAGTTAGCGGCGGGCGCCCCCCGAAGGCGGCCCCAAAATACGAACCCGAATACGAACGACGAGAACCGGCGAGAAACAATGTCTGACGAACCCAAGACGCCACCCCCGATCCCCCCCACCCCCTCAGCCGATCAAGCCTCCGGAAAAATGGACCACGATCCGGGCAACATTCCACCCGATCAGATGCGGGCGATCATTGACGCACTGCAGAGCGAACTTGACGAGTTGCAGGGCCGCGTCGCCGCGAAGGACGCGCAGCTGGAAGCGGCCAACGACAAGGTGCTGCGCTCCTACGCCGACCTCGACAACATGAGAAAGCGCGTCGAGCGTGAAAAGGAAGAGACGGCGAAATACGCCATCACCAAGTTTGCCCGCGACATCGTCAACGTGGCGGACAATTTCGAACGCGCGATCCTGTCGGTGCCAGCCGAAGCAAAGCAGGATAACCCGGCACTCGTCGCCCTCATTGACGGCGTGACGTTGACGGAGCGCGAGTTCATGAATGTGCTGGAGCGCCATGGCGTCAAGCGCGTAGCCCCGCAAGGCGAAGCCTTCAATCCCCACCACCATCAGGCGGTGATGGAAACGCTGAACCCGGACGTAGCGCCGGGCACGGTCTTGCAGGTGTTCCAGCCCGGTTACCTGATCGACGACCGCGTGCTGCGCCCCGCAATGGTGGTGGTGGCAACCGGCGGCGCAAAGCCGGCCAAACCATCGGCGCAGTCCGCCAAACAACCCGACGACGACGAAGCGGCTTGAGTTGGATCGAAAGGTGCTCCCTCCCAGATACTGGGAGGGAGCAAGCGGTTCACTCGGAAGCCGGTGCGGCTGCAGCTTCAGCGGCGGCCTTGGCCTTGTCGGCGGCAGCCTTTTCCTTGGCAGCAACCCGCTCCTGCGCCTTCTTCTTCGGCTTGGCCTTGTCCGGGTTGTGCGAGGCGACGCGCTTCATAAGGCCGTTTGCATCGAGGAAGCGGGCGACGCGATCGGTGGGCTGCGCGCCGACCGAAAGCCAGTGCTTGGCGCGCTCGACGTCGAGCTTCACGCGGTTCGGATCGTCTTTTTTGAGCATCGGGTCGAAGGTGCCGATCTGCTCGATATAGCGGCCGTCGCGCGGGTTCGTCGCAGGCGCAACGATGATATAGTAGTATGGCTTCTTCTTCGCACCACCGCGGGAAAGACGGATCTTGACGGACATGAGGCTAGTCTCCTGGTTGAAAACGTTGAGCGGGCAGCACGCCCGCCGGTTGATCGAAAGTCTGGTCGAAAAGTCGCTACTTCTTTTTCCCGGAAAAACTCGGAAACTTTGGAAACCCTCCGCCGAGGCCGGGCAACCCGCCCAGACCCGGCAATCCAGGCTTGGGCGCGCCGGCAAGGCCTGGAACGCCGCCGCCTTTGGATGCAGCTCCCTGAGCCGGAAAGTCCTTCGGCAGCATGTCGCGCAGTTCTGGCGGCAACTGTTCGAGCGCTTTGGGGTCGAGCTTGGCGAGCTCGGCTTGCATCTTGGCCATCTCGGCGTCCGTCGGCGCGCCGCCCCCCATTCCGGCGCCGCCCATCCCCATCGCGCCCGCCATCTTCTTCAGCATCGACGGGTTCTTGCCCATCATCTTCATCATGTCGGCCATCTGCCGGTGCTGCTTTAACAAGCGGTTGATTTCTTCGACCTTGGTGCCCGAGCCTGCCGCGATGCGGCGCTTGCGCTTGGCGTCCAGCAACTTAGGATGCCGCCGTTCCTTCGGCGTCATGGAGGTGATGATGGCGTGCTGCCGCTTCAGCATCTTGTCGTCCATGCCGGACGCAGCCAGCTGATCCTTCATCTTTCCGACGCCGGGCATCATGCCCATCACGCCGCCCATGCCGCCCATGCGCTGCATCTGCTTGATCTGGTCGCCCAGATCATCGAGATCGAAGATGCCCTTTTGCATCTTCTCGGCGATCTGCTGGGCCTTCGCCATGTCGATGGTCTGGGCGGCCTTCTCGACCAGTCCGACGATGTCGCCCATGCCGAGAATGCGGCCGGCGATGCGCGCCGGATCGAACTCTTCGAGCGCATCCCACTTTTCGCCAACGCCAAGCAGCTTAATCGGCTTGCCTGTGACGGCCCGCATCGACAGCGCCGCACCGCCCCGGCCATCGCCGTCCGCCCGTGTCAGCACGATGCCGGTGATCCCGACGCGAGCGTCGAACGCCTTCGCTGTCGTCACGGCGTCCTGGCCGGTCAGGCTGTCGGCGACCAGCAGCACTTCGTGCGGACCAACCAACCGCTTGACCTCGGCCACCTCGTCCATCAGTTCTTCGTCGACGGTGACGCGGCCGGCGGTATCGAAGATCACGACGTCGTAGCCGCCGATCTTGGCCACTTCTTGGGCGCGCCGCGCGATCTGTACCGGGCTCTCGCCGGCCACGATCGGCAGCGTCGCAACGTTCGTCTGTTCGCCTAGCACCCGCAGCTGCTCTTGCGCCGCCGGACGGCGCGTATCGAGCGACGCCATCAGAACCTTCTTGCGGTCCCGGTTGGTGAGGCGGTAGCCGATTTTGGCCGTCGTCGTCGTCTTGCCCGAACCCTGGAGGCCGACCATGAGAATGCCGACCGGCGGCACCGCGGCGAGATCGATCGGCTCCGCCGTGGAGCCGAGCATTGCGACCAGCTCGTCGTTGACGATCTTGACAACCATCTGCCCCGGCTTGACCGAGCGCACGACTTCCGCGCCGACCGCCTTGGCCTTCACCTTTTCGGTGAAATCGCGCACGACATCGAGCGCAACGTCGGCTTCGAGCAGCGCGCGGCGCACCTCGCGCATTGCGTCCGAAACGTCGCTTTCGCTCAACGCACCGCGGCCCCGAAGCTTATCGAAGACGCCACTCAGCCGGTCCGAAAGGGATTGAAACATGGGCTAACCTCTCACGCTCCGGGAACCTTGAGGCTCGCGTAATCAACCATCACATGCTCCCGATAAGGCGCCCGCTCGGTCAACCGGCCATACCAGGCCTCGACATTGGGCAAGCTCGGCCGCGAAAACGGCAGCGTGAAATAGCGGAACATCATGGCGCCAAGCGGAATGTCGGCCATCGTCAGCCGTTCGCCGCCAACATAGGCGCGATCCTTAAGATGCGCGTCGAGCAGCCCGAATCGCTCGCCAGCCCGCTTTGCGCTCGCCTCGATTCCGGCCACGTTGCGGTCGGCCGCAGGCGTGCGGATCAAGCCCCAGAACAGCGTCGCGATGATTTCGGGCTGGATGGCGGTCGCATTCCATTCCATCCACTGGTCGGCGCGAGCGAACGCCTGCTTGTCGTTTGATCCGAGCGTGTTCTGACCATACGCATTGCACAGATACCGCACGATGGCGTTGCTCTCCCACAGGACAAACCCATTGTCGTCGAGAACCGGCACGAGCTTGTTGGGGTTCATCGCCGTGTATTCAGGCGTATCGGTCTTGCCGAACGCGCCACCTGCATCGATCCGCTCATGCGGCAGGCCCAGCTCGGCAATGGCCCACATGACCTTCTGCACGTTGGCCGAATTCGCTCGTCCCCAGACTTTCAACATCGCGCAACCTTTCGCTCCGCACGGCACCACGACGAACTGCCAAAAATAACGACAAAAGCGCCCGGCAGCGAAACTCGCTGGCGGACGTTGACCCCCTTGCCTCCCGGCTCTCAGATTGTGTCTGATACCATGTGCAAAGCGGCGGCTCTCGTTTCCAAGGGCCGGATTAGGGTCTTCTGATGATCGAACATCCTCCCGCTGTCAAGCAGCACCGGCATTTCGCCGTCATCCATGACAAACTCTTGACGCAAAATTTGCCTAGGGCCAGGAAGGGGTTAACGCCTGAACATTCGGGCCCGAGCATACGGAGCGGCATGATGGCAGGACGCAGACAGCCCGGCAGATCCGGAACGGCCTTGGCTCTGATGGTTGCAGCCGCAGCTATCTGCAGCAACGCCGGCTCGCTCCATGCCGGCGAAGCGTGGCCGAGCGCGGTTCAGGCCCGTTACAAACTGCAATTCAACGGCATCGGCGTCGGCCACTTAGCCTTCAATTCAAAAACCGACAGCAAAACCTATGCGCTGGAAAGCAAGGGCGAAATCTCCCTCCTGTTCGGCGCCATCAAATGGACCGGCTCCTCTCACGTCGCAGGCCTGATCGATCCGGCCGGCGTCGCACCGTATTCCTATGGCTTCGATTGGAAGAAGAATTCAAAGGGCGGCGTGATCAGCATGGCATTCGCCGGCAAGAAGGCAGTCGACGTCAGCGTCGAACCGCCCTCCGGCGCCCATCCCGACACCGTTCCCTTGACCGAACAGCAGAGACAAGACGTGGTCGATCCGCTTTCGGCGATCATGACTTTGACGCGCGCAGACCAAGCCGATCCCTGCAACCGCCGCGTCGCCGTCTTCGACGGCAAGCAGCGCTTCAACATCGTGTTCAGCTACAAGCGCAAAACGCTGATACCTGCCCCCCACTCGGGCGGCGCCTCGACCGTCGGCGTCGTCTGCCGGGCGATGTACGAACCGGTCGCTGGCCACCGCGCAGACGCCAACGCCAAGGCGTACGCCGCCAATCGCGATGCCGAAGTTGTCATGCAGCCCCTGCCGGCGGCCCATGTGCTGATACCCCATTCGGTGACGATCCCGACCTCCTGGGGAACGGGCACCATGGTCCTCGAACGGGTCGATGTGACCAGCACGACGGCGGGCCAGTTCGCTCTCACTGAATAGCTGAACAAGTCGGATCAAATGTTGGTCGATGTACGTTCTCGCTTGATATCGCGCCTGCCCAATGCAATGCCGTGCTAGCAGACCGCGCCCTTTTGAGTGCAGCCGCAGTGCGTTTCGGAGACCGACCCTGTCATGGGCACTGAATCAGATACCCGCATCCGCAATGTCACTGCGGTTCTGGGTCCAACGAATACCGGCAAGACCCACCTGGCCATCGAGCGCATGCTCGGCCACGAAAGCGGGATGATCGGTCTACCGCTGCGGCTCCTGGCGCGCGAGGTCTACGACAAGATCGCGGCCAAGGTCGGCGCAGCAAACGTCGCTCTCATCACGGGCGAAGAAAAGATCAAGCCCGACACGGCACGCTTCTGGGTGTGCACGGTCGAGGCCATGCCGCGCGACGTAACCGTCGATTTCCTGGCGATCGACGAAATCCAGCTCGCCGCCGACCCCGAGCGCGGCCACGTCTTCACCGATCGCCTGCTGCACGCCCGCGGGCGCTCCGAGACGCTGCTGCTTGGCGCTGCGACCATGCGCGACTGCATCAGCGACATCGTGCCCGGCTGCAATTTCATCACCCGTCCCCGGCTGTCGAAGCTCACCTATTCCGGTCAGAAGAAACTGACCCGCCTGCCCAAACGCGCGGCCATCGTCGCCTTTTCGGCCGCTGAAGTGTATGCCATCGCTGAACTGATCCGCCGCCAGCAGGGTGGCGCGGCCGTCGTCATCGGCGCGCTGAGCCCGCGCACGCGCAACGCCCAGGTCGCCCTCTACCAGTCGGGCGACGTCGACTACATCGTCGCGACCGACGCCATCGGCATGGGCCTTAACCTCGACCTCGATCACGTGGCTCTTTCCGCCACCCGCAAGTTCGACGGCCAGAACCATCGCAACCTGACGCCCGGCGAAATCGCTCAGATCGCGGGCCGCGCGGGCCGCCACATGAACGACGGCACGTTCGGAGTGACCGGCGGCGCCGAACCCATGGACGCCGATCTGATCGAGCGCCTGGAAACCCATAACTTCGAACCGATCCGCACGCTGCAGTGGCGCAACCGCGCGATGGATTTTTCCACGCTGTTCGCCCTGCGCGAATCCCTGCGCGAAATTCCCAACATGCCCCGGCTTGCCCGCGCCCGCATGGCCGACGACGTGGCAGCGCTCGAAACGGTGGCAAGCGACGGCGATCTGGCCCCGCTCGCCAATTCGCGCGCCGCCGTCGAGCTGCTATGGGACGTCTGCCAGATCCCGGATTACCGCAAGATTTCGGCCTCCAACCACGCCGAACTTGTCGCCACGCTGTACAAGTCGCTGCGCACCGGCGACGAAAAGATCAACGAGGATTGGTTCTCCAAGCAAGTGGCCTTCTCCGACCGCACCGACGGCGACATCGACACCTTGTCGAACCGCTTGGCGCACATCCGCACCTGGACGTTCGTTTCCAACCGCCCCAATTGGCTGCGCGACCCCGCTCACTGGCAGGCACGCACCCGCGAGATCGAAGACCAGTTGTCGGATGCACTCCACGAACGGCTGACCCAGCGGTTTGTCGACAAGCGCACGTCAGCCCTGATGAAGGGCATGCGCGACAAGGACGAGCTGACGGCTGATATCGCCGACGATGGCGCCATCAACGTCGAAAATCATTACATCGGCCGCTTGAAGGGGTTCCGCTTCATCGCCGATGGCCCCGCCTCCGAAGGCGTCAACCTGAAGGCTGCGCGCAATGCGGCGACCCAGGTCGTCTCCCGCGAGCTCGGCATGCGCACGCGCCGCGTCGCAGCCGCCAAGGCCGACGCGTTCAAACTGACCCGCAAGGGCCAGCTGCTGTGGCGTAACGACGAAATTGCCGAAGTAACCGCATCCGACGATCCGTTGAAGCCGAATATTGCCTTGCTGGTCGAGGACAGTATTTCCGCCGCCGACCGCGAAAAGCTGCAGGCCCGTCTCGAGGCCTGGATCGGCGAGATGACAGCCGACAAGCTGAAGCCACTGGTGGAACTTTCGAAAGCCGAGGAAGTGACCGGCCTTGCCCGCGGCATCGCCTTCCGGCTGCGCGAAAACGTCGGCATCCTGAAGCGCGAAACCGTCGCCGACGAAATCAAGTCGCTCGATCAGCCGGCGCGCGCCCAGTTGCGCAAGTACGGCGTCCGCTTCGGTGCGTTCAATATCTTCTTCCCGCCGATGCTGAAGCCGTCCGCAGCCGACCTCGCGCTGTCGCTGTGGTGCATCAAGAATACGCAAGCCAATAACCTGTCCCGCGACGCGCTGCCCGAGCCGCCGCGCCCGGGTCTGACGTCCGTGGCTGCCGACGCGGCCATCCCGGAAGCCTATTATCGCGCCTGCGGCTATCACCTGTGCGGCCCGCGGGCGGTGCGCCTCGACATTCTTGAGCGCCTGGCCGATCTGATCCGGCCATTGCTCGCCTGGCGTCAAAGCAAGGAGCCGGGCGCGCCAGTGTTGACGCCGCCGCGCGGCTCGACCGGCGACGGCGGCTTCACGGTGCTGCCCGAGATGATGTCGATCCTCGGCTGTTCGCCGGACGAATTGTCGGCCGTCCTCAAGTCGCTCGGGTTCTGGAACGACAAGCGGATCAAACCGGTCGTGGCAGCGGCCGCCGTGGCAGCCCCGGCAGTCGCCGAACCGGTGACGTCTGCAACCGGCGAGGCAACCGCCGAACCAGCCACTGACGCCGCCTCATCGGCCGTCGATGCCCCCGTCAGCGAAACAGCAGCGCTTGTCCAACCCGCCCCAGCCATTGCAGCGCAACCCGAAGCAGCAGCGACGCCCGCAGCCGAAGCACCAGTTGAAGCGGCTGCATCTGAGCCGTCCGCAAACGCCGAAGCAGCAGCCGCGCCGGCGGCCTCGACCGAACCGGCAACGTCTGAAGAACCCAAATACGAAGACGTCTGGCGTCCGCGCCGGCCTCATCACCATGGACGCGGCGAACGCCCGGCCCGCGAGCCCCGCCAAGGCGGCGACCGCGACCGCTCGCGCTACCGCAGGCCGGTACCCGCCGATGGCGTTCCCGCAACCCCAACAGCTTCCAGAGAAGGTGCGCCGGCCGCGAGCGGCGACGCGGCCAACGGCCAACGCACAGAGCGCCGCCCAGGCGATCGCCCGCCGGGCGAACGTGGACCGCGGCGCGATCGCGGACGCGGCGGTGAGCATGCTGGTGAGCGTCGTGACGGCCAGCCCCCAGCAGCACGCCCCGCCGGCGACGCATCTAGCCCGCAACCCCCTCGTCCGCCGCGCGACAACGATCGCCGCGATGACCGGCGCGGCGGCGGCGACCGCGGAAACGATCGCCCGCGTGGCCATCGCGACCGTGAGCGTGACGACCGTCGCAGCGGCCCGAAGGTGATCACCGCCTCGCCCGCTAAAAAATCAGCCGACGCGGATAGCCCGTTCGCCGCCCTCAGCGCGCTGCGCGAACAACTGGCGAGCCGCGCCAAGGAGAAGAATTCGACCTGAGGACAAAGCCGGTGACCAAGGCAGCGGCAGACGACGGCGACCCCGGCAAAAACACGCCTGACGGCGGCGAGAACGCAGCCCCTTCGAGCGACGCGTCCAAACCGGCACTGTCAGGCCAGCGTCTGGACAAATGGCTTTGGTTTGCCCGCGTCGCCAAATCGCGCACGCTCGCCGCCACCCTCGTCACGGAAGGCAAGATTCGCATCAACGGCGATCGGGTGGAAAAGCCGGCCCACACCGTGCGGGCGGGCGACACGGTCACGATCGTGATGCGCCAGCGCGTCCGCATCTTGAAGGTACTGAAGTTTGCCGCCAAGCGCGGCAGCGCGACGGTTTCAGCTGCCCTGTTCGACGACCTGAGCCCACCGCCACCCAAACCCGCCGAACGCGCATCGGCCTCCGCCGGGCAGCGCGAACCTGGCTCCGGCCGCCCGACCAAACGTGAGCGCCGCGAGATGGACCGCTTTCGGAACGGCGAATAGCCTGTTCAATCCGGTCCAGCAGCGCAACCCGGAAATCATTGATCTGAATAGGCATTTACCTCCTGCTAAGCTTGATCCAGTAGTGTCGCGTGGCAGGCTTTGGCATGCCGTCGCCCGTCAGCGAATGGGACCATTCCGTCCAAGACCACCCATCGTTGCCAGCGGAGCGCGCCATGAGTGCCAATTTCATCCATGCCCAACCGCCACTGGCTGACCGCGCCAAGGCTGCCGCCGGACGCTTTATCGCCTGGCTCCACCTCCAGCCGCTGTTTCTAGTTGCATTTGCAGCCGCAGCCGCCATGGGGCTCGCCGACATTCTGGTCGACCCGTCGCGACTCGCGACCGCGCTCGGCGACACCGACGATGCAACCCGCTTGACGCAAATCCGCGAACTGCTGGCGGGCCATCCCTGGTTCGATATGACGCTGGCCCGTTTCGGCGGTAGCGAGCCGCTGGTCTCCCATTGGTCACGCATCATCGATCTGCCGATCGCAGCAATGATCACGTTGTTCTCGACCGTGCTCGGCACCGAACACGCCGAATTCGCCGCCCGCGCGCTGTGGCCGACGCTGCTGTCCGGCGTGATCGTCAGCTGCATCGCCTGGTATTGCGAAACGCTCGCCTCGCGCACGACGGCTTTGCTGGCGATTGCGCTTGCCGCGCCCTGCACCGGGCACTTCCAGTTCGTCCCCGGCCGCATCGATCACCACAGCGCCATGATCATCGGCGCCGTCGGCGGCACGCTCGTACTCCTCGCCGCCATCGACCGCCCCAAACTCGGCTGGTTCGCTGGCCTCATGCTGGGCGTCGGCTGCGCTGTCGGCTACGAAGGCCTGATCCTCACCCTCGCCGCCCTCGCCATTGTCACTTTGAGCGCAATAGCGACCAACGCCAACCTCGGCGGTCCCGCGCGGGCATCCGCCGCGTTCGCCGCAACCTTGAGCCTGTGCTGGTTCGTCTTCGGCCCCGGCCTACCCGATGGCCGCGTCGTCTGCGATGCCCTGTCGACCAACCTCATAGCGCTTGCCGTCTGTGGCGCCGTAGGCGTCGGGCTCGCCAATCAGGCCCGCCTCGAACACGCATCGGCTTGGGTCAGCTTCGTTTATGCAGCCGTTCCCGGCATCGTCGGACTCGTGCTGTATGGCATCGCCGAGCCGGTCTGCTTGGGCGGCCCGTTTGCCCAGGTCGAGCCCCGCCTCGGCCCGGTCTGGTTGAGCCACGTCTCAGAAACCCGCTCGCTGTTTGCGCTCGCCGGCGCCTCGCTGTCGGATATGTTCTCGGTCGCAGCCTACCCCCTGGTCGCCGTTGCCTACGGCCTGCTCGTCGTCCGCGGCCGCCACATGCCGCACGCCAAGACCATGTTCACGATCTTTCTGGTGACGCTGCTGCTGGGCCTCTACCAGGTGAAGCTGCTGCCGTACGCGAGCTATCTGTGCGTGCCGCTGATCGCCATCGGCCTGACGCGCCCCGCCGTCGCCCGCGCGCCGGTGGCACGGAACCAAAAATCCAAGGCGGCCTCACCGCTGCTCGCGATCTCAGGCGGTCTCGCGGCCGTGTTCTTGGCATCCGTCATCTTGGCGACCGTCGTGCTCAATCTTTCGAACGGCTCGCAGGCCGGAACGCCCGGCGCTCCCGTTGAAACCAATGCAGGCGGCACGGGCGACTTCCAATCCTGCACCAATGCCGAAAATATCAAGCCGCTCGCGGGCCTCAGCCACGCGTTGGCAGCCAACGACATCGACCTTGGGCCCTATCTGGTCGCCTGGACGTCGCTCGACGTCCTGTCGGCGCCCTATCACCGCTTGGGCCGCCCGATCTTGTCGACGCATGACCTGTTCCATGCCTCCAAGGCGGAAGCCAAGGCTCGCATGCAACGCCTCGGCGCGACCTACGTGATCGTCTGCGCCGCCCTCAACGACACCGCCGCCGATAGTACAACTCCCGGCGACAGCCTTCGCGTGGCGTTGCTAGCTGGCGCCGCCCCCGAATTCCTCGAGCCCGTCGCAATCGGCAAAGGCAACGTCAAGGTCTGGCGCTTGAAGGCGGACTAATCCTCTGCCTTCAGCGGGCGCTGAAGCAGCTGCATGATCGCCGCATCGACGCTCACGCTGCCATCGAGAATGGCCGAAACCGCGAGGCAGATCGGCATCTCGACGCAAAGCTCCAGCGCCAGCCGCCGCACCGCCTGCGCGGTATAGACGCCCTCGGTCACCGCCCGGCGGCTGCCCAGAATGTCGGCGAGTGTCTGCCCCTGACCGAGAGCACGGCCAAGCGACATGTTGCGCGACTGGGCGCTGCCGCACGTTAAGATGAGATCACCCAACCCCGACAGTCCCATCAGCGTTTCAGGCCGCGCGCCCATGCGTTCGCTGAAGCGCCGCAACTCGGCAAACCCGCGCGTGACCAGCGCCGCATGCGCGCTGCCTCCAAGCCGTTTTCCATCGACGATCCCGGCCGCAATGCCGAGCACATTCTTGACCGCCCCGCCAAGCTCGACGCCCGTCATATCGCTCGACCAGTAGAGCCGGAACTCCGGGTGGCTGAGCGCCTCGGCGAGTGCGCGGCCCAGAGTTTCGTCCTGGCAGCCAAGCGTCAGCGCCGCCGGCAGTCCGCGCGCGACATCCGCGGCAAATCCCGGCCCCGACAACACGGCAAGCGGCACACCCGGAAGCTCAGCCCGCAAGACCTGGCCAAGCAGCTGCCCGCTTTGCTGCTCGATGCCCTTGGCGCAGATGACCGCAACCTGGCGCGCACATAGAAGCGGGCGCATCAGTCCGGCAACCGCCCGCAGCTGCTGTGCCGGCGCCACCAGCAGCAGCACGTCCGCACGCATGGCATCTGTCAGGTCCGGCGTTGCCCTCAACGATGCTGCAAGGCTCACCCCGGGCAGATAGGCCTCATTGGTATGCGAACCGTTGATCTCCGCAATCGCAGCAGCGTTACGTGCCCACAGCGTCACCGGGCGCCCGTGCCGCGCTTGGACTTGCGCAAGCGCTGTTCCCCAGGCCCCGCCGCCGAGCACGCTGATCGTCTCAAGCGCCATGGGCGGCCGTCTGCCCCGGCGTCTGCTTCTTGCTGAGCCGGAACACGGCCTTTTCGCCGAGCAGGTTCTGCATCGACAGCGTCGCGCCGATCGGCAGCCGTCGGCCGACGGAATTGAACGCCACCGCCTGCTCGACGTGCGCATCCACTTCCCGGCACAGCGACACGAAATCGGCGATCGTGCATAGGTGCGCGTCCGGGCTCGAATACCATGGCTCCGGCAGGTTGCGTGTCATCGGCATGCGGCCCGTCAAAAGCAGATCGCGCCGGATCTTCCAGTGGCCGAAATTGGGAAACGATACGATCGCGTAGCGCCCGATCCGCAGCAGATTTTCCAGCACCGTCTTGGGGTACCGCGTCGCCTGGATGGTCAAGCTCAAAATGGCATAGTCGAACGCCTGGTCGGGATAGTCCGAAAGATCGCTGTCGGCGTCGCCCTGGATCACAGACAACCCCCGCGCCACGCTGGCGTTGACGCCCTCCCGCGAGATTTCCACGCCCCGCCCGTCGACCATTTTCGTCTCGGCCAACAGATGCAGCAGCGCCCCGTCCCCGCAGCCGACATCGAGCACGCGCGACCCCGGCTCGACCATTTCCGCAATGAACAGATGGTCGACGCGCGGCTGCGAATGATGGACGGGGGCGTGCGTCGTCACTTCAACCCTCGCTTCTGGGCAGCCGCCGAAATGAACCCGCGCACGGTATCGAAGAACTCGCTCTCCTCAAGCAGGAACGCGTCGTGCCCCTTGTCGCTGTCGATCTCGACGAAAGACACGTTGGCCGCAACTGCGTTCAGCGCCCGTACGATGGCCCGGCTTTCGCGGGTCGGATAGAGCCAGTCCGACGTGAACGAGACCACGCAGAACCGTGTCTTGGTGCCCCAGAACGCATTCGCGAGCACGTCACCGTGCTCGGCCGCCATGTCGAAATAGTCCATGGCCCGCGTGATGTAGAGGTAGCTGTTGGCGTCGAACCGGTCGACGAACGTCGACCCCTGGTGGCGCAGATAGCTCTCGACCTGGAAATCCGCGTTGAACGAGAACGTCTTCTCGTCCCGGTCCTGCAGGTTGCGACCGAACTTGCGTTGCAGCGCCTCTTCCGACAGATACGTGATATGCGCCGCCATCCGCGCGACGCTGAGCCCGTTCCGCGGCACCACGCCTTGGGCATAATAGCGGCCCTGGCACCACTCCGGGTCCGCCATGACAGCCTGCCGGCCGACTTCGTGGAAAGCGATGTTCTGCGCCGAGTGCCGGGCAGCCGTCGCAATCGGCAGCGCCGCGAACACCCGGTCCTTGTAACGTGCCGCCCATTCGAGCACCTGCATGCCGCCCATCGACCCACCGACGACCGCAAACAGCTGGTCGATACCCAGATGATCGATTAGCCGCGCCTGCGCGTTGACCATGTCCCCGATGGTGATGACAGGAAAATCGATGCCATACGGCGTGCCGGTTGCAGGATTGAGCGACGCCGGGCCCGTCGACCCCATGCACCCGCCCAGAATGTTCGAGCATATGACGAAATAGCGGTCGGTGTCGATGACGGGGCGGCCCTGGCCGATCATCGTCTCCCACCAGCCGGGCTTGCCCGTCACGGGGTTGACGTTCGACACGTGCTGGTCGCCCGTCAACGCATGACACACGAGAATGGCGTTAGACTTGTCGGCGTTCAGCGTCCCGTAGGTCTGGTAGGCGATCTGGAACGGCGCCAGCTGCCGTCCGCATTCGAGTTGCAACGGCTCGGACGCGGGAAACCGCACCAGCAGGCTGGTCGGAGTCTCAACCTCGCCGTGCGGCGTCCGGTCGCTCGTCTGGCCTGGCTCTTCCGTCGGCACGGCGAATTTGCTCAAGTTTGTCACGCGAAACGGCTTCCTTCCGGCAGGCTGACGCACCCTCGATCGATCGATCCGGCAGTCTCCGGCCACGTCGGGGTTAGCTAGGCCCTGGACCCTGAAAGTCAATCTTTTCTTTGATTTCGCACCTCGAGCCGCCTATCACAGCAGCCTCGTTCCGGTCGCACGCCGCACCCGCAACCGTGCGCGCAAGCGCTTCCGATTTCGCGAGCTTTCTGATCAAGAGACTTGAAATGACCAAACGTGCGCCCGCACCCCGGCCGGGCATCCTCGATATCGAACTTTACGTGCCGGGGGAAAGCCAGATCCCAGGCGGCCTGAAGCCGATCAAGCTTTCGTCGAACGAAACGCCTTTGGGCGCGAGCCCCAAGGCCATCGCCGCCTACAAGGATGCAGCCCTCTCGCTCGAACGCTATCCCGACGGCGGCGCGAGCGCGCTCCGGGCCGCCATCGGCGCCCGCTACGGCCTCGAGCCTGCGCGCATCGTCTGCGGCGCCGGCTCCGACGAGCTGCTGTCCATGCTTGCCCACGCCTACCTCGGCCCCGGCGACGAAGCTATTTACACCGAGCACGGCTTTCTCGTTTACAAGATCGCCATCCTGGCGAACGGGGCAACGCCCGTCGTCGCCCCCGAAACGGGCTTCAAGACCGACGTCGACGCCATTCTCGCCCGCGTCACACCGCGCACGAAAATGGTCTTCCTCGCCAACCCGAACAATCCAACCGGAACCTACATCCCGGTGCAGGAAGTCCGCCGCCTGCACGCAGCGCTGCCCGGAGACGTTTTGCTCGTACTCGACGGCGCCTATGCCGAATACGTCAAGACCAACGACTACGAGGCTGGCATTGAACTGGTGGCCACCACGTCCAACACGGTGATGACGCGCACCTTTTCCAAGATCTACGGCCTCGCCGCGCTCCGCCTCGGCTGGGCCTACGCGCCTGCCCCCGTCATCGATGTGCTGAACCGCCTGCGCGGCCCCTTCAACGTCTCTGGCCCCGGCATCGCAGCCGGCGTCGCCGCGATGGAGGACCATGCCCACATCGAAGCGGCCATCGCTCACAACTCGCACTGGCTGCCTTGGCTCTCGGCAGAGCTCGCCAGCCTCGGCATTACCGTCACGCCGAGTGTCGCGAACTTCCTGTTGATGCACTTCGAGCCGGCCGGCCCCTGGACGACCGCCAACGCCGACGCCTTCCTCAAGGACCGCGGCATCATCCTGCGCCGGTTGGCAGGCTATGGCCTCCCGAACGCCCTGCGCCTCACCGTCGGCACCGAAACCGAAAACCGCGCCGTCATCGACGCCCTCGATGAATTCATGGGGCAGCGCGGCGCATGAGCACTCGTGTCCCCGCGGCAAAGCCGATGTTCCAGCGGGTAGCCCTGATCGGCATCGGGCTCATCGGCTCGTCCATCAGCCACGCCTGCCGCCGGGCAGGGCTAGCGCACGAAATCGTCGGCAGCGCCCGCACGCTCGCAACCGTTGATACGGCCAAGCGCCTGGGGCTCATCGACGAAGGCTTTGCCTCGGCAAGCCAAGCCGTGCGCGGCGCGGATCTCGTCATCGTTTGCGTCCCCGTCGGGCTGTGCGGTGCCATCGCGCAGGAGATCGGCCCCTCGCTGTCGCCCGGGGCTATCGTGACAGACGTCGGCTCGGTCAAAGGCGCGATCGTGCGCGACATGGCCCCGCATCTGCGCGCTGGCGTCCATTTCGTCCCCGGCCACCCCATCGCCGGAACCGAGCAGTCGGGCCCCGAGTCTGGCTTTGCGGAATTGTTCGATGGCCGCTGGTGCATCCTGACGCCGCCGCCCCAGACGGACGCGGTGGCGATCGAGAAACTCAAGACGTTCTGGCAGGCGCTCGGCTCCAACGTCGAGATCATGACGCCCGAGCATCACGATTTGGTGCTCGCCATCACCAGCCACCTGCCCCATCTGATCGCCTTCAACATCGTCAACACCGCTGCCCATCTGGAGCGCGTGACCGACAGCGAAGTGATCAAGTTCTCCGCCGGCGGCTTCCGTGACTTCACCCGCATCGCCGCCTCCGATCCCACGATGTGGCGCGACGTGTTCCTGAACAACAAGGACGCCGTGCTCGAGATGCTGGGCCGCTTCCAGGAGGATCTGGCCAACCTGCAGCGCGCCATCCGCTACGGCGAGGGCGACGAGCTGTACGCAAAATTCGCCGATGCCCGCGCCATCCGTCGCGGCGTCATTCAGGCAGGTCAAGATACCGCGGCCCCGAACTTCGGCCGCGCGCCGGCCGCGCCGAAGGCCGTGGACGCAGTGCCCGGCGCCCCGGGCAAACCGGACACGAAGCGCTGAATTTTCATCTCTCCAATCGGGAGAGCAGTTTGGATAGGGTGAACATGTCCGACCTGTGGATCTTCGCCTACGGCTCGCTGATGTGGCGTCCCGGATTTGATTACGCGCAAGCCCATCCCGCAACGCTGACCGGTTATCGCCGCTGCTTCTGCGTGTATTCCGTGCATCACCGCGGCACCCCGGCCCGGCCTGGGCTCGTGCTGGGGCTCGATCGGGGCGGCGTCTGCCACGGCCTCGCTTATCGAATTAGTGCTGCCCGCGCCGGAGCAACCCTGGCATACCTTCGCGCCCGCGAGCAGGTCACGGGTGCCTATCGCGAAGCGGCCTTGCCCCTTCAGCTGGGGCGCCACGAACATGTCCTGGGGATCGGCTATATTGCGGAACGCGCCCACCCTGGATATGCCGGGCAACTCTCACTGCGCGACCAGGCGCGTCTCATTCGTACAGCGCGCGGCGTGTCGGGCGCCAATCTCGATTATCTCGTCAACACGTTGTGCCATTTGGCGACGCTTGGCATCCGCGAACGCGAACTTGAGCGCATCCTCGTCGCCGCTTCTCCCGTCTTTGGGCAAGGCACGGAAACGATCAGGGGCGCGCGCATTGCAGCCTTGATTGCTGCTGCCCGAGGCACGCCTATTGGCCGCGCGCCCAAGCGCCGTGGCGATCTGCGGCGCTTCCTGCACCGTCAAGCCGACAAAACGGGATCCCCGCTCGCGTCACGGCACGGTTGAAGACGCTGAGGCCGAAAATAGGCGCCAGATATTAAGCGATCACCAGCGAGCGGCGCAGATCGGCTTCGATCTCCTGGCTTTCGCCGTGGCCATCAGCCAGCAGATGGATGTGGACTTCATTCGCGCCAAGCTGGGCGCTGCGCAAACGGATCTCGGCAAGATTGAGCGTCCCGGCTGAATACGCGGCCCGGCCGATCGAAATCACCGTGCGCTGGCCGTCGACATGACGCTTGACCAGAATGTAGTTGGCCGCTTCGACCGGCGGACATTCGAACAGGTTATAGATCGAGTGAACGTAGCGCGCGCCCGAGGCCCCGGTCCAGAATTGGAAGGCTACCTTGCCGCTGTCGCGGTCCGAAAGGATAGCCGTTTCGGCACCGATTGCGCCGAGAACGCCCGATTGGAATACGACCGGGCTCGGCGCTTTCGCAGCCCGTGCAGCGCGGATCGAGACTAAATCGATAATGACTGCACACATGATACACTACACCTTGACAGGCCAAGTTACGCCTTTTGCGATGTCAACTTGTCTAAACCTCTTCTCTAAACAATTCCGAATTGAGATAGCTAAAATGTGACCCAATCCGCGCGCTGGTGCGGCAAGGTAAATGAACGGTTGAGAACTGCCCCCTCCAGCAACGGCTCCTGCCCCCGAACGGCAGGCCAAAACCCAAGCGCAGTCGCAATTTGCCAGCTCGCAAGTCGCAAAACCGCACGGGGGCCACGGGTCGTAACTCGCCAGGGATCGCCAGTCGCCACGGGTCCCAAGCGGCCAAGGTTTGCCAACCGCGCCCCGCAGCGCCCGTTCAATCGTCCGCCCGGCGCGCCGAGAATGAGATCACGTTGCGCCCGCCCTTAGAGCGCGTTAGGAAAAGTATGAAGTGGTTTTCGCATAAAAACGCGCGACAAAACAAAAAGCGAGAGCATGAGAGCGATTCAAAGAAAAACGAACATGCTCTAGCCCGCCTTTCTCCCAGCAGTCTTTAGCGGCGCTGCTTTGAGCGCTTCGCTTCGTCGGATTGGTGCGTCATGATTTTGAACGTGCGCTGTCGCCGCCGAATGAGCGGTTGGGGTCGGGTGCGCGATGTTTCCTGTGTTGTTGATCCTCGGGCTCAGCCGGACGGTTGCCGGTCAGGCGCATAATCGTCGCTGCACGAGGGCGAAGGTCTCGGCCGCCGGGCAGCTGGTGGCGAATGCGACCTTGACGCGGCGGACGCTGACCGTCACGAGCGCACCGATTTTGAGCAGAGCCAGGCGGATCGTGCCGCAGGTCGCGCGCGCCATCTTGGTGCCCGCAAGCCCGATGCGGCGCAGCGCGCACATGAGTACGTAGGCAATTGACGACAGCCACAACCGCAGCTGGTTCGCTCGCATCGTGGGCGTCGGCGTGCGGTCGGCGAACAGATCGCCCTGGCATTCCTTGAGGCGATTCTCCATCTCGCCGCGCTGGCAGTAGACATCCTCGTAGAGGAACTTTGCAGCGCCCATCGCGGGATGAAGGTTAGTCACAATGAAACGTGGATTGCCTTCGCCCTGGGTCCACTCGGCCTTGCCGATGACGCGGCGTTCGCAGCTCCAGCTGTCGAGCGTGCGATAGCGGAAGTCCTTGAATACACGCTCGGGCTGACCGGTCATCTTGGAACGCCGCTCGGCTTTGGCGAGTTCAGGCGCGATCTCGGTGGCGAGCCGGGAGTTACCTGCTAGGCCAATGATATAATTGATATTGTTGGCTTCGCACCACGTCAGGAGATTGTCGCGGCAGAAGCCTGAGTCCGCGCGGATCATGATGGTCGTCGTTGGCCATCGCAAGCGGATCTGGCCAACGATACGGGCCATCTCTTCGACGCTTCCCGCCGCCGCATCTTCACTCGACGAGCGTAGCTTGGCGGCGAGAAGATGCCGCCCGCAGAAGATGTAGAGCGGCAGGTAGCAATAGCAGTCGTAGTAGCCATTGAAGTGGCGGCCTTCCTGCTGGCCATAGAGCGGATCGTCGGTGGCATCGAGGTCGATGACGATGCGGACCGGGGCTTCGGAGTGGGCGTCCAGAAAGACAACCACGAACAGCCGTTCGATCGCAGCCCCATCGTGGTCGAGCTTGTGGTGACGGTCCTGCCCGATCTTGCCCGCATGCTCCAGCCGGTTGAGCGTCGACTTGCCCGCGAGCCGCCCGCCGGGCTTGCCGAGAACGGCGGTGAGGGCGGGATCGAAGCGCAGATGGTCATGGTCGATCAGGTCCTCGTAGCCAAGGGCCAGCGCAAAAATGCGCTGCCGCAGCAGATCGGCGACCGTATGCGTGATGCCGTCTGCGAGGCGATGATCGGTGAAGCATTGGGCCAGCCGCTCGGTCAGCTTGATCGTGCGGTCGGCCGCCCCGAGCAACACCGCTCCGCCGTTCGACGTGATCGCCCCGCCGTCGAACGCACCCACAAGTTCGCGCCCCGCCGAGGTTCCGAAGTGCAGCGAATCCGGTTTACAGTGTGTCGGCATCGGGGATCTCTCCTGCTTCGACCGAAGTCTTTGTCGCAGAAGCACTTTCGTTGAGTCGGAGCCCCGATGCTCTTCAAGTCTGGGAGAAGTTCAGGCTAGCGCTCACCGACGCGACCAGCCGGTTTTTCGCCGCTTTGACCGTATCGCAATCGGACATCTGGCCCGCCGAATAGCTCTGGCCGATGCTCTTGAGGGGAACCGACTGCTTGGGGCCGAACTGGTGGTCCACGTCCAGGTTAAAGGGCCGCGCAAAGGTGCTGACCTTGAACAGGCCGTTCGGTGATGTGGTTGACGATGCTGATGTCGTTGCCGCCGAGCTTCAATCGCGAGGGCAGCAGCGCAAACAGGGGTGCGCCTTTGGATCGCGCA
>JANXVY010000037.1 GCA_025351425.1 Hyphomicrobium sp.
TGTGAGAGAGTCGGTCCATCGCGTCTCACGAGGGTCTGGCTGACGAGCTGGGTTAGTTGGGAGACGCGGGTTTCGCGCGGTGTTCGGTGAAAATGCCCATCAGCTGGCCCGCGCTGTGATTGCGGTGGTTGACGCCACAAAGCCAAACCTCGGGTGGATTTGGCTGCCGTTACAGCGACTTCGCGAAACGCGGGAGAGGCTTGAGCGGGCTTTCGAGCCAGCTCCGGCCCATCACCCCCATTTTTAAAAACGGCGAGGCCGCCGGTGCAAACCCGGACCTCTCCCGCAGCCCTCACTGTTATTTCTCCGGGCGCTCAGCGCTGCGGAGTGAAAGGCGCGTGCAGGGGAGCGCGTTAGAAAAAGTGTGCAGCGGTTTTCCTGACGCGCTCTAAGGGAAGGAGCCGGTCACGATCGATTGGCTAAGTTACAAAAAAGAGGGAGACCGAGGGACACGTCCCTCGGGCGGGGTGCGGGGCGGCAGCCCTGCTGAGCGCGCAGCGGTCACAAAGCGAACCGCGAGCGAATTACGACGAAATCCCGCCACCGAGCGTCGGGACGTCGAGGACCGGGAACCCGTAGTGGCTGAGCCAGCGGACATCGGCGGCGAAGAATTGGCGGAGATCGGGGATGCCGTACTTGAGCATCGCCAGCCGATCGAGCCCAACCCCGAAGGCAAACCCCTGATATCTCTCAGGCTCGAGCCCGCAGTTGCGCAGCACGTTGGGATGCACCATGCCGCAACCGAGGATTTCGAGCCACTGGCCGGGCTTGCCGATGGCTTCAGCGCCGATGTCGACTTCCATGCTCGGCTCGGTGAACGGGAAGTGGCTGGCGCGGAACCGCATCTTGACTTCGTCGACCTCGAAGAACGCCTTGGCAAAGGCTTCGAGCGTCCACTTGAGGTGCCCCATGTGAGTGCTCTCGTCGATGACGAGGCCTTCGATCTGATGGAACATCGGTGTGTGGGTCTGGTCGCTGTCGCAACGGTAAACCCGGCCCGGCGCGATGATGCGGATCGGTGGTTTTTGCGCCAGCATCGTGCGGATCTGCACGGGGCTGGTATGGGTGCGCAACAGGGGACGCGCGCCGTCGGCCTTGGGCTGAAAATAGAACGTGTCGTGCTCCTGGCGGGCCGGATGGTCCGCCGGTACGTTAAGCTTGGTGAAGTTGTTGTCGTCGCTCTCGATATCCGGGCCCTCGGCGACCGCAAAGCCGAGGCTCGCAAAGATTTCGATGACTTCGTCGAGCACCTGCGACACGGGATGGATACGGCCCGCAGCTTCCGGCCCAACGCGCACCGGCAGCGTTATGTCGGCACGTTCGGTGGCAAGGCGCTGGGACAACGCTGCCGTTTCGAGTTCGGCTTTGCGCGCATCGAGCAGAGAGCTGACGCGCGTCTTCAGCGCGTTCACGGTCTGCCCAAATGCCTTGCGTTCGTCAGCGGGGAGGCTGCCGAGCTTGCTCATGAGCTCCGAGACCGAGCCCTTTTTGCCGATGGTTGCGACGCGGACGGCGTCGAGGGCGGGCAGGTCTGCGGCGGCGGAAATTTGGGCTAGGACGGCGGATTCGAGAGTGGCGAGGTCGGTCATGAGCTTCCCCCTCTCCCCATCCTTGAACTCGATGGGGAGAGGGTCGGGGTGAGGGGCGGCCACCGGCAAGAGCCGAATGTGTAACCGCCCCTCACCCTGACCCTCTTCCCGTAAGAACGGGGAGAGGGGATGGTCCGATTATCAACTTTAAGCGGCGGCCTTGGCAGCAGGCGCCGAAATGTGTTTGGCGGCCTTGTCGACGACAGCCTTGAAGCCGGCTGCGTCATGGATGGCGAGATCCGACAACACCTTGCGATCGATCTCGATGCCGGCCTTGGTCAGCCCGTCGATGAAGCGCGAATAGGTGAGGCCATGCTCGCGGACGGCAGCGTTGATGCGCTGGACCCAGAGGGCACGGAAGTTGCGCTTGCGGGCCTTGCGGTCGCGGAACTGGTACTGCAGGGCCTTTTCGACGGCCTGCTTGGCGACGCGAATGGTATTCTTGCGCCGGCCGTAATAGCCTTTGGCGGCCTTGAGGACTTTTTTATGCTTGGCGTGGGCGGTAACGCCGCGTTTGACGCGTGCCATGGAATTGCTCCGCTAAAAGATGCGTTCAGGATTTCGGGGATGAGGCTCGACAATCAACTCAGCGGAAATACGGCATGTATTTCTTGACGAGCTTCTGGTCGCCCTCGGCCAGCACCATGGTGCCGCGCGCATTGCGCACAAACTTCGCCGTCCGCTTGATCATGCCGTGACGCTTGCCAGCGGCGGCTGCGATGATCTTGCCCGTACCCGTGATCTTGAAGCGCTTTTTGGCGCCGCTCTTGGTCTTCTGCTTGGGCATTTTGCTCTCCTGTTGATCTGCGCCGCGTTGCCGCGACTTATCCCCGTGGTTGATACGCTGTGTTATAGAGTGGCTCTAAGCACGGCGCGGGCGTGAACCCTTGCGGGTTCTGCCACTTGAAATCCCAGGGTTTGGGTTTTTCAAAGCATACGAGCCGCCACGGCATGCCCTGCCGGACGGCTCGAAACGTGCCTATAGCGCGACTGGACGCCGGTTGCAATGGGCGCGTTCTTTGGCGCAGCCTTCTTGCTCAAGCGCCCTAGCCCGGAATCGGGCGCGGCTGTAGACACAAGGCTATGGCAAAGAAGATCACCGGGCCGGAAATCGAGCGGCTGATACAACTGTTGGGGCGGATGCCGGGCTTGGGGCCCCGCTCGGCGCGCAAAGCTGCGTTGGCGCTGCTGAAGCGGCGGGATGCATTGATGATCCCATTGGCAAGTGCCTTGGCGGAAGCCGCCGGCAAGCTCAAGGATTGCACGATCTGCGGTAATCTCGACACCGTCGATCCTTGTTCGATCTGCCGCGATCCCGCCCGTGATCCGAACTTGATCGTGGTGGTCGAGGAGATCGGAGACCTTTGGGCGCTGGAACGCGCGGGCGTTGTTTCCGCCCGTTACCATGTGCTGGGCGGCCATCTCTCGCCACTCGATGGCGTCGGCCCCGACCAGTTGAATCTCGACGCCCTGCTGGCGCGCGTGAACGACGGCCTGGTGAGCGAGGTGCTGCTGGCGCTAAACACGACCGTCGAAGGCCAATCGACCGCGCACTATGTCACGGGCCTGCTGGCACCCACTGGGGTCGCCGTCTCTAGGCTCGCCCAGGGCGTACCGATGGGCGGGGAACTCGACTACCTGGACGAAGGGACGCTGGCGGCCGCCATCAAATCCCGACGGCGAATGTGATAGCCCTCTCCCATGGACAGATCAGACTCCCCAAAAGATACGGCGGCGCAGCCAGCCCAGCGCACGCGCCAGGCGCCTAAATTCCTCACCGGCAGCCTCCTGCGCCACATCCTCGTGATGACAGGGACCGGTGCGGCCGGCCTGATGGCGATCTTCGTCGGCGACCTCGCCAACCTGATCTTCCTCTCCTGGCTCAAGGATGAGGCCGTGGTCGCGGCCGTCGGCTACGGCAGCTCGATCCTGTTCCTGACGATCTCGATCGGCATCGGCTTGTCGATCGCGGCCATCAGCCTGGTGGCCCCCGCGGTCGGCGCGCACGACTACGTCAAAGCCCGCCGGTTCACGGTCAACTCGTTCCTGGCGACGCTGATCGTGTCGGCAGGCTTGAGCCTCGTCGTGTGGCTGGCCATTCCGTGGGGACTGCACACGCTGGGAGCGAAAGGCCGAACCTTCGACTTAGCCAGCACGTATCTCCACATCCTGGTGCCGTCACTGGCGCCACTGGCGCTGGGGATGACGGCAGGCGGGGTGCTGCGCTCAGTGGGCGACGCCCGCCGCGCCATGAACGTGACGCTGATCGGCGCGATCGTGAACGTGATCCTCGATCCGGTCTTCATTTTCGGGCTCGGTTGGGGGCTGGAAGGTGCGGCCTTCGCCTCGGTGATCGCCCGCTTCGCCATCATGGCGGTCGGCCTTTACGGTGTCGTGCGTGTCCACAATCTGATGGGTCGCCCGCAGTGGGGCCCATTCCTGGCCGACATTCGACCGATGGCCTTGGTCGCGATCCCCGCGATCCTCGCCAACATCGCAACGCCCTTCTCGAACGCCTACGTGACGAACGCCATCTCCGGATACGGCGACAGCGCGGTGGCCGGCTGGACCATCATCGGGCGCGTGCTGCCTGTCGCCTTCGGCGCGATCTACGCGCTGTCGGGCTCGATCGGTCCGATCCTGGGCCAGAACTACGGGGCGGGTCAATTGGCCCGTATGAAGGAGGCGTTCGCTCTAGCACTCAAGGTGACCGCCGCATTTACGGTCACAGCCTGGATTTTCCTGGCGCTGTTGGCGCATCCGCTGGCGAACGTCATGCACGCAACCGGCGAGGCGGAGCAGTTGATCGTCTTTTATTGCCGGTGGCTGACGCCGCTGTTCGTGTTCATGGGCGCCCTGTTCATCGCGAACGCGGCTTTCAACACGTTGGGACGGCCGCGGACCTCGATGTTGCTGAATTGGGGGCGGGCGACGCTCGGTACGGTTCCGTTCGTCCTCGCAGGCGGTGCGATGGCGGGTCCTCAGGGCGCGCTGGCTGGCCACATGCTGGGCGGGATCGCGTTCGGCGTGGTCGCGGTTTGGCTGTGTACCCGGCATATGGAGCACCTGGAGGCTGCAAGGCACGCGGCCGGCCCCGCCGCCGTCCCCCGGGAAATGGCCGCAAAGTGACCCTTCCCGTTGTGTGACATAATGCTTTAAGTGCACTATCGCAGAGCAGGGATCATGAATCGGATACGCGCGTGAGCGATTGGTTGAGAACTCAGGCACGACGTATGCGCGGTTGGCTGATCGAACGGCCTCGGCTGCAAAAGCGCGTCATTCTCGTGCTGAGCGACGTCGCGGCGCTGACCGCCGTGCTGTTCGGCGTCGTGTGGATGCGCCGCCTCAGTCTGGACGAGACGACCAATATGGGCGTCGCGCTGATGGTGCTCGCGCCCATCATCACGGTCGCTATTTTCGCTTGGCTGGGGCTCTACCGCCTGGTCACGCGTTACATTGGCCACCGCGGCAACACCCGTATTGCCAGCGGTGTCGTGCTTGCAACCCTCGTGTGGTCGCTACTCGTTTTCATGACCGGCCAACAAGGCGTACCGCGTTCAGCGGTGGTGCTGTATGCGATCTTCGGCACCGCCGTCATTGTCGCGAGCCGCCATTTTGCTTCGTTCCTTTTGCGGAGCGCCGGCGTGGCGCTTCCAGTGCTGCCCGACGACAGCCCCCGCAAGCGCGTATTGATCTACGGCGCGGGCACCGCTGGTGTGCGGTTGCTGGAAGCAATCCGCGGCGTTGCCGACCGCGAACCTGTAGGCTTCGTCGATACAGAGCCTTCGCTTTGGGGCCAATACGTCGGCGGCCTTAAGGTCTACCGGCCCGAGAAGCTTGTTGCCCTGGTCGAAAAGCGAGGCTGCAGCGAGGTACTGCTGGCCCTGCCCTCGGGCCAGCGCCAGGAACGCCGTCGCGTCATCGAGGAGCTGAAGGGCCAGCCGGTAACGGTCAAGGTCCTGCCGGCCCTCGAAGATATCGCAAGCGGACGCGTCAGCGTGTCGGACTTGCGGGCAATCGACGTCGATGACCTGTTGGGACGCGACCCCGTTCCCCCTCAAGGCGACCTGCTGGAACGCAACATCAAGGGCAAATCGATCCTGGTGACAGGCGCCGGCGGGTCGGTCGGCTCCGAACTCGTGCGCCAGATCGTGCGCCAGCGGCCCAGGTGCCTCGTGCTGTTCGACGTCTGCGAGTTCGCGCTCTATCAGATCGACCTGCAGGTGCGCGAGACGTTGGCAGCCCTCTACCGCGACGAGCCAGCCCCCGAGGTGCGTGCGGTTCTGGGTTCGGTTCTGGATGCTGCGGTGGTGACTGAAACCCTGGTGCAATACGGCATCGAGACCGTGTTTCATGCCGCCGCCTACAAGCACGTCCCCATTGTCGAGGCCAACCCCGTCACGGGGCTCGCCAACAACGTGTTCGGCACTGAGGTACTGGCCGAGTGCGCGGAGGCAGCCGGCGTCGAGCGCGTGGTGCTCATCTCGACCGACAAGGCCGTGCGCCCGACCAACATTATGGGCGCGAGCAAGCGGCTGGCGGAGCTGATTCTGCAAGCGCGCGCCGCCGAGCCAGCCTGCCGTACGGTGTTCACGATGGTCCGATTCGGCAACGTGCTCGATAGCTCCGGGTCGGTCGTCGCCCTCTTCCGGCGCCAGATCCGTGCGGGCGGCCCGGTGACCGTGACGCATGCGGACGTGACGCGCTATTTCATGTCGATCCCCGAGGCAGCAGGACTTGTCATCCAGGCCGGAGCGATGGCGACAGGCGGCGAAGTGTTCGTGCTTGAAATGGGCGAGCCGGTGAAAATCGACGATCTGGCCCATCTGATGATCCGGCTGACGGGTCTCGAGGTGCGCAACGAGGCCCGCCCCGACGGCGACATAGCAATCGCCTATACGGGGCTACGGCCGGGCGAGAAGCTCTACGAGGAGCTCTTGATCGGTGCCAATACGGAAGGCACCGAGCACCCCCGCATTCTGCGTTCGGGCGAGCCATACCTTGGTGCCGCGGAACTGAAGCATGAACTCGGCGTACTGCGCGCTGCAATGAACCTGCGCGATATTGAGGCGATCCAGGCGGTGCTGATGCGCACCGTTGAAGGCTATCAGCCAGAACTCCACGCCCCGCCGCGCGTCGCTCCCCCACTCATCGCGCCCCCCCAATCGCGGACGCTTCATTGATGGAAACGCACCTCACCTCCCGGTTCGCCCCGCTCCTCGCAGCAAGGACCGGGCAGCAGCAGGCCTTACGCCGGATTGCGATTATCGGCCCCTCGTCGGAGCAGATAGTGATGCTGCGCGGCAGCCTGATCGGCAGGCTAACCAGCGACCGGCATGCGGTTGCCTGCTATGCAACGGCCTTTGACGAACGCGACGCCAAGCGTCTGGATGCGCTGGGCGTGGAACGGCGCGCGTTACCTAAGGCGCCGCCCGGCCTGACCCTGTTTCCGCAGCGGCGCTTCATCACCGATCTGGCGCATGACATCGCCAGCTGGCGCCCGCACACCGTAATTGCTTTCGGAGCTGCACTGACACTTGCCGCCGTCAAGGCAGCCCGCAAGGGCAAGGCCGAGCGCATCGTGGCCATGATCAACGACTTGCCGGGCGGAACGAACACTGTGGACCTGCGGGCGATCTCTCGGACGCTGGAACTCGCCGACGTCGCCGTGTTCCACAATACCGACGATCCCAAGACCCTGCACCGGGCGAAGGCGCTCCCGGCCGACTTGCCGTTTGTGATCGTGCCAGGCGCCGGCGTCGATCTCGAGGCCCACGCGCTGCAGCCGCTGCCGCCGCTGACTGCAGGTCTGGTGTTCCTGATGATCGCGCGCCTCGACCAAACCAAGGGCGTGCTCGACTTCTGCGAGGCCGCCCGCATCTGCAAGTCGCGCGCGCCCTCCGCCACGTTCCAACTGGCCGGCCCCGCAGGCTCGGGCAAGACCGCGCTGACAGCCTCCGTGATCGAAAGCTACCGCGATTGCGTCAACTATGTCGGTCCCCTCGAAGATGTCCGCCCCGCGCTGTGCGCCTGTCATGTCTATGTTTACCCCTCACACGCCGAAGGCATGCCGCGCTCGGTGCTGGAGGCGATGGCCGCCGGCCGTCCCATCATTACGACCAACGTCGCGGGCTGCCGGGAAACGGTGGACGAGCGTATCAACGGCTGCCTCGTCCCGCCCGCCGATCCCCATGCGTTGGCCGTCGCGATGGAAAGCTTTCTAAAGCGGCCCGACCTGATCCCGTCGCTCGCACGCGCCAGCCGCGCCAAGGCGGAGCGCCGCTTCGACGAAAAGGCGGTCATCGAAACATTGATAGGCGTGCTGGGCGTCTAACAGGCTCAAGCTGGCCCTGCCGCTTTGGGCACCAGTAGTCTACGGTAGACCTTGTGGCTGCGCCGCGGCTGGTGGAACGACGCTTTCGGATCGACCAGCATTCCAGGCTGTAGCGCCTGGCGCCCCAACAGCATCCGGAAATTCATCGCCCCCCGGTTGGTGAGCGTGACTTCGATGGGCCACCGGAGCGCCCCAACCTCAATAAGGGTGCTGATCACGAACCGCAATTCGCTTTCGCCGTTCGAACTCGTCACGGCACGCCGCCCGACGATGGGAGCCACGCAGTCGATCTCGATGGCCGGCCTCCGGGGCACGGGCTGCACCTTGAAGCGAACGCAAGCGACACCATTCTCCAAACACGGCTCGATCAGGTGCGCATGCAATGCGCTGGTGCGGGCGCCGGTATCGACCTTGGCCTTGAGCGAAGGCAGGCCGAGGTCCGGCAATCCTACCCATTCCTGAAAGCCCAGTACGAACTGCGCCGTTTGATCCATGCCAACCTGTACCGCCCGATCGCCCCCCGTATCTTCCGCCCTTAGCCCGTTTTCGACGTGCCGGCAACTGCGACGGGAGGCCCTGCGACGAGCGCTTGAGAAGTGACGGCCAGCCGTGCAATGAAGATGCAAATATTTGAAGGATCAGCCTTTCGCCCATGCCACTGTTGCCCATCATCAAGCTGCCCGACCCCGTGCTGCGCCAGGTTTCCACTCCGGTTGAAACCTACGACGGTGATCTGAAGCGGCTTGTCGCCAACATGTTCGAGACCATGTACGAAGCGCCGGGGATAGGGCTGGCGGCCATCCAGGTCAACGTACCTAAGCGCCTGCTGGTTTTGGATGTCGCCGATGAGGACGAAGGCAAACAGCCCCTGGTGCTGATCAACCCCAAGATCGTCGATCTGGGCTCGGAAATGAAGGTGTACGAGGAAGGCTGCCTGTCGCTCCCCGATGTGCGCCTCGATATCGAACGCCCGGCCTCGTTGACGGTGTCCTACCTCGACCTCGACGGCAAGCCGCAGGAATTGACGACCGGCGGGTTGCTGGCGACGGCAATACAGCACGAAATCGACCACTTGGACGGCAAACTCATCATTGATTTTCTCACGCGGCTGAAGCGCGACATGATCGTCCGCAGATTTAAGAAGCAGGCGCGCGTGATGTAGCGCATGCCGGCCAACCGCTGGCGCAAACCCCTGCCATCGACCCGATCGAAGTTTGACCGAAGGATGAGCGCCGATGCCGTTGCGCCTGGTTTTTATGGGCACGCCCGCGTTCTCGGTGCCCACCCTCGAAGCGATCATCGCCGCCGGTCACACGGTGGCGGCCGTCTATTCGCAGCCCCCTCGGCGCGCCGGTCGCGGTATGAGCGCGACCAAGGGCCCGGTCCACCTCTGCGCAGAAAAGCACGGCATCCCCGTTTTGACACCCTCGACCCTTAAAGGCGCAGACGAACAGGCGGAATTCCGCGCCCATGCCGCCGATGCCGCCGTGGTCGTCGCGTATGGGCTGTTGCTTCCCCAGGCGATCCTCGATGCACCTCGCCTCGGCTGCTACAACCTGCATGCTTCGGCGCTGCCCCGTTGGCGGGGCGCAGCACCGATCCATCGCGCGATTATGGCGGGAGATACAGCGACCGCCACTGTAGTCATGCGCATGGAGCTTGGGCTCGATACCGGCCCGATGTGCCTTGTGGTCCCCATGCCGATCGGTCCCGATACCACGACGGGCGAACTGCACGACGCCCTCAGCCTAACCGGCGCGGCGGCAATGGTAAAAGTCCTCGCGCTGCTGGAGCACGGACGGCTGAGCGAGACGCCGCAGCCAACCGAGGGCGTGAGCTACGCAGCCAAGATCGATAAGGCGGAAGCCAAACTCGATTTCTCGCTGTCAGCAGCCGAGGTCCACAATCGGGTGCGCGCACTATCGCCCTTTCCCGGGGCCTGGTTCGAGACAGGGACAGCCGAACGCCGCGAACGCATCAAGGTGCTGCGCACCCAGCGCACTGACGGCAATGGATTTCCCGGAACGGTTCAGGACGGCGAGTTAACGATCGCCTGCGGGACCGGCGCAATTAGGCTGTTGGACGTGCAGCGGGCGGGCAAGCGCGCCCAGTCGGCTGCCGAATTCCTGCATGGCTTTGCGTTGCGTCCGGGCGACCGTGTTTGACGCCCGGATTAAATTAATGATGGAGGGTAATTTCCACCCTCCCTCTGTCCCGCCGCGGTACACTGCGAAAACAGTCGTTCACAGTGAGCCGTGACATGCGTTTGAAAGTTTTTGGCGTTTTTCTCGTAACCTGGGCGACCCCTGTGCTGGCCGATGGCGCAGCCGGAGTTGCCGGAGTGGCCGGCAACCAAGTCAATGTCGCCGTGTCTATCGAGCGCGGGGTGAGGGTCTGGCGCCCGCTCGATACGGACGGCGCCTATGAAACACCCGCCTACAGCGCGGCCGGCCCCTCCGCGGGGCAAACCACCGTTTATTCCAGCAGCTACGGCTACGGCATTTATGTGCCCGGCTACGGCTATGGCCGCCCCTTCGGCAACCACCACGTCAAGCTGCTTCATCAAAGCAATCACCCCCATACCAACCGGCTCGCGGGCGTAAATGTATTCCACCCAGCGATTGCCACGAACACCACATCGCGGGTGGTCTTCCAACGGACATCGCACGGGCAAGCCGGGCGCGTTTATAAGGCCGCTGGACCCATGCACGGCTTTGGTGGTGGCGCGCACCCGCACGCAGGCAGCCATCGCATGGGTCACGCGCATCGTTGATTTGGGCTTTTCCTTAGCGCTCAACCAATCTAGTGAGCGGGCTCAACTGACGAAGGCCCGCAACTTATGCCGCGCTATAGCGCCACGATAGAATATGATGGAACGCCCTTCATGGGCTGGCAGGTCCAGACCCATGGCCCCTCCGTGCAGGGCGCGCTGATCGAAGCGATTAAAAAGTTCTCCGGCGAAACGGTTGTTGTCCGGGGCGCAGGCCGCACCGATTCAGGCGTCCATGCGTTAGGTCAGGTCGCCCATTTCGACCTCAGCCGTTCTTGGGAGCCAACCCGCATCCGCGATGCGATCAACCACCAGATCCGTCCCAATCCGATCGCGGTGCTGACGTGCCGCGCCGTGCCCGATACGTTCGACGCCCGCCACAGCGCCACCGCACGCCACTATCTCTACCGGATTCTGGCACGGCGTGCGCGGCCGGCGCTTGATGCCGGTAGGGTGTGGTGGGTGCCCTTCAAACTCGATGAAACGCAGATGCAGGCGGCCGCGCAGGAACTGGTTGGCCTGCACGATTTCACGACCTTCCGCGCGAGCCAATGCCAGGCCGAAAGCCCGCTGAGGAATCTAGATCGCCTGGAAGTGACCCGCACGGGCGATGAAATCCATATCCGCGCGGAGGCGCGTTCGTTCCTGCACAATCAAGTGCGCTCGATGGTTGGCACATTGAAGCTTGTCGGCGAGGGCCGTTGGTCGCGGACCGACGTCCGCCTCATCCTCGCCGCCCGCGACCGCAAGGAGTGCGGCGTTGTCGCGCCACCGGAGGGTCTATATCTGACCAACGTCGTCTACGGTGAAACGGGCTGAGGAACCCCTATTCGTCGACCATGGAAAGGAATTCCTGCCTCGTCATGGCGTTGTCGCGGAACGCCCCGGTCATATGGCTGGTCACGAGATCGGTGCCGGGCTTCATAACGCCCCGAGTGGTCATGCAGTGATGCTCGGCCTTGATCACGACGGCAACGCCATGCGGCTGAAGTACGTTTTCGATTGCGTTTGCGATCTGCGCCGTCATCTTTTCCTGAATCTGCAGGCGCTTGGAATACACCTCGACGATCCGCGCGAGCTTCGAGATGCCCACGACGCGACCCCGCGGGATGTAGGCGATCCAGGCCCTCCCGATGATCGGTGCCATGTGATGCTCGCAATGGCTTGCGAAGCGGATCGATCGCAGGATGATCATCTTGTCGTAGTCTTCGATCTCCTCAAACGTCTTTTGCAGGATCGAGACCGGATCTTCGCCGTAACCCTTAAAATATTCCTCATAGGCCCGCGCAACCCGGTCGGGCGTCTCGTGCAGACCGGGCCGCGCCGGATCATCCCCGGTCCAGCGGATGATCGTGCGGATCGCCTCCTCTACCTCGGCCCGCGAGGGTTTGACGACAGCAGCTGGGACGGGAGAAACGATAACTGGCTTAACAGGCGATTTGGATGACATGCGAGTGACTGGGCTCCTGGAGTGTCAGGGCATACATACGGCAGGCACCGGTGCGTTGGATCGGGACCGGTAGGTTCGTTACCAAAGTAGAGCATTTCGCAGCCCAGTGGAAATCCGTTTCAACAAGGGTTTCCATGTCAATTCAGAATGATAGAGGAGCGCGGATCATTCCGCTGCATTCGCAGCCGGTAGCCGGCTAGTGCCAGCGCCTGCATTCGGCCGCTGCCACCACTGAGCGGCATAGCGGACCAGTACGTAGAACACCGGCGTGAAAATCAAGCCGAAGAAAGTGACGCCGAGCATGCCGGAGAACACAGCCGTTCCAAGTGACTGGCGCATCTCGGCCCCAGCACCCTCAGCAAGCAACAGTGGCACCACCCCGAGGATGAACGCCAGCGATGTCATGAGGATGGGCCGCAAGCGCGTGCGCGCGGCTGCGACGGCCGCATCGAAGCGGTTCATGCCCTCCTCCTCGGCCTGCTTGGCGAACTCGACGATCAGAATAGCGTTTTTGGCGGCCAAGCCCACCAACACCACGAGGCCGATTTCGACCAAAATATTGCGGTCGAGGCCGCGAAGATTGGCACCGATCATGGCGGCCAAAATGCACATAGGCACGATGCCGATGACAGCCAATGGCAGCAGCCAGCTTTCATAGAGCGCCGCCAGCAGCAGGAACACGAACACCACGGCGAGGCCAAAAGCGATGGCCGCCGTATTCCCCGCAAGCTTCTCCTGTAGCGCAATCTCCGTCCATTCGAACCCGAAACCCGACGGCAGCTGTGTCTGCGCAATGTTCTCGATGGCAGCGATCCCTTGCCCCGACGAGTAGCCCCGCGCGAGCCCCATCTGCACTTCGGCCGCCGGATAGAGATTATACCGCGGCACGCGGTAGGCACCCGTCGTGTCGTTGAACGTGGCGACCGACCCAATCGGCACCATGTCCCCGCTCGACGAACGGGTCTTGAGATTGGCGACATCGCGCAGGCTCAACCGGTAGGGATTGTCGGCCTGGGCCGTCACCCGGTAGGTACGCCCCAGAATATTGAAATCATTGACGAACGCCGAGCCCATGTAGACCGAGAGCGTCTCGAACACCCGCGAGATCGGCACGCCAAGTTGCTCGGCCTTGGTCCGATCGATATCGGCGAAGATTTCCGGAGTCTTGGTGTTGAAAAGCGTGAAGGGTTGGACGATGCCGGGCACCGCGCGGGCTCCCCCGGCGACCACCCAGGTCGCAGCCTCCAGTGCCGGCAAGCCGCGGCCCGAGCGGTCCTGCACGAAGCCTTTGAGACCGCCCCCGGTTCCGATGCCGGGAACGGACGGCGGCTCGATCACGAGCGCAAAGGCCTCGCGCAATCCGGCTAACTGCTGGCGCAGATCGGCCAGAATTCCGTCTTTGGTAAGCCCTGCGGCGACCCGCTCTTTGAAGTCCTTGAGGCGCACGAAGATCACGCCTGTGTTGGGGGCATTGGCCCGCGTCGCCCCATCAAAGCCCGCGAAGGCGACTGAAGCCTGAACGCCCGGACGCGATAGCATCAGATCGCTCGCCTTGTGAATGACTTCGTCCGAACGCGAGAGCGTCGAGCCTGGCGGCAGCGTGAAGGCAGCGATGAAATAGCCCCGGTCGATTTGCGGGATCAGCCCCGTTGGCGTCGTCACCAGCCTGTAATAGGTGAGGCCCAGCAGTCCGGCATAAATCAGCATCATGACGACCCCGGCCCGGATCACCCAGCCTGTCAGCCCGGCATACCCGTGAGACAGCCACGCGAAGCCGGCGTTGAACTTATCAAAAAACCAACGTAGCGGCGCGCCCAGCGTGCCGAGTAGCCCTGAACGGTTGGGGTGCTCCTCGTGCGGTCGCAGCAGCAAAGCCGCCATGGCCGGCGACAAGGTCAGCGACACGAGCAGAGAAATGGCGGTCGAAGCGGCGATGGTAATGGCGAACTGTTTGTAGAACGATCCCTGCAACCCCGCGATGAACGCCGTTGGCAGGAACACGCCCATCAGAACCAATGAAATTGCAACCAGCGCGCTGCCTACTTCGTCCATGGTCTTATGGGCGGCTTCAGTGGGTGACAAGCCCTGCCGCAGATAGCGCTCAACATTCTCAACGACGACGATTGCATCGTCCACAACGATGCCAATCGCCAATACGAGGCCGAACAGCGATAGCGTGTTGAACGAAACCCCCGCGGCCGCCATCACGGCGAACGTTCCGATCAGCGAAACCGGAATGGCGAGAATGGGTATGATGGCCGCGCGCCATGTCTGCAGGAACACCAACACCACGACGACGACCAGCAGGATGGCTTCGATCAGCGTGCGCACCACAGCATCGACGGAATCCTGGATGAACTCGGTCGGATTGTAGACGACCGAATAGCTGACGCCCGGCGGGAAATCCTTGGCGATCGCAGCCATCTGAGCCTTGATAGCGGAAGCGGTCGCAAGCGCGTTGGAGCCGGGGCGCTGAAAAATCACGAGAGCGGTCGCGACCTGGTTGTTGAGGTAGGCATTGACCGTGTAGTCCTGCGCGCCGAGCTCTACTCGGGCGATATCGCGAACCCGAACGACCTGCCCGCCGGCGTCCGCCCGCACGACGATGTTTTCGAATTCTTCAGGTCCTGTCAGGCGACCGAGCGTCTTGACGTTGAGCGTGAATGCCCCTGGCGACGTCGCCGGCGCTTGGTTGATCGCTCCCGCCGCGACCTGCAGGTTGGCCGCCCGCAGTGCGGTCACGACTTCGCCGGCCGTAAGCCCGCGCGCGGCGACCTTGGCCGGGTCGAGCCAGATGCGCATCGAATAATCACGCGCGCCGAAGATAGTGACGTCGCCCACACCGTCGACGCGGGTCAGCACATCCTTCACGTAGAGCGTCGCATAATTCGAGATATACTGCTGGTCGCGCGAATTGTCGGGCGACGTCATATGCACGACCATCATCAGGTCGGGCGAGGCCTTCCGCACAACGATGCCGAGCCGCTGCACGTCGTCGGGCAACCGCGGCTGGGCGACGGCGACGCGGTTCTGTACCAACACCTGAGCCTGATCGATGTTGGTGCCCGGCTTGAAGACGATGCTGATCGTCAGCCGCCCGTCTCCCGTCGATTGCGAGCTGATGTACAGCATATTGTCGACGCCGTTCACCTCCTGCTCGATCGGGGTGGCGACGGTTTCGGCGATGACCTGCGCCGACGCGCCGGGATAAGTTGCGGCGATGCTGATCGTCGGCGGGGCGATTTCTGGATACTCGGCAATCGGCAAAGCGGCCCGTGCGATCAACCCGACGATAACGATCAGCAGCGACAGGACACTCGCAAAGATCGGGCGATCAATGAAAAAATGCGACAGCTTCATCCGACGTCTCCAGAAGTCTCAGGTTCCTCGACCGACCCGAGGTGCGCGAATGGGGAGCGAGGCTTACCTTGCTGCCGCCTTGACGTCGGTCGCGGCTTTGACTTCGCCGGACTTGGGCGCAACCTTGGCCCCCGGCCGCACGGCAGGATTGGCGATCCCTTCGATGACGACCCGCATGTTTTTGTCGAGCCCCGAACGCACGATCCGCAGACCGTCGACGATCGGACCGAGGGTTACGGGCGTTGCGACCACGGTATCATCCGCGGTGACCGTGAACACGATCTTCCTGGCTTGGTCGGAAATAACCGCCGTGTCCGGTATCAAGAGTGCGTCGGCCTCCCCGCCGAACAATTGCAACCGGCCGAACACGCCAGGTACCAGCAACCCATCCTTGTTGTCGAGCACAGCCCGGCCCCGCAGCGTGCCCGAGCGGACCGACAGTTGGTTGTCGACGAAATTCATTTTTCCGTCGTGGACGAAGTCAGGCTCGTCCGCCAGCTTGATACGCACGGGATTGGAAATGTCGCGCGACGACGGCCGCTCGCCCGACGCCTTGAGGCGCGTGTAGCGCAGGAAGTCGCTTTCCGAAACATCGAACACGAAGTGGATCGGGTCGAGCGATACGATGGTGGTAAGCAAGGTCGGGGACGGGGATGAACCACCGCCGCTGATGAGCGTGCCGACATCCACCTTCTTATCCGAAACGCGGCCACCGATTGGCGCCCGCACTTCGGCCCATTCGAGGTTCAGCTGCGCAGACTTTAGCGCCGCTTCCGCGGCCTGCTTGGTGGCCAGCGCAACACCCAGGCTTCCCCTGCGCGTGTCATAAGTCTGCTCGGAAATCGTGCGGTTCTTAAGCAGGGGCTCGGCGCGTTCGACGTCGGCGCTCGTCTGTTCGACCTGGGCCGTGGCCTTGGCGATATCGGCCTTAGCGCTTTCGACGGCAATCTCGAATGACCGCTTGTCTAGCGTGAACAACAGATCGCCAGCTTGAACGATTTGCCCGTCCTTGAAGTTGATCTGGTCGATGAACCCGGACACCCGCGAGCGGACATCCACGCTGGCGACGGCTTCAAACCGCCCCGAATATTCGTCCCATTGGGTGATGCGCCTTTCAAGCGGCGGTGCGACCGTGACAGGAAACTTGGGTGCCGGCGCTTGTTGGGCATGGGCCCAACCGGCCGACGCTAAAAGGAATACGAGGGTCCGCACGATTGGCATTGTAAATTCCCCGAGAGCGGATTCATCCGCGTGGAAGTTCGGATGCAGAGAACAAGAGTGCGCCCAAAAGCGCGTCCCGGCAAGAAATTATGGTTTAGCAAAGGACCATCCAGCTCGGCTCGCACAATGGCCTGACGCACTAACGCGCTGCCTGGGCCATTTGTTCCACCATCGTGCGCCCAATGCGGCGCCCCTCGCGCACAGCGTAGTTGGTCCCCCTGTCTTCCGGGTAGATTTGCGCCATGGAACAGATGCGAACATTTTCCAGCGCGGTTTGTTCGCTGGGGATCAATGCCGAGTAATTCCGCTCGACGATCGGCTGGGCATATTCCGCCCGCCACGCGTGCGCCTTGAGAACCCAGGCTGGGTCGAAGGCTGGAAACATACGCTTGAGATGCGGCATCGCGAAAGCCAGAAGCTCGTCCGCATTCATCCCATACAGCGCGTCGTCTATCGGCAGATACTTCGATAGATATGTGATATGCCGCCCATTATAGGACGACGTCGGTTCGAAATTGGTGTGCTCAATGATGCCAACGAACGGAAAGCTTGGGTCATTCACATTGAGCCAGTAAGTTTTTGACAGCGAACGATCGAGTTCGAGTACGAGGCAGACATTTCCCAGATACTGAATACGGCGCAATCCAGCGACTGCGTCAGCTGGAATATGGGTCGCGAGCAAGTCGGCAATGATCGGCAGCGCCGGCGTTGCCAACACGGCTGCAGCCGGAATCGTGCGGTCGCCCACCCGAACGCCCGTCGCCCGCCCGGCGCAAACCTCGATGGCGCTGACAGGCTGCCCCATCACGAATTCCCCTCCTAGAGCCGAGATTTGTGACCGCAGCGCCTCGACGAGCGCCCCAAAACCACCGCTGTAATAGGCGAGCGTTTCCGCGCCGCCCTTGCCCCGGCTGCCGCCCCTGAGCGCAATCTTGTTCCAGAACCAGACAGCCGAGATCTTGTCGGCCCACGGTCCGAACTTGCCGATGAGCAAGGGTTCCCAAACGACCCGGTATACGGCGGGGCCCGCCAGTTCAAGCAGCCAGTCCTTGGCGGTCTTGGTTTCCAGCGCCCGCCAGTCCTTGACGCCCTTCACCCGCAGCGCGAGCCACCCGAGCCTCAGCCTGTCGAGCGGCTGCAAGGCCGTGAACCGCAACACATCGAGCGGATTGCTCAAGCGGTAGAACGAGTTGGCGTAGTACAGCCCGGTCCGCGTTTCCCGGAACACGACGCGATCACTCTGGCCGATATCGTTGATCAGCCCCAGGATATGCACGTCGCTCTTGAACCAGTGATGATAGAACCGCTCTAACCCCGCGCATGTGCCAGCCTCGCCGATCTCGAAACTGCCAGCCAATCCGCCCAGCGCTTTTTCCGCCTCGACCACGGTCACCGGGCAACCGGCCTTCGCCAATTCATAGGCCGCAGCAAGGCCAGTCATGCCGCCGCCGATGATGACCGTACGGCCATTGCGCTGAGGGGGTGTTGTCACGGTGTCTCCGGGGCAGGTGCGGTTGTTATCAGCCGGCGGGCGGACAGCCACGCAAGGCACACGAGGCCCATCGCTGTGAGCGGCAGCCACATGAGCCCATGGGCGAGGATAGCGAACGCGGCAGCCTGATCGGGGCTGGCGCCGAACGTCTCGACTGCGGCAATCGCAGCGGCGTGAAACGTTCCAAAAAATCCTGGCGCACTCGGAACCAATGTCGCAAGCGTCGCGAGTGCGCAGGCGAAATATCCAGCCAGCAGGGGCTTCGCAAAACCGAATCCTGCGGCCAACGCCGCAAGCATCCCCCCTTCAAAGCCCCATGCGAGCGCCGTCAGCGCCAGCAGCTTCAAGCCCTGCCATCCGCGCATCTGCCGCGCCAGCACATCGAGGGCGTGTGTAACAGGAGCCTGCAGCTTGACCGGCAGCCAGCGCAACCCCACAGCCCGCAATGGCATCAGCGCCTCTGCCCCGGGACCCGCCGCCAGTGCGGCCACGGCCAACCCGATCGCGACACCACTGCCCAGCGCACTCCAGCCGCCAAAGGCAGTCGGGAGCAAAGCGTCGCCCATCGCGAGCGCAACCAAGGCGGCTAAAATCATCAGCATTCCGGCGTCCAGCACCCGCTCCAGCAGCAGCAGTGGAACCAGGGTGGCAGCGGGCGCGCCGAGCAGATCGCGGAAGGCGAAAACCCGTGCGACGTCGCCCGCCCGCAGCGGCAACACATTATTGAGCGCCACACTGCCGAGCAGCGTCTGCGCCGCCGCCGCCGCCCCGACGCCAGGCGCGACGCTGGCGAGCATCACGTACCAGCGGGCGATCTTGGCGGAATAAGCCAAAGCGAGCAGCGCCCCGGCTGCAGCCAGCGCGGTCCACGAGACCTCGCGGACCGCACTCAAAACGCGTGCGCCATCCACCCGGCTCGCCAGCAGGCCCATCAGGCCGACCGTTACGACCAACCCCAGCACAGATGTCCGCCGCTGCCAGCTTGCCTTGGCCTGGCCTGAAGGCACGGTGCTATCGGCGGCCAGAGTCACGAGATCGCACTCTCGCCGGCCCTGATCGATTGCGCCGGAACGGATCTTGCCGCCGCAGCATAGGCCTCCTCCCCGGACTGGAACCGTTCCGCGACCACGAACAACGGGCGTTGCTTTGCCTCGCCGTAGATCCGCCCGACGTATTCGCCGAGCAACCCGAGGCCTAGCATATTGAGGCTGCCGAGCAGCAGCTGCGCGACAAACATCGCCGTCCAACCCGGTACCCATTGGTTGGTGGCGAGCCGCAGGACGATGGCGTAGCCGATACCTCCCAGCGCCAGGACGAAGGTCGCCAGTCCGATGAACGACATCGCGCGCAACGGGACCGTGGAAAAGGAGAACAATCCATCGAGCGCCAGCCCGACCATCTTGGAAAGCGAGTATTTCGTCGAGCCCGCAAAGCGCGGCGCGCGCTTATAGGGCACCGCCGCCTGCGAAAGTCCGACCCAGCTGATCATGCCTCGCAGCAGACGGTAGCGCTCCGGCATTTCGTTCAGCGTATCCAACACCTTGCGATCGAGCAACCGGAAGTCGCCAGCGTCGAGGTGGAGCGGCACTTCGGATAGCCGGTTCATCAGCCGGTAGAAGAGATACGCCGATACGCGCTTGAAGAGAGTTTCCTTCGGCCGCTCAAGTCGCTGCCCCACGACGACCGCATAGCCTTCGCGCCACTTCGCTACAAAGTCGGCAATCACTTCCGGCGGGTCTTGTAAATCGGCATCGATAATCACGGCCGCATCGCCCGTGGCTGCCGCAAGGCCTGCGGCCAGCGCATTCTGCTGGCCGAAGTTGCGCGCAAGACGAATGACGCGCACATGCCCATGCCTATCGCAAATGGACTTGAGGATGATGGCCGTCCGGTCCTTGCTGCCATCGTCGACGAAGATGAGTTCGTAATCCGGCGTAATGGCCCTGACCACAGCGTCCAGTCGCCCGTACGTCTCCTCGATGACCTGCTCTTCGTTGTAGCACGGAACAACGACAGACAATTTCATGAAAGGCCTCAGTTGTCGTCCAAACCGTGTGCCCCCGCGGCGGGGATGCCGTTCCCGGCGCAATAGGGAATCGTTATACGCTTGGTGAACTGTACAACGATCGCGCACACTTTGCCCTTGTCGTGATGGCTATAGACGGCAAGCGCAGGTTGAGCATGCCCCCATACGACATAAAAGACCATGAGAACCGCCGCCGCCCTTTCAAAACGCGGCGTCGTCAACCGGTCGGCGAACTGGGTCAAGGCCAGCGCGCCGGCCAGCACGATAGGCAGATCGCTATAGGGCAGATAATAGACTTTCACCTGCCGCAGACTGAAGAGTGTATCCTCTGCGATTGCGCATCCCAGCAGCAGGAAAATCTGCAACGCCAGCAGTTGGCGCCCATTGCGCAGGGCATGGACCATGCCGTACAGGGCCAGCCATTCGATCAGCAGCGTCGGCCGGTGCATCGGCGCGAGTACGAACGTGTGGATCGCAAGTGCGCGTCCGACGGACGAAAGCAGCGTCGAGAAGATGGCACCTGGTGTCTGCGACAGAAGCAGCGAGCCGCTACCAGCCGCGAGACCTTGCAGATGCTCGAGTGGGTTGGCGACAGCGATGATCGCATCGGCGCTGGGCTGCAGATAGAGCACATCGATTCCGGACGCCAGCCCCAGCCCGAACGCCGCAATCCCTGCGAGTGTCTCTTCCATGCTGACGCGCCAGATAGCGGCATACGCGCCCATCGCCGCTACGACCACTGCGGCGCCGATCAGCTGGTAGTGCCCCGACAATCCGCTCATCAGGGGCCGGTAAAGAACTTCCGTGAACTTCGAACCCGCCATGCCGGCGATACCCTGCTGGATGACGATCACGGCTGGCCAGATCGCGAGCGCAGCCATTACAGTCAGTACCGCGGCCCAGCGCCAGATGATCCGGTTGCGTGTCTCGGGGGGCGAATACGTCCCTAAGGCCCACGCGAGGGGCAGCAGGGCGAATGCTGGAATGACAGACTGAACTTTTTCCAGAACGGCGAGCGCAATAAGCAGCCCCGCCAGAACGAGGCCCAACAGACGCCAGCGCACGTCCCGTTGTTTGGCACAGACGAGCGTCACGAGCAAAGCGTCGAAGGTCAGCGTTGCGGTCAGCATCTCAGGCCTAAGAATACGAAATCCCAGCGCGACACCGCTTGAGAAGGCAAACGCGACACCCGAGAGAACCGCGATCTGCCAGACGCCGAGCCAGCGATAGACGAGCCCGACGATCGACATCACGCACGCGATACCCGTAAGGAGCGAATAGACGCGGCCTGCCTGGACCAGCATCTGCCATTGGGCGTCGTAAGCCTTGATATCGCTAAGAGGCTTGAGTTCCTCGAGCCGCGAGATCGAAATGAGGCCCAGGCCCTTCAAGGCGCTCAACCACCATCCCAATAGAACGCGGTCGAGCACCGCGGGATAAACGACGAATTCCTGGGGTAGATGAGAATTATAGAGCAGGCCCTCGTAGACCGAGACCATGTCGGAGGCGGCCTTGTTATAGTAGGGCATTGTCAGCCCAAGCAGGACGATGGACACGCACATGCCGAGCGTAAGCAGCGCGACGCCCGGAGCGAATCCCGGATAAATCAAGCTGCGGTGGCCCGCGGCTGCATTCAATATCTCGCGGGATGATTCCGTCGCACCGATTGTCATCAAATATCGCTCCGATCTACCCCAGCGGTTGCTGTAGACCTGTCGGTTGACCTTCGCCAAGCCATCAGCCTGCGACAAAATCGAAGAGCGGGCCAGAGTGTCAGCCCCAATAATGGTCAACGGCCCAAACCAACGAACCCTATGGAAATGGTGCGGATAACTCGGCCGGTACAGCGCCTAGTTGAAGAACACGTGCTTGATGAGCACCGCAAAAATCAAAACAACCAACGCCGCGCCAAGCACGTGCGGGTACTCCATCCCCCAATCCCAGTCCTGATGCATCATCGCAAGTCACTCCCAGGTGAGCGTAAGACGTTAAGGTCTCTGCGCTCAGGCGCCATGATATGGGTCAACGCCACAGCCGGCTGGGAACCTTCATGATCGACATACTGTCTGGAGAGAGTTCCATGCCGATGAATCCCGAACACGCAACTGAAACGTGTTCCTACGGCCATGATCATCCGTCTGGCAGCCCGGCCAGCGGTAACAATCCAATGGTGGTCAAGGACCCGGTCTGCGCAATGACCGTTGAACCGGCCACGGCGATGCACCGCTATACGCATCTCGGTGTCCCTTATTATTTTTGCTCGGCCCTCTGCCGGGAAAAATTCATGGCAGCCCCCGCCCAATACCTCACGGCAGACCCTGATCACCCGCCGCGCCGTCACTCGGCGACTGTACCACCGGGGGCGATCTATACCTGCCCGATGCACCCCGAAATCCGCCAGGCCGGTCCGGGTGCGTGCCCGATCTGCGGCATGGCGCTCGAGCCGGAAGCAGTTTCGCGAGAGACTGCCGTCAATCCCGAACTCGCTGAAATGACACAGCGCTTTTGGATCGGACTGGCCATTACGCTCCCCATCTTCATTCTCGAAATGGGCGGCCATCTCTGGGGCCTCAACCATTGGCTCGGTCAACAAACCTCCAACTCGATCCAGCTGCTGTTTGCATCGCCAGTGGTGTTGTGGGCCGGATCGCCGTTCTTCGAACGCGGCTGGACGTCGCTCAAGACTGGCTATCTCAACATGTTCACGCTGATCGCCATGGGAACCGGCGTCGCGTGGGCCTACAGCATCGTCGGGACCGTCTGGCCCGGCCTGTTTCCCGACGCCATGCGCGGCCACGACGGAGCGGTCGCGGTCTACTTCGAGGCGGCGGCGGTAATTACCGTCCTTGTGCTTCTCGGCCAAGTACTCGAAATGCGTGCCCGCGAACAGACGAGCGGCGCCATTCGCGCCCTGCTCGACCTATCTCCCAAATTGGCCCGCAGGATAGCCGCGGATGGCACGGATACCGATGTCGCGCTCGATCAAGTGGTGGTCGGCGACCATCTGCGCGTCCGCCCGGGCGAACGCATCCCAGTCGACGGCACCATCGTCGACGGCCGCAGCGCCATCGACGAATCCATGGTGACGGGCGAATCCATGCCGGTGACTAAGAGCACGGGCGACCTGGTCGTAGGTGGCACCATGAACCGTTCGGGCAGCTTCGTCATGCAGGCCGGCAAGGTAGGCCGCGAAACGGTCCTGGCGCAAATCGTCCAAATGGTGGCGGCGGCACAACGCAGCCGCGCGCCCATTCAACGACTGGCGGACCAAGTTTCTGGCTGGTTCGTACCGGCAGTGATTGCAGCTGCAGCGCTGGCCTTCATAGCCTGGAGCGTCTGGGGGCCCGAACCGCGGCTCAGCTACGCCTTGATTGCCGCCGTATCGGTTTTGATCATCGCCTGTCCGTGCGCGCTGGGCTTGGCGACGCCCATGTCGATCATGGTGGGCGTCGGCCGGGGCGCGCAGCAGGGGGTCCTGATCAAAAATGCCGATGCGCTTGAACGGATGGAAAAGGTCGACACGCTCGTCGTCGACAAGACCGGCACATTGACCGAAGGGAAGCCGAGCGTGGTAGTCGTCCGCGTGGCATCTGGGTTCACGGAACAAGAGCTGCTGCGCCTCACGGCCAGCCTGGAGCGCAGCAGCGAACATCCCATCGCAGCAGCGATCGTTCGCGCCGCCGCCGACCGGAGCATGCCTCTCGGACGGGCGGAAGACTTCGACTCGCCACTTGGAAAGGGCGTGACCGGCACCGTCGATGGCCGCAAGCTGGTGATCGGCAATCATACGATTATGGCCGAAGCCGGGATCGACACGTCATCCCTCGATACCACAGCCGAAGAGATGCGCCGGGAAGGCGCGACGGCTATCTTTGTCAGCGTCGACGCGGCATTGGCAGGGGTTATCGCTATCGCCGACCCCGTCAAGCCAACCACAGCGGCAGCCATCGCCGCCCTCAGACAAGCCGGCATTCGCATCGTCATGCTGACGGGCGACAACGCCACGACGGCCACTGCGGTCGCCAAGCGGCTTGGGATCGAAGAGGTCCGGGCGGACGTGCTGCCCGGCGCCAAGGCGAAGGTGGTGGAGACGCTGCGCGCGCAGGGGCGCATCGTTGCCATGGCGGGCGACGGCGTGAACGATGCCCCAGCGCTTGCCGCAGCCGACGTCGGCATCGCCATGGGCACTGGAACTGATGTCGCCATGGAGAGCGCCGGGGTCACGCTGCTGAAAGGCGATCTCAACGGTATCGTGCGCGCCCGACGTCTTTCGGCGGCCACGATGTCCAATATTCGCCAGAACCTGGTGTTCGCATTCATCTACAACGCAGCGGGTGTGCCCATAGCAGCTGGTGTTTTGTATCCGGTCTTCGGCGTCCTGCTGTCGCCAAAAATTGCAGCTGCGGCGATGGCCTTGTCGTCGGTCAGCGTGATCGGCAATGCATTGCGATTGAACCGTACGCAGCTGTAGGGAAAACTGCATGCGCTTGGCCACCTTCAATCTGGAAAACCTCGATAAGCCGCTCGCAGGCCGGGCAGCCGTATTGCGGCCCGCACTCGAACGCCTCGAAGCCGACGTGCTGTGCCTGCAGGAAGTGAATGGCCAGCACGTGGCGGGCCAGCCCAATCGCAAGCTACTCGCTCTCGACGCGCTGCTGGAAGGGAGTGAGTATGCAACGTTTCATCGGGCCTGGACTACGGCGGCGGAGCGTGCGGATCCAGCCGACGTCCATAATCTGGTGACGCTCTCTCGCCATCCCATCATCCAGCAAGCCCAGATACTCCATGACCTGTTGCCCCCGATTGAGACGGCTCGTAACCGCAGAGACGCCCCCGACCGAGCCAACCAAGATCCGGTTCGACCGGCCCCTGCTGCGCACCGACCTCAACGTCGGCGGTGTTCAATTCACGGTCGTCAATGTCCATTTGCGCTCGCCGCTCGCAACGGCAATTCCGGGCCAGAAACTTTCCCCGTTCGGCTGGAAGTCGGTGAGTTCCTGGGCGGAGGGCTATGCCCTTTCGGCTATCAAGCGCATGGAGCAGACACTCGAATTGCGATTGCTGTTGGACGAGATCTTCAAGCTGGAGCCACGACCATTCGTGCTGGTTGAAGGCGACTTCAATGCCGAGGATAGCGAAACTCCGCTACGCATGGCCGGTGGCGCGCCTGAAGATACTGGAAACAGCGAATTGACTGCCCGCGCTATGGTTATTCTAGACCGCGCTGTCGATAAAGACCGCCGATTCAGCATCCTCCATCATGGCCGGCCGCAGATGGTAGACCACATCCTGGCGAGCTACGCAGCATACGGTCGCTTACATGCGATCGAAATTCACAACGAAGCCCTGGGCGACGAGGCCGTCGGTAATGCCAAAGGCGTGGAAGCAGCAGGTTCCTACCACGCCGCCGTCGTCGCGACCTTCGCGATGTGATGCTCAACCGCTAAGTCAGCATCCGCGTGCAGTGGGCAGGCCGTAAACCTTTGAAAAGAATGGTAGCGAGACCCAGACTTGAACTGGGGACCTACGGATTATGATTCCGCCGCTCTAACCAACTGAGCTATCCCGCCATACCTTTTGGCAATCTCTACCGGGCATCCGCGGTAGAGCAGCGTGTATAGGTACGCATCCCCCGCTCTGTCAAGAATTACGCGTGGGGTCGGCGCTCGAAGCGCAGCATCGTAAAGAGCCCGAGCGGGCTGAGCGGCCGGGTCTGCGCGAGCACGAGTTCGTCACACACCATCACGCGGGAAACTTCGAACACAGGGTGCCAGCCGAGCCGGTCGCCAAAAGGCGCCAAGCGCCGCTCGACAAAGCCGCGTACGCCGTCATCCTGGCTGAAATGATTGACGAGCAGCACCTGCCCTCCCGGCTTTGCGACGCGGGCAAGCTCCGCCATCACCCGCTCCGGGCTTGGCACGACGGTCATCACGAACATTGCAACGACCGTGTCGAAGGATTGATCGGGGAACGCCAGTTGACTCGCATCCATTTCATACAGGCCGCTTACGTGATCGAGGCCGCCCGCGCTGACGCGCTCGCGCGCCTTGTCGAGCATCTCAGGCGCGAGATCGATGCCGACGATGTCGAGATGCCGGCCATACTGCGGTAGCGACAGACCAGTGCCGACGCCCACTTCCAGCACGCGCCCTGTGCTCTGGTTGATGACGTCCACAGCAGAGCGGCGGCCCACCGTCGAAAACGCACCAAAGGTCCGGTCATAGAACGGCGCCCAGCGCCGGTAGGCGCTCCGCACGGCGGTTTCGTCCAACTGCACCGCCTCGCCCGTCAACGCGGTGACCGCCCGTGCCAGTGGAGAACGCGAAACAGGTTGTGAACGCGACATCGATCCCATGAAACGGGCTCCTGTGCCTGGAAGTTGAAGATGTGGTTCTGGTCTAACGATTGGACGTGTGAATGGCCGCGTGAGGGCCATTTTGCGCCTGCGGCATCGCTCGCGAGAGCCCTGCGGCCTCCCTGACGGCACGTGCGATAGTCCCACCGCCGAGAATGCGAGCTTGCGGCAAGTCGTCTTCATACAATACGCACGCCTGGCCAGCGGCAATTCCGTCTTCCCCCGCCAACAGCGTCACGCGTGCCGATCCAGCCGGATCGACATGAAGCGTCGCGGGCTTGGGCGGCTGCGTTGAACGAACGCGCGCATAGACTGGCATTCCTTGGGCGCCGGTCACAGGCAAAAGTTGCGTTGCAAGCCAGTTCAAGGCCCGCAATTCCAGCGTGCGCGTACGCAGCGCCTCGCGCGGTCCTACTACGACCTCGTTGCGGTCGGCGCGCAGCGCCACGACATAGAGTGGATCGGCCGCAGGGATACGCAACCCCCGGCGCTGACCAACCGTGTAATTGATGATGCCGTCGTGCTGCCCCAATTCGCGTCCGTCGAGGTGAACGATCTTGCCGGGCTGCAACGCACCGGGCTTCAGCCGCTCGATCACGTCCGTATAGCGTCCCGTGGGAACGAAGCAGATATCTTGGCTATCGGCCTTTTCCGCGTTCATCAGCCCGAACTCGCGTGCGATTTCTCGCACGTCGGCCTTGGGCATGCCTCCCAGCGGAAACCACAGGTTCGACAACTGTTCACGCGTCGTTGCAAATAGGAAATAGCTTTGATCGCGCGCTGAATCGACAGCACGGCGCAATTCCGGCCCATCCGGGCCGTCGAGCCGCTGGATGTAATGCCCCGTTGCCAGCACGGAAGCACCCAAGTCCTTGGCGGTGTCCATCAGGTCCTTGAACTTGATCTGGCTGTTGCACGTCACGCACGGGATCGGCGTTTCGCCCGCGACATAGCTGTCGGCAAACGACTTTATGACCGAATCGGCAAAGCGCTTTTCGTAATCGAGCACGTAGTGAGGAATGCCCAGCGCATCTGCAACCCGCCGCGCATCATGGATATCCTGCCCGGCGCAGCAGCTGCCCGCGCGCCCGGTGGCGCCGCCATGGTCATAGAGCTGCAAGGTGACGCCGATCACATCATGCCCCTCCCGCACGAGCAGAGCAGCGGCGACGGAACTGTCGACGCCACCTGACATGGCAACGACGACGCGCATCTTTGACTTGGCTGCCTGAGTTGGAGAAAGAGTCTGGATCATCGGTCTACTGTTGCGCGGACGGAGTGCGAAAAGCAATCGCCAAACCGTCATCTAGGCGGTGCCTGGGCCTGTCTGCAAGCCGGTGCGCGCATTTGCTTGCCAGACCAACGAACCAGCCCCCAACCATTAACAGAGTTGGCATAGTGATTGAAAAGGTATGAAAATCAGATGCCTGCGGCCGGCAGCTGTACCATTCTGACCAGGTCATCAAGCCTAACAACACAAAAAACACGAGCTAGAACATCACTTTATCGCTCGTTTACGCAACAACTTAGGGGCCTTTTAATTGACGGCACAGTATAACCGAGGCGTGTCTGTAAATGAGTATGAGTAAAATGACCGAACAGCATATGAGAGCGCGAGTGCGCTATGTAATCGGACCGGATGGAAGTCCGCTCACGGTTGCCGATTTGCCTCCGCGCGATACCAAGCGCTGGGTCATCCGCCGCAAAGCCGAAGTTGTCGCAGCCGTCCGCGGCGGACTGCTAAGCATCGAGGAAGCCTGCGAACGCTACAAGCTCACCGTTGATGAGTTTTTGTCGTGGCAGCGCTCGATCGATAAGCACGGCCTGCCGGGTCTGCGCGCGACCCGCATCCAGGACTACCGCGAGTAACCAGCCCGTAGTTCAAGTGCGGCGGTCTCGCACCTTTGCGGTCACTTTCGCAGGCGGTTGCGCCGTCACCGGAGCATTTTCCGCATCCCACCCCTTGACGTTGTTTTCGTCGCGGCAGGTAAGATCGTTGCGTGCCCAGCGGCGAACGTCGGCGGTCATGCGCTGCCCGGCATCGATCGGGAACCGGATGTTCTCGACCGTAAGCGTTGCGTTTTCGCCCGCCGGTGTGATTTGCACCCGAAAAGCCCGATTGCCCCGTGGATTGGGCATCTGCGCATCGCGCTCATGAATGACGATTTCCGCCAAGCCCCCGCGCGAAGGCGGGGCTGCATCCGCATGGAAGATGTAGAGTCCTTTGAGCGCCCCATGCGTCCCAAACCAGCACAGCTGCGCGCCGTGCGCGACCCGCGTGTAGATTTCGGTGGGCATACCGATGGGATCAGCATCTGCCTTGGGCAATTCAATGCTGGATATGGCTTCGACGCCCTGCGAGACGAGGGCCGCCGGTGCATTGAGCGCGGCCGTGCCGTTTTTCAGAACATCCTGAGATCCGCTGCACGCAGCAAGTGACAGTGCAGTCCCCACCCAAAGCAGCCACCTGAACAAGTGGCGGACAGCCGGCGCCACGCGCCCGCCGAGCATTGTGATTCCGGGAGCATGGTGCGTCGTTACGCTCATCCCCATTCCGTGCTCCAACGACTCCGATCCCTGGCAATAAGAGCCAAAGGACCATGTCATTAGCACGGCATTGGTGCCACCATTCAGTTGCTAGGGGGCGACAGACCGTCCCTGTTGGAAAGAGCGCTCACGAACCTCAGCGCGAGGCCGCCGCCGAACGCTCCGAGCGGCGGCGCATGCGCTGATCTTCGCGTGGCGCGGGCACGTTGGCCTGCGACAGTTGTTCGACCGCCTCATCCCGGGCCTTGAGCGCAGTTCCGAGCTTGACGGCAAGCTCTGCGGCCGAAGCACGCAGATTATTACGGCGCTGGGCAGCCGACTTGGCAAACGTCGAATAGGCAAAGTGCGCACTATCCTTGATGCCGGTCCGTTCTTCTTCGGCCTGTATTTGCCTGTCCAAGTCGGCGGCCATAGCCTGGAAATCCCGGATCATGAATTCGAGATTGGCGACCTTCTTCGAATATTCGTCGGCTTCAAAACGCTTAATCCGAAGCGCGGACTCTCTGGCCTTCATAGCTCGATACCCCTTACAAACTCGAACTGCGGGATAACCATACTGTCATCCCGTTCGCCTTGCGGCATCCGAACCTCCGTGCCGCCGCTGAAGCGGGCCCACGAAGGAACGCACCAAGGACCATGCCAATTCGACCATCATCACGACGTGTGATGATCAAGTTGTCACAGCACACTTAATATATACCTCAGAAGTAACCTTTGCACACTCCCCTTAAGCACTCGTAAAACAACAAAATTATCTCTGTCGGAACCGATGGCTTATAGGAGCCTGCTACGCCCTCCGCGGCCGAGCCGCACCGGCTGCCACAAAAAAGCCGCTCCGGGCTAGGGGCGCGCCGCGAATTCTGTTAGTTCTCGATTCTGGGGAGTGGATTCCAAATCAAGGCAACCGCGAGCAGCCAAGCGTGATGGCGAGCATTCGTCGTGCGCCAAAGGCTGAAGTTCATGCAACCCGGCCGAAGTCTGACGCAAAACGTGCCGTTGTCGCGTAATTGGCAAGACAAAATTAGGGTTTGTTAACTTCTGGAGAGTAGGTTCCTAACAAGAGTTTAGGCCAGGCGTTTGTGATTTGGGGAAAGTTTGGAGCGGCAGTCCAGGCGTCGAGACGGCCAAGAGGGAATGAGACGATGCGGGTTCTACTGATTGAAGACGATAGCGCCACGGCGCAAAGCATCGAGCTGATGCTGCAGTCCGAAGGCTTTAACTGCTACACGACGGATCTGGGCGAAGAGGGTGTCGATCTCGGCAAACTCTATGATTACGATATCATCCTGCTCGATCTGAACCTGCCCGATATGAGCGGCTACGAGGTTCTAAAAACCCTGCGCGTGAGCAAGGTGCAAACGCCAATTCTCATTCTGTCCGGTTTGGCGCAGATCGAAGACAAAGTTCGCGGCCTCGGTTTCGGCGCTGACGACTATATGACGAAGCCCTTCCACAAGGACGAACTCGTCGCACGTATCCACGCCATTGTTCGCCGCTCCAAGGGGCACTCCCAGTCAGTCATCGAAACCGGCGATCTCCGCGTCAACCTCGATACCAAGACCGTCGAGGTCAATGGTCAGCGCGTTCACCTGACGGGCAAGGAATATCAGATGCTGGAGTTGCTCTCGCTCCGCAAAGGTACGACGCTCACCAAGGAAATGTTCCTGAACCACCTTTACGGCGGCATGGACGAGCCCGAACTAAAGATCATCGACGTCTTCATCTGCAAACTGCGCAAGAAATTGCAGGCCGCAACCGGCGGCGACCACTACATCGAAACCGTCTGGGGCCGCGGCTACGTGTTGCGCAACCCGGGCGACGAACACGTTGCTGCTTGATAGCGGCACAATCGACGAATTCAAACGGGAGCCCTCACCGGCTCCCGTTTTCTTTTTGTGCGCGCCGTGCAAGTGCGCTAATCCCTTGGCCTCATTTGCAGAAGGGATCACGTCATGGCCACGCATGACAACACGACGATGACTGCCAGGCGGTCCGGCCTGAAGGCCGCTATCATCCCAGTGACGCCGTTCGAGCAGAACTGCTCGCTGATCTGGGACGAGGTGTCGATGGCAGGCGCAGTTGTCGACCCCGGTGGCGATGTCGACCGCATCATGGCGGCGATCGATCAGGTGGGGATGTTGCCCGAAAAGATCCTGCTAACCCACGGCCACATCGACCACGCCGGCGGTGCTGCCGAATTGCGCGAACGGCTGAAAGTTAAGATCGAGGGGCCGCACAAGGCCGACAAGATCCTGCTCGACAACCTCGACGCCCAAGGCAAGAGCTATGGTTTTGCCGCCCGAAACGTGACGCCAGACCACTGGCTCGACGACGGCGACACGGTGACGGTCGGCGATCAGACGCTTGAGGTGCTGCATTGCCCCGGCCATTCGCCGGGCTCGGTCGTCTTCAAGCACGCGTGGCAGAAGTTCCTGATCATGGGCGACGTCTTGTTCCGCTCGTCCATCGGGCGCACCGACTTCCCCTATGGCGACCACGAGGCACTGATCAACGCCATCAAGACCAAGTTGATGGTCCTGGACGACGCCTACGCCTTCATCTGCGGTCACGGCCCCGGCAGCACCATCGGGCTTGAGCGCCGCACCAATCCGTACATCAAGTAGCGCAAGCTCTTGCGTGACGGGGTCCAAGACGCTGGAGCCCTGGCCTTCCGTTCACTTCCTCAACGCGGATAGCGCAGGGTTAGGCAGCCGAAGATGCCGCACTCGGCTCCGGTTCCCGTGGGGTTCTGGGCCTCCCAGAAGTCGACGGTCGAGGCCCGCAATGTTTCCGAACAGCTGCGCTTGCAATATTCCCAGGTGCCGCCCGGCAACCGGACCTGGCGGCCAAGGCTGGTCATCCGCACTGGACCGGTCACGGTGCCATGCCCAAAGCGGCTCTCGGCCACCACGGTTCCCGATGCGGGGCCGTTCGAACTGCGTTCGCGACCCCCAGCCAGAGCCGGCAGTGCGGCGCTCAAAATAGCTGCGGTCAGCAGAAGTCTGCGGGAAATTTTCACGGCCGGTTCCTCGTCTAAGTTTGAATGAAAGCTGCAGGCACTCACGAGCCCCGCGTCATGGTGATTTGTACGCCTTTGAGGCCTGAGCCCTCTGCCTTGATCGACACCGACTGGCTGCCACCTTTGATGGCAACGGCCATCGAGGCTGAAAGGCCGCCCCCGGTAATCGCGAGGTCGACCTTGTCAGACCGGGCCTTGCCAGTGACCGAGCCGGCAGCATTGTACGTGCGCTCTTCCCAATTCCCTGTGACAGCCCCGTTGGCGAAGGCAAGCGTCGCCCTGAGGTCGATCCTGGCTGATGCATTGGCGCACCGGATTGCGATGCCCAATCCGTCGTCGCCTTGCGCGGTGTAGTAGCCCTTGCAACGCATTGGTTCAGTCTTGCCATTGTCGAGCTGGGCTTCGCCCGCACCACTCCAGGTTCCGATGAGGTTCGCAACCGCGCTATCCCCCGCTCCGGCGCCAGTCGCTGGAAGCGCGATAACGAGCCCCAGCAGCAATCCGCGCGTTACGCAGAACCATTGGTCGAGTTCCATGGAAGCCTCCCTCGAAGCGCGGCCCGACGGGCAAACCCGGAGCGACAACGTCCGGCCCATCACCTAGCATGTTTTGCCGCGCGGCCGTCAATCACAACGCCTCACAGCGGCCCCAAGGCCCATCTGCAAACGTTTGCTGAACCGATGCCGCATCGCGCGCGGCAAGAGCATTCCAGCGCGCCACATTGGCGAGCGCCGTTGCCGTCGTGCGCACACGCCATTGGGGTGAAGAAACGAGTTCAACAATGGTCGCCGCACCCCGGCTCAGTTTGTCCGGTTCAATCAGCGTCGCCGATAAGCCCAGGACTTCCCGGAACACGGCCCGGTCGGGCGCAACCACAGCAAGTCCCGCATACTGCGCTTCCAGTAACGGCAGCCCGAGCCCCTCGTCGTGGGAGGTGCAGACATAGACATCAGCGGCTTCCAGAACCGACTTCGCTTGCTCAGCCGACAGATAACCGTGGATTGTAACGTGGCGGTGTGACGCGAGCGCGGCCTTGGCCTCACCCCAGCCCTCGCGGCCGATGATGTGGAGATGGGCCGGGCGTCCCGCAGCGATCAGCGCGTCAAGCAGCGCGAGCGCCGCCCCATAGTTCTTGCGTGGCTCCACGGTTCCCAGGGTCACGAGCGACAACGGCGATGTGTCGCTGGCGCGTTGAGCCCGGTCGCCAGGCTCAAGATCGAACACATTGCGCACGCTCGGCCGGTAGAGACAAACGGCAGCATCCAAAGCCACAAACTGCGCCAGTTCGCCCGCCGTCTTCTCTGAATTGACCTGGAAGTGCTTGAGCCTCTTGACCGCGAAGGCGAACGGCCATGCCATATAGGCCTTGGCCTTGAAGCCCAGGTCTTGCCTGCGCGTAATGAGAAACAGATCGTGCACGTAGAGAATGACGCGGTCGCGAATGAGCATGAACAGGGGCGAAGGCGGAAACCCCGGAAACACGAACACCGCGTGGGGGTGAAGCAACGCCAGCAGCGGCAGCCAGACCTGCTGGCGCCAGATCAGCGATAGGATGCCGTCGGACCGCACGGTTCGGACGTCGGCATTAGCAAATTCGACCTTCTCGAACTGTTCGATGGAAACTCGCTCGATGCCGGTGACATGCCGGCCCAGGTGCGTCAGATCGATGAAGACCTGAACGGGGCCTGCGGTCGTTGTGCCCGGCTGCTGGAGGGGCGGGTCGAGACGGCCGGACAGGGTCATCGCGTAACCCGCGCCAGAGTACGGGGTTTGGGTTCGACGAACGCGGGCGCCGATGGACCCCTGTGCCGGGGCGCCTTTGCCAGAACATCGTCGATGAGCTGAACGTAGGCGGGTACGCGCACGGCAAACGAGAACTCGTCCGCCCGTGCCCGCCGCAGCGCCGGGTCGCCCGGATCATCAAGCGTATCGCCGATCGCATGCGCCAGCTGGATGTGATCGCCGATCGAGACGATGCGCCCATGCACCCCGTGTTTGAGTATTTCCTGCGGGCCGTCGCACGCGGTCGCAACAACGGGCAGGCCATAGGCCATCGCCTCGACGACCACATTCCCGAACGGCTCCGAACTGGACGACGATACGAAGCACTTGGCCTGCCCATAATATGTCCAAGGCTCGCGACTGTAGCCGGGCAAAGACACCCGGTCCTTCAAGCCCAGCCGCGCGATTTCCGCTTCGATTTTCGCTTGCTGTGGACCTTTTCCGAGGATAACGAGACGCGCCTTCGGCCGATCGATCCGCGCGAACGCCCGCAACAAGGTGATGAAGTCCTTCTCAGTGACGAACCGCCCGACCGCGAGCACTACGTCGTCGCGCTGCTGCAACTCTTCCCGCGTCGGCACCGCGGCGTCGGTCGGAAAGAACACCGGATTATGGATACAGACCGTTTTGTCGGCCCGCGCCCGCCAGCGCTGCACCAACTGTTCGCGCAATCCTCCCGACACGGCAACGATGCGGGCAGCCCGCGCGCTCAATGCCGGAAGCGCGACATAGGTCGCAAAGCTCAGCAGCCCTGTCTGCCACTCCCGGAAGCCATGATAGGTGAGGATCGGCTGAGTGGGCGCACCCGAGAGCCGCAGCGCGGCCATCAATTTGCTGTTGGACCCGCCGACGCCAGCAAGGGCCACCGCAGGACGCTCGTCGGCGAGCACCTCCGCCAGCCGACGCGTCGCCCGGAAGTGATTGCTGCCGAGCGTGTAGGTCCTGATCGTTGGATCGAGGTTGTGGCGATTGTCGTCCGCCTCGAAATCTTGCACAAAAATGACAGGATAGCCGCGTTGCTTGAAGGCTGTGGCAAGGCACGCCCACAACCGCTCCCCGCCTCCATCGACCAGGCCGTGGGTGTAGAACAAGATCTTGGGCAGGCTTTTCGAAGGTCCAGGCATTGGCATGATCTGTTCCAGTTAGAGCTTGCGGGTAGCCAGCCGGAGCCGGACCGGTTGGATGACGGCGACATCGAACAGAACCGCAGCGCAATCGGCGTAGCGTTTGGCGAGGCGGCGCGGGTTGGTGCCCAGCCGCCACGCCCATTCGAGGCCCCAGCGTTGCAGTCTGAGCGGCGCGCGAACCTGCGTGCCTGCTAGAAAATCGGCAGCGGCCCCAACACAAACGAAGCCCGCATCGCACCCCTGGGCCACAGCGCGCGCCGAAAACAGTTCCTGCTTGGGTGCACCCAGCGTGACGAAGCACAGCCTCGCCCCTGAGATCTTGATCGCAGCGATCGCCCGATCGGCTTCCGGTCCTTCGGGGTCGAAGTGAGCCGAGGGTGACAGAAGCCCCGCAATCTCGACCGCTCCATCGGTTGCTTCACGCAATGCGCGCGCCGCGGCATTCAAGACCGGCAACGTCGTCCCGAAGATGAAGACCGGCAGCCTGTTCTCCGTCGCCGCAGTAGCGAGCGGCACGAACAAGTCAGCACCCGTCGTGCGTTGCACGCCGTCGCGTTGAAAGCGCGAGAGCCAGGCGACAGGCGCGCCATCAGCCGTCACGAAGTCCGCACGCGCATAGACCGAACGGAACTCTGGATTGGCGCGCAGCTTGACCAGATGATCGAGGTTTAGCGTGTAAACGGTGAAGCCCCCGCCGGCGTTGGCTCGAGCAACGATCCGCTCGATGGCGTCCGGAAGGTCCTTGAGGTGGATGGGCCAGCCATCGACATAGGCCAGGGCCGTATCAGCGGGTGGGCTTAATCTGGACAAGGGATATACTCGGGCTACGGAGGGTCGAAGGCTGCGGCGAGGGCAACCGGCGGAAGGCGTCGGAAAGGGATGGGCCGTAGGGAGGAGGCAGCCGCGGGGCCACCATCAGCCCGACGGATCAGATTTGGTGAGCACGACGCCGGACAACCGGTCCCGCGCTAGTTCGAAGTGCCGCGAGGCCGCCTCGAGGGCGGCCGCGTCCGTTTGGCCCGCACGGGCAACCAGCAGCACTTCGTTGGCGCATGGCAGCACGACGTTGGCGGAATCGTCGTCCAACACGGCCCCGCCATCGAAAACGACCAGGTCGAAATCGCGCGCGAGCGCGTTCAGTCCCTTCTGCAGACGGGTCACCTGCGACGTGCGAAGGCGGCGCAGGTCGGCCAGACCGATCGGCAGAATGGCAACGCCGGAAACAGGATCGCGCGTAAGGATGGAGGCAAGATCCAACTTGTCGTCGAGTACGACGGCGCGGTCCTCTGGCACGGGAGCGGCAAACGCCGCCGCCAGCGCCGTATCGGTTGAGGCCGCATCCACCAGCAGCACCCGGTCGCCGAGTGCGCCAGCCGCCATCGCAAGCGAGAGCGCTAACGAACTCCCCCCACTGCCCGCATGCGGCGTCACCACCAACACACTGTGAGGAATATATCCGCCAGCCCCGTTTCGGATCAGGGACAGGAGAGACAACGTGGCTTTTCTGTAGGCGGCTTCCTCAGGCGACCGCGCAGCCTCGATCGCGCGAACAAGAGGCCCGAAACGCGACAGCTCGATCGGGCGGCGCAGAGCAGAACCCGGTAGCCCGCTGATCTTGCCGCCGCGCGGCTTGAAAAGTGGAAGTGCAGCCAGCGTCCGCAACCCGGTGCGGCTGCCGATATCCATTGGCGAACGAAGGCTCGTATCGAAATGATCGAGCATCAACGCGCGGGCAATGCCGCAGGCAAGGCCTCCCAACAGGCCCAGCGCGAGAATGAAAGCGGGAACCGGCTTAGTCGGACGGGTGGGAACGGATGGCGGCGAAATCATGCGAGCATCGGGCGCGCTGATCTTCTGCTGTTCGTCCGTCTCCTTGGAACGCGCAAGAAACACCCGCATGAGTTCTCGGCTCGCGGCCACTTCCTGTTCAAGTTCGCGCTGCTTGATCTGCGCGGTGTTCGTGCGCCCGACTTCCGCCTTGGCCGCATCGAGCACCTTGGTCAGCTCCCGCTCGCGGCTGGTCGAGACCTGGAAATCTGCCTTCGCGTTATTGGCGAGCCTGTGCAACTCGGCCGCGATTTGCGCGTTGAGCGCGTTGACCTGCGAGCGGATATCGATGAGTACCGGATGGCGCGGCATTAGCTGCGAGGCGAGCGAGGCTTCGCGCCTCGCGACTTGGGCCAGTTGCTCCCGGAGCCGCTGCACCAGCGCCGTCTTGCTGGGGTCGGTGATGACATCGGGATTGCCGGTCTTGGCGGCAGCCGACACCTCGTCGAGCCGCGCCTTTGATTCGGCCGCCTGTGTGCGGGCGTTGATAAGTTCGCTGTTGAGCCGCGTCAGTTGTTGTTCGCCGACCGTGCCCCCTTCCGAGGTCAAGATCCGGTTCGCCTTGCGGAACTCGTCGACCCGGGTTTCCGCCCGTCTCACCTGTTCGCGCAATTCGCCGAGCCGGCTGTCGATGAGCGCATTGGCGCGCTGGGCTTCATCCGATTTTGCGCTCGTCTGGTCGGCGAGGTAGGCATCGACGATGCCCTGGGTGATGCGCGCAGCCTTCACGGGCGTCGCCGATGTCGCTTCGATCTCGACCACGTAGGTCTTTTGCGCCCGCTTCACGGCAACCCTCTGCGCGAGGCTCGCAAGTGCCAAGGCCGAGGGCTCGACGGCCGGACGCGTCATGCCGAGCCGGGCCTTGATCCGCGCGCTAAACCCTTCGGTTGGCAATGGTGCGAATTCAGGGTCTTGATCGAGCTTTAAAGCCGTTACCACGCGGCTCAACACGGTATCCGAACGAATGATGGCGACTTGGCTTTCGAGCAGCGCAAGGTCGGTGCCAAGTCCACCTTGGCTTGTATCTTCAGACACGATCTTCTTGGGGCGGGGATCGATGAACAGGGTCGTGCTCGCCGAATACGTCGGCGGGGTAACCAGCAGGTAGAGAACCGCTAGCGCGAGAGAGCCGATGGTGATCAATGCGATGCTGGGCCAGCGGCGGACGAGGATACGCCCCAGACCCGAAAGGTCGGTGTTGCTCGCCCGCGCTGGACCCCCACCGAGCGGTAGAGGAGCCGCGGCTTGGGAAGATGCGCCAGGCGCTCGCCGCGACGGCGCACCTGCTTCGTGCGCAGGAGGCCGGATAGTTCGTTGTACCATTTTTGAGCGTCCTGACGACCGGAAATTAACGGAGCCGGACAACGCACTGTTTGCTCGCGAAAAGACGATCATCCCAATTGTCCTTAGAGTGTCGGCGAGGCTGGCGCGGGGTGCGCCTGTAGCTTCGACGAGTGAGGCTGCAAGCCCCGTGCCGGACGAAACGGCGCTGGCGTACCATTCCCTCCAAAGGGGCGGATGCCGCACCTCACAACTCCCGGGGCTACCCGGCATGGGTTCTGCATAGCCTGCCCCAATGGACGGCACTGGGAGTGGTCATCGCGTGATGTATGAGATCGGCACCGCGCAAGAGCGCGAAACTTCGACCCGCAAATGGGTCATGGGCCGGATGGGCTTGTCGTTAGCGTTCCTGGCGCTCGAAGCGCTGGTCATTGTCAGCGTCGCATTGGCGACGGGCATCGCCTATCACTTGTGGGTCTATGGCGAAGCCGGAGAAATCGCCAACTACGCAGCGGTCGGTGCTTCGATGTCGGTTCTGTTCACCCTGCCGTTGCTGTTCAGCGACGGCTACAGATTTGAGAACTTCCAGGAGGGCAAGCGGACCGCCGCCCGCACCTTCCTGATGTGGAACTACGCGTTCCTCTGCCTTGCTTTCCTCGGGCTCCTGACCAAAACGACAGGTCTCTTCTCGCGCGCCTGGTTGATGGCCTTCTACATTTCCGGCTTCGCAGTGCTGATCGCACTGGACGAGATCGTGGCTCGCCTTCTGAAAGCGGCAATGGCGAACGGCCGCGTTGCAAACCGGCGAATAATGCTAATCGGTGCCGAAGACGAGATAAGGTCCATGACGGAAGCCGTGGAAACGCCGCAGTCGGGCGTCCGTGTAGTGGCCGTGGTTAGCCTTCCCCGTCCTGACGCCGGGATGGCCGCGTTGGCTTTCCAGGCAATAGCTAAAGCGCGCGCCCTCGACGTCGACGATATTGTCATTCTGACCGACTGGTCACGCGGCGATCTGATCGAGGAACTGATCGAGGCCCTTATGGTGTTGCCGGTCTCGATCCACCTCGGTGCTTCCAGCGTCATCGGCCGATTTTCCGACGCTCGCATCGCCCGCTTCGGTACAACGAGCGCTCTATCGCTGACGTATCCCCCGTTAAACCCTCTTCAGGCCGCGACCAAGCGCACGTTCGATATCCTTGCGTCCGGCCTCGCGCTCATTCTGCTAAGTCCGGCGTTCGTGTTGCTGGCCCTCCTCATTAAATGGGACAGCCCTGGCCCGGTCTTCTTCCGCCAGCGCCGGCGCGGCTACAACCTGCGGGAGTTCCGCATCTTGAAATTCCGCACCATGACGACGCTCGACGATGGCGACGTGATCAAGCAGGCCACGAAGGGCGACGCGCGTGTGACAAGGCTCGGCGAGTTCCTGCGCAGCAGCAATCTGGACGAACTGCCCCAGCTCATAAATGTTTTGACAGGCGAGATGTCGATTGTCGGACCCCGCCCCCATGCGGTCGCCCACGACCGCCTGTTTGAAACCCGCATCGCCAAGTACGGCCGCCGCCTTAACGTCCGGCCCGGTATCACAGGTTGGGCCCAGGTGAATGGCCTGCGCGGCCCCACGGAAACCGACGACGCCATGCGCGAACGTGTGGAGCACGACCTGTATTACATCGACAACTGGTCCCCCGCCCTCGACGCGTACGTAATCGTCGCCACTCTCCTTTCGCGCAAGGCGTTTCGAAACGCCCTGTGACGGCCTGGCAACCATTTGCGACGCATTTCTGGTAACCTTTCTGGCACGGAAGGGTTTTGTAACCGATTCCCGCTAGGATCAGCTCCTGAACACGCCTCAAAAGGATCAGACGATGCGCATGAACGGTTGGCTTGCCCTCGCAGTCGCGATGGGCGGTTTGGGCTTCGCCAGCTCAGCTCAGGCTTCAGACCGCGACCGTGCCGACGCTCCGGCGGGATGGAAGGGTCATCAGGCCGTCCGCCATTGGGTCTATTACCCCCGCTATCGCCATCACTATTACACCAACGGCCAGACCGACCCCTTTGGATACGATTACACGGCCAACGGCTATTATCCCTACTACAACTCGGGCTATTGGAAAGCGCGCCGCGACGTGCCACTACAGCGCGCCCACTTCACGCCGCCTAAGTACTACCCCGCCTGGGGCGCCAACCGCAAAATCTGGCACCACTACGAATGGCACGCCAAGCACCACGGTCGCCACGATCACAGCCAGTGGTAACCGTCGGCAACCGCGCCACAATTGGCTGAGATCGTGTTCAGGTCACATTCATCTGATGTGAGTCAAAGTCCACGCAAGTAAGGCCAATCTCAGCGCGGGCCTCAATAGCGGTTTTCAACTGCCGCGCAGCTTTCAATTGCCGCTAAGCGCGGCCTGTTGGAGAATCCCGATGTTCAAGAAACTCACCTCACTCACGATGGCCCTCATGACCATGCTGACCCTATCGCTGGCAACCGTCCAGCCCGCAGCCGCTCATGATGGCCGTGGCATTGGCGTCGGCATCGCCGCCGGCATCATCGGCCTTGGCATTCTCGGCGCGACCGCCCATGCCCGCGATCGCGACGCCTATTACGCCAACGGCGGCTGCTATAAAGGACCCGAGCGCTGTGGCTGGTCAGACCGCCGCTGCTTTGAAAACCGTTATGGCGACACGGTCTGCCGCGGCGGCGTCTATCGCTGCTGGCGTCCCACGATCTGCGAGTAAGGCTGACGAACTGGAAATTTGATGGGGTGTGCGGTCTGGGCTGCACACCCCTTTTTCGATATCGGCCCAGCGCTACTTTCCACGCCGCCGCATGGCCGCCAGATGCAGCGCGATCGCCGCCGCGTTCGACACGTTCAGGCTATCGAGCGCGCCGCCGGTTGCGATCTTGACCAGCTTGTCGGACGTCTCCCGCGTCAGCTGCCGCAGGCCCTTGCCTTCGGCGCCCAGCACGAGAGCGACCGCCCCAGTCAGCGGCTCGTCTTCGAGTAAGGTTTCAGCCTCTCCGTCGAGCGCCAGGATCGTGAAGCCCGCGTCGCGCAATTCCGTTAACGCGCGGGCGAGGTTCCCGGCCAGAACCACCGGAACGAGTTCGAGCGCTCCCGACGCCGACTTGGCGAGCGTACCATTGAGCGGCGGACTATGCCGCCGGTGCATGACGACACCCGCTGCACCAAACACGGCCGCCGATCGCAACACCGCGCCAACGTTATGGGGGTCGGTCACCTGATCGAGCACGATAAGCGGCCCTCCCCCACCGGCTGCAATTTCGGCGAGGTCCGCAAGCACCGGTTCTTCTAGCAGCTCCGTTTCCAGCATCACGCCCTGATGGACCGTATCGGGGCCTAGCAGCCGGTCGAGATCCCTCGGTGTAACCCGTTCGGGGGCGACGCCGCGCTTGGAGACGAGCGCCGCCAGCTTGTTTTCGGCGTTTTCCGTCATCAGCAGCTTATTGATGGACCGGTTCTCGTTGGCGAGCGCTGCTTCGACAGCGTGGAGGCCAAACAGCCGCACCGTGTCGTCGTCCTCGCGCGGCGAGCGGGGGCGCGGCTTGAAACCGGTCGGACGTTTCTTGTCGGTCTTATCGAAGGGGCGGGACATGGTTGTCTGGGGGCTCTTGAAGGTGGAAACTGGCAGCGGAAGGCTGTAGCGCGGTTCTTTTGCAATTGACATGGCCTTATGCGCTGATCATAAAGCCCGCTCGCACGACGGCCGCACCATACGGGCGTTTTGTTTGGGTTGGCGTTCGCGCTGGTCCCGGATGGGGGAATGTCCCGAGCGGCAAAGGGGGGGGACTGTAAATCCCCTGGCTACGCCTTCGTAGGTTCGAGTCCTACTTCCCCCACCATTCTTCTGGCCGCGTGCATAGGAATAATTGGGGCTGTTTTGGTCTCCACGGCGCGCGCAAACACGTGTATGAGTATGCCGGTCGCGGGTGTAGCTCAATGGTAGAGCAGCAGCCTTCCAAGCTGAATACGAGGGTTCGATTCCCTTCACCCGCTCCAGTTTGTTTTTGTACATCGGATCATTAACAAAGAAGCTGCGAACGCGTTCACCTTGGGGCGCTTCGAGACGTTTACCCGTTGCGTGAGCTTGCTTGGCTTCACGTGCCTACAAATCGGCATCGCCTCCAAGTCTGAATGAGCGCGACCCGCACTCGCCTCGGCGGCGCAAGTGAACCCGGTCAGCTCCCGATCGACAGTTTGTGACCGTAGCTATCACTCCTTACGCGACGAGACCGTTGCTTCGTGCGCAAAACCAGCACACAGAAGCTGCGACACCGTTAGAACAGATCGCGGCCGACGGGCGCCAGCAACCATCTATCCCACGCGAAGAGTACTCGAAATTCAATGGAATCTCAATCGCATAGATTCTGCGTCGCCCCCATGATGGATTGGACGGACCGCCACTGCCGGTTCTTCCACCGCCAGCTGACAAAACGCGCGCTGCTCTATACCGAGATGGTGACAGCCGAGGCGCTCCTGCACGGCAAGCGCGACCAGCTGTTGGGCTTTTCCGAAATCGAGCACCCGTTAGCACTGCAACTCGGCGGCTCCGACCCGGTAAGGTTGGCAGAAGCCGCCGCAATCGGCGAGGCTTGCGGGTACGACGAAATCAATCTCAACGTCGGCTGTCCTTCGGACCGTGTCCAATCCGGCCGCTTCGGCGCATGTTTGATGGCCGAGCCGGGGCTAGTCGCCGCCTGTGTGTTTGCCATGCAAGAGGCCGTGCGCATCCCAGTCACCGTCAAATGCCGCATCGGCATCGACGACCAGGATAGCGAAGCTGATTTCACCCGATTCATCGCCACCGTCGCCGATGCCGGCTGCCGGGTTTTCATCGTCCACGCGCGCAAGGCCTGGCTGACGGGCCTCTCCCCCAAGGAAAATCGGGACATCCCACCCCTTGATTACGCCCGGGTCTATCGTCTCAAGCGCGCCCGTCCGGACCTGACGATTGTCCTCAACGGCGGCATCGAGCGCAACGGCGATATCGCAACCCATCTCGAGCTGCTCGATGGCGTAATGCTTGGCCGCGCCGCCTATCAGACGCCGCACGTGCTAGCGAGTGTCGATCAGGATTGGTTTGGCAAAACCGCGCCCCCCGTCAGCCGAGCGGAGGCTTTGCGGGCGCTCATCCCCTATGCAACCCAGCATATCGCGCGCGGCGGGCGGCTCAACAACATTACCCGCCACATCCTGGGGCTCTACCATGGCGTACCGGGCGGCCGCGCGTACCGTCGCTATTTGAGCGAAAACGCTGTCCGGGAAGGCGCAGGACCCGAAGTTCTGATGGAGGCCATCGCGCGTGTCGAGCGCATCATCGCCCAGCGCGACGCCGCTTGAGAAATAAGGCCGGACGCTAGGTCCGGCCTTGGATTGTCGCTGTAATCTTACTGGGTGCCGGCGCGGTCGTCGGGCAGGCCGTCTTCGGGATTAAAGGTTTCGAGCACCAGCTTTTCTTCCTTCACGACCGTAACGTCTTCACCGGCAGCCTGACGGTTGGCTTCGTCGGCCGAGCGCGCGACGTTGAGCGTTACGTCGACGGAAACTTCGGGGTGCAGCTGGACCGTCACAGCGTGAACGCCCAGCGACTTGATTGGCGATGCTAGCACGATCTGGTTGCGGTCGATCTTGAAGCCGCCTTCGGTAATCGAATCGGCGATGTCGCGGGTCGAAACCGAACCGTACAGCTGGCCCGTATCGCCGGCCTGACGGATGGCGACAAACGCCTTGCCCGCGAGCTTTTCGCCGATCGCTTCGGCTTCCTTCTTGAGCTCCAGGTTGTGCGCTTCGAGGTGCACGCGCTGGGTTTCGAACTTCTCGCGATTTTCCTTGGTCGCGCGCAGCGCCTTATGTTGCGGCAGGAGGAAGTTGCGGGCGTAGCCGTCCTTTACGGTGACGACATCGCCCATCTGGCCGAGGCGGCCGATACGCTGGAGGAGGATGACTTGCATGGCAGTGACCTTTCTAGACGTTACGATTGTGATGATGAGGAAGCGGGAGGTACGGGTCCGCCCGGCAGCCGGCGCAGGGCGACGAAACTGTCGGTCAAACCAATCAGGGCAATCAGCAACGAGGCGCCGCTGTTGAAGACGAACAGCACCACGTAGAGCCCGGCCAGCGCGCCCCCGCGCCAGGAATATCCGCGGCAGTTGAAATGGAGGATGGCAAGCCCCAGCAGCACATAGACGGTATAGAATGCCCCCGCATATCCCATGGCGACGAGCCTGCTCGTGCCGTCGAGAAACAGCGCCCCGGCCAGCGCAACTGCCAGCAACAGCGGCGTACCGGACGGCAATCTGAATCCGGCCAAGTCCGGCCAGGGCCGCGCGAGTTGCCCGCTCATCAAGGCGACGCGCGCCGCCACCCACTGGCACAGCAGGATGCAGCCCATCCAGAACGCCGCCGAGATACTCGGCAGGATCTGCAACATGACGTCGGTAACTTTGGCGAGATCTGTCTCGCTGAGCGGCGCGCCGCCCGGCATCCCCGCGAACCCCGATTTCATCATGGCATCGACCGCCGCACGGATCGCCGCCCGCAACTTGTCGACATCGCCCGTCATGTAGAGCCCGAGTGCTACGACGCTCGCGCCCAGTGCTGCAGCGGCAAGCAGGAGGCGGCCGACCGGATACCATTCGATAGTTCCGTCCGGCAGATCACGATGGAGCAGCGCGAGATACACGAGCCCCGCCGCCGGAAAGGCCAGTGTTGCTGCGAACGCAAGCCCGGCGCCAACCGTCGTCAGCAGCGCCAGCAGCGCAGTTCCAGAACCAGCGGCGAGGAAGGCCGCGCGCGCGCCGTATGAATAACCGGCCAGCGCAATCGGCAACGTCACTAACGCCAGCAGCACCATCCGCGCCAGCGTCGGACCGGTGGTCGCGGACGCAAACACGATGGCTGCAATGAGCCCGGCGCCGAGCGCTATGGGGAGGTCTAGCCGCATAATAACTTCTTCGCTGTCCCGCGGAGCCCGCGGTTAGAGACGGATGAGCCGTCCCAACCCTTCACGTGAAAACCGGCCGGAATGACACCCCGGCCGGCAGTGACTACAACTTATCCGATCACGTAGGGCAACAGCCCCAGGAAGCGGGCGCGCTTGATGGCGCGGGCCAGTTCGCGCTGCTTCTTTGCGGAAACAGCCGTGATGCGCGACGGAACGATCTTGCCGCGCTCGGACACATAGCGGCCGAGGAGACGAACGTCCTTATAGTCGATCTTGGGTGCGGCCGAGCCTGTGAACGGGCAGGACTTGCGGCGGCGATGGAACGGACGGCGCGCGGGGCCGCCTGCTGCGATTTCAGCCATGGGTTACTCCTTCGGGCCGGACGTTTCACGGGGGGGACGCGGTGCACGGGGCGCATCGCCTGCAGGCGCGCCGCCGGGGGCTGCCGCATCGCGCGGAGGACGGGGACGGAACGTCGAAGCGCCGCCGCCATCGCCACGCGGTGCGCCGCCTTCACGGTCACCGCGGAATCCGCCACCACCACCGCCGGGACGATCACCGCCACGGAATCCACCGCCGCCGCCCGGGCCGCCACGGCCACCACGGTCGCCGCCACGGAATCCGCCGCCGCCGCCAGGACCATCGCGGTCGCGATCGTCGCGATCGGACTTGCGCATCATGGCCGAGGGCTCGACTTCGAGCTCGTCGACCTTGACCGTCAGGAAGCGCAGAATATCGGTTGAAATGCCCATCAGGCGTTCCATTTCAGCGACCGCGGCCGGCGGCGCATCGATGTTGAACAGCGCGTAATGAGCCTTGCGGGCCTTCTTCATCTTGAACGCCAGGGACTTGATGCCCCAGTATTCGGTCTTCGGCACCTTGCCGCCCAGACCTTCGATGATCCCAGTGTATTCCTTCATCATGGTTTCGACCTGTTGGGCCGAAATATCCTGGCGCGCCAGGAAAACATGCTCATACAATGGCATGCGAGCCTATCCTTCCTTGTCTGTGCCCCGGCGCATAGCCTCTTCCGAGCCGAACCTGCGCAGGGCGCAAGCGGAAGGCTCAGAAAGAACGACGACCCGTAAAGAGCGAAGACACAGGGAGAAAACCGTCATGTGCACCATCAATCTGTGATGGACACACGCTCCCCTTCAGCCTCCAACCGGAGCAAGTGAAGCGCGCTTTATACCCCAATCCGCGCCGGGCGCAAGGGGGCGGCCAAAACAGCCCCCCTTGGATCGCGGGTCGTCAGGGCGTAGCCATCTGCGCAGGGACGGGGCACGCGCCCCCTGGGTCCCGTCACGCGCCTTTCACTCCGCAGCGGTTCCGCCCGGAGGTCTAAAAGTGAGGGTACGGGAGCGGCCCGGTTGACCTACCGAAATAGGGCCGGCAGCCGCCTATTTTTTAGTGGGGATCTTGGCTGTCGCAGCTTTTTGAGCTGCGCGTCCGCTCCCGTGTCTTGCGTTTAGACCGCAGCGCCGCCGGCCGATCCTGAACCGGCGTTGTGGCAAGCCACTGCATGTGCGATCCGGGCCAGCTGAGGGGTACCCGCATCTCTACGCAAAACCCGCTTCCCCCGACTAACCCAGCTCGTCAGCCAGACCCTCATGGGAAGCGATGAACC
>JANXVY010000054.1 GCA_025351425.1 Hyphomicrobium sp.
TACCTTGTGGTGCGCTTATACACGTTGAGAGGGAGTGGCGCGCCCTGCACTCGCTATCGGTAAGTCCAGGCCGTCTGGATACTGCCGGTGTGTCCTTGAGGTGCGAAAGCCATCGACAACCCTGCAACGGAGCGGCGCCACTGGTGCTTCTCTACCCATCTGCGGAAGACCCGCGCGCTTGTCGCGCCGCTCCACCCCCCGCTTATACCTTCGAGGCCTCCGGCCTGCGAAGAAACCACGGCTGCCGACGTTGCCTTGCCGCTTCGGCCCCTTTCTGCGATACTGACACCAAAATCGCATTACGGGCCAAATAGGCATGGCCCGGCAAGGAGATAACACATGGGCGGCCTGAGCATCTGGCACTGGATGATCTTGCTTGTCGTGGCGCTGCTGATGTTTGGCGGCTCGGGCAAGATTTCATCGATCATGGGCGACGTCGCCAAGGGCATCAAGAGCTTCAAGAAGGGCCTCGCCGACGACGACGACGAGATCAAGGCCTCGGACGCGGCTAAGAAAACCATCGAAGCCAACGCCCAGAAATCCGAAACAACCAAGACGGGCTGAGGCTGCCGCAGCCCTTCACGGCAGCTGGCGGATGCGGCAGCGAGCCTCGCCGACAGGAATTTCGATGTTTGATTTAACGTCCAGCAAGCTCCTGATCCTGGGGCTCGTCGCCCTGATCGTAGTGGGTCCCAAGGACCTGCCGGTCCTGCTGCGCACGCTTGGCAAATACGTCGCCATGATCCGCAAGCAGGCCAACGAGTTTCGCATGCAGTTCGACGAGGCGATGCGGGACACCGAATTGGCGAGCCTGAAGGCAGAATTGGACGCCATGAAGCGCGACGCGACGGCAACGGTGACCGACGCTCACCGCAGCCTGGACGCCGAACTCCAATCGGCCACCAGCGACATCGAACATCAGATCAGAGCCCCCGCCGATGCCACCCCCCTTGCCAAGCCCCTGAGCGAGGCCGCCGCGACCGCCCACGCAAACGCGACCAACGCCGCGATCACCGCGATCGAAGAGGCAACGTCTGCGCATTCCGAAGCCGCATCAACCGCGAAGCCGGGAGCGTGACCAGCATGTTGGACACCAATCCCACCGCCGGCCCGCAAGCTTCCGGCCCGAGCAGGGACGATGACGACATCGAGGCCTCCAAGGCCCCGCTGATGGAGCACCTGACCGAGCTGCGCACCCGCCTCATCTACTCGCTGCTGTGGACGGGCGCCGCGTTCCTGCTGTGCTTCTATTTCGCCTCCGACATCTACAATGTCCTGGTCTGGCCGTATCAATGGGCGCGCGGCAACGCGGAAAAGATCGAGATGATCTACACCGCGCCCCAGGAATTTCTGTTCACGAAGATGAAGCTCGCCCTCTTCGGCGCGTTTTGCTTGGCGTTCCCCGCGATCGCGACGCAAGTCTATAAGTTCGTCGCCCCCGGCCTCTACAAGCACGAGCGCCAGGCCTTCCTGCCCTACCTGATCGCGACGCCCGTGCTGTTCCTGCTCGGCGGCGCGGTGGTCTATTTCATCGTCATGCCGATGGCGATGAAGTTCTTCATCGGCATGGAACAGACGGGCGGCGGCGTCGAAATCAAATTGCAGGCCCGCGTTTCGGAATACCTGTCGCTGATCATGAGCCTGATCATCGGCTTTGGCATCTGTTTCCAGCTGCCGGTCGTGCTCACGCTGCTGGCCCGCGCCGGTGTGGTGACGGCCGATGCTCTGCGCAAGTTCCGCCGCTTCGCGATCGTGGGCATCACGGCGGCCGCAGCCGTCCTTTCGCCCCCCGATCCCTTCAGCATGATCGCAATGGCGCTGCCCACGATCCTGCTCTACGAGGGCTCGATTCTAGCCGTCGCCCGCATTGAAAAGCGAAACAAGGAAAAGACCGAAGCTGCTGCAAACGAAGCGCCGTAGCGGGTCTCGTCTCCCTCTCCCTGTGAATAGGTTGGGAGAGGGGACGAGCACAGCGAACTACTTCACGTCCGCAGCGACTTTGACCGACAGCATCTTGTCGGGGTTTTGGACCGGCTCGCCGGTCTTGATCTTATCGACGTTCTCCATGCCCTCAATGACCTTACCCCAGACGGTATACTGGTTATCGAGGAAGCCTGCGTCGTCGAAGCAGATGAAGAACTGGCTGTTGGCCGAGTTCGGCATGGACGAGCGCGCCATCGAGGCCGTGCCGCGCACGTGCGGCTCTTTGGAGAACTCAGCCTTCAGGTTGGGATAGCTGGAGCCGCCGGTGCCGGACCCCTTGGGGCAGCCGGTCTGCGCCATGAACTTGGGGAGCACGCGATGGAACACGATGCCGTCGTAGAAGCCTTCGCGGGCGAGCTTCTTGATGTGGGCGACGTGTCCGGGCGCGAGGTCGGGCCGCATCTCGATCACGACCTTGCCCTTGGTCGTTTCGATGATGAGCGTATTCTCTGGATCTTTGATGGCAGTCATTAGAGTTCCTATCGAGGTGCAAAAAATGAACAACGCCCCGCCCGGTGAAAGGCGGGGCTAGTGTCCCGATTCCGAAGTTCGCCGGATCTTATTGCAAGTAACATAGCGAACTTCGGAATCAAAAGGGACACTAGAATCAATGCTTTGCTCGTGTGGTTCAGATCAGCAAGTTCGCTACACGGCATGCTGCAGAAGACGGCGAACTTGCCGATCACCACACGAGATCGCCGTAAGTTTATTTCTTGGCAGCGGCGGGTGCTGCAGGGGCAGCGCCTGCATCAGACGCCAGGTACATTTTGAGAATGGTATCGGGGGTCGACGGCGGTTCGCCGCGCGCAACCGTATCGACATACTGCATGCCGGCGGTAACCTTGCCCCAGATCGTGTACTTGCCCTTGAGGCTGTCGCAGCCGAAATCGGTGAAGCAGATGAAGAACTGGCTGTCGGCGCTATCGGGGCTCGCAGAGCGGGCCGCGCCAATGGTGCCGCGGCGGTAGGGCTCGTTGGGCGAGAATTCCGCCGGCACGTTGCCGAGCTTCGAGCCGCCGGTTCCGGGAGGATTGCCGTTGGGATCGCCGGTCTGGGCCATGAAGCCTTCGATCACGCGATGGAACTTGTTGCCATTGTAGAAGCCCATCTTCGTCAGCGTCTTGATGCGCTCGACATGCTTGGGCGCAAGATCAGGCCGCAGCTGGATCATCACCTTCCCGGCCTTCAGCTCCATCACGAGGGTGTTGGCTGGATCGGCAGGCGGCGGCGCACTCTGGGCGACGGCGGCGCCCGTCAGGGCAACGAAGGCAACGGCAAGACAAGTGTGCAGGCGCATTTCGATCATCCTTGAAGGTTGGGTACGCATCGCCGGTATTTGCGCCGCTTATGGCGTTTTGACGGCCACCGCGCAACCAGCTCGAAACATCAATTCAACCCTTGGCGGACTTGGGCCTGACCTTGGCCTTGAGCAGCTTGGCGACGTTGGGCGACACGAACGCCGACGGGTCGCCCCCCAAGGTCGCGATCGCCCGCACGAGGTTGGCCGCGATGTGGCGCACCGCGGGGCTGGCCGCGAGGAACACGGTCTGAACGTCAAGCGCCATCTGGCCGTTCATGCCCGCCATCTGCATTTCGTAGTCGAAATCGGTGCCATCTCTTAAACCCCGGAAGATGACGCTGGCCTTGGCCGCATGGGCCGCGTCCACGGCGAGCCCCGCGAACATGACGATCTCGATCTCGCAGCCCGCATCCTTGGCAATCGGCTTGGTCTCCACCCGCAGCATGGATATCCGCTCTGCATCAGTAAACAGCGGCGTCTTGCCTGGATTGACGCCGATGCCGATCACCAGCCGGTCGACCAGCAGCGCGGCGCGCGCGATGACGTCTGAATGTCCCAAGGTCACAGGATCGAACGATCCCGAATAAAATCCGATGCGTTTCATGAGGGGCTCGCGGGAGACGATGGCGGAGCTTCCGCTTTACACAGTGTTGCGCCCTTCGTGCAACCAAACACCCAGCATTCGCATAACTGACGCAACCCGGCAGCCTATCGCGCAAACTGCTTGAAGAAACGCCACATCGTGTCGCCGGTATCGAAATCGTGGCTCCGGTTTCCGAGCAACACCTCCAGCACCGACCCGCCCGAAACCTTGCCCGTTGCAGGTGCCTGATGCCCGCCGCCCTTGACCGTGTAGAACTCGACGCCGCCACCCGGCTTGCAGCCTGTCCAGCGGCGCTGCGTCACCGTCGTGCCATCCCGCACATCCGCATCCGGCAGCGCAATGTCGTCTGCTCCCGCGCACCCGGCCAGCGCGGCGAAATGTTTGGCCACATCCGCCGGCGGCGCGTTGCCGGAAATACCGAACTTACCGGGTCCGCCGTCAAAACGAACCAGTTGATCCTCGGTCCCATTGATCATGACGACGGGTGCTGCGCGCGACGGCTTGCACGCCGCGAGCGCTGCCTTCGGCATGCTGGCGATCACCGCGCCGAACCCTGCAAAACGCGCCTCTTCCGAACACGCGAGCGCCAGCGCCAAAAAGCCGCCGTTCGAGACCCCCACGACGTAGGTCTTGGCCGGATCGGCGACGCCCTCTGCTGCCAACGCATCGGCCAGGCCATTCAGAAAGCTCACATCGTCTGCGTTGGACGATTGTTTACCGGCCTTCAAGTCCGCCGGCCGGCCATCGTTCCAGCGATTGTTCTCGCCCTGAGGATAGACCGCGACGAACCCCTCGCGATCGGCCACCGCGTTGACGCCCAGATAGGCCTGCACCTGATCCGCCGTGCCCATTGCCCCATGCAGCACGAACACGACGGGCGCCTTCTTGCCGGCCACCAGCACGCGGTTGGGCGTATAGCGCATAAAACTGCGCAACTGGCCCTTGATGTAGATACTTTCATAGCCAACGCCCGCACCGGCAGCGTTCGCCGCACCGTTGAGCCGGGGCACCCGCTCCAGCCGGCGCTTCTCCATCCGCTGCTTGATACGGTCGCCGATCACCTCGCCCGGCACCCGGTCCTGCGTCGAACCCGGCTGGACGAACACCGCCAGCAACGTCAATCCCGCAATCGCTGCCACCACCCGCTTCATGCGCACCCGGCCATCCAGTTCATGAACCTGCAATCCTAGCGTCGCGCCAGCGTGGTCTCGACCAGCAAGCCGTTGTTCAGGGTCAGTATACGATCCATCCGCGCCGCCAGTTCAAGATTATGTGTAGCAATCAGCGCCGCAACCCCGGTCGTGCGAATGAGCGTTATCAGTTCGTGGAACACGAGCTCGGCAGTGTTCGGGTCGAGGTTGCCCGTCGGCTCGTCGGCGAGAATGAGCCGGGGATGATTGGCGAGCGCCCGGCATATCGCAGTGCGCTGCTGCTCGCCACCCGAAAGTTCCGCCGGCCGGTGCGTCAGCCGCGCGGCAAGCCCCATGGACGAGAGTAGTTCTACTGCGCGTGCTTCGGCTGCCGCTTTGGACCGCCCCAGGATCAGTTGCGGCAGCACTACGTTTTCGAGCGCCGAGAACTCCGGCAGCAGCTGATGGAACTGATAGACAAACCCCATATCGGTGCGCCGCACCTGGGTGCGCTCGCGGTCTCCCATCCCCGAGCAGTCTCGGCCGTTCACGACGACGCGCCCGCCATCCGGCGTCTCAAGCAGCCCGGCGATGTGCAGAAGCGTCGACTTGCCAGCCCCCGACGGCCCGACCAGCGCGACGGCCTCGCCAGGGCGCAGTTCGGCGCATGCGCCAGCCAGCACACGGAGTTCGCGTGCGCCCTGCTTGAACGAACGATGCAGGTTCTCGAGCTTCAACACCGCCGTCTGCGGCGCGTTCAAAATCGGGGCCATGACGGTCATTGATACCTCAGCGCCTCAACGGGATCGAGCCTGGACGCCTGCCAGGATGGATACAGCGTCGCCAGCACCGCGATCACGAACGCCATGACAACGATGAATGCCGTCTCCCACGGATCGACGGCAACCGGCATCCGCGTCAGATAATAGACATTTGCGTCGAACACGGTGCGCCCGCTCGCCCACTGCACGAACTGCCGGATGCTTTCGATGTTCCAGCAAAACAGCAGCCCGAGCAAGAGCCCCGCCAGCGTGCCGACAAGCCCGATGGTCGCCCCATTGATGAGAAACACCCGCATCATCGAGCCGCTGGTTGCCCCCATCGTCCGCAGCACGGCGATGTCGCGGCCCTTGTCTTTCACGAGCATCATGATGCCCGACACGATGTTGAGCGCCGCCACCAGCACGATCAGCGAGAGAATGATGAACATTGCCAGCCGCTCGACCTCGATCACCCGGAAGAACGTTTCATTGCGCTGCTTCCAGTCGGACGTCTGCACGCTAGGCCCGGCCGCATCCTTGATCGAAGCTGCATAGGCTTCCACCCGGTCGGGATGATCGACGACGACTTCCAGCACGTCGACCACCGGTCCGCGCGAAAAGAACTTCTGCGCTTCGGGCAGCGGCATGAAGATAATGGTCTTGTCGTATTCCGACATGCCAAGTTCGAACACCGCGCTGATCACGTACGGCTTGGTTCGCGGGCTGGTGCCGAACGGCGTCGTAGCGCCCCGCGGGCTGATGAGCGTGACGCTGTCGCCAAGCCTCAGACCCAGCGCATTGGCGAGCCGGATGCCGACGGCGACCCCCGACTGCTCGTCGAACCCGTCGATGGTGCCGTAGCGGATGTTGTTGGCCACCAGCGGCAGCGACTTGAGCCCCGATTCGGGTACACCGCGCACCAGCGCGCCCAAGCCCTGCAGCGGCGACGATGCCAGGACCTGCGCTTCGATCAGGGGCATCACGTGTTTGACACCCGGCACTTTGTCGAGCCGCGAGGCCATTTCGGCGTAGTCGGTGAAGTCGTCGTTGAGCTTGGAAACGATGACATGGCCATTGAGGCCCAAAATCTTTGAAAACAGCTCGGTCCTGAACCCGTTCATCACCGCCATGACGATAATGAGCGTGGCGACGCCGAGGCTGATGCCGAGGATCGAAAAGCCCGCGATGACGGAGACCGAACCCTCCTTGCGCCGAGCCCTGAGGTAGCGCCGCGCGATCATCCACTCGAACGAGGCAAACGGCGCCGTTTCGCCCCCCGCAGTGTGCCCCTCTGCCGGTTTTTGGGCCGATTTCGATAGTCCTGACAGCGTCATGATATCCCTCGCCACCGCGTCCGGCACTCAAACCTGCAACAGCATTCCTAGCCCCTTCCCAGGACGCTGTGGCGCGGTCAAGGCCGGCGGCCGCTCCAATTTGTCGCCTCGGGGCGTTTTAGCATCGCAGCGCAGGAGTTGTCCGCCGTGCCAGACAGCTTCAAGCCCTCCTAATAGGCGCGCGCAATCAAAACCTGCTCCTTGGCAGGATCGCCTGTGAACAAGCACGCCCCGGTAACGGGCTCCTGCGCCTGCGGCGCATTGCGGATCGTGAGCTTCAAGGCCTTCAATCGGTCGGCGATCTCCTCGAGCTTGATGCCTTCGGGCCGCGACCAGTCAACCTTGGCCCAACCTTTGAAGGCTCCGCCCTCGTCGTCGGCCTCCGCTGCGCCGAAATACGCGGCCAGTTCGTCGAACGTCTTGATATTGGTCACGATATTACCGTCGAGGCGGGCCTTGGCTTCGGCAAACAGCTGGGCTTGGATGGCAACCAGCAGTGCCGGCGCCTCGGCGACGAATGCCTCGCGCGACAGGGTATGCGTGACGACCTTGTCACCATCGCGCAAGGCGTCGCGGCGCATGAAGGTGACATTGCCGCCAACCGCATCCCGCGGGCCGACTTCGACCAGGATCGGCGCCCCGCGGCGCACCCAGTTCCACCGCTTCTCCGCCGACTTGGTGGGCTTGACGTCGACGAGCGTGCGAATACCCGCAGCCTTGAGTTGCTTCTCGATGGCTCCGCAATATTCGAGCAGCGTTGCATCTTCGGGCTTGTCGCGCAGCATCGGCACGATGACAATCTGGCGCGGCGCGATTTTCGGCGGCAGCCGCAAGCCGTCGTCGTCGCCGTGCGTCATGATGAGACCGCCAATGAGCCGCGTGGAAACTCCCCAACTGGTCGTATGGCAGAAGGCCAGCTGGCCTTGCGCGTTCTGGAACTGGATGTTCTGGGCTACGGCAAAATGTGTACCGAGATAGTGCGACGTCCCCGCCTGTAGCGCTTTGCCGTCCTGCATCATCGCTTCAATCGAATACGTGTTGTCGGCGCCCGGAAACCGCTCGTTGGCGGGCTTCTCGCCGGCGATCACCGGAATCGCGAGAACGTCTTCGGCAAACTCGCGGTAGACCTCGAGCATCTTGAGGGTCTCGGTCATCGCATCGGCCTTGTCGGCATGCGCGGTGTGGCCTTCCTGCCAGAGGAACTCGGTCGTGCGCAAGAACAGCCGTGTCCGCATTTCCCAGCGCACCACGTTGGCCCACTGATTGATCAGCAGCGGCAGATCCCGGTAGCTCTTGATCCAGCGCTGGAACGCATCGCCAATGATCGTTTCCGACGTCGGCCGCACGATCAGCGGTTCTTCGAGTTTTGCCGAGGGATCGACAACGAGCTTGCCGCCCTGGTTCATGAGCCGATGGTGGGTGACGACCGCCATCTCCTTGGCAAACCCCTCGACGTGCTCGGCCTCCTTGGCGATGAAGCTCATGGGAATGAACAACGGGAAGTAGCAGTTCTCGTGCCCCGTATCCTTGATGCGCTGATCGAGCTCCGCCTGGATACGCTCCCACACGCCCCAACCCCACGGCTTGATGATCATGCAGCCGCGCACCGGGCTGACCTCGGCCATGTCGCCGTCGCGCACGATCGCCTGATACCAGTCGGGGAAATTCTGCTCGCGTGTAACGGTAAGCGCGCGTTTGCTCATGGTCGGTCTCGGGAAGGGTTCAGGGAAAGACTAGAGCCGCCTGGACTAGAGCGCGTTAGGAAAAGTGTGAAGCGGTTTTCCGTCAAAACGCGCGCCAAAACCAAAAGCTAGAGCATGGGAGCGATTCAAAGAAAAGCGAATAGGCTCTAGCGGCTCGCTGTGAGTGGCGCAAGGCCGCCACGAGAAGCGGCAGCGGCCAAAGTAGAAGGAAGAGATTGGCGGGCAGCGCGCTCCGTCCCGTCGCAAGCTGAGGGATTGAAGGCTTGTGCGTCACAGGAGCGCCAGATTACTGCGTCGCGCCTTGGCAGGCGAGGCAGAACGTCAGCGTGACATTGTCGGCATCGACCGCAACCTTCGAGAACCGCGCTTCGCCCACGGGCCCAAATTTCAGGAACGATCGCAAGCCCGTCGCCAGTTTTTCCTGCATGTCGGGCGCGTTGAACTTGTCCTTTAGCACGGCGCTGAGTTCTGTCTTGAGCTTGCCGGCTGCGGTGCGCGCTTGCGGAAGCACGAACCGGCAGAAGGGTCCCGAGAGGAACCCCGTCGCCACATCGCAGTCGGGCGTGAACGAACCGCCAAAGTCGACGCGCTTGATGTCCAGAGAGAGGTTGCCGCTGATCCATACGGGCGTCAGGTCGATTGAAAGAACCGGCTTGTTCCACTGAATTTCGGGCAGCGCACTGTCGCTCGGACACAGCCCCGAGATGCACCGGCCAACCAGTTCCGGGCCCAGATCGTCGAACTCCAGCGTGAAGCGCAGCGCTGAGGGAACCGCAGTCACCTTAAAGCTCTTGGAGTTCAAGTCGTTCACGTAATAGGCGATCGTCGTGCCGCTGGCGGTGAACGTCTTGCCCGGAATATCGAAATTGAACGACCCGCTGGGCAGCGTGACTGACGAACCGGGCGTCAAATTGATAAGCCCGCCCGGTACGTTATGCGCCCGCACCTTGGTCCCGGCCAACGTGACGTTTAGGATGCGCGCGAGTTCGGCGAGCGAAATCTTGAGCTCGGCGGCGGATGCAGGCTTGGACGCGCCCAACACCGCAGCGCACAAGACAAGACCCGCAAAAATGGTACGCAATACCTGCACGCTCAATCAACCCCAATTGAAGACCTACCCGTTTCTAGCAGGCCGCCGCGCCCCGCGCGCTGTCACACGCGCATCCAACCGAATCACTCTGAGGAGGCGTTGCCGTATGGCCACACTTTGGGGCGGGGGTCCAAGGACCTCGTCCGCTGGCCGTCACTTACGGCAATTTCGGTGGCTCGCTGTAGTGGGCGGAAAGCCAGCCTTGCGTATAACCCACATAAAACACGGCAAAACACACGGCCGCCACCAGCGTGTTGATCGCGAACATCCGCCACATCCGCTGATTGGCCGGTGCACTGCCCGGCGTCCCCGGCACCACGTCGCCCGCCTCGTCCTGTGTCCGCACACCGAACGGCAGCACGGCAAACAGCGTCATGAACCAGATGCAGATGTAGACGACGATGGCGAAGGACACTTTCATTTAAACTTGTTCCAGCTCGACCAGTGTTCCGCAAAAATCCTTGGGATGTAGGAACAGTACGGGCTTGCCGTGCGCGCCGATTTTGGGGTTGCCGTCGCCGAGTACCCGAGCGCCGCCAGCCTTCAATTGATCGCGCGCCGCAAGGATGTCGTCGACCTCGTAGCACACGTGATGAATGCCGCCGTCCGCGTTCTTTTCGAGAAACTTGGTGATCGGGGAACCCGCACCGAGCGGCTCCAGCAGCTCGATCTTGGTGTTGGGCAGGTTGATGAAGACGACGGTCACGCCATGCTCGGGCTGGGCCACGGGGGCTGTGACCACGGCCCCGAGCGTCTTTTCATAAACGGCGCTGGCCGTCTTGATGTCTTTGACCGCGATGGCAACGTGATTGAGGCGTCCGATCATAGGTGGGTTCCACGTGTTAGGTTATAGGAAATAGGTTTTAGCGGCTGAGGATTAGGATTCAAGGCGGCGGATTGCGCCTCACCTCAACCCCTATCCCTTAGAACCTACTTCCCGTCGACCATGGTGATCAGTACCTTGGCAATGGGCTTCTTGCCCCACGCATCCGCAACCGCGCCGCGCACGGCCTTGCGGACCGCCTCACGCACCATCTCAGGGTCCTTGCGCCGCGCTTGCGGAATGGACTTGAGCGTGCCCTCGACGGCGTCGAGCGCCAGATCGTACATCGCCTCGCCCCGCCCGCCTTCCTGCGGCACGCCGTCGAGCGCGACCTGAGGATACCCGAGAACTTCGCCGCGCGGCGTCAGCGTGATCGCAACCATCACCATGCCGACCTGCGCAAGCTTGCGCCGCTCGCGCACGGGACCGTCGTCATCGGGAACGATCAGCGACCCATCGCGGAAGAACCGCCCGGTCGGCACTTCGTCGATGATGCGAGCAGCCCCCGGCGCGATCAGCACCACGTCACCATTGAGCGGCTCCACGATGGTCGGCACGCCCGCGGCTTTCGCGAGCCGGCCCTGCTCCTTGAGGTGCCGCGCCTCCCCGTGCATGGGGATCGCAACCTTGGGCTTGATCCAGGTATACATCTGCCGCAGCTCGTCGCGACGCGGATGGCCCGTCACATGCACCAGCGCCTCGTTGTCGGTGATGACCTCGATGCCGAGCCGCGCCAGATTGTTCTGGATGCGCCCCACCGCCCGCTCGTTGCCGGGGATCGTCCGCGACGAGAAAATGACCGTGTCGCCCTTGTTGAGCTGGATGGCCGGATGCTCGTTGGCCGATATCCGCGCAATGGCGGCGCGCGCTTCGCCCTGGCTGCCGGTGCACAGCAGGCACGTATCGCGCGCATTCAGATACTGCGCTTGATCCTGGTCGAGATAACGGAAGTTCTTGGGCAGATATCCGGTATCGATCGCGACATTGATGACCCGGTGCAGCGACCGTCCGGCGACGACCAGTTCGCGCCCCGTGGCTTCGGCAGCATCGGCAACCGCCTTGACGCGCGCGACGTTGGAAGAGAACGTCGTCACCGCGACCCGGCGCGGCTGCGCCTTGATTAACTCGGCAATCGACGTTGCGACCTCCGTCTCGGACGGCGAGCGGCCTTCGCGAAACGCATTGGTCGAATCGCACACCATGGCGAGCACGCCTTCTGCACCCAGTTCCTGCAGCCGTGTCTCGTTGGCGGGATCGCCAACGAGCGGCGCACGATCCAGCTTCCAGTCGCCCGTATGCAGCACATTGCCGAGCGGCGTGCGTATCATCAGCGCCGACGGTTCGGGCACCGAATGCGACATCGTCACAAACTCGACGTCGAACGGCCCGATCTGCACGCGCCCGCCCATAGGAACCGTCTTGATCGGCAGCTTGAGTTTGCCGCCGAACTCCGACGACTTTGAGTGCACCATGCCGGCCGTGAACGGCGTCGCATACAGCGGCGCTTTCAGCTTGGGCCACAGATCGACGACGGCCCCGATGTGGTCCTCGTGCGCATGCGTCAGCACGATGCCGATCAGCGATTTGGGGTTTTCCTCGATGAACCGCAGATCCGGCAGCACCACGTCGACGCCCGGTTCGGATTCGCCCGGGAACGTGATCCCAAGATCAACCATCAGCCATTGCCGCGCATCCTCCGGCCCGAAGCCGTAGAGGTATACGTTCATGCCGATTTCACCCAATCCGCCGAGCGCAACGAACACGAGCTCGTCCTGCCCCGCTGCCCTGGGGCCGGACTTGCCATTTTTTACAGCCATACGTTTCTTACCTTCGCTTACAAACTGCCGCTTCGCGGCGAATTGCTTTTCCAGCCCCTGAGGAGCCTCTCCTATTCAGCCCGGGTTCCCGCCTGCGCCTGCAGCTCCACATCGCCGAACGTGAAGCGCTGGATGCGCCCCGATTTATCTCTCAAAAGCAGCGCGCCATCGTCGGCGAGCCCCGCAAACGTGCCTTCGATCCGTGCAGCGCCGGTATGAATTGCTACCTCCGTTCCAACAGGAGTAGCTGCTGCGAGCCAGCGCGCAACGATCTGCGCAAATCCGGCCCCGTCGTTCCAAATTTCTAGAGCACTCAGCATCGCAGCTGCGATGGCCATAAGATATGTGCACTGAGTCGCAGATGGGACGTCTCCCCCCAAATGCGCAACCCTCCGACCCTGGATTTCAGGATGAGATACGAGATTTAGACCAATTCCGATGACCGCGATCATTCCCCCATCGGTGCGATCGCTCGCCGTCTCGATCAAGATGCCCCCGCATTTGGCATTATTCACCAGAAGGTCGTTGGGCCATTTCAGATAGAGGTTATCGCAACCGTGCTGTGGCGCTAGCGTTTTGATGGCACCGATCACGGCGACGCCCGCGACGAGCGACAATTGGGCCGCCTGTCCGGCCGCGCAATGCACCTTGACCGCTAGGCTCGCCTGGAAATTTCCAGGCTCGGAGATCCAGCTTCGTCCAGACCGTCCCTTCCCGGCCGTTTGCCGGTCCGCGATCAACCAGAATGGCAACGCCTCGCCCGCAAGCGCCCGCGCCATCGCATCCGCGTTGGTCGAACCTGTCTCTTCCAGCGCAACGACGCGAATGCCGGCCACGACGGGTGCGGCGTCGATGCTCAAGGCTTGAGCGACTTCGCAGCCGCCAGCGCCGCATCGACCAGCGGGCTCGGAGCGGCAATGAACAAGATCACGAACAGCCCGCACGCGGCCATCACCAGGAAGACGTTACGGTCGACATGGGCAAACGCAGGCTTTGCCTCGTCAAAGTAGATGATCTTGACGATGTTGAGATAGTAAAATGCCCCCACGACACTCGCAATGACGCCGAGCACGGCGAGCGGCCACAAACCGGCCTTCACCGCCGCAAGGAACACGTAGTACTTCGCAAAGAACCCAGCGAGCGGCGGGATGCCGGCGAGCGAAAAAAACAGCAACAGCAAGATGAAGGCCATGCTTGGGTTCGTCTGCGACAGTCCAGCCAGTTCGTTAATGTCCTCGACCGGCGCGCCACCCCGCCGCATCGCGAGAATAGCCGCGAACGTCCCCAGCGTCATCGCCATGTAGATCGCAAGATAGATCAGCACGCCTTGCACGCCCTGTTCGTTCTGCGAAGCGAGCCCAACCAGCGCGAAGCCGATATTGGCGATCGAAGAATACGCCATCAGCCGTTTGATGTTGGTCTGCCCGATGGCGGCAAATGCGCCGAGAAACATCGACGCGAGCGACAGAAACACGACGATTTGCTGCCACTTAATGCCGCCTGCTGCTCCCGGGAACCCGGTGGCGAGCACGCGCACCAAGAGTGCCATCGCGGCAAGCTTAGGAACGGCGGCGAAGAACGCGGTGACGGGCGTCGGCGCGCCCTCATAAACATCGGGAGTCCACATGTGGAACGGCACAGCCGAAATCTTGAACGCGATGCCGACCATCAAGAACACGAGCCCGACGATCAACCCGATATTGGTCGCAGCCCCCGAACTCTGCGCCACCTGCGCAATGACGGCAAGGCTTGTCGACCCGGTAAACCCGTAGATCAGCGAAGCGCCATACAGCAGCATCCCCGACGATAGCGCGCCGAGCACAAAATACTTGAGCCCAGCTTCGCTCGACTTCACATCGTCGCGCCGGATGGCAGCCATCACGTACAGCGCGAGGCTCTGAAGTTCGATGGCGAGATAGAGCGCGATGAGGTCGCCGGCTGACACCATCATCATCATGCCGACGACGGCGAGCAGCAGCAGCACCGGATATTCGAACAGCTCAGGCACATGTTCCTTGAGATAGTCGAACGACAGCATGAGCGAAGCCGCAGCGCCAGTTAAAATGAGCACCTTCATGAAGCGCGCGAAGCCGTCGTTGATGAAGGCGCCTTCGAACAACGAGACTTTCCAGCTTGGCCCCGCCGCCACGAAGTACAGAGCCACCGCCAGCACGAGGATCGCAGCCCACCCGATGATCTCGCCGTCGCGTGCCTTGAGGCTCACGGCCCCGGCCGGCCGGAAGGCACCCGCCATCAACAAAGCCATCGCGCCGAGCGCAATGACGATCTCCGGATAGAGCGGGGTAAGTGTCGCCAGGTTCAAGGCTTGTTGCATGACGTGTTGATCCGCTTCACTTGTCCCTCCGCCATTCGGGGCAGCGGCAGGGTTGGGGTAACGTAGTTTTCGGCAATCCTAGCGTGGGCTAACGCCCCACCACGACTTCCGCCGTCTTGATCGCGACTTCATAGTTCTGCACGAGTTTTTTGACCGACAGCGCCGTGACGTCGAGCAACGCCGCCGGATAGACGCCAAAGAAGATCGTCAAGATCACCAGCGGCGCGAGAATGGCGATCTCGCGCGGGCTGAGGTCGAGGATGTCTTTGAGCGACGCCTTCTCGAGCGCACCGAAAATCATCCGCCGGTAGAGGTAGAGCGCATAGGCAGCCGACAAGATGACGCCCAGCGTCGCCGCAGCCGCCACGTTGGTGTTGACCTTGAAAGCGCCCAGCAACGTCAGGAATTCGCCGACAAACCCCGACGTGCCCGGCAGGCCGACATTGGCCATCGTGAACACCATCAGACAGATGGCGTAGACCGGCATCCGCTCGGCAAGCCCGCCGTAGGCCGCGATCTCGCGCGTGTGCATGCGGTCGTAGACGACGCCGACGCACAAGAACAGCGCCGCCGACACGATCCCATGCGACAGCATCTGGAAGATGGCCCCGTCGATGCCCTGGGTCGTGAACGTGAAGATCCCAAGCGTCACATAGCCCATGTGCGCAACCGACGAATAGGCGATCAGCTTCTTCACGTCCTCCTGTGCGAGAGCGACGAGCGACGTGTAGATGATGGCGATCACCGACAAGGTGAACACGAGCGGCGCGAAATAATGGCTCGCGTCCGGGAACATCGGCAGCGAGAACCGAAGGAAGCCATAGCCGCCCATCTTGAGCAGGATCGCCGCCAGAATGACCGAGCCGCCCGTCGGGGCCTCAACGTGCGCATCCGGCAGCCACGTATGCACCGGCCACATCGGCATCTTCACCGCGAACGAAGCGAAGAACGCGAGCCAGAGCCACTTCTGCATCTCGGGGGGGAACTTGGTCGTCAGCAGCGTCGGGATGTCCGTCGTGCCCGCCTGCCAGTACATCGCCATGATGGCGAGCAGCATCAGCACCGAGCCGAGCAGCGTATAGAGGAAGAACTTGAAGCTTGCATACACGCGCCGCTTGCCGCCCCACACCCCGATGATGAGGAACATCGGAATGAGGCCGGCCTCGAAGAACAGGTAGAACAGCACCAGATCGAGCGCGCAGAACACGCCGATCATCAGGCTTTCCAGCACCAGAAACGCGATCATGTATTCGCGCACCCGCGTGTCGATCGACTCCCACGACGCGAGGATGCAGATCGGCATCAGGAAGGTCGTCAGAATGACGAAGAGCATCGAGATGCCATCGACGCCCATCTTGTATTTGATGCCACCCAGCCAGTTGCGCGTTTCTACGAACTGGAAGTTAGAGCTTCCGGTATCGAAGTTGATCCAGATCAGCAGCGACGCGGCAAACGTCAGCAGCGTCACCCACAGCGCCGTCCAGCGCGCGTTGCCGGCCGCTTCGCGGTTGAGAGAAGCGATAAACAGCGCGCCCGCGAGCGGCAAGAACGTCACGATCGAGAGGATCGGCACCCCGGTCAGATTGATCATTTGAAGCCCCCCGCCTGCACGATCATGTAGCTCAAGATCGCCGCGACCCCGATCAGCATGGCGAAGGCATAGTGATAGACGAACCCGGTCTGCAGCTTCATGGCTTGATTGCTGCCGGCAAGCACGGTAGCTCCCGTACCATCGATAGTGCCGTCGATGATGGCCCCATCGCCGCCCTTCCAGAGCGCCCGCCCGATCCACATCGCGGGCTTGACGAAGACCGCGTCGTACAGTTCGTCGAAATACCACTTATTGAGCAGGAACAGATACAGCGGCCGGAACGCCCGCGCTGTCGCCGCAGGCAGCCCCGGCGCCTTGATGTAGAAGAGGTACGCCAGCGCGAGCCCCGCCAGCATGGCGACGAACGGCGCAAACCCCACCCACTCGGGCAGCTCATGCATCGCGTGCATGACGTGATTGTGCTCGCCTTCAAAGAGCGACTTGCCCCAGAACTCTTTGTAGTCGTGACCGATGAAATACGGCGCGAACACGAAGCCCGCCGCCACAGAACCCAGCGCGAGCACATAGAGCGGGATCAGCATCACTTGCGGGCTTTCGTGCGGCTCATGGTGATGATCTCCGTGCCCGTGCGCGTGATCGTTTGCGTGCGCAGCCGCACCGTCGTGCCCGTGGTCGTGCCCGTGGCCCTCGCCCCAGCGCGGCGCCTGGAAGAACGTCATGAACACCAGCCGCCACGAGTAGAACGACGTCATGAACGCCGCAAAGACCAGCGTCCAGAACACGATGTTGTAGGGCGTATGCGCGGCAAACGCCGCCTCGATGATGGCGTCCTTGGAGTGGAATCCGGCAAAGCCGAAGTAGTGCGGGATGCCGAGGCCGGTCAAAGCCAGCGTGCCGATCGTCATCATCGCAAACGTGATCGGGATCTTCTTTGCAAGCCCGCCCATGTTGCGCATGTCCTGCTCGTGATGCATCGCATGGATGACCGAGCCGGCACCCAGGAACAAAAGCGCCTTGAAGAACGCGTGGGTGAAAAGGTGGAAGATGCCAGCCCCATAAGCGCCCGCGCCGAGCGCTGCAAACATGTAGCCAAGCTGCGAACAGGTCGAATACGCGATCACGCGCTTGATGTCGTTCTGCACGAGACCCACGGTCGCCGCAAAGAAAGCCGTCGCCGTGCCCACGTACATGACGACCCGGCTGGCGTCTGGCGAAAGTTCGAACAGGGGCGACAACCGCGCGACCATGAAGACGCCTGCCGTCACCATTGTCGCAGCATGGATCAGCGCGGAAACCGGCGTCGGGCCTTCCATGGCGTCCGGCAGCCAGGTGTGCAGCCCGAGCTGCGCGGACTTGCCCATCGCGCCCATGAACAGCAGCAGGCAGAGCACGGTCAGCATGTCGGCGTTGACGCCGAAAATCGAAATCTTATGGCCGATCAGCGTCGGCGCATCGGCGAAGATCTTGTCGAGCCCGATGGAACCGAGCGCCGCAAACAGCCCGAAGATGCCGAGCGCGAACCCGAAGTCGCCGACCCGGTTGACGACGAATGCTTTAATCGCCGCCGCGTTCGCCGAAGGCTTCTTGTACCAGAACCCGATCAGCAGATACGACGCGAGACCCACACCTTCCCAGCCAAACAACATCTGCAGCAGGTTGTCGGCCGTCACCAGCATCAGCATGGCGAACGTGAACAGCGACAAGTAGGCGAAGAACCGCGGCCGCCCGTCGTCCTCGTGCATGTAGCCGATGGAGTAGAGGTGCACGAGGCTCGACACCGTGGTGACGACCACGAGCATCACGGCCGTCAGCGTATCGATGCGCAGCGCCCACGCGACATCAAGCTCGCCCGACGAAATCCATCGCAGCACGGTCACTTTGGCCGTGTGGTGCGAAAACCCGACATCGGAAAAAACGACCCACGAGAGCGCAGCACAAATCAGTAACACCCCGGTCGTGATGATCTCGCTCGCCCGCGCCCCGATCCACGGGCCAAACAGACCCGCGATCAGCGCGCCCAGCAGCGGCAGGAAGACAATAGCCGTATAGATCATTGCCCTCTCAGCCCTTCATCATATTGATGTCTTCGACCGCGATCGAGCCGCGGTTGCGGAAGTAGACGACGATGATCGCAAGCCCGATGGCAGCCTCCGCAGCCGCCACGGTCAAAATGAACAGCGCGAACACCTGCCCCGTGAGATCGCCGAGAAAGCTCGAAAATGCGACCAGGTTGATGTTGACCGCGAGCAGCATCAACTCGACCGACATCAAGATCACGATGACGTTCTTGCGGTTTAAGAAAATGCCGAGGATGCCGAGCGTAAACAGGCATGCCGCAACGACGAGATAGTGGCCGATCCCGATGGTCATTCCGCCGCCTCCGCTTTGGGCTGGGCCAAGGCCGGCGCCGCTTTCTTTTCAGGAATGGTGTACCCTCCGCTGGGGACCTTCTCGACGCTCATCGCAGTCTTGGGATTGCGCGCAACCTGGGCGGCGACCGACTGGCGCTTGACGCCGGGCCGCGCGCCGCGATGCGTCAGCACGATGGCCCCGATCATGGCAACCAGCAGGATCAGCCCGGAGCCCTGGAACAAATATGCGTATTTCGTATAGATGAGCTGCCCCAGCGCCTTGGTGTTTGCGACGTCCGCCGGCACAGCCGCGGCGAGCTTATGGCCAAGCCCCACATCCAAACCGCGCCCCACAAACAGCGCAACCAGCTCCGCCAGCACGATGCCCCCGACCAGCAGTCCCACCGGCGCATTCTTGATGAAGCCCGCCTTCAGTTCGGCGAAATCAACGTCCAGCATCATGACGACGAACAAGAACAGCACGGCGACCGCGCCGACGTAGACGATGACCAGCAGCATCGCCAGGAACTCGGCGCCCAGCAGAATGAACAGCCCTGCCGCGTTAAAGAACGTGAGGATCAGGAACAGCACCGCGTGCACGGGGTTTTTGGCGATGATCACCATGGCCGCCGACGCTACCAGAAGCACCGCGAACAGATAGAAAAATGCAACGGTCAGCGTCATCGCCTTAGCACCTTTAGAAACCCGCCAACTCTCATGCCCGTTCCTGCAAATACGGGCCAAACCCAAATTTCGCGCTTCACCCAAGCGCTGCGCGGCGCACCTGTTCGGCGCGCGCGGCCTCGAAATGCATCTGCCATAGCTGACGGCACTTCAACACGCGCCACGGCCAATAGACCATCCCGATCCCCAAACCAAGCCCTGCAAAGGCCCAACCATCGAACCGCGTTTGAATTCCATGCCAAAGTATAAAAGCAACCAGCGCTGTGCCGAACACCGCACACAGAACTTTTAGCCCCCCAACCGCTCTTCAAGCCGTATCTGATCCAGCGCTACGCCCATGTACCGCGTGACCTCTTCGTCTGTCAGCGCCAGCAGCAGATCGCGCGCGCCACGTTTGCCCTCGCGGGTCTTCGCCTTCCAGGCGAGCGGATTGTCCCGGTCCGGCAGGGTCGTGACTTTGAGACCGCGCGCGGCAGAACTTTTCTCACTGATAGGGGGCATCGAGCTTGAGCTTTGTTGCCAACTCGCGTTCCCAGCGGTCGCCGTTATCGAGCAGCCGATCCTTGGAATAGAACAATTCCTCGCGCGTCTCGGTGGCGAACTCGAAGTTCGGCCCCTCTACGATGGCGTCCACCGGACAGGCCTCCTGACACAACCCGCAATAGATGCACTTGGTCATGTCGATGTCATACTTGGTCGTGCGCCGTGTGCCGTCGTTGCGGCGCGGTCCGGCCTCGATGGTGATCGCCTGCGCCGGACACACCGCCTCGCACAGCTTGCAGGCGATGCAGCGCTCTTCGCCGTTGGGATAGCGCCGCAGCGCGTGTTCGCCGCGGAACCGGGGCGAAATCGGCCCCTTCTCGAACGGATAGTTCATCGTCTTCTTCGGCCGCACGAAATAGCGCATGGCAAGCCCGAACGCCGAGACGAACTCGGCCAGGAAAAGCGATTTGACGTCGGAGGCGATGCTCATGGATCTGAAGAGCTTTCTACAGGTCTAGGCAATGGGAGCAAGGGTTGTGACCACGAGTGCCACGGTAAAGGCGATCAAGACGAGCGCCACGCGGGGCACCCTGCGGACCCTGACCGGAACGGGTGAGGCTTTTTCGCGCGCCGCGTTGGCACGGTCGATCATAGCGGCGACGGTAACCACAGCTGCAACAAAGACGGATGCTTCCAGAAGCGTCATCAGGCTCTCCCATATTGCAGCACGGCCGCGACCACGACCACCATGATCAGCGACAGCGGCAGGAAAACCTTCCATCCCAGTCGCATCAGCTGATCGTAACGGTAGCGCGGCACGATGGCTTTCACCATCGCAAACATGAAGAAAACGAACGTCGCCTTCAATGTAAACCAGACCAAGCCCGGCACCATGTTCAGCACCGGCACGTCGAGTGGCGGCAGCCATCCGCCCATGAACAGGATCGTCGTCAGCGCACACATCGTAGTAATGGCGACGTATTCGCCGAGCATGAACAGCAGATACGGCGTTGAGGCATATTCGACCATGAAGCCAGCGACGAGCTCGCTCTCGGCTTCCGGCAAGTCGAACGGAGGACGGTTGGTTTCCGCCAGCGCCGAAATGAAGAACACGACGAACATCGGGAACAACGGGATGAAGTACCAGTCCAGCAGCGAGTTCGGCAGCCCAAACCGCGTTCCAAGACCCGTCTTCTGGGCGTTGACGATGTCGGTCAAGTTGAGCGATCCCGCGCACAGCAGCACCGTGATGATAACGAGCCCGATCGAGACCTCGTAGGACACCATCTGCGCGCACGAGCGCAAGCTACCCATGAAAGCATATTTCGAGTTCGACGCCCATCCTCCCATGATGATGCCGTAGACGCCCAGCGAGGAAATCGCGAGCAGGTACAGCACGCCGACATTGAGATCGGCGATCACCCACTTGCCGAAGAACGAGTCCTGCGACACGGGAATGACGGCCCACGCTGCGAGGGCGAACGCCGCAGTGGCCAAAGGAGCAAGGAGAAACACGGCCTTGTCGGCCCCCGCCGGAATGAGCGGCTCCTTGAAGGCGAACTTCAATAGGTCGGCGAACGATTGCAGCAGCCCGAATGGGCCAACCACGTTGGGCCCGCGCCGCTGCTGCACGGCCGCCCACACCTTGCGGTCCATCAGCAGCAGAAACGCAATCGCAATCAGCAGCGGCAGAATGACGGCCAGCGCCAGAGCGATATGAACCACCAGCCAGAGCAGGCCGCCCAGAAGGCCATCGAAACCGAGATATGTCATGCTCACTCCGCCGCGTCGCGGTTGGCGCCCGCGCTGTTCTTCTTGAGCGCGCTCATCTCGGCCATGACGGACGACGCGCGCGCAATCGGGTTGGTCAAGTAGTAGTCGGTAATTGGGTTGGCGAACGCCCCCGCGGCGAGCTGGCCCGAAAGCCCCGCGAGCGTTGCAATGCTCCCCGCCCCGCTTACGCTGCCCAGAGGTGCCAGCTGAGGCGCTGCCTTGTACATGGCAGCCCGCAGCGCCGTGATATCGTCGTAAGGCAGCGTCTGCCCGGCGAGCGCCGACAGCGCCCGAAGGATCGTCCAATCTTCCTTGGCCATCCCAGGAGCCGCAGCCGCCTTTGCCGTCATCTGTGCGCGGCCTTCGGTGTTGACGTAGGTGGCGGCCTTTTCCGTATAGGCAGCGCCCGGCAGGATGACGTCGGCGCGATGCGCACCCACATCACCATGGCTGCCCTGATACACGACGAATGTCTGCGCCCCCACTTTATCGAGCGCGAGTTCATCGGCGCCGAGCAGGAACAGCACGTCCAGCGCGCCCTTGGCGCTGGCGGCGACCATGCCGGCGACGTCCAGTCCGCCTTTGTCGGGGACGAGGCCAAGATCGAGCCCGGCCACCCGCGATGCCGCCGTCTGTAGAGCGTTGAACGCGTTCCAGTTTTCGTCCGCGCCCTGCGACGCGCCCTGGGCGACCCGCGCAGCCAATGCAAGAACAGCCATCCCGTCGGCGCGCGTCGTGGCCGCCGGCCCCACGATGACCATCGGCCGCTTGGCGGCGTTCAGATGCGTCGCAAACCCGTTCGAACCGCCCCCCTTCAGTCCGTCGGCGACAGCAGCCAGCGTCTCCGGCCCCGCGCCCAGATACTCGTAAGGGTACGTCAGCGGAACCCGCTCGCCGATCAGCCCGACGCGCAGCCCGCCCTGCTTGTGGCGCTTGAGGATACGCGCATTCAGCACTGCGCCTTCGAGCCGCGGATTGGTCCCGACCAACAGAATGCAATCGGCCTGCTCAATGCCCGCAATCGTCGTGTTGAACAGGTAGCTCGCCCGCCCCATCGCCGGATCGAACCGCGCACCATCCTGGCGGCAATCGATGCTCTTGATGCCGAGCCTGCCGCACAAGTCCTTGAGCGCAAACAACTCTTCTGCGCCTGCCAGATCTCCCGCGATGACGCCGATCCGCTCCGGCCGGGCCGCTTTCAGCTTGGCCGCGACGGCAGCGAGCGCCTCGTCCCACGAGGCGGCAATGAGCTTGCCGTCGACGCGCACGTACGGCGTATCGAGCCGCTGCGTGCGCAGGCCGTCCGCCACGTGGCGTGTCTTGTCCGAAATCCATTCCTCGTTCACGGCGTCGTTGTTGCGCGGCAGGATGCGCATGACGTCCCGCCCGCGCGTATTGACCGTGATCGCCGAACCGACTGCATCCATAACGTCCACCGATTCGGTCGCCTTCAGCTCCCACGGCCGCGCGTTGTGCGCCCACGGCCGGTGCGTCAGCGCGCCGACCGGGCACAGATCGACCACATTGGCCGACATCTCGGACATGATGCCCTTTTCCAGGTACGTCGTGATCTCGGCGTCTTCCCCGCGGCCGATGAGGCCCAGTTCCTCGACGCCGGCAACTTCGGTCATGTAGCGCACACAGCGCGTGCAGTGGATGCAGCGCGTCATCACGGTTTTGATAAGCGGCCCCAGATGCTTGTCTTCGACCGCACGCTTGTTTTCCGTATACCGCGAACCGCCGCGGCCATAGGCCTGGGCCTGGTCCTGCAGATCGCACTCGCCGCCCTGGTCGCAGATGGGGCAATCGAGCGGATGGTTGATGAGCAGGAATTCCATCACCCCTTCGCGGGCCTTTTTGACCATCGGCGACTTGGTGGAGATGATCTTAGGGCTGCCGTCCTTGTTGGGCGGCAGGTCGTTGACGCCCATCGCGCACGAGGCGATGGGCTTCGGCGAACCCTGCACGTCGACAAGGCACATCCGGCAGTTGCCGGCGATCGACAGCCGCTCATGATAGCAAAAGCGCGGGATCTCGGCGCCAGCCTGCTCGCAGGCCTGCAGCAAAGTGATCCCGTCTTCGACCTCGACCAGCGTTCCGTCGACGATCAGTTGTTTGGACATCGGCTCTCGCCTCAAAAACTTCACCCGCCCGGCGCGGCGCGCGCACCGTTATTTCGTCGCCACTCCTACACGCCAGATGCAAGCCTGACTAGGCAGGGAATCCGGTTTCGCCCCGTGCAATCTTCGTGCGACATTATCGCTATCCCTCAATCGCAAAACGGACACTCTAGACTAAAGGCCAAGAGTTGTGTCACGGAGTGCTGCGTGCTTTGGATGCTAGGCCATATGTGCAGATGGTAGGGGTTCTGAAGCGGCATGTGCACGGGTTCGTCCTCTCGAGGCCGCGCTAGGCAACGAAGTACCAAGAAAAGACGATCAAGAAACGACCACCAAGAAACGAGGCGCCGGCCTGCGACCGGCAGCCGTCGTGCCGAGTGAGGAGACGACTTGGAGATGACCACGCCGACGCCGGAGCCCGTGCGCTCAACGCTCAAGGACAATGCCTCCCCAGTTGCCCAGCACGTCGCGTGCCCGTTTTGCGGCATCCTGTGCGATGACCTCGAAGTGTCGAAGTCGGCCAAGGGGCTAAAAGTCACCCGCAACGGATGCGATAAGGCCATCGCCGGTTTCGAGCGCCATCTGCCCGCCGCGACGCCGCTCAATGGCGGCAAACCCGCGTCGCTCGCCGAAGCCGTCACCGCGGCAGCAAACCTAATCAAGCAAGCCCGATTGCCGCTCTACGGCGGCCTCGCGACCGACGTCGAAGGTATGCGCTCGGTCATGGCGCTGGCCGACGTTTCCGGCGGCGTGATCGACCACGCGCTGAGCGAAGGCCCGTATCGCAATTTCAAGGTCCTGCAATCGACCGGCTGGGTGATGACGACCCTGACCGAGGTCCGCAACCGCGCCGACCTGATCATCATCGTCGGCACCGATGTCCACGCGTTGCATCCGCGCTTCTTCGAACGCATGGTCTGCAACCAGGATTCGATGTTCGATAGCCCGCCCCTGAAGCGGACCATCGTGTTTGTAGGCAGCGGCCTCGATCAGTCGGCGGCCGTGGGCGCACGCGTGGGCGAAGTCGTCACGCTGCCCTGCCCGCTGGATCAGGCCGGCGAAGTCATCGCGGCCTTGCGCGCACGTCTTAAAGGCGCCCCGCTCGGCGCAGCAACGATCGCCGGCGTACTGATGGCCGCCATCGACGACCTTGCGCGCCGCTGCCGCAAGGCCACGTATGGCGTGATGGTATGGGCGCCGCCCGGCCTGAACTTCCCCAACGCCGACCTGACCGTGCAGACCATCTGTGACACGGTCCGCGAACTGAACGCGACCCAGCGTTTCGCGGGGCTGTCGCTCGGCGGCAACGAAGGCGCGGTGACCGCCGGCGCCGTTTCATCCTGGCAGTGCGGCTACCCCCTGCGCGTCAGCTTCGCGAGCGGCCAGCCTCACTACGACGCCAACCGCTACGCAATGTCCCGCATGCTTGCCGACGGTGAAGGCGACCTGCTGGTCTGGACCGCCTCTTACACGACGGGGTTGGGCGTACCCAGGACAAGCCTCCCCACGGTTGTGCTCGGCACCCCCGGCCTTGAAATGGCGCAAGCGGCCAGCGTCTTTATCCCGATCGGCACGCCCGGCGTCGACCACGCGGGCCGCCTCATCCGCTGCGATACCGTCGTGACGCTGCCGCTGACCGACCTCGGCCGGTCGGTGCTGCCAAGCGCCAGCCACGTTCTGGATGCGATCCAGTCCGCCCTTCAGATTTGAACGAACAACGAGACCCGACACATGCTGATCAAACTGACGGGCGGAAAAGTCTATGACCCAGCCAATGGGGTAGACGGCGTGGTCCGCGACATCTACGTCGAAGACGGCCGCATCGTTGAAGCCCGCGCCGACGCGCGCGTGCATGAGGAATACAACCTCAAAGGCCGCGTGGTGATGGCCGGCGGCATCGACCCCCATTCCCACATCGGCGGCGGCAAGGTCACCATCGCCCGTATGCTCATGCCGGAAGATCACCAGGGCCAGGAATATGGGCGTAACGGCCAGCTGCGCTCGGGTGTCGGCCGCGCGATCCCCTCGACCATGACCACCGGCTACCGCTACGCCGAAATGGGCTACACCGCCTGCTTCGAGCCCGCGATGCTGCCCACCAACGCGCGCCAGGCACACATGGAAATGGGCGACACGCCGCTGCTCGACAAGGGCGCGTTCGTGATGCTGGGCTCCGACGACTTCCTGCTCCGCCAGATGACGCAAAAGCAGGACTTCTCCGCCATCAAGGACTACATCGCCTGGACGATGCACGCAGCCCAGGCCATTGCCGTCAAGGTCGTGAACCCGGGCGGCATTTCCGCCTTCAAGTTCAACCAGCGCAAACTCGACCTCGACGAACAGAACGCCCATTACGGCCTGACGCCGCGCCAGATCCTGCTGACGCTCGCGCGCGGACTGAAAGAGATTGGCGTCACCCACCCGCTCCATGTCCACGGCTGCAACCTGGGCGTCCCCGGCAACCTGTCGACCACGCTTGAAACCATCAAGGCGATGGAAGGCCTGCCGGTCCACATGACCCACATCCAGTTCCACAGCTACGGGACGGAAGGGGACAAGCATTTTTCGAGCGGAGCAGCCGCCGTCGCCGACGCGATCAACGCCAACACGAACGTCTCAATCGACGTCGGCCAGGTGCTGTTCGGCCAGACCTGCACGGCGTCCGGCGACAGCATGCGCCAGTACGGCAACACGAGCGGCGCATACCCCAAGAAGTCCGTGATCATGGACATCGAATGCGACGCCGGCTGCGGCGTGGTGCCGATGAAGTACAAGGAAAAGAACTTCGTCAACGCGCTGCAATGGTGCATCGGCCTCGAACTGTTCCTGCTGGTGCGCGACCCCTGGCGGCTTTTCTTGACGACCGACCACCCCAACGGTGCGCCGTTCACGAGCTATCCTCATTTGATCCGCCTGTTGATGGACAAGGGCTTCCGCAACGACATGATGCAGAAGATCGATGCCTCCGCCCGCGCCTACTCGACGCTCGGTTCCATCGACCGCGAATACTCGCTCTACGAAATCGCGATCATGACCCGTGCCGGTCCCGCCAAGAGCCTCGGCCTCAAGGACCGCGGCCATCTGGGCGTGGGCGCCTGCGCCGACATCACGGTTTATGCGGATATGGCCGACAAGGAAGCCATGTTCACGGCCCCCGAACTCGTGTTCAAGAACGGCGACCTGATCGTTCGCAACGGCAAGATCCTGCGGCTCGTGCAGGGTGCGACCCACGTCACCCGGCCCGAGTACGACAAAGGCATCGAGAAGTCGTTGCGCGATTATTTCCAGCGCTATCACACGATGCAGATGGAAAACATCCGCGTCAGCGACACCGAGATCATAGGCCACGACAAAGGATCGATCATCGTGCAACCGTCGGGAGCGCGCGTCTGATGCAGACGACTGGAACCACGATCAACGGGGTGCTCATCGACGACACCTTCGCCGAAGCCTTCGGCATGAGCGGCACCGGCCTGATCATCACCGCCGACAGCGAAAAGTGGGCGCTGCAATGCGCGGTCACCCTGACGGGCTTTGGCACGTCCGTGATCGGCTGCGGCGCCGAATGCGGCATCGACCGGCTGTTGTCGCCCGATGAAACGCCCGACGGCCGCCCCGGCGTTCGCGTCCTGATGTTCGGCTTCTCGCCCGACGCCCTGATCCCCCAAGTCGCCAACCGCGTCGGCCAGTGCGTGCTGACCTCGCCAGGCTCGGCCTGCTATGCGGCAGTCGACGGCCCGGTCGCGATTCCCCTCGGCACCACGTTGCGCCAATTCGGCGACGGCTTCCAAACGTCCCGCCGCGTCGCAGGCAAACGCTACTGGCGCGTCCCGGTGATGGATGGCGAATTCGTCTGTCAGGACAAGACCGGCTGCGTGACGGACGCGGTGGGCGGCGGCAACCTGCTGCTGCTGGGCCATGACCGCAAAGGCTGCCTCGAAGTCGCAGAAAGCACCGTCGCTGCCATCGGCCTCGTCAACGACGTCATCACGCCGTTCCCCGGCGGCATCGTGCGCTCGGGCTCGAAAGTCGGCTCGAAGTACGCCGGCATGTTCGCCTCCGCCAACGATGCCTTCGCCCCCACGCTGAAAGGCGCAACCAAGAGCGAACTGCACGCCGAGACGGCCTGCGTGCTCGAAATCGTCATCGACGGACTGACCTCCAAGTCGGTTGCCGACGCCATGCGAGCGGGCCTGAAAGCGATCATCGCGGGCGGCGCGGCCAAGGGCGTCACGCGCGTTTCCGCCGGCAACTACGGCGGCAAACTCGGCCAGCACCACTATCATCTGCGGGAGCTCGTCTGATGAGCCGTCTCACGTTGAAACTGAAATCCACTCCGGTAAACCGCATTGACCTGTCCGGGCTCGCAGCTGGCCTTGCCAAGCTCCCCGCCGGTGGCGTCGAACGAATTGTGATCCTCTCCGGCGGCAAACCGGTGTGGCTCGGCGACGTGTTTACCGTTTCGGGCACTGCTGGCTCTGACATCGCGTTTGAGGGCGGCTCGGACCGCCTCGACGGCGTGGGCGCCGGCATGACCGGCGGCACGCTCACGGTCGACGGCAACGTCGGCGACGGTGCAGGCACCGGGATGCGCGGCGGCAGGCTCGAAATCCGCGGCAACGTGGGCGGCATGCTGGCCTCCGGCATGAAGGGCGGCATCATCCATGTCACCGGCTCGGCCGGCGACTTCTTGGGCGCGGTTTCAGCAGGGCATCGCTTCGGCATGACCGGCGGCAACGTCATCGTCGATGGCAATATCGGTGCCCGCGCTGGCGACAAGATGCGGCGCGGCCTCATCCTCGCGCGCGGCACGGCTGGCGAAGCGGCCGGATCCCGCATGATCGGCGGCACGATCGTGGCCGAGGGCGGCTTTGGCCCCCATGCCGGCCAGCTGATGCGGCGCGGAACGCTGATTGCACCCCGCGTCGACCGGATGCTGGCGACCTTTGCGGATTGCGGCGTACACGATCTTGTGATCTTGAGGCTTATGGCGCGCGGTTGGGCCAGCGAGCTGGGTGCGCTCGCGCCCAAGCCGTTTTCCCCCGCCGTCCGGCGCTTTGCGGGCGATCTGTCCGCAATCGGCAAGGGCGAAATCCTGCTCACGATCACCTGAAATAAAGTGCACCTTCGTCCGATCCGCCATTGAAACCTTTCCGTAGATATCCCCGTACGTCAATCGTGAGCGCACCGTGTTTGCGCCCGATTGAAGCCGGGGAACCTTGGAACGGAGACGCTCAGAATGATCGCCATTATCATATCCGCTTGCCTCGTCAGCGATCCGGCTGCTTGTAATGACTACCGCATCCCGCTGGCCGAAAGCGTTGATCCCACTCGCTGTGTGATGAACGCGCCTCCCCACATCGCACGCTGGGCATCCGAGCATCCCGGCCTCGTGATCACGAAGTTCCAGTGCCGCCCCGCCAAGGAAAGCGACATCTAAGCAGCGTCCTGATGGGTAAGGCTCCAGGGGCGAGCCCGTCCCCGCAGAATGGGGGAAGCCCCTAGTTTTAGCGAAGCGATTTCACTAAGCTTTGCCGATGACACATCCTGCACCCATCCACGTCATCGGCGGCGGCCTTGCCGGTTCCGAAGCAGCCTTCCAGATCGCCTGCGCCGGCGTGCCCGTTGTGTTGCACGAAATGCGCCCGATCCGCAAAACCGAAGCCCACAGTACGGACGGCTTTGCCGAGCTGGTCTGCTCGAACTCGTTCCGCTCCGACGACTGGGAGAACAACGCCGTCGGTCTGCTGCACGAGGAGATGCGCCGCGCAGGTTCGCTGATCCTCAAAGCGGCCGACCAGGAAAAGCTGCCTGCTGGCGGTGCGCTGGCCGTCGACCGCGACCGTTTTAGCGCAGAAGTGACGCGCCAGCTCGAAGCTCACCCCCTCATCACGGTTGCACGCGAGGAAATCGCAGGGCTCCCGCCACCCGAGTGGGACAGCGTGGTCGTCGCGACCGGACCGCTGACTTCGCCTGCGTTATCGAAGGCGATCCAAGGCCTGACGGGCGAAGGCGAACTCGCGTTTTTCGACGCCATTGCCCCCGTCATCCACGCAGAAAGCATCGATGAGACAATCGCCTGGCGCCAGTCCCGCTACGACAAGGTCGGTCCCGCCGGCACAGGCGCCGACTACATCAACTGCCCGATGGAAAAGGCCGAGTACGAAGCCTTCATCGATGCGCTGATTGCGGGCGAGAAGACGTCTTTCAAGGAATGGGAAGCGACCACCCCTTATTTCGACGGCTGCCTCCCCATTGAAGTGATGGCCGAGCGCGGCCGCGAAACGTTGCGTTTCGGCCCCATGAAGCCGGTCGGCCTAGCCGATCCGAGAAAGCAGTTCCACCGCCCCTGGGCGGTCGTCCAGCTGCGCCAGGACAATGCACTCGGCTCGCTGTGGAACATGGTCGGCTTCCAGACCAAGCTGAAGCACGGCGAACAGGCCCGCGTGTTCCGCATGATCCCAGGGCTCGCCAACGCGGAATTCGCGCGGCTTGGCGGCCTCCATCGCAACACGTATCTCAACTCGCCCAAGCTGCTGGATCAGAACTTGCGCCTGAAGGCCGATCCGCGCCTGCGCTTCGCCGGCCAGATCACGGGCGTCGAAGGCTACGTCGAAAGCGCCGCCATCGGCCTGCTCGCTGGCCGTTTTGCCGCGGCCGGGCGGCTCGGAAAACCAAGCGCCCCGCCGCCGCCCACCACCGCCCTCGGCGCGCTGCTCGACCACATCACGGGCGGCCATCTGGGCGTCCAGGCCGAGCCCGGCATTGCCCCGCGCAGCTTCCAGCCGATGAACATCAACTTTGGCCTGATCCCCATAACCGAAGCCCCGACCCACGACGCCGAGGGCAAGAAAATCAAAGGCAAGGACCGCGGCTTCGCCAAGAAACGCGCCACTGCGCGTAAGGCCATCGCCGATTTGACGGTGTGGCTTGCGGCTGACGACCCCGCCAAAGCTGCGGCGGAGTAGGCCTGTATGAAAGCACCATCATGACCTGGCTCGACATTGTCTTGAGGCTGGGAACCGCCGCCCTCGTCGGCGGCGCGATCGGTCTCAACCGCGACCTGCATCACAAGCCCTCCGGCCTGCGCACGCTGAGCTTGGTTGCGGTCGGCGCGGCGCTGGCGACGCTGACCGCCTCCCAAGACCCTAACGACGCCGCAGCCGTGAGCCGAGTGCTGCAAGGCCTCATCACCGGCGTCGGGTTCCTCGGCGCGGGCGTCATTGTCCGCCATACGCAAACGAGCAAAGTCCACGGCCTCACCACCGCCGCGACCATCTGGGTGACCGCCGTGCTGGGTGCGGCCTGCGGAACTGGCGCTTGGCCCGTAGTGATCACGTCGGTCGCGATCATCTCCGCAATTCTGATCTGGGGCGGCCGCATCGAGCGAGCCGTCCACGCCGCGTTCGACACAGTCAAGCAGCAGGAGAGTCCGCCTCAGACTGCCGCCCATCCACCCGATCTCAAAGGTTAAACACCAGCATAGGCGTCAGATGCAGCCGCCCGAACACGATTGGCGCGCTGACGACGAGGCCGCCCCTGGGCGCCCGGAACTCGCCGCTCACCTGCCGCTCGACCTCGCCGAGTTCGTCAAGCAGGCGGCGGCACGCGGTGAAGTATTGCTGGCCGTTTTCAGTGAGCGCAATCTGCCGGGTCGAGCGCACCAGCAGCTGCACGCGGAGCTCGTCTTCCAGTTCCAAAACCTTCCGGCTGACCGTCGCAAGCGGCATGCCGAGCTTGCGTGAAGCCGCCGAAAACCCGCCCGCCTCGACCACCGCCACAAAGGTAGACATCGATTAGAAGCGGTCCATGTTCGTTCCAATTTTTGGAATGCTATGTCTCGATAATGCTGGATACTGCCAAAATTCGAAAGGGCCTACCTCTGGC
>JANXVY010000068.1 GCA_025351425.1 Hyphomicrobium sp.
GCAGCAACGGGTTCAGGATTGGCCCGTTGGTATTCGGATCTAAGCGCAAGACACGGGAGCGGGCGTGCGTTGTAAGACGCATCAACCCAAGATCCCCACTCACAAAACAGGCGGGTTGCCGGCGCAAGCCGGACCGCTCCCGGACCCTCGTTTTATAACTCCGAGCGCAACCGCTGCGGAGCGTTTGGCCGTTGCGCAATCCTCCCGGGAGCGCGAACGGCGACCGCCTCTCAGCCCCCGCTGGCGGAGATCAGGCCGAGCAGGGCTTCATCCTTGGTGATGACGGCGAGGTCCTTGCATTGGGTCTTGGCCTTGCCGCTGCATTCGATGGTGACGGTGTAGGGAATATTGGGGAATTTCTGCACCGTGTATTCGAGGATGACGCCTTCCATGCCTTCTTCTGACGAGTTGTCGACGATGGAAATCCGCGGCTTTCCCTTGCCCCCGAGCGTCGCTTCCGCACCCTTGTTGGCGGCCCCGATCTGGAACCCCGGCTTGGCTTCGTGATTGACGCGACGGTCCGCATCGACAGAGATCGTGATGCCCTCGTAGGTATCGACCAGCTGATACCAATAGGGTTGCTTGGGATCGGTGATGACGGAGCGCGACAGCCGCTTGGCGTCCGGCCCGGCGACATTCTTGGCGATCTGCGGGGTGGATGTGAACCCCAGCACCGGCAGCTTGACAACCTTCAGGTTCGGCGCATCGGCATCCGCGGAAGCTCCCAGCCCGCCCCGTTTGAACGCGGCGATTTCCGGGTCCGCCCAGTCGACCGCAAGTAAGCCCTGGCCGGAAGCGGTTCTGTCCTGCGCCAGCAGCGGCGCCGCGCGTGCGAGCCCAGCCAGCGCCGCGCCCGCCGCAATCAAAGCCGAAATCCGTTGGCCTGCCGTCGCTGTCATGACTTTACTCGCTACGCTTTTTCACCGGCCCGCGGGTTCGGCGCGGCCGGTCTTGCACTCGCAGTCCGCACAGAACGGCGAGCGTTTCGAATGTGGCCGACGATCATGGCAAGGGCAATGCCAAACTGTGACACGTTGCAGGTAAATCACACTCCTGCTGCTTTGGTTGGTTGCCCGCGTGTCGTAGTTTGGGCATAGTCTGCGAACGGTAGGGTTGAGGGGTTTTTGTATGGCGTGCGCTCGGCATCTCAGCGGGTTGGCAGTGCGTTCGCCGCTGCAAGGATTTGCTGTCTGCGCGGCCATCGTACTGGTCTCCACGCTGCCCCCAACGATGGCCCAGGCCAAGTGCCTTTATACCAATCCCGATGCGCCGCTGACGACGCTGCCGGCCACACCGGCTCCCCAACCTGACGCGACGCAGCCCGAAGCAACAAAACCCGCGGTGGTCATCGCCCCGCCCGCGCCCGCCAAGCCAGACGCCGGCGGCCAGGGCTTTGCCTATTACGCACCCGGCGACTTGAACCCCAAGGACAAGGGCCGCGGCCGCGTTGGCGACCGCAAGATCTATCTGCCCAACATCGTCTTCCCGGTTCGCTTGCAGTCCGGCATGGACCCAGCGCCTCCGGGCAAGCATGCGTTCATGAATTCGCAGATCTGGGGCTATGGCGGTGGCGGCTGGTCCGGCAAGGGCGCGGCCGGCGGCAGCGAATGCGACCCCCGCAACTACGACCCGATGATCCAGCGCGACGATTTCTGCGAGGTCCGCGGCTGGCCCATGCCGATGTGCCCCGCCGGCCAGGGCCATCAGGGCCAGGACATCCGCCCCCCCAAGTGCGACGATAACAAATGGGATGTTGTGGCCGTCGTGGACGGCATCATCACCCAGGTGACGACCAACACGACCGTCCGCCTGAAGGGCGGCGACGGCACCGAATACTATTACCTCCACATGCATCCAGATTCGATCAAGGTGAAGGAAGGCACGGCCGTCAAACAAGGCGACGTGCTGGGCCGCATCTCGAACTTCATGAACGGCGGGCGCGAAACCACCCATCATCTGCACTTCCAGGTGAAGCAGTCGATCCGCATCGGGGCAGAAAACCAGCGCGTTTACGTCCCCGTGTTCGCCTCGCTGATCGCCGCCTACCGCCGCGCCAAGGGGCTCGACACGGGGATGGATGCGACTGGCAATCTGGTGCTCGATCCGGTGCGCGAAATCGGCGCCGAAGCGGTGATCTCTACCCCAGTGGCCCCGATCACCTCCTGGCCGATCCCCAACGTCGCCGGCAACGATGGATTGGCGCTACCGCCGCTGTCGGTCGCCCAGTATTTCAAAACCAAGGATGCCCGGACCGTCGTCTCGTATGCCGCGACTGGGCTGCCGCCAGGGCTTTCGCTCAACGGCACGACCGGCGCCGTCAAAGGCAAGTTCGACGTTCAGGCCTCCAAGGGCGGCAAGAACGGTTCCTATACCGTGAGCATCCTTGCCAACGACGGCTTGGGCAATACGGCGCAGCAGAGCTTCACCGTGAACGTTCAGCCCTCGCCCCCCGTCGTCGGCACTGCGACGCGCGGCAAATTCTTCAAGGACGGCGGCCGCGTGCTGATCGACGCCGGAGCGGCCTTCTTGAATCCAGGCGCGGCAACGCTGACCTATAGCGCGACCGGTTTGCCAAACGGGGTCAGCATCAACGCGTCGACCGGCCGGATCTATGGCAAGCTCGCCAAGACAGCATCCAAGAGCGGCGGCAACGGCGGCGTCTATTCGGTCACCGTGACGGCGACGGATGGCAAGAACACCCCCGTCAACGAGCGCTTTACGATCACGGCCGAAAAGCAGACCGACCCCAACGCGGTAGTTCCGGATCTGCCGCCGCCGACGGTCGCCGATCCACTTCCGTCGGTGCGCGGCTTCAATGGCCAGACGATCACCTCGATCGACGCGGCGAACGCCTTCAACGTCTGGTACGGCGCGGCACCCTTGCGTTACACGGCCACAAGCCTGCCGCTGTCGCTCTCGATCGACAACGAAACCGGATTGATAACCGGAGTACTCGCGGCCAACGCCTCCAAGGGCGGGGACAACGGCTCGTACACGGTCAAGATCACCGCCGACAACGGCGAAGGCGGCACCGCCACCCAGAGCTTCATCATCACGGTTCGCAACCAGCCGCCCGTGCTCGCGACCCCGACGGTCAACAAGACCTATAAGGAAGGCGAAACCGTCGACATCAGCGTCGGCAGCGCGTTCTCCGCGCCCGACCCCTCGGTCGTGACCTATTCGATTTCCGGGCTGCCCCCCGGGTTGTCGTTCGACCACACCAATGGCCTGCTGTCGGGCGTGCTCGCAACCGGCGCGTCCTCCGGCGGAACGAATGGCGGCAAGAACGGCGTCTACACGATCGTCGCCACCGCCGACGACGGCAAGGGCGGCACCGCCTCCGAAAGCTTTATCCTAACCGCTGAACCCGCGCCGCCGCCGGCGCCGGCAAAGCCCGCACCTGCCCCCGAGCCTAGCCCTGCGCCCGCGCCGGTTCCCGAACCGGTGAAGCCGGCTCCCGAGGCTCCAAAGCCCGAACCCGAACCTGTTCCAGAACCGGCGCCAGTACCTACGCCACCAGCACCTACGCCCACGCCCGCGCCGCAGCCTGAACCCACCCCGCCCGTCGTGACGCCACCCGTCGTCACGCCACCCGTCGTCACGCCACCTGCGCCTGAGCCAACTCCCGCGCCCGAACCGGTGAAGCCGGCACCCGAGCCGGTGAAACCTGCGCCGCCCGCGGTGGAGCCGGTCAAACCGGCACCGGCACCCACGCCAGCTCCGGCTCCGACGACCGATCCAACCCAGTCGCGGACCTGGAGCGGGTGGGCCTGGGACAAGGCGGCCGGAACCTGGTCCTACATTTCGAGCTGGTGGACAAAGAAATAGCCCGAGGAGTCCCCTCTCCCCGCTACTTCGCGGGGAGAGGGTTAGAGCGCGTTAGGAAAAGTACGAAGCGGTTTTCGCAAAAAAACGCGCGACAAAACATAGGGCTAGAGCGTGAGAGCGATTCAAAGAAAAGCGAACTTGCTCTAGAGTGAGGGGCGGCAGCAAAAAGCAGACACTTGGTTCAAAAACGGGTGGGTCTGGGAGGCTGCGCCTTCCAGCGGAGCGCGAGGCTGGCCTCGCTCGCGACGAAGTCGCGAATTACTTCGTCCGAAAATCCGGCCCGGTCTTCTCGATCACCCCATACCGAGTCTTGACCGTCGCATCAGGCTTGGCCAGCGCCACGATGGCGTCCTTCAACGACGCCCCGCCCAAAGCCGCATTCTCTGCTGACACCCGCGCTGCTAACGCCGCGACCCTCGCGGCTGCGATCTGCGAATAAGCCCCGCCTGCCGTCACGCAGGAGCTTTGATCGCAATACCCCCACTTGAGGTCACCAGCGGCGGCAACATCCACCATCTTGCCCCTGTTCGTCGTGGCCGCATACCCTGACGCAGACGCAGAAACGACCACGACATTCGCCAACGTTTCGCGCCACGCTGCATCAAGCTCAGCCCCTTGATCGCCTGCCGGAACGATGACCAGTAACTCGGGAAACTGTTTCGAGACCGCTGCCAGAAACTCGAAATCCGGCCCAGGACTTTCCGGAAACCCGCCCGGCAAAAGAACAATCCGCGCCGGGCTTTTCGATACGAACGAGAGCGTCTGCGCCACGCTGACCCGATCACGGGAATTGGCCCGGAACACCGCAAGCCGGCTTGGCACCTGCGGCTCAAGCAAGGGCGGAACGAACCGTTGCAACACGGCGCGCTCTGCCTCGCTCGCCCCCACCGCATACGGCCGCCGATCCCCATCGACGAAATCCCAGCCGATGATTTCACCTTCGCCGTCGCGGGCAAGACGCTTGGCGATTTCTAGCTTCGTATAATCGACACCCAGCCCGACGATCGCAACGGCCACCCCGCCGGGATCGACGCCAGGGGGCACGGGCGGTTTCTTGGCGGGCTCACCAGCGGCCGCCGCCATCGCAAACATCACAAGTGCAGCCGCGGAGCTTCGGCGCACACGAGGCTTCAGCCCTACGCCCAGCTGGAGGGCAGAGCCGCCGAACTTCGCGCTTCTTTGCCTACCACGTAGTGTCAATCGTGGGGGCAACCCTCGCATGCAGTACGGGGCGATAACCCTGCGCGCATGGGCGCCCCACGCCCCCCGCATCGCGCTAAGCTCGCGGCTTATCGGGCCGGACCGGATCGCAGGCGGCTAGCCGTGCCCGCGCCACGCGCCGCCCGATGGGGCCGATTTTCTCGACGATGAAGTTGGCGATCTCCCCGATATCGTCGCGCGAAAATACCGGCACCCGCTCGCCGGGCTCGTCCCTATCCGACGCAATCGCGATGACCAGCGGATCGTCGGCGGCGAGCTTATCCTTGGAGAACGCAATTTGCGCCCGTACCTCGATCTTGGGGATAGCGGCGAACTTATAGCCCTCGACCACGATCAGGTCGGCCGGCGACATCCACGCCAGGACCTCTTCCAAATTGGGCTCAGGCTCGTGGTCGAGCTGATGGATGATCGCCCAGCGCTTGCCGCCGACGATGCAGATCTCCTTCGATCCAGCCGTCCGGTGACGGGCCGAGTCTGTTTGCGCGTCGTCGACCTGGAATTCGTGGTGGGCGTGCTTGACGGAAACGACGTGATGCCCGCGCTTGGTGAACTCCTCAATGAGCCGCACCGCAAGGGTGGTCTTGCCGGACTTCTTCCAGCCTGAAACGCCGATAACGGGAGTCGTCGTGTGCACCATGGAAGCAAGGCTCTTAAGCGTTGGACCCGGCAAGCGCGAGAAGCGCGCGCGCTTCCTCGAATTCATCGGGCGTATTGGCGTTGAAAAACGGATCAATCGTGCGACCGCCCATTTGGATGAATGGGAATTCGACCGCCGTGGTACCATGCCGGTCCGTCCAGGCAAGCACCTTGCGCACGCCGTCCTTAAGCGCGCCCTCCAGATCACCGGCAAGGCTGACCGGCCAGAGCCCGATCACGGGTTGCAGCTCTCCCCCCGACGATGCGAGCGCGATTGGGTTGGAGGCAAGTACCTGCGCGAGCCTCGCCACGAGATCGCGCGGTACGAACGGGGCATCGGTGGACACCGTAGCTATGTGCGTGGCTTGGGGCCGGTTCATCGCAGACCAGACCATTCCGGCCAGCACCCCGGCGAGCGGCCCGACATGACCGGTAATGGTATCGGGCGCAACTGGCAGCTTGAAGCTCGCAAAGCGGGCCGGATCTCCGTTGGCGTTGATCACCATGCCGCCGACCTGGGGGCGAAGACGCGCGATGACGTGGCCCAGCATCGGCAGGCCGGCGAGCGCCAGCAATCCCTTGTCACCACCGGCCGATTGACCTGCAAACATCCGCCGCGATTGCCCGCCCGCGAGCAGGACCCCGGTGATTGAGCCGCGATCTAATTTGTTTTGCTGTTTCATGCGCTAATCTAGCATACCGCAAGCAGGGGGGCCATTCAGCGCCGGCTGCGCATCTGGCTGTCCCAGAACTCGGTGGTTTCGGCTTTGATGGTCGCTTCGCAGTCACCACGGCAGTCGATCCACGTGCCGCCCGGCAGTTGTACTTCCGTGGTCTCAAAACCGCCAACAGCGACCACGCGCTTGGGAAACAGCAGCAGTGTCCCTGCCTTGTCGGTGAAGCTGAAGACGCCGGTTGAAATCACCCGCGGCGGGTTCATCTGCCGCTGCCAAAGCCCATAAACGATGATCGCGAGGCCCAAAGCCAGGATGACGAACGGCACCAATTTCAGCGGCATTACCCAGGGTCCTTAACTGCGGCCAAACAGCCGCTCGATATCGGTGAGCTTGAGCTCGACGTAGGTGGGGCGGCCATGGTTGCATTGCCCCGAATGGGGCGTCGCCTCCATGTCCCGCAACAGCGCATTCATCTCAACGCCGGTCAGCCGCCGCCCGGCACGCACGCTGCCATGGCAGGCGAACGTCGAGCAGACGGCCTCCAGGCGGTCCTGCAGCGCACGGGTATCGCCATCGTTAGCAACGCCGCTGGCAAGATCGCGTACGAGGCCCTCCACATCCCCGTGCCCAAGCAAGGCTGGCACCTCGCGCACACACACCGCAGTGCTGCCGAAGCTCTCCAGGATCAACCCCAGCGCGGCCCACTCGCACGCGCGCTCGATGAGACACGCGGCTTCGTCCGGCTCCAGCGTGACGACGACCGGGATCAGCAGCCCCTGGCGCGCGACGCCGCCGTTCGCAAGCATGGCCTTCATGCGCTCATAGACCAGACGCTCGTGCGCCGCATGCTGATCGACGATGATGACCGACGTTTCTGTCTGCGCGACGATGTACGTTTCGTGCAACTGCGCCCGCGCAGCTCCCAGCGGCCGCGCGATGCTGTCAGCCGTTGGCAGATCTTCGGCGCGGACGGTCTCGGCGCTGAGGCTGTCGAACGCCGCAAAGGGTGCCTGCATGGCTTCGCCGAAACCCGACGCCCGGGAACTATAAGCGGCTTGCGGCGGCGAGCTTCGCGGCGCGGAACTTAGGTTTGGACTTGGAGAGGCTTCCCGCTGAGGCGTTGCCGCCGCCACGAACGCATCGATGGTCATCGCCCCGCCGCGCAGCGTCGCCCGGTGACCAGCCGCCGCCAACGCCTGCGAAAGTCCCCCGATGATGAGCGAACGCACCGCAGCCGCATCGCGAAACCGCACCTCGGCCTTGGCCGGATGCACGTTCACATCGACGGCGGCAGGCGGCAGCGTGACGAACAGCGCGAGCAATGGGTAACGCCCCTTCGGCAGCAGGTCGCCGTAAGCAGCCCGGACCGACCCGACCAGCAGCTTGTCACGCACAGGGCGGCCATTGACGAACAGATATTGCTGCGAGGCATCAGGGCGGTGCAGCGTCGGCAGGCCAGCAAACCCCGACAGCGCCACGCCCTCGCGCTCGCCCGCAATCGGCAACGCATCCGCGAGGAAATCGGCCCCCATGATTCGGCCCAAACGGGCAAGCAATCCCTCCGGCCCGTCGGGTGCCGCCGGCAGCCGCAGCCCAGTGCGCTCGCCCGTCGTCAGCGTGAACCCGACGCCTGGATGCGCCATCGCGAGCCGCTTTACGACATCTGACACGGCCATATTTTCGGCCCGCTCGGACTTCAGGAATTTGAGCCGCGCCGGTGTTGCCGAGAACAGGTCGCGCACCTCGATACGGGTGCCGAAATTGAGGGCGGCGGGTTTCAATGGATGCTTCTCGCCCCGGTCGACGACGACTTCCAGCGGCGCAGCCCCAGCGCGCGGCCGCGACGCGACCGACAGCGTGGCGATCGACCCGATGGAGGGCAGCGCCTCGCCGCGAAACCCGAGCGTGCGGATATCGAACAGATCGTCGTCGCGCAGCTTGGACGTTGCGTGCCGCTCGACGCACAGCGCGAGGTCGCGAGCTTCCATCCCGCAGCCGTCGTCGGTAACGCGAATGAGCGACAGCCCGCCGCTGACGGTCACGATCTCGATTTCGCGCGCGCCCGCGTCCAGCGCGTTCTCGACCAGCTCCTTGACCGCGCTCGCAGGGCGCTCGATGACCTCGCCGGCCGCGATCCGGTTGACGGTCTCGGGCGCAAGTTGGCGGATGGTCAACGGCTGCGCCTCTCTCATATCAGGACTCGCCCGCCAACCGCTCGCGCGTCAGCACCTTGGCGAGTTCCACCGCCGGCTGGTCGAACGGGTCGAGCCCGAGCACCCGGCCAGCGAGAATCGTCTCGATCATGAAATGCATCAGCAGCGCGCCGATCGCCCGCTCGTTCAGCGCCGGAATGTCGATGGTGCGCACCGGCCGCCCCGCGCGCGCCAGCGCTTCCGGCACCGCGTGCGCCTGCGCGTTGACCACGTCGCCTATGGTTTTGCCACCCATGAAGCCGATACCCGCCGTCGCAGCCATCGCAGGATCGATCACCGGCCCGCGCCCGGCGGTGGCGATGCGGACGATGGTGAGATAATGCTCGCGCGGCCCGTCCATGAACAGCTGCAGCTGGCTGTGCTGGTCGAGCGGCCCGGTGGCGGCGATCGGACTGGTGCCCTCGCCGCCCTTGCCGAGGCTCTCCGCCCACAACTGCACGAACCATTCCGAGAGTTTACCAAGCCGGTCGCAGTACGGCATGAACACCAGCGTCTTGATGCCGTGGTCCTTGGTAAGGCCGGTCGCTACCGCAGCGCCCACCGCGGGCGCGAAATCGGCAGCGGTCTTGGCGGCGAGCATCGCGTCAACGACCGACTTAGCGCCGGCCCGGATGGCGTTGGCGTCCATTCCACGCGCGAGCGCCGGCAGCAGGCCGACTGTGGTGAGACAAGAGAACCGTCCGCCGATCCCCGTCGGGTGATCCAACATGGGAATTCCGAGGCTCGCAAACAAATCGCGCAACCCGTTCGCCTTGCCGGCGACGGCGGGCTCCGTGACGCCCAGGAACAGCTGCGGGATTTTATCCGCAAGCCCGGCCGCCTTGACCGCCGACAGCGCCACGATGGCCTGCCCGAGCGTCTCCGCTGTGCCCCCCGACTTCGATGTCACGATGAAACGCGTGTTCGCGAGATCGAGCTCGGCAATAGCGCCAGCGAGCGTGTCACCGTCGAGATTGTCGTAGAACCGTGTGCGCGGCCGCCGGACCTGATCCACGGGCGGCGCGCCTGGAATGTACCAGCCTGCCATCTGCGCGAGCACTTGCCCGCCGAGCCCCGACCCGCCGGTGCCGAAGAACACGACCATGCGCGCGTCCTTCGAAAGCTTGGCGAACGCGGCCTGCGCAGCAACGACGTCGGCGGTGTCGTCCACAATCCGAAGCAGTTCAAGCCGCGACTTAGCGTGATCCTCTTTGAGGCGCTGAAGCTCCGGATCGAACTTGCCGAGCCACTGCGTCAGTTCGGCCAGCGACAGCCCATGCGCGCCGATAGCGCCAGCAAGACAGCCAGTGATACCTTGGGTAAACGTCGGCAAGGGCGAGGACATGGAAACTCCGCTGCAATCTTGATCGGCGCAGCAGTAGCGGGATTCCACGCCCGCGCCAACCTCACCCCTTGGGTGCTGCGGTCGTCGCGGTGACAGGCAGGTTGGCGGGCTTGCCGACGATGGTCACGATAAGATCGTCGTTTTTCAGGAGCTTGGCGGCGACTCGTTTGATGTCGGCCATGGTGACAGCCTCGACCTGAGCGTTGCGCTTCTCGACATAGTCGATGCCATAGTCGTCCTGCAGCAGCCCAAGCAGCTGACTGGCGATCTTGGAATTGGTGTCGAACCGCAGCGCATACGAGCCGGTCAGGTAACTCTTGGCGTTCTTGAGTTCGGTCTCGGTCGGGCCGTTCTCGGCCATCCGCTTGAACTCGGAGCGTATGACGTCGAGCGACTGCGCGATCGATTCGTTCTTGGTCGCCACGCTGCCGGCAAAAATCGACGCGCTCTTGTAGGGCTGGAGGTAGCTGTAGACGCCATAGGCGAGCCCGCGCTTCTCGCGCACTTCTTCCATCAGCCGCGACGCGAAGCCTCCGCCGCCGAGGATCTGGTTCATCACAAACGCCGGCATGAAGTCGTCGTCTTTGCGCGCCATGGCGGGAAGACCGAACACGGCGACCGACTGCGGCACGTTCATCTCGATGACCTGCTGCGATCCGGCCGCAATTTTGGTCTGGGCAACAGCCGCGAGTTCCGCCTTGGCAGGTATCTCGCCGAACACGGTGTCGAGCAGCTTGCCAAGGTCCTCAGCCGTGATGTCACCGACAGCGACGACCTTCAGATTGCTCTTAGCAAACGTCTTTTTGTGGAACGCCAACAGGTCATCCCGCGTGATGGCGGCCAGGCTATCCTTCGTCCCGTTCGCAGGCCGGCCGTACGCATGGCCCTTGAAAGCTGTCGCGCTCCAGGCTTGGCCTGCAACCTTCTCGGGATCGCGCGCCGCATAAACGAGGCCCGCTTGCAGCTGCTCGCGCACCCGCTCTATGGCGTCCGGGTCGAACCGCGGCTTGGTGAGCGCGAGCTTGAGCAGCTCCAGCCCCTTGTCCCGGTTGACCGTGAGCGTTTCGAAATTGCCCGACAGCGTATCCTTGCCGTCTTCGAAGCTCATCCGCATGGCGATCTCTTCCATGCGCTGCTGGAACTGTTCGGACGTGAGATCGCCCGCGCCCTCATCCATCATCCCGGTGATGAAGTTGGCGAGGCCCTCCTTGCCGGCGGGGTCCTGCGAATTGCCCCCGGCAAACCCAAAGCGCAGTGCCAGCATCGGCACCCGGTGCTCTTCAACGAGCCACGCTTCGATGCCGCCGGGACTTTTGACCGATTCGATTTTCATGGCGTAGGCCGGGCGAATGAGAGCAACAAGGGAAAACAGGACGGTGACCGCCAACGATGCGGCGATATCGAACCGAAGATAGGCGCGGATGATCCGGCCTGGATCGCGCAATGACACGACGCTCATCGGCCTTACCTCATCATCTGGGTTGAAGACGGCGCGACCATCGGCATATCGGCGCGCGCGCCCGCATCCGCGGTCGGCACCAGAACGCCCGTGACCGACGATTTGATGTTAAGGAAGCTGTTGGCAGCCGTCTTGATATCCTCGGCGGTCACCTTGGCGATGTCGTCGGGAAAGCTGTCGACCTGCGCCAGCGTGCGGCCGACAACGAGGTTCCAGCCATAGCGGCGCGCCATCGTGGCTTGGTTGTCGCTTTCGTAGACGTAGTCGGCGATGAAGCCGCTCTTCGCCCGCTCAAGTTCAGCCGTCGTGACACCGTGTTCCTTGATCTGCGCGATGGCAGCATCGATCTCGGCTTCGACAACCTCCGCCGTACTGCCGTCGGCAATGATCGCTTGGATCGCGATCGTGCCGTAGTCGAGCCCATTCCCCGAATAATAGCCGCTGGCGCCCGACGAAATCTTCTTGTCGACCACCAGCCGCTTGTAGATTTGGCTCGTCGAGCCCTGAGCGAGGATCTTCATCATCAGGTCCATCGCTTCGGCCTGACCGGGTTTTGCCGTGACATAGCTCGGCACCTGATAGTACCGCGTGAGCGATGTCTTGCCCGCGCGCGGATCTTCAAAGCGCAGCCGGCGAGCGGCCCGCTGCGGCGGATCCATCGGCCGTTGCCGAACCGCGCCCACGCCGGAATTGGCCGGCACCTTGCCGTAGGTCGCCTCGGCCATGGACCTGACTTCCTCGGGCGTCACGTCGCCCGTGACGATCAGAATCGCGTTATTGGGTGCATAAAATCGCTTGTAGAACGTCATCGCGTCCGTGGGCGACAGCTTCGCCATCTCGTGTTCCCAGCCGATCACCGGGATCTTATAGGGATGCGACATGAAGAGCGCGGCGTTCATCTGCTCGTCCATGAGCGCGCTCGGATTGTTTTCGATTCTTGAGCGGCGCTCTTCGAGAATGACGTTGCGTTCGGTGAACACTTCTTTTTCGGTGAGCTTGAGATTGACCATCCGGTCAGCTTCCATGCCCATCACGGTGGGCAGGCGGTCCTTGGAGACGCGCTGGAAGTAGGCGGTGGCGTCATGTCCGGTGAAGGCGTTGTCCTGCCCGCCGAGCCTGGACACAATCTTGGAGAACTCCCCCATCGGGATCTTGTCGGTCGACTTGAACATCAGATGCTCAAGGAAATGGGCAATGCCGGAGACGCCACGCGGCTCGTCGGCGGCGCCCACACGGTACCACACCATGTGCGTGACGACGGGCGCGCGTGTATCGGGCACCACCACGACCTGCATGCCGTTGGCCAACTGGAATTCGGTAGCGTTCGAAGCGGGCTTGGCCGCCAGCGTCGCGTGCGTGAAAGCAAGCATGATGATCGCCATCAATGGGAGGACAAACGGAGACGTGATACGAGAAGGCTGGGCGAGAGTTCGGAGGGCCTCACCGCAACCGCGAGCATATTTCATCGGGGGGTTCCACATAGCCGAAAGGATGCCCGATTTGGGGTGCAGGCCCCCAATTGTCAAATGACAACGCGGTCATGTCACGGTCAAAAGGGCGCGGCTCAGCAGCTTCGTCATAGGCTGACGAACGAACTGACGGGACCTGCTTATTGGCCACCCTTGCCGGTGACGACGTCGATCAGGCCCATGGCGCTTGGGCGGCACTGGCCGAGCGGCCCGACGGCGAGATCGGCGGTCGTATTGTCGCCACGCTGCTTGGCCTGCTCGTAATTGACCTTGCAGTACTCGGCTTGCTTGGCTTGCAGCGCCGACTTGTCGACGACCTTGATCCGGTCGTGATCGGCGATCTGGGCGAGTTGGCCATCGGGAACGGCAGCGGCCCCAGGCTCGGGCAGTTTGTCTAGGCCCGGCGGCACGACGAGCCCCGGCCGAGCGGCGACCTTGGCGTCTTCGTTGGCCCCACCGGAGCCCGTCAGCGAACCGATCGCATCGAAGACCTTGCCGTTGAGCTGCACATCGCCAGCTCCGCAGGCCGAAAGCGCAAGCGCGGCCGCCATGGCCGGAATCAGTTTCGCGATGGTCATCCGCATCGGGCGTCTCTCCCGGCAGCTGTTGCGTGCCGCTTTGGTTGCGTGCCGTTTAGATTTGTCGTCCCCTTGGCCGCTACAGCTGCTTTGCGGCGTCATTGCGACTCGTCTGCCACGAGTCGTACAGCAAACCCAAGACCCCAGCAACTATGGCCACATCGGCGATGTTGAAGATGTACCAGGAGTAGCCGCCCCAATGCAGCAGGAAGAAATCGGCGACCCCGCCTAGCGTCAACCGGTCGATGCCGTTGCCGACCGCGCCTCCCAGGATGAGCGCAATGCTGACCGCCATCAGCCGGTTCGCGGCTGAATGCGCGATCCAGACCCACAGCGCGATGGAGGCGACAAACGCAAACGCGGCGAGCGCCCACTGGCCCTGCGGGGTTGCCATGTCGAGCATCGAATAGCTGATGCCGGTATTCTTGGTGTAGACGAGATCGAGGAACGGCAGCACGGCGACGCGCCCCCTGTCAGCGATTTTGAACACCAGGATCATCCACCACTTGTGGGCCTGATCGAGGATCGCGGTCGATCCGGCAACCAGCAACCCCAACGCCGAATACCGCCCCCACAGCCAGGGATTGACCGCAGCCTGGGTCATGGACGCCCCTTCGCGGCGTCGAACGCCCGTACGGCTTTGGCGTCGCGCGCCGAAAGCTCGGGATAGTCAGCGTCCGAGCCGACATCCGTGGTGATCCGCCACGACCGCGCACATTTCTGGCCCTGCGCCAGCACCGGCACGACCCCCACGCCAGGCACGTCCGGCAGCGTGAACGCGCCTTCGGGCGCAGCGCGGTTGATGACTTTGATCGCGCTGGTGATGCAGACTTCCGCCAGATCAACCCCGGTAAGCGCATGCTGGAACGACGCATTGGTGACATAGACTTCAGGCGCGGCCTCCAGGCTCGATCCGATCCGCTTGCCCGCCCGCTCCAGCTCCAGCGCGCCCGTGACGACGCGGCGGACGGCCTTGACACCGGCCCACTTGGCCTCCAGCGCCTCGTCGCGATAGCGGGCGAGCCCGTCGGGGAACTGGGTCAGGTGCACGGACGGCTCGCCGTGGGGCCGGAACTGCATCCAGGCTTCGTCGGCGGTGAACGACAGGATCGGCGCCAGCCACTTGAGCAGCGCGTCGCACAGGATATCGATGACGGTGAGCGCTGCCCGCCGTGGCACGCTCGCTGACGGCTCGCAATACAGCGTATCCTTGCGGATATCGAAATAGAACGCCGACAGATCGGTGTTCATGAACTGGGCCAGTACCGAGACGACCTTGCGATAATCGTAGGTCGCGTACGCCGTGCGGATCTCACTATCGATATCGGCGAGCCGCGACAGGATCAGCCGCTCCAGTTCCGGCATGTCCTTGAGGTCAACCGGGTGTTTGGCATCGTGATGGGCGAGCGCGCCCAGCATCCAGCGCAGCGTGTTGCGCAACTTGCGATAGGCGTCCGACGCCGCGGTGACGATGGACGGCCCGAACCGGATGTCACCGGTCGTATCGGCGGAGGCGACCCACAGGCGCAGGATGTCGGCACCCGATTTCGCCATCACGTCCTGGGGCGACAGCACGTTGCCTTTGGACTTCGACATCTTCTCGTCGCCCTTCTCGTCGAGCACGAACCCGTGGGTGAGCACGACGTCGAACGGCGCATGTCCGCGCGTGCCGCAGGATTCGAGCAACGACGACTGGAACCAGCCGCGATGCTGATCCGAGCCTTCGAGATACATGACGCGGTCGGCGCCACCGGCGACCTTGCGTTTGATGCCGCTGAGGCCGGGGAACGCCTTCGGGTCGTCGAGCGTGAACGCATGCGTCGACCCCGAATCGAACCACACGTCGAGGACGTCGTCGACCTTTTCCCATTGGCTGGGATCGTAGCCATGCGGCACGAGGAACCGCTCGGCGGCGCCATCTTTGAACCACGCATCCGCGCCTTCGGCTGCGAACGCATCGACGATTGAGCCATACACAGCAGGGTCGCGCAGCACGCAGCCTTCCTTGTGCGGGCCGTGATCTGCCTTGGCGACAAACACCGCAATCGGCACCCCCCAGGCGCGCTGGCGCGACACGACCCAATCGGGCTTGCTCTCGATCATGCCATTGATGCGGTTGCGTCCGGACGCTGGCACCCATTCGGTTTCGGCGATGGCCGCAAACGCCAGCTGCCGCAGCGTCTGATTCCCTCTCCCCTTAACTACGGGGAGAGGGTCAGGATGAGGGGCGGCAGCGGGCGCGTGAGGGGCGGCGGAAAGTGCGTGAGGGGCGGCAGCGGGCATGGACTGAGCCTGTTGCCGCCCCTCATCCCGGCCTTCTCCCCGCACGCGGGGAGAAGGAGGTTGATCCATCGCGATAAACCACTGCGGCGTATTGCGGAAGATGACCGGCTTTTTCGACCGCCACGAATGCGGATATTGGTGCTTCAACCGCCCGCGCGCGATGATATTGCCCGCATCCATCAGCGCCTTGATGACAGCGTCGTTGGCATCGCCCTTGGAGCCATCCTCTTTCAGCACGCGCTTGCCGGTGAAGCCCGGCGCTTCCTTGGTCAGCACGCCATCGGGCCCGACTGTGAAGGGGATCGTGGTGTCGATTCCGCGCTTATGAAGCTCCGCCTGCTTGGCCATCCAGATGATATAGTCGTCGGTGCCGTGCCCCGGCGCCGTATGCACGAACCCGGTCCCCGTATCGTCGGTGACGTGATCACCGTCCAGCAACGGCACCGGGAAGTCGTAGCCGCGCGATGCGATTTTTTGCAGCGGATGCCAACAGCTCATGCCGTCAAGCACTTCGGCTGGGACATCTCGCACTCGAACGAGCGCACCAGCTTCAAGCTTGGCGGCTTTCGCAACATCAGCTGCTAACTTGTCGGCGAGAATATACTTCTCGCCTTTTTGGGCCCAGTTGCCGTCTGGGGCGTCGGCCACTTCGTATAAGCCATAGCTAATCTTTTTGGAAAACGAGATCGCTCGGTTGCCTGGCAAGGTCCACGGAGTGGTCGTCCAAATCACGACAGAAGCTTCGTCGTTTAATGCAAGCACCGAACGTTGATGCGCCAGATCGTCAAGTTCTGCACCCGACCCCACTCCCGGCCTTACCGGAAACTTCACCCAGATCATGTCGCTCTGGTAGTCGTAATACTCGACCTCGGCTTCGGCGAGCGCGGTGCGTTCGACGACGCTCCACATCACCGGCTTGGAGCCGCGATACAGCAGCCCATTTTCGGCAAACTTCAGGATTTCGCGCGCGATGGTGGCTTCGGCCGCAAACGTCATGGTCGAATATTACGACTACCAGAGCGACATGATCTGGGTGAAGTTTCCGGTAAGGCCGGGAGTGGGGTCGGGTGCAGAACTTGACGATCTGGCGCA
>JANXVY010000077.1 GCA_025351425.1 Hyphomicrobium sp.
AGTAGGCAGTGCCGCCCTGAATGAGCTTACCTGTCACCCTTGACATTTCACTGCAATCGCTACCTTTGTTTTCAGTCCAAGTGACAGCGATTGGAGTGATCTTGACGCTCTCTTTGTCAAGGTCAGCGCTGTCGATGAACAACTCGGTTTCTGTGAAGGCTATGGATTTTGTTGAAGGCCGCACTTCCTTAGCCACATCAGGCGTAGGCGTAGACGTGCACAGGAGGTAGGTAATCTTCGGCGGCTTCTCACAGTCGGCGTGGGCCGGGATCGCCGTAAGCAGCTGGACGGCGATGATGGCGCGGATCGTGATGGCTCTCCAATTCCATTATAAGCGGCAAAAATCTGAGTCGGGATCATCCCCGCAACAGGGTTAGAATAACAACGAGGATCACCGCGCTCCATGCAGCGATCACAAATACCCACTGCGCTCTCCTCCGCCTCACCATTCCTCACGCTCCACTGTTGAGCGATTAAACCAAAGCCCTGGCCCAACGATAATGACTGAAGAAATGCCGGTTTTGCGGACACCGAAATAGCCGTCGCCCCGTTCCGGTTCCAGTCGAGTTTCGAGGCCCACGCCCCAATCGCGGGACGCGATCTCATGCACGATTAACTCGGCGACCTCTCGGGCATAGTCGTAACTTCCCATTGACCCGGCCATTAGCCACAGGTGACCGTCGTGCTCCCAACGCCGGTGAGGTTCCTGCGCCACCCAGCCTTGGAGGCCACCCGGCCAGTGGGCTGCAACTGCATTTAGGTCCGCTCGGCAGACAACCATCCTGACAGCGGCAAAGCTGCCAATGATTAAGTCGATGGCTGTTCACTTCAAAGCCCCTTGGACAGGCGGTATGGAGCTTGAATTGGTCCCGACCGCACGAGCCGTCGAGCCGAGCCAGTCCTTGGCAAGCGCGAATTCCACTTCCCAGCCGGCCGCACGCAAGAGATCGGGGTAGGTTACGTACCGGTCGACCACGTCGGCGACTTCGTAGTGGGCGTCGTTGTCGGTCAGAATTGCCTTGGTGAACACCGTGGTCTTGGGGTCGCGCACCGCCACGTCGCACCGCACTGTTGATTGGCCGAACGAACGCTCAGCCACCAGTCCAGCCACCGCGTTCTGTGCCGCGATCGCGTCGGCCAAGGGATCGTGGACTTGCGCCACCCGCTCGACATGCTCGCTGCCGGGGAAGCCCGACAACGCGATGCGCATGGCATCCCTATCGCCCGAGGACGCGGCGGCGGCATACATCAGGTATCGCTTCAACGCGTTGGCACCCTTGTTGTGGTCGTTCGTAATCATGGACGGCGTGATCGACGTCACGACGGCCATGTGGTGCTTAGCGCGGCTGAAAATCACGTTGAGCCGCTTCTCCCCGCCTTCCTGGTTGATCGGGCCGAAGTTCATGATCATCCGGCCCTGCTCGTTGGGTGCATAGGCGACGCTGACGATGATGATGTCGCGCTCGTCGCCCTGCACATTCTCGAGGTTTTTGACGAACAGCTCCTCATCGTCATCGCCAAACGCCTGGTCGAGCTTCGTGCGGAACGCCTGATTGCCGGCCGCGAGACGATCGAGCGCTTCTTCGATCGCCGTCTGCTGGGGCTGGGAGAACGCCACGATGCCGATGCTCTTGCCGCCATCCGTCGAAAGCAGCGCGCGAACAAGTTCGGCGATGTAGGCGGCCTCCTGCAGGTTCTGCTGGCTCGAAAAATGAGCACCATCGATCTTGTGGAAACTGATCGGCCGCGACAGGACACGCGCGGCAATCGTTTTTCGGGGTCCGGTTGCTTGCGTGTCGATCGGCGACAGCTTTTCGAGCATCTGGCGACTGGGTATCGTCTTCAGCGCACCGGCATAAAAAGCCTGATTGCAGAATGCGATCAGCCCTTCGTGGCGGCTGCGATAGTGCCAGTCGAGCCGCGTCGAGCCCAACGCGACCACCGCCTTGTCGAGCAGGCTTTCGGCTTGCATCCCGAAGGCGATGTAGTCGGGCAAGTCCTCGGTGTCGGTGTCAAGCTTTTTGGAGAAGTAGCTCGGCGGCGGCAATTGCATCTCGTCACCGACCACAATTGCTTGCGGAGCGCGGTAGAGCGTCGGTACTGCGTCTTCGATCGGTATCTGGCTTGCTTCGTCGAACACCACAACGTCGAACAGGCCTTCGTGCAACGGCAATGTGTCGGCGACGCTGAGCGGGCTCATCATCCAGATCGGTTTCAAATCGCGCACCACCTGCGCGGCCGAACCGCTGAGAACGTCGCGCATGGCAGCACTCGGCCGTTGCAAGGCGAACTGGTGCTCCAGGAACGCGCGGCCGTCGTCGTAGGACTTGCGTCCGGCGGTGCTGTTGGTGCGGAAACGCTGGCGGCGCTCTTCAATCGCAACGCGGGCGTTCAGGTCGCGCAATTCCTTGAGCTTGGCTCCGAGTTCGATTGCAAGAGCCTGGACGCCCGCCGCTGTCATCGCCTGCACGTCGGGTCGTGCGTCGAGCGCGCGATCGATGGTCGTGTGAAGGCAGGCCGCTTTGAGCGTACCGAGCGTGTAGGGCAGATCGCGCCAGGCGTCGGACAGTTCGGGCGATGCGGCGTGAAGTGCTGCCATTCGTCTGGCCAGATCGACGGCCTTTTCTTTCACCACGTCGAGGGTTGCCGCGCGAGCGGCAAGTTCGTCTACGGACGCCCCGTCGTAGCCCTGGAACAGCCTGTCGATGGCAGCCCGCGCGCGGGCGAGGCGGCCTTGTTCCGTCGCGAGCCAAATCACGGAGCGGGCTTGCTCGCCCGGCTTGCGGATGCAGGCATCGATCAGCGCCTTTTCCTCAGGGCTCGTCCCTATGCTGCCGCTCCAGATGTCTTCGAGCGCGGCCTGGACCTCGGCGAGTTCTTCCAGCCCGAATGTCTGGCATACGCGCTGGCGATCCTCGTCGCGTGCAGCGCGAGCAGCGTGTTCAGCGGCCAGTCGTTCCAGCACCTCGACATGCTTACCAGCCCCGCGGTGCTGGCCTGCGACCATGCGTTTGACCGCCCGCCATTCGCCCGACAGAAACGACCAGAACCGATCCTGCTTGGCACGTGCCACCGCCAATGCCTGTTCGGTTTCGGCAGGAGAGGGCTTGCGCGTCCAACCCCGATTTGGCGCCTCGGCGGCGGCAAGAGCCTCGTCGAGCTTGGCCAAGGCCTGCAACCGCTTTTGCAGGCGATTGGCTTCAGGGTCGAGCCGGTCGATCAGGTTGAGCTTGTTGGCCTCGGCAACCGCGCGCAATTGCACCGCAAGACGCGTCTGAGCAACCAGCGCACCCATATTGGCTGAACCTGCCGTGCCGACTGGTACGGCGGTAGCAGACAGCCCTTGCAACTCCGACAGATGGTGCTGGAGTTCCGGTAACGCTCGGTCGATATAAGCGATCGGCCTCTGTTCGGCAGCGAGATCGGTCCGGAGCACGCGCATCAACGCGGTGATGTCCCCGCGCTGATTGCCGGTGCCGTCGACCAGTTGCTCGATATGACCCAGGGCTTTTTCGCCGGCTGTGAACGCGTCCCACCCGGG
>JANXVY010000066.1 GCA_025351425.1 Hyphomicrobium sp.
CGGCACCCGAAGTGTTCGTGCCCAGCTTCGCCGCATGGCCGTCTGCGCGCGCTGCATCCGCTCCGACGGCCATGCTCGGTCTGGCAAAAAGGCCGCCGGTCAACTAACATTCAAAGTGGAGCACTCGATGGGGGCTGACCACAAGAGCGATCTTAAGACCGACCGCGCGGCGCTCTACGACACCATGGGACGCGAGTTCAATTCACATGAGGCGGTCAATCACAGCGCCGGCGAATACGTCCGCGATGACGCGCACACCAACACGATTGAATCCTTCTTTGCGATCATCAAGCGTCAGATGTACGGCACCCATCACGCGGTGTCAGAGCAGCACCTGCAACGTTACGTCAACGAGATAGCGTTCAAGTGGAATAACCGTTCGGCGCTCAAGATCGAAGATACACAGCGCGCGAACAATGCGTTGAAGGGTATCGGCGAGAAGCGGCTGATGTACCGCAGACCTGACGAAACGACATCCTAAGCCGGTACGTTAGGTACAACCCACTCCCCAGCAAGGCCGTGATCTGCTACATAAAGATTCGCACGCGGCCTCATGGCCTTGATGCTCCACCAGACGCCGAGACCGAGCGTCTGGCCGAACGCCATCCGGCGTTCTGGTCGGCGGCCCAATAGCCGCCTAGGAGCACTACCATGAAGAAAACTACGTTTGAGACCGCGCTGTTGCGTCTGTATCCCGAATCTCGTGTGTATGTGCGTGCGTACAGCCGTATCCGGTTCGGCCGGATCGAGTTTGTTTGCCGTCACACGCGAAAGTGGCCGGAGCGCCAGCTGACACTGACGCTCCATTAGCCGCTTACTGCTTGGGTAACTTGGGGCCAGCTTTTTTGCTGGCCTCTTTTTTTGCCACCTCGCTATGAGGCTTAGGCGGCATTTCGAGCATCCGGCGAACCGTCCCCTCGAATCTCTGTGTCTCTTCTGCTGCAGCAGTTTGACCTTTTGTGGGCCTAACTGCCGAGGTCTCTTTGTGGGGCATACGAATCATTCCAGGTTGCCGCCCTCGCTGAGGTGACAGGCCGCTCACGGTTGGAAGCCGAGTTGCCTACTGTTATGGTCGATGCGAGAGGCGATCCCCATACGGGGCCCCTGCAGGGTAGGTCACCGCCCTGCTTGATCGCAAGGTGCAATGTGAATGCCTAAGGTTCGGTAAACCGCCGGTACCTTTATCACGTTGTCCATCAGCTTCTCCCGCTGCCTTTGAGTATTCAGCCTCTGTGAGCCGTTGAATCGGTATTGGTTGATTCTCCTTCACAACACAAATCACGTTACACAGAACGGTGTTGCTCGATTTAGATTGACTCGACAACTGTTGTAAAACCGAATCAGTACGTCAAGTATACACATCCCGGAGGAACACACAAAATTAAAGAGCTCTGACGGATCTTCCGACAGGAGCCCCGCAATATTCCAAGCATGGATTGATTTGAAAGATTCTGAATACTGGAATAGATAATTTCCCGCTGGCAGAACGCGTGAGATGTCCACTGCAGGAGTACCATAATAAGCAAACTCGAAACCGCTCAAGACATCAACGACACTGACCTTGTTATGGGAATAGATAAATAGTCGCTCTCCGTCGGCACTGAAGACAGCGCCTCGGACGAATGGCATGGAAATGCGCCGCATCTCATTGCAAGTGACAACGTTCCAAACGACAGCGAATCCATCGTATGATGTCGTTAGCAACCTAGTTCCGTCAGGAGAGAAGGTAATGGGTCCAATGCTGTCGCGCGACAGCTGGATCTCGCAAACGCGCTTACCTCCGACGACCTCAGTTATGATGACATGACCATCGTACGAAGCAACCGCTAAGGCCTTTCCGCTTGAACTCAGCGCGATGTGGTTAGTCGACAGGGCAGGAAGCTCCAGTATGCGCTCACCAGTTTCAACAGAATAGACGTATGCGTGATCGTTATCACTAGACGCAAACAGCTTACCATTCGCGCTGAGCGAGGCTGCTTCCTGCCAATTACTTGATGCCTTGACCGTCGTGCGGGGCTTCCCGTCAGCATCAAACATGCGAGCGTATCCATCGCCGGTCTTCACCAGAATCGTCGAGCCGTCCCTACTGAAGATGCTGCGGTAAGGCCTGGAGGGTAGTTTGATCTCCGTTGCGGCCCCTTGCGACTTTGAGTTCCAAAGATAGAGCTTCTCAGTCTTGTCGCGGATGAGAAAACTATGCCCGTCTGGGCTAACATCAACTTCGCTGAGTTCTTCGGGGTGTCTGTAGATGATGGAATCATCAAACCAGATGTTCCAGACCCGAAAGCTGCCATCGTCGCCCGATGTCGCAACAGTTTCGCCAGACGAGTTGAACGTGCCTCTCCATACCGATCCGCTATGCCCCGCAAGTGTGGCGATTTCAGTTCCGGAGGCCGCTTGCCACACTTTGGCGGTTCCGTCGGTTGACGTCGAGAGCAGGAGCTGCTCATCGTCACTAAATGTTACATCGGTAACTATTCCTCGGTGGCCTTTGATGACCCGAAGGAGCGTTCCGTCCTCACCGCTCCAGAGTGCCAGTTCATCGTTACCAGCCAACCGGCTCGCAATTAGCAAGCCAGATTTGCTGACGGCGATCGGCCAGGCAGCGGCGCGTTCCCCGACGGCCAACGAAGCTTTTATTTGCCCCGTGCCGAGATCCCAGAGGTCAACGCCTTGATCGAGGGAGATGGTAACAGCACGGTTGTTTGCAGCGGTGACGATGGCCGTTTGGAGATCACTCCGAGGGCTCTTGAATTGGAGCAACTGAGTGCCCGTGGCTGTATCCCAGACAACGACCTCACGGTTTTCGTGGGTCGTGATTATTCGTGAGCCGTCCGGGCTATACAGTGCGCTCTTCTGGGGGCTGCCTGCGTCCAACGTGCTGATGAGATGACCGTCGCTGGCGCTCAAGACGAGCGTTTGCCCGCTTCGCATAGAAACAACGGCGCGTGTGCCATCCGGACTAAAGGAAAAGCCATCTTCACCCCTGAAGTAGTCATCGACCACCTTAATCTGCTCGCCGGTGTCAGCGTTCCAAAGAATGACGTGCGCATCATTGGTGCCCGACAGAATTCTTGTACCATCCGGGCTAATGCGCGACACCAAACCTCGACCTTTTGGATGACCGAGAAGCGTTAGTCTTGGTTTAGCGGCAGTGGATGTGATATCCCAAACATGTAGGACGGTGCCTTCCTCGTTAAAGGAAGTCGTCAGTAGTTGTTTGCCGTTGGGACCGAATGCAACCCCACGCGGTTTTTGATCGACTCTAAATACCCTCTGAAGCCGGTTCATGCGGATAGCGCCGACCAGCGCCGCGTCGAGCATCCGCGAGCGCGGAGTCCATGGCATTGAGCCTGGCGCTGGCGTCCCAGCGATTGCGAAGCGCATGGCCCGTTGAAAATCCTGCCTATCTTCAGATAGTGCTTCAGCGACCCTACTTGCCAACATCGCCTGCTCGCGCTGCGTAGCCTGAATATCCCAACGTAGTAGCCCAAGACCGCCAAGAATTACTAGAAGAGCGACACCGCTTAATCCCCATGCTGCCACCTTCTGAAAGCGGCTCGTGCGCTCAACAGCTAGGCGCTCGTGAGCAAGTTGCGCCTGCGCGTGTTGGCGGCTCTCATGGATGAACAATGTGTGAAGTTTGGTCGGCACTTGTCCCTGAACGTGATCTCTTGAAAGCCATAACTCGGCAGCGTCCAGTGCAGAAGCCCGAAGCAAGAATTCTGCCTTCTGTCCGCGATTGCGCCATTCGGATGCCAATTCGCCAAGACGTGTATGTTCTCGAATCCAATCGATATTGGTCAGAAGCCCTGTCGTGAGTTTATCGAGTGCTGTTTCCTCCTCGTTGGGATCTCGGAGGAATATGTAGTTGAGCCGCCGCAATCGGCCTGGAATTTTGCCAACCGGCGGGTCGCGAACTATGACAGGCAATATCCGCTTGGAAAGCCGCTCGGCCTCATTGACTTCCCAATCGCATATCGGGGATTCGATAGAATCGGGCGAAATAAGAAAGACGACGGTGTCGGCTGAAGAGATGAGCGCGGCCAGTCGCTCTTGCCATGCTTCACCCGGTAAAATGTCGCGCTGATCGATGTAGGCTTCAAAGTTGCGTGCAATGAGATGATCGCGTAAGCGTTCGGCCGAAACTGCGTCTTTTCGAGAATAGGAAATAAAAACTCTTATACTCCGACTTTGATCAGCTTGAGGTAAAACCGAAATCTGTTTAGCCATGACTACCCACAAGATGTTGCGCAAGATACGCCGTGCACATCAAGAGCCGAGAGATGTGGGCTGACGGGGGCGATGCGTCACCATATCGTCAACTTACACCTTGAATAGCCGCGATGTTGAACGCCGCATTCAAGTAGGCCTCCACCGTCAACGAACCCCGCTCCCTGGTTTCTCAGCCATCTTGCTCAAGACCGGACACGGTGATCTTTTGGGCACACGACGTGCCACGTTGTCCATGAGATCAATGGCACTGACGGCAGGATGAAACAAGATCGGCGACACAGAGCGGTCGGACGCTGCACGCTTCGACATGGCGCTCAAAATCCATCGGCTTCCACCCCGCCTGCATGGTGATGCGCAACTTCACCGGCGACGCTGGATGATGTCGGCATTCTGATTCAGAATTTCGATGGGCGGTTGTTGAGCGCAGGAGGGTTAACGAGGGCGGCGAGCGTCCCTGACGGGACAGCTGCATTGCATTGAACCTTGACACTGCACGCAACGAGGACACGCGCTTCCTGGGCTGGGTGAAGAGCTACACCAAAGGCAGACCGGCAGCGTGAAACATCCGGACTACGCACGCGGTCTGATGCGTTGAGCTGTTCGAATATCGTCGACAAGAATGGGACGCGTCTGGAGATATTGGCGGAAGGTCTGAAAGATCGGCTTCTGGCCACTGGGATCTTCAAGGCTAAGGATCAGCGCGAACGGAACGCCTTCTGCCGGGTAGGTCGCTTCGGCGCGCGTGAGGCTGGTGATTTCCAATCGCCAATTGGCACTTGTGCCATTGTTATTGAGATTGGCGAGGTACTTCTTGGTCGGCCACCATTTGAGGCCGTGGTCGATCAGCGCGCGCTCGCGCACCGGAAGGCCGCTTGTTTTGGGTAAGCCCAGCATCGTCGTCTGATCCGAGAACGAGGGGCTGCCGTCTTTGCGGGGAACAGGTTGCTGCTGTTTGAGGGCTGCATCGAGATTGACGCGGGCAAATTCTGCACCGAAGGCGGGATCGAGCGGCGCGTCATACGCGAGCGTCAAGCGGACCTTTCCCGTACAAGCCTGTGTTACGGGATCGACGAGTGCTGCAGGCCAGACGAAATCGAAGCGCATAATCTGCGGCCGCTCCGCCCCCTTGGGCAGGCTCGCTTCAAACACAAGTGTGATCTTGTGGTCGGGCGTCTCCAGCATCTCAGCCGCCGGAGTGGGTTTGCCGAATCCCGTGAACTGACGCGCGAGATCCTTCAGGCCGCGTTTGGTCAACGGCTCCGGCGTGTCGGCATGATGCACCGCGAGCGCACGTAAGGTTCGCGGTGCCAAAAAATTCGACGTGCTTTGATCGAGTTCGGCAAGAGTGCGCGCGGCCAGGGGTGCCGCAAACGACGTGCCGCAGACATGCACGGCGCTGCCGTCCGCTTTGGTCGTGACCAGCCCCGTCGGATGATCGGCAACGAGAGGCGCACTGCCACCATAATGAGCGAGATCAGGCTTGATGCCGACCTGCAGTCCTGGCCCGCGCCGACTGTAGCGTGCTGGCGTATCGGCAAGTTGCGGTCCACCCGGACAATTGAGTGCACCGACGGAGAGACCGCGAACGCTTTCGGTCGGCTGGCAGATGGTGTCCGGCACCGTTCGTGTGGCAAAATACGCAAGCACGTCACGAGGTGCCTTTTGCCAAGGCAAGCGTGCTTCGGATGGTTTCAGATTGCCGGCAGAATTAATGATTAGAACACCGTGCCGATCGGCGATGGCGTCGAGGCGCGCAGCAAGCGTCGAATAGCTGTGCCGCTGGACGGGGTTCCACGTATTGATCGACATGTTGAAGATGCGAACGCCGTGATCGTCCTTGGCTTCGCGGACGCCTTGCTCGACTTCCTCAAGGAATGCTGCGAAGCCGCCGCTATAGACGAAGTTGAATGGCAGCTTGGGAAATAGCGCCAGATCATAGATCTGACAACCATCACGTTCGGGTGCTATCGCGGGGCCGTTTGCCGCCTGGCCTGCAATAATGAGCCCGGCAACTGTGCTGCCATGGGCTGCGTTGACCTGATCAGTCGTCAAGTAATCGAAGCGACCGATGGTCCATGCGGCGAGCGCTGTTGAGACACCGCTATCGATTACGCCTATGCGTGGATAAGTTGCGCCGACGACAGGGGTAGGCAATTGAAAAGCCTTTGCCGCTGTAGAACCCTTCTTGGGGCGATCTTTCTGGTCAAGCGTCAATTGCACAGGGGGATCGATACGGCGCACCAGCGGATGAGTTGCCAGCAGATTGAGCGCGGCCTCGTGGCGATCAACCGAAAGATCGACCTCGGGCGTGGTGGTGACAACGGCTGCCGACGTAGTGACCCGTTGGCGCAGATCGAGCAACTGCGGCGTGTCGACCGAGCGGGTGAGTTGGACTTCCAGCATCGGAGTGCGCCCAACATCGGGCAGTAAGAAGCTGCGTGCGCCATCACCAAGCGAGAGCAGCAGATTGAACAGGCTCTCGAATAACTGCCGTCTTCCCCAACGGTCGGTTTCGATCGCTGTCTGCGGCGGCACCTCGAACAGTTCGACCTGGTATCCGGGAAAAGTGTGCGGATCGAGAAAGGATTGCACGGCATCGGCCGCAGAGAACAAACGCTTGTCTATCGCGGGCTGGATTTCGATCGTCTCGATTGCGCCGACTTCAGAGCGAAGGCGGGTGGTGGTACGATAGACGCGCCCGGTGCGCGATGTGGTGACGGGAACTGTCGCTTCCGCCTTACGGATACGGGCAATCAGTTCGGGCAACTGCACCTGCGGCAAAAAGAAGAAGATCTCGCCGATGGCGCCAGCGCCTACGCACGGGAACCGATCAGAAGTGAGCAAGGCACCATTGGGTCTATATGACTTCGCTAGCGCAGCCTCCCGCAAGGTTACGCGCACATAGGTTGCTGGCCCGTGACCGGCGCCCGTGATGGCGGCATCGATTGCTTGGAGAGCCTGTACCAGTTGATCCTGGTGGACTCTGAAATCAGCATCGCGATCTTCGAAGAAATCCTTCTCTTCGCCTTTGCGTCCAGGGTCGCGATCCTGAATAAAATCGTCGCCGTTAGCGACGAACTGTACGGGATTATTGGGCATGTGCCGCACCTGTTGTCGATGCGGCGCGGGTCAGCCAGCGGCTGACCGTTGCCTGGTTAACCGACAGCAGGCTGGAAAACGGCTTCTGCTTGACCGGGAAATCGGGGTCATGCAGCGCGTCGATCGCAAATGCTGCGATATCGTCGATCATGCTCACGGCGCGCGGATGCACGCGCGTCAATGGCTCTCTTGCGAGCACTTCGCAAAGAGCTTTGAACTGGTTTGGCGCGGTAGGCTCGAAACCTGCGAGAGCGATATGACGCTTGATGCCATTGGCGAAGCGACGCAAGTCGGCGCCCGACGCCCCCTCGGTGACATAGGCCATCAACTGGATCAGAGGCAGGTTGGCAGACAGCGGCTTTAAAAACGCTGTCAGCATCTGTGTGCGGGCCTCGGCATCGGGAAGTGCGATTTGAATTTGTGTTTCGAACCGGCGCCAGACAGCGGTGTCCAGCAAACGATGGTGATTGGTGATGGCGATTGTGATGCCGATATCGGCACGGGCATCGAGGCTTTGCAGCAGGCTGTTGACCACGCGCTTGATCTCGCCAACCTCCTGGGGATCGTCGCGCAACTTGGCGATGGCATCGAATTCATCCAGTAGCAGCAAGCAGCGATAGCGATTGGCGAAACTGAAGAGGTTGGCAATATTGCGCGCTGTCGTGCCGAGGAACGAACTGATCAAGCCGTCAATGCGGGCATCAACGACCGGCAGGCCAAGTGCAGCGGCGATATGAAAGGCGGTCAACGTCTTTCCTGAGCCGGGCGGTCCGAAGATCAAGCAGGAGCGTCCGGGCGCAACGCCGAGTTCCTGCAGACGCTCGAAGGTGCTCCACTCGGCGACAATGTCGGCGATGGCTTTGGCGCTGCGTTCGGCAAGAATGGGCCGTTGTGTTTGCGCTGCAGGGTTCATGACGATGCGGCACAACGGCTGCGATGTCTCGCGATCTACGGGCGGGTGAATCTGCGCGGTCAGTGGTTCGCCGGTGATTTGAAAGCGCGACAATTCCACCTTGGTTGGCACGAGCTCACTGGCATCAGGATTGGCCTTCAACAGCCGTGCAAGTGTGTCGGAATTCTTGGTGTCGCCATCCTTCTCAAGCCGTTCGCGCAGGCGCTCAACCTGCTGGCGAAATGCCGGATCGTGTCGTTGAAGGCCCAGGCGGCACAGGGATTGGATGACAGCGAAGTGTTGCACGTTGTGGCAGCCTTTATGCGTGATGCAGGTAAAAATATGCACTGCGTTGCTGATTTATGCAATCATCTTCTGTTCTACGACTCGGCTCTGTGCAATCGGTATCTGCGCAAGCGATCATAGGCTGACATTGCCAAAGGCTGCTCAAGAACACGCTATCATCTTGATCGGCCGTTGCTTTCTTTCGACCACATCATGGTGCGGGCAAATCCCATCCGTCTTCCAACGGATGGGCACCATGAAAAAGCGATCTACCCCAGCGTCGGTCATCGTCATCGAGTGGCATGGCCAGACCATCGATGGACATGTTCGTCACAACACGGCTGAACTGGAAGAATTGGCGCGGGCACTCGGACGCTTGGCCGCGCGCCGTGATCTTGCGGCAGCGCGTGCGGCTTGCTCAGGCACCTGCCCAGGTTCCGACGAGAAGATCAGTAAGATGCCGGCTAGGGTGCTGAACTAGGTGCCGAAGCTGTCAGGCAGGGTGGAGCGAACCGATGCGCGCAGTAATCTACGCACGCTTTTCGAGCGATCTGCAGGACAATCGCTCGATCACCGATCAGGTGAGCATGGCGCGCAAATACGCCGATATGCGCGGCTTTGTTCTGGCAGGTGTGTTCGAAGACGCAGCGATCTCTGGCGCATCCTTGATTAATCGCCCTGGCCTGCAACGCCTGCTCGTCGATGCGGCTGCCCAGAAATTCAATGTGCTGGTAACGGAAAGCCTCGATCGCCTGTCGCGAAGCCAGGCGGACATTGCCGCGCTCTACGAGCGCTTGAGCTTCCTTGCCGTGCGCATCGAGACGTTGGCCGATGGGCATGTGTCGGAAATTCACGTCGGCCTGACAGGCACGATGTCAGCGCTATTCTTGAAGGACCTCGCACAGAAAACCCGTCGCGGCCAGATGGGGCGGGTCAAAGCAGGGCGCATCCCTGGTGGCCGCAGCTATGGGTACGATGTGGTACTGGCTCGTGAGGATCGCGGTCAACGCGTTCTCAATGCCCGTGAAGCTGCGATCGTCCGGCGCATTTATAGCGAGTACGCATCCGGGAGGGGCACTCTTGCGATTGTGAAGAGCCTCAATTTCGAAGGTGAGTCCGGTCCAAGCGGCGGCACATGGAATGTGTCTGCTCTGGTCGGCTCGCCCAAGCGACGTAATGGCCTGCTCAACAATGAGCTCTATCGCGGCACCATCGTCTACAACCGCCAGCGCTTCGTGAAGGACCCAGCGACCGGCAAGCGCGTATCGCGCGCAAACCCCGAGAGTGAATGGCAGCGGCAGGATGTGCCGGAGTTTCGCATCGTCGACGAGGCGTTGTGGGCGCGTGTCCAGCGCCTTCGCGAGTCACGCGGCGGCCCACACATTCACCATCAGCGCGGCCCCAAGCGCCTGCTGTCTGGCTTGATCTACTGTGGGTGCTGTGGCGCCCGCTATAACATTGCCAGCAGAGATTTTTTGCGGTGTTCGGCCAAGAGCAACAGCGGGACCTGCGACCGCAGCCGGCTTGTTCGCATGGCGGAGGTCGAGCAACGCGTTCTGGTGTCACTTGAGCGGGACGTGCTCACAGAGAGAATGTTCGACTTGGCAGTCGGCGCCTACCGGGAAGAATTTGCGCGCGCGCAAGGTGACCGTGGCGCGATGCGTGTTCGCCTCGAAAGCGAACTGGCAGATGTTCAGAAAAAATCTGACCGACTGCTAAAGCTAGTGGAAGAGGGGCACGCCGATCCCGCGGTTGCCGGTCCACGGCTGAACGAGTTGGCCAACAGGAAGCGCTCCATCGCAGGCGAGCTCGCTTTGCGGCCGGATGACGCACCTGTCATTCCAGCTGGTGACGGCGCGGCGAGCTATCGAGAATTAGTGGAAGGGTTGCGGCGCAAGTCGCTTGGCGGAGAAGCAGATGAGCGAAAGGCCGCAGACTTAGTGCGCGGCTTGGTGCGGCGCGTGATCGTACTGCCTAGAGATGAGGACGAACCTCAAGTCATTGAAATTGAAGCCGGATCATCCCCAATTGGGGTGAATACTGATCGTGACTGTAATGTTGGTTGCGGGGGCTGGATTTGAACCAACGACCTTCAGGTTATGAGCCTCCGAAAGGCACTTATTTCGTGCAATGAAATCAATGGTTGGCAAAATTTTTGTGCCAAATTTGTGCCATGTAACTCAAAGTAACAGGGGGTATCGGGTCGGAATCAGATCTTTTTTACTGAAGCAAACTTGGCATAATCTCTCCATCAGCGCACCAACTTTTTCGTCACCGATTTTCAACTCCCGAGCACCCTCCGCGTTGCGTTTCCTGCTGACGATCGGGATGCCGAGCTACTTGCTGGCGGAAC
>JANXVY010000069.1 GCA_025351425.1 Hyphomicrobium sp.
GTACGTCCACGCGAAGCGTGGCTCCGCCACGGCGAGCCTAGGATCGTCCAGCGCGTACTGGCACACCCGACTTGCATCCTGCCACCGCCGATTAGAACGCCTTCCGGATCAGCGCCCCCCGTTGCAACAGGACACGCCAACCGTAACGCTGCTTGGAGGGAGCGGGGATAACTTTGCGGCAGCGAGTCGCTGTCGAACGGTCGAATTCGGTGACCGGCGCATAGCTGAAGTCCAGGGCACCCGTGCCGTCCCTCCGTCGAGGCAACGCCCCTGGTACCGCAGGACTCCGCCTTGACCGCGCGTAGATCTGACGGAGTTATCACTTGCCTTCGCGCCACCAGGCGAGCGTCATGAGAGCGAGGATCGCAGCCAGCGCCAGGAGGCCGGTGAACATCGGCGTCAGCTTCACGCCCTTGGTCACGAACGCTTCACGGTCCTTGAGGCCCAGCCAGCCCGAGCCCGCAAGAACCTTCGCTCCCGCCAGCATCGACACGCGCGGAACGTCAACCGAGGCCACACTCGCCTGTTGCAGCAGGCCGCCCCCGCGGGTCCAGAACACGCCGCCACCGGTTGCTTCCACCAGCGGCTTCATCTTTTCTTCGGTCGCGACCACTTCGCTCATCTCGCGCGGATCGAGCGTGCCAGCGTGCGCAACGGCCGTCAGCGTTTCCATTCCGTTGGGGGTCTGTACTTTATAGAGGCCCGGTAATTTGACATCGATTGTCGTGCGCCAGATGCCGGGGGCAACGAGATCGAGGGTTGCATTGCTGGTCTCACCGGCGGGGGCGGAGACCGTGACGGGGGCAACCTTGTCGCCCATGGTGCGGCGTTCGACGGTCAGCTTCATGCCGCGCGCGGACGCAAGCAGGCGCTCTTCCTCGAGTTCGGGTTCCTTCATCAGCCAGTGCGACAGCCGCCGCAGCATGTCGGAATGCGGGCCGCCGCCCTCGAAGCCGCGCGCCCACAGCCACGCCTGATCGGAGGCGAGCAAGGCGACGCGGCCCTTGCCCTTGCGGTCGACGATCAGCAGCGGCGCCTTGCCCGCACCTTCCATGATGGTCTTGCCGCGCGTTGTCGTGACCTCGGCCTGGCGGAACCAGCGCCCCCACGCTGGTTCGCCGTCGGTGCCCGAACCGCTGTTGGAGCCGGCGAGCCCTGCCGTCACCGGATGCTTGTTGCCATCGGCGGTGATGCGGGCTTTGAACGGCGTCTCGAGCACGCGCCCGGTCGGAATTGCAGGCAGGGCGGGCGCGAGCGGCGTCTTGAACAGGCTTGCCGCACCCGCAAAATCGTCGCCGGCCGCGACCAGCAGCGCGCCGCCGCCGTCCACGTAGCGCGCGATATTGTCGTAATACAGCATCTGCAGAATGCCCCGATGCTGGTAGCGATCGAAAATGATCAGGTCGAATTCCTTGATCTTATCCGAGAACAGTTCACGCGTCGGAAAGGCAATCAGCGACAGCTGGTTGATGGGCGTCCCGTCCTGTTTTTCGGGAGGCCGCAGAATCGTGAAGTGCACGAGGTCGACGGCGGCGTCCGACTTCAACAGATTGCGCCAGGTGCGTTCGCCCGCATGCGGTTCGCCCGAGACCAGCAGCACCCTGAGGTTTTCCCGCACGCCTTCCGCCTCGACGACGACCCGGTTGTTGGCGGGCGTAAGTTCGCCCGGCGCGGTTTCGAGTTCGATCTCGACGATGTTGGTGCCCGAATGGGGGAACGCCATGTCGAGCTTGACCGTGCCGCCGACCGGGGCTGACCGGACTTCGTCGGGCTTGCCTTCGCGGCGTACGATAAGATTCGCCGTGTCGCTCGCGCGGCCGGCCTTGCCGCTTTCGCGAATGGCGACCTCGATCTCGCGGGTCTGGCCGACGATGCCATACCGGGGGGCTTTCAAGACTTCGACGCGGCGGTCGAATTCATTGGGTTCGCCCGTCAGCAGGGCATGGACAGGCGCGTCGAAGCCCAAGGCTGAGACCGACTTGGGCACGTCATGCACCTGGCCGTCGGTGATCATGATCACCCCGGCGAGCCGGTCGGGCGGCGTATCGGCGAGGCCCGCGTTCAACGCGGAGAACAGATTGGTTCCCGGCTGCGAGCCTTCACCGGGCTTGCCGGCGCTGATGAATTTGACCGTCAGGTTTGGCACCTTGGCGAGCTTGGCCTCGAGGTCGGCTTTGATGGCAGCGGTCTGGGCCGGGCGCGCGGCCAGCTGCTGACTGGTGCTGTCGTCGACGACGACGATAGCGACGTTAGCAAGGCTCTCGCGCTGTTCTTCGCGCAAAGTCGGGTTCGCCAGCGCCGCCAATAGCGTCGCCAGAGCCAGGGCGCGGAAGGGCGCGCCGCGCTGGCGGCGAAACAGCATCAGTGCAACCAGCGCCAACGCGATGATCACGGCCGCCCAGAACACCGGCGGCGGCAGCAACGGCGAGAAATCGACCGACCAGTTCATTGCCCCAGCCTTTCAAGCAGGGCGGGAACGTGCACCTGATCTGCTTTGTAGTTTCCAGTCAGCGCGTGCATCACGATATTCACCCCGACGCGCATCGCCATTTCGCGTTGCATTTCCCCGCCCGGCACCATGGGATAGATGCCCCGATGGCGTTCATCGAGCGCCCATGCGGAGGCGAAATCGTTCCCCGTAATCATGATGGAGGTGACACCATCGGCGCGGCGTGCTTTGCGGCCACCGGCTCCAGCAGCCTCGTCGTCGCCGTCGGAGGCTTCAACCCACAGCTGGCCGCCGTCCCAGCGGCCAGGAAATGATTTGAGCAGGTAGAACGATTTGGTCAGCACATGGGTCTCCGGCACCGGCTCCAGCCGGGGCACGTCGAGGCGGGCGAGCAACCGCTGCAAGGCCGTGCCGTTCTTGCCGGCGAGCGCAAGGCCCGTGGGCGCGCCCTGGCCATAGTCGCGGGTGTCGAACACGATCAGGCCGCCCTCTTTCATGTAGGCGTCGATCTTGGCGAGCGCGAGCTCCGGCAGAGCTTGCGCGTTGGGCAGCACGGGCCAGTACAACACGGGGTAGAACGCGATTTCGTCGGTCGCGATGTCGATGCCGATTGGATCTCCCGGCTCGACGGCGGTCTTGAGCGCCAGATAGTAGCCAAGGCCGGTCAGGCCCAAACGGCTCGTGGCGTCGGTGTCCTGGTCGCCCGTAATGACGTAGCCGAGCGTCACCTTGCCGGTGGCGCGCATGGCGGCGGCGTCGTTGGCGGGGGCTGTGACGACCTGAGACGGGGGCGAGGGTCTGCGTGGCGCGGATTGGGCGGCAGCCGGGTCGCTGCCGGATGCTGCCAGGATGACGAACACGAGCGCGCCGGCGGTAGCAGCTGGTTTGCCGCGCGTCAGTGACAAACCGCCCATCGCGAGTGCGAGTACGGCCAACATGTCCGCAAACAACAGCGCGAGGGCCACCGTCAGCAGCTGTGGCTTCATGGGCTGGGCTACGGCGCCGTCGTAGCCACGGCGCTCGATGCTTGTGGGCAGCGCAGGAAGGGATGCCAGCACGGTTTTCGGTCCGATCACGTTGAGGGCGCGGGGGGCGCCGGCAGACCCATAGTATCCAGGCGGATGATCGAGGCCGGCCGATACTTGTAGCAGTTCGGTGGCGGTCGTGGCTTGGGCGGTCGGCGGAGGTTGTTTCAGCGTGCCGTAACCATCGAGCGTCTGCACGGGCGCAAGCACGTTTTCTTGTGGAACGGCGTCGCTATCGGCCCCGGCGACCGTTGCCTCGCCGATCGAGCCGGCACCTTTGCCGAGCGTTGCAACGCGCCGCATCATGTCGACGAACAGGCCCGACAACGGCAGGTTCGACCAGTCGGAATTGGCCGTGATGTGGAATAGCACGATCTGGCCTTCGCCGCGTTTAACGGCGGTGACGAGCGGGGTGCCGTCGTTGAGGCGGGCCCACACGTTCACGTTGGGTCCAAGACGGGAGGGATCGGCCAGAACCTGGCGGTTCACGTTCACGTCGGCGGGGATCGGCAGGCCCGCAAAGAGACTGCTGTCCTCGAAGCGGCTCAACGCCTGCGGGGTCGACCACGACAGCGCGCCGCCCAACGTTCGGCCGCCGAGCCGCAACGCCACCGGCATCAAGTCATCGCCGCCCTTTTCAAGTCTCGGACCGGCGAACCGGATCAGCACGCCGCCCTTCTTGACCCAGTTTTCTATGCGGTCATGGACGTCGCCCGCCAGCGTCCCGATGTCGGCCAGGATGAGCGCGCTCACCTGCTCTTTCAGCGACAAATCGATGTTGGCGGCGATGTTGGCGTCCTTGGGCTTCACGAGTTCGGCGAACGGCGCGAGCGCCTTCTCGATGTAGTAGAGCGGCGCGAGCAGGGCCTGTGCCTGTTCGCGGTTTTCGCCCGAGATGAGGCCTAATCGGTGCCACTGCGAGCGGGCATCGAGCAGGCTGACGCTGCCGGCCGAGCGCTCGCCCGCGATTTCGACACGGGCCACCTGATTGCGCAGCTCCAGCGGCAGTTCGAACGTCAACGTGGTCGTGGCCGCGCCTGCGTTCAGGTGGAACACTGCCTCGCCCAGCCGCTGGCCGCGCAGCGACATCGCATGCAGCACGCCGTCGCGCACGCCCGTGCTGTCGGCTCGCATGACGGTTGCTTCGAGCTTCCCCTTCGCGCCGACGCCCGCGAGGACGCCGAGGCCCGCATCGCTGGCGGCTGCGTCCACGACGGATAATGCGCCGAGTTTCTGCAGCCGGGCGGCGAAAGTTGCGGCGTCATGCGCCTGATCGATCCCATCGGTCAGCCACACGAGGCTTGCCGTGCCTTTTGCTGCCTGGACCACCGGTTCCAGGGCTGCTGCTGCCGCCAGCCGGTCGGGGGCGAACGGCTGGGGCAAGAGCGCTGCTGCGGTGGTGCGCGCATCCTTGGGGGCTTCGAGGCGGGCGCTGACGGTCTTGGCCGAGGCCGCGGTCGGCAGCAGCACCACGGGGCGGTTCTGGGCTTCCGCTTCGGTGATCAAGCGGTCGATGAGGGCCGTGCGCTGGGCGAAGTGGGCAGCACTCGCCCAGCCGTTGTCGACCGCAATCACGACCGGTCCTGTGCCTTGCAGGCCCTTCTCACGCGTCGGGTTCAGCACCGGCTCTGCGAGCGCTGCGATGACGAGGCTCGCGGCGAGCAACCGGATCAGCATCAGCCACCAGGGGGTCTTGGCCGGCGTCCTGTCCTTGTTGTCGAGGCCAACCAGGATGCGCGTCGCGGGGAACGGCACCTGCTGGGGCCGCGGCGGCACCGTGCGCAGCAGCCAGTAGATCACCGGCAGGGCAGCCAGCGCTGCGAGCAGCCAGGGATTGAGGAACACGAGGGCGCCCATCATGCGCGCTCCCCTGCAGGAGCGGCCTGTGGCTGCCAGCGCGCGCCGTCGTCGTTGCCTTGCAGGCGGACGATGAGGGCGAGCAGGGCTTCCGACGGCGGGCGATCCGTATGATGGAGCTGGAACGACCAGCCTAGGCGCTGGGTCACGTCGATCAGTTCGGCCCGATGGGTCCGCAGTTTTTCAAGGTAGGCCGGCCGTAGCGTTTCGGCCCTCTCCGCGATCCACCGGTCCTGGCCTTCGAGCCCCACGAACTCCGTGCGTCCAGCATAGGGCAGCGTTTCCTCGGCCGGATCGAGAACCTGCACGACATGGCCGGTGACGCCGCCGGAGGCGAGGCTCTCGAGCCGGTCGCGCAGTGCGGGGATCGGATCGAGGAAATCGGAAAACAGCACGGCCCCTGAAAACCGCGACAGCCGAACCTTCGGCGGCAGGCTCTCCACGACTTCGGCTCGGTGGGCCGCTTGGGCGAGGGCTTCGGCGAGTTTCGTTGCGGCCCGGCGCGAAGTGACCGGTTGCGTGAGCCCCAGCAGGGCGACGCGTTCGCCGCCGCGCACCAGCAGTTCGGCGGTCGCGAGCATCAGCACGAGGGCGCGGTTGCGTTTTGTCGTGGTGGCGAGATGGCTCTTGAAGTTCATCGACGGCGACACGTCCGGCCACAGCCATACCGTGTGGGCGGCTTCCCATTCGCGCTCGCGCACGAACAGCTGATCGGAACTCGCCGAGCGCCGCCAGTCGATCGTCTGCGCGCCGTCGTTGGGGCCATGGGGCCGGAACTGCCAGAATGTTTCACCAGGCCCCGCACGTCGGCGGCCATGGATGCCGTGCGACACGTTCGCGGCGATCCGCTCGGCTTCCAGCAGCAAATCGGGCAGCCGGTCGGCAAGCCCATGCGCATCCTGCTCCAGCCCGCTCAGAACGCGCCGCAGAGCCGCCGTGGTTTCGGTCTTTGCGGCGGGGGTGCCTGCCATCAGCCGCTCACTCCAGCATTCCAGCCAAACGCTTGATGATCTGCCCCAGGTCCTGGCCCTCGGCGCGGGCAGCAAACGTCAGCGCCATGCGGTGGCGCAGGATCGGGTCGGCGAGCGCGATCACGTCGTCGACGGAGGGGGCGAGGCGGCCGTCGATCAGCGCCTTGGCACGCACCGCGAGCATCATGGCCTGACTCGCGCGGGGGCCGGGGCCCCAGGCGACGAAACGGTCGGTTTCGACGTTCGCGCCCGTGCCGGGACGCGCGGAGCGGACGAGCTTCAAGATCGCCTCGACGACCTTGTCGGGTACCGGGATCTGGCGCACGAGGCGTTGGGTGGCCATCAGCTCGGCCGCCGTGAAGACCGTCTCCACATCGCGCTTTTCGGTGCCGGTCGTTGCGTACAGCATACGCCGTTCGGCCGCGAGGTCGGGGTAGGTCACGTCGATCTGCAGCAGGAACCGGTCGAGCTGCGCTTCGGGAAGCGGATAAGTCCCCTCCTGCTCCAGCGGGTTCTGCGTCGCGAGCACATGGAACGGCGTGGGCGTGTCATAGCGCTGGCCGGCCACCGTCACGTGGTGCTCTTGCATGGCCTGTAGCAGCGCCGACTGCGTCTTCGGGCTCGCGCGGTTGATCTCGTCGGCCATCAGCAGCTGGGTGAAGATCGGACCCTGGATGAACCGGAACGAGCGCCGCTGGCCGGGGTTGTCCTCTAGCACTTCCGAGCCGATGATGTCGGAGGGCATGAGGTCGGGCGTGAACTGGATGCGCTTGGCGTCGAGGCCCAGCACTTTGCCCAGTGTGTCCACAAGAAGCGTCTTGGCGAGGCCAGGCACGCCGATCAGCAGAGCGTGGCCGCCCGACAACAGGGTGACCAGCGTCCGCTCGATCACCAGGTCCTGGCCGAAAATCACGCTCGATGCGGCCTTGTGGGCGCGCTGGATGCGGGCGCTGGCCGCTTCCAGGCGGGGGACAATATCGGCTTGGGTTTCGGCAAGCGTGGTCATTGTTTCAACGTCCATCCGAAGCTTGGTTTGTTGGCCTTGACGATCTAGAGGCAGGCGGCGACGGTCAAGTGAATGTTACGTTAGACGCAGTGCGGCCTGATATTGGGCAAATGCGGCGAAAGTGACTGTTCTAAAGGCAGTTGGAGGCTTAATGAACCGGGCAGCACCCCCGCCGGAAGGCGCTTCAAGCCCAGAGGCCGTCGCTGGGCGCCCGCCCGGCAGCCTGGAGGCGATCGCCCGTTCCGCCCGCACGCCTGGGCCGGCGCCGGTCGAATTATGGAATCCACCCTACTGCGGCGACATCGGGCTCGCCATAGGCCGCGACGGGCGCTGGTCCTATCAGGGCAGCCCGATTGCGCGACCCGCGTTGGTGGCGCTGTTTGCTTCCGTGTTGCGCAAGGACGCGGATGGGCGGACGTATCTCGTCACGCCGGCCGAAAAGATCGACGTCACGGTGGCCGATGCGCCGTTCCTGGCCGTCGAAATGCGCGTGTCGGGAGCAGGCCGCAACCAGCAAATCGCACTGCGCACCAACCTCGACGAGTGGGTGGCCGTCGATGCCGGCCATCCCCTGCGCTTCGATCCCCAACCCGACGGCGGGCTGAAGCCCTATGTCGTGGTGCGGGGCCGGCTCGAAGCGCTGCTCGTCCGCGCCGTCTATCTGGAGTTGGTGGCGCTCGCCGAAGGTACCACCGAAGGCGGCACGCTGGGTGTGTGGAGCGGCGGCACTTGGTGGCCGCTGCCGGAAGCCGTTGGGCCATGATGCTAAGTCATAATAGTGCATAGCGCATTGGGTCGCACATGACGCGGCCCGCCATTTGTGCAACTATCGGCGCTTCACCTTGAGGTAACGGGTTCAGCACACGATGACGAGCGCAGTCACGACCGCCATCCCCGACCGCAGCTTCCGGCTTGATGGGTCGCGTATCGGGGTGCTGCTGATCCATGGGCTCGGCGGCACGCCCAACGAGCTTGCCCTGGTCGCCAAGGGGCTAAATCGCGGCGGCTACACGGTCGCATGCTGTCAGCTGGCCGGTCATTGTGGCACCGAAGCCGACCTGCTCACGACCAACTGGAAAGACTGGGCCAACAGCGTCGACGCGGCGTTCGACGCCTTGAAGAAAGATTGCGATCAGGTCTACGTCGGCGGGCTTTCAATGGGTGCAATCCTGTCGATCGAACTCGCGTCGCGCCGCCACGACGATCTGGCAGGCTTGCTGCTCTATGCACCGACGCTCACCTACGACGGCTGGTCGATCCCGTGGTATGCGTTCTTTCTTAAGCTCGCGATGAAAACGCCGATCGGCAAGCACTACCGGTTCGTCGAAAAAGAGCCGTTCGGCATCAAGGACAAGCGGCTGCGGGCGCGTATCGCAGCGTCGATGGCGTCGGGCAACAGCGCGGAAGCGGGCATCCTGGGCACCCCGGCCGAGTCCGTGCAGGAACTATGGCGGCTGGTCGAGGTCGTGAAGCGCCGCCTCAACTTCATCGAAACCCCGACTCTCATCCTGCACGCCCGCGACGACGATGTGTCGAGCCTAAAAAACGCCGAGATGATCGCGCGGGCGGTGCGGGGCCCGGCCGAGATTATCGTGCTGGAAGACAGCTATCATCTGGTCACCATGGACCGGCAGCGCGACGTGGTGATCGACCGTTCGCGCCAGTTCATCGAGGCGGTCGAGGAGCGGCGGCTGCGCCGGCGCAGTTCGGTGACCGAACCTGCGGCCTTCACGATCGGCTAGGCTGGTAGGCTTGAGTGCAGCCGTTGCCCGTGCGCCTCCGGCCCTATTTTTTGTCGAGCTTCAGCGCCGTGGACACGATCCTGCCTTGGGCCTGGCATCTGTCCGCACGGACGACGATAGATTCGAAAATTGAGCAAAGGGGATCTTGGGTATGTTCACTTGGATGCGCAGCTTTGCGCCGGGGTTTGCCGTGGCCGCGACTATCATGGGCTCAAGCCTTGTTCAGGCGGCCGGGGTCGAGGGCGTGTGGCGGAGCCAGGACGGCGAAGGCCTCGTCGAGATCGCACCGTGCGGCGCCGCGGCCGAACTGCGGTGTGGGAAGCTCGTCTGGATGAAGAAGCCGCTCGACGACGAGGGGCAGCCGCAGCGCGACGTCAAGAACTCCGATCCAGCGCTCCAACGGCGCCCCGTGTGCGGCATCGAAATCCTGATCGGCCTCAAGCCGGACGGTAATGGTGGCTACAACGCCGGCAAGATCTACGACCCGGAGGAAGGTCGCACCTACACCGGCGCGATGAAATTGGAGGGGGAAGCGTTGAAAGTGACCGGATCCTTCGAGACGTTCATCAAACCCATCTCCGACACCGAGACTTGGACCCGCATGAGCGAACCCTTCGAGCGCTGCGCGGGCACATACAAAAAATAGCGGCAACGGTCGGCTTGAGCTTGCCTTTGCGCGCCTGAAGTGGCACGGCACTGCACGAGCAAATGGGGATGTGTGATCGACTGAGACTTCGATCAAAACCCGCCGGATAGTGCGACGGATAGTATAATGACAGTCAGTAACGACCCCATCCACGAAGTTGCCGCCACCGCTCTTGCTGCCGGCGACGTCACGCCCGAAGAAACGACCGCTGCCATCGAACGGGCGGCGGCGCTCGAAGTCGAGGCTGGCAACAAGCGCGTCACCTGCGCCATTTCCGGCAAGACGATGGCGCGGCGGAAGACGCAGCAGCTGGGCTCGCTGCGTCCCACCCTCATCGATCGGATTCGCACGGAATATCCCGACGTCGGGCTGGACTCCCCGATCAGCCTCACGGAAATCGGGCGCTTCCGATCGCGCTATGTCGAAGAAATGTTGATGCAGGAGCGCGGCGAGCTCTCCGATCTCGACCGGCGCGTTGCCGAGAGCATGGCACTGCACGAGACGATCGCCGAAAACGTGGAAGAAGAGTACGAGGACCAGCGCACCTTCGGCGAGAAATTGTCGGACCGGCTGGCGTCGTTCGGTGGCTCTTGGGCGTTCCTGATCTCGTTCGGCATCTTCCTGGCGATCTGGATGGCCTACAACGTCTACCAGGGCGAGAAGGCCGCTTTCGATGCCTATCCGTTCATCCTGCTCAATCTCATTTTGTCGACGATTGCCGCCATCCAGGCGCCGATCATCATGATGAGCCAGCGGCGTACGGAAGAGAAGGACCGGTTGCGCAGCGAGAACGACTATCAGGTCAATCTCAAGGCCGAACTCGAAATCCGCCATCTGCACGAGAAGGTCGACCATCTGCTGACGAAGCAGTGGGAGCGGCTGATCGAACTGCAGCAGCTGCAACTTGAAGTGCTGCACGAGCGCAAGAAAAAGGTCTGACCAGCGGGCGCCGGCCAGACCTCATCAACTATCGTCGTCGGCAAACAGCGTCAGGCGGGAAGACTAGCTCTTCAGTCGCTTGTTGCACTGGCTGTAGTATCCGCCGCCTTTCTGGATCCAGCGCAGGCCGCCGTTCCCGTTCGTGGCCTTGTTGGCGCGGTACTGGTCGAGGCAGGTTGCCATTCGGGCGCGGGCCGGCTTCTTAGTCTTGTGTACTTCGCCGATGGCCGAGGGGAACACGGCCGTCGAGCTTGCTGCCGGTGCGGTCGCAGCAGGAGCAGTCGCGGCGGGAGCGGCGACTGCAGCAGCGGCTTTGGCGCGGCGGCGTTCTGCGCGGGACTCGGGCTTGGCGGCGGGCGTCGCCGTTGCGGCAGGAGCCGGAGCGGCCGCTGGTGCAGGTGCGGCAGCGGGAGCTGCAGCTGCAGCCGGCTTGGCGTCGGCGCCGCAATCGCTTTTCATGAACTCGGCGAAGGTCTTCTTGCCGGCCGTACCGGCCGCCTTGGTCGCGCTGTACTTGTCGCTGCAATCCTTGAGGCCCAGTGCGCTGGCGGGCGCAGCGAAGACCAGTGCGCTGCCCAGTGCTACGGCACCTGCGATGGTTGCAGAGACGTGGGTTCGAAGCATCATCGTTATTTCACTCCAGTTTCGCGTAGGCCATTGTTCGAGCGCTGCCGCGGCTGAACCGGCGTCGTGAAGCCGGTTGCGGCAGATCTGCCACGGCCTCGTCATACGCCAAATGCCGGGGTCTGAGCAACAGGGTCATCATGAGACTTCCTAATGATTGCAGATGGTTGCTTGCGGCGGGCTTCGAGCGTACTCAAACATGGTGCGTCCAATGAGCAACAGGTGGCATCCCAACGGGCCGCCGGTCGCGGTGGCAAGTGTGCCAACGCCGCATCCGTGCGCCTCTTGTTTTCGCCCCCTGCCGCGATAGGGTGCGGCGCTGATTTGCTGCCTCCCGCAGGATTTTCCCACGCCAGGACTTGCCATGACCGTCGCCGTCCGTTTCGCGCCGAGCCCCACGGGCCGCCTTCACGTGGGCAATATTCGCCCGGCCGTGCTGAACTATCTGTTCGCCCGCTCGCACGGGGGATCGTTCATGCTCCGGCTCGACGATACCGACCGCGAGCGTTCGACGGCGGCCTTTGCGGAAGGGATCGAGCACGATCTGACTTGGCTCGGGTTCGTTTGGGACCGGTTTGCCCGCCAGTCCGACCGGACCGCGCGCTACGGCGAGGTTGCCGGCCAACTCAAGGCAGCCGGACGGTTGTATGCCTGCTATGAGTCGGCCGACGATCTCGATCGCAAGCGCAAGCGCCAGCTCGCGCGCGGGTTGCCTCCGATCTACGATCGCACCGGTTTGCGCCTGACCCCAGCCGAGCACGCCCAGATGGCGGCCGAGGGCCGCACGCCGCATTGGCGGTTCAAGCTCGCCAACTCTGAAACGGCCGGATCCCTCGTTCCTGCGCCGACAATGGTGTCGTGGAACGATCTCATCCGCGGCGACCAGATGGTTGACGTGGGTTCGCTGTCCGATCCGGTGCTGATCCGAGAGAACGGTACGGCGCTGTATACGTTCACTAGCGTGGTCGACGACATCGACTTTGCGATCACGCACGTCATCCGTGGTGAAGATCACGTCACCAACTCGGGAGTGCAGGTGCAGCTGTTCGAGGCGCTGGGCGCCGAACTGCCCGCGTTCGCGCACCATTCGCTGTTGATTGGGGCCGACGGGCAGGCGCTGTCTAAACGGCTCGACAGCCTCTCGATCGAGGGGTTCCGCGAGGCCGGGCTCGAGCCGATGGCGGTGCTGTCGCATGCAGCCCTCATCGGCACGTCGGACGCAATCGAGCCGCATGGCACGCTGGAAAGCCTCGCTGCCGGATTTTCGCTGTCGAAGATTTCGACCGCGCCGGCCCGCTTCGACCTTGATGAACTGAAGGGCTTCAACGCGCGTCTGCTGCACAAGCTGCCGTACGAAGCCGTGGCCGGCAAGCTCGAGGCAGCTGGGATCGGCGGCGGCGAAGCCTTCTGGAACGCCGCGCGGGCCAACATTTCCGTGTTTGGTGACGTCATACGCTGGTGGAGTGTCGTGGCGGGGACGATCACGCCTGTGATCGAAGACGCGGCGTTCGCCAGCACCGCAGCCGGGCTGCTGCCGGCTTCGCCTTGGACGGAAGCGACTTGGGGCGAGTGGACGAACGCTATAAAGGCTGCGACGGGCGCGAAGGGCCGCGCGTTGTTCCACCCATTGCGGCTCGCGTTGACAGGCGAGGACAGCGGCCCCGACATGAAATCCCTGCTGCCGATGATCGGCGAGGCAAGGGTGCGGGCCAGGCTTTGCGGGCAAGCGGCTTAAGTCCATCGAGCCAGGTGCATGGCTGGTCCGTAATTAGGCGACATCGACGGCGCGGCGGCTCTGCCCCAGCAAATTCCTGAGGCCCCACATCTAGAGCATTTTCCGACGAAGTGGATACCGGTTCGTCGCAGAAAATGCAAAAAAATCAAGAACCTAGAGCAAAATTCCGATTCCGTAGGATCGGAATTTGCTCTAGACGGATCACCGTTGTGTGCTGGTGCCTTTTTCCCAAGGCAGGGTTTCGGCGCGCTTGTCGCCACCGGCGGGCACGCCCGGGAGCGGCGCTGAGCCGGCCGGCGGCACGTACTCGGCTTCCTTGCACGAGCAGCCCTGCACATATTCCTTGCGGTAGCGGAACGCGCTCTTCAGGCGCGTATATGGCTCCTGCGCCTTGAGGCTCATGGCCTGTTCCATCGCCCCGCCGGGGTTGGGATGATAGTAGAGTTCGACGGGGGCTGCGCACTTGGACTGGCAGGCATCTGCATCCTGCTGGAAGTGGGCGGGCAGCGTCGAGAAGCTGATCGGGAAGTAGTAGCCGTCGCATAGCCGCACGCAAACGGTGCGGAACGTTGCGTATTGCGACGAACCAAAGCCGCCCGTCGCGCCGCCGCCTTCGCTATCGTTCCAAACGCTCGGGCCGCCGGCTCCAGCGCCGCGGCCGGCTTCCTGCTGGTAGTTTGCGCCGCAGTTGTTGCGGGCGAGTTCCCGCACGATGTCGTCGGAATACGAGCGCGCGCTCGAACCCATGATCTGCTGGCGCTGGGTTTCGAGATCTCCTAGCCGGCGCTTTGCGGTCTCGACCTGACCCGCCAGATCGCGGCACTGCTTGTTGGCGCGCAGGGTCTTGGAGAACAGGAAATACTCGTAGCAGTCGGCCTTTTCCAGATTGCGCTGCCCCTGTTGATAGATTTGGTCGTTCTGGCGCATTTCGGCTTCGATCTTGGGCAGCTGGTCGCGGCTTTGCGCGCCCTTCTGGTTTTCCAGTACGAGGCGCTGTTCGAGCTGGGCGCAGATCGGATTGCGCGCCATCCATTGTCCGCCTGCGGGTGCGGTTGCCGGACTTTGCGGGATGGGGGCAGGTGCGGGAATGGGCGCAGTGGGCGCGCGGTTGATCGGTTCGCGCGGGCGCGGCGGGGCTTCCTCCCAGGGCCACTTGAAGCCTTGCGCGGCAGCGGGGGCAGCCAGCAGCGCGAGCATCAGCCCAACGCCTGCAATGCGCGCCAACGACTGCTGTGCTGCGCGCCCATATCTACCGATGCCGACTGTCACTGTGCCTGCTTTATCCATTGATCCAGGGCGCAAGAGCCCTCAACCGACTCTCCTTATAGGCTAAGGCGGCAATGGGGAGCAAATGGGGCGCATCGTTCCTGGCGAAAAGCTGCGGCGATACCTTAACGTCCTTCAGAGGCCCCATCCACCTGGCATGCGACCGGCGCCGCCTTGACGGCTGGCGTGCGCCGCGCCCATAACGCGCCTTTGTGCAGGAATTCCGATGACCTTGACGCTCTACAACACGCTAACGCGCGCCAAAGCGCCGTTCCAGCCGATCGATGCCAGCAACGTCCGCATGTATGTGTGCGGACCGACGGTCTACGACTTCGTCCATATCGGCAACGGGCGTCCGGTCATCGTGTTCGACACGCTGTTCCGCCTGCTGCGCCACCTCTATGGCGCCGGGCACGTTACGTATGCGCGCAACATCACGGATGTGGACGACAAGATCAATGCCCGCGCCGCGCGCGATTATCCAGGCCTTGCGCTCAATGACGCCATCGCGCGGCTGACCGAAGAAACCACTCGCCAATATCAAGCCGATTGCGCGGGGCTTGGCGCGTTAGAGCCCACGATCGAGCCGCGCGCGACTGCGCATCTGCCAGAAATGGCGCGCCTGTGCGAGCAGTTGGTCGCCAAGGGCCATGCCTACGTCGCCGAAGGTCATGTGCTGTTCGATGTCGCCAGCATGGCGGATTACGGCGGCCTGTCGGGGCGACCTCTGGACGAGATGGAAGCCGGCGCGCGCGTTGAAGTGGCCCCATACAAAAAGGGTCCCATGGACTTCGTACTGTGGAAGCCCTCCAAGCCCGGCGAGCCCGCGTGGCCAAGCCCGTGCGGGATTGCGACGCCGGGGCGCCCCGGCTGGCACATCGAGTGCTCGGCGATGGCGGGCAAGCATCTGGGCGATACGTTCGATATCCACGGCGGCGGCGTCGATCTCGTGTTCCCCCATCACGAAAACGAGGTCGCCCAGTCGCGTTGCGCGCACGGCACGCCGGGGATGGCCAACGTGTGGATGCACAACGGCTTCCTGCAGGTCGAAGGCGAGAAGATGTCGAAGTCGCTCGGCAACTTCATCACCATCAACGAGCTGATCGCATCCGATAAATTCGGCGGCCAGCGCTGGCCCGGCAAGGTGTGCCGTATGGCCATGCTTGGCACGCAATACCGCTCGCCGATCGACTGGACGGTGGAGCGGCTGGCGCAGTCGCGCGCGACCTTGATGGAGTTCGCCGACATCTGCCACGGCGTGACGGCGAGCGTACCCGACCCGGAATTCCTTGCCGCGCTGTGCGACGACCTCAATACCCCGAGCGCGCTCTCCATCCTGCATGGCATCGCCAAGTCGGCCAAGCGCGGCAACAGGGAAGCCGCCGGCGCGCTGAAGGCGTCGCTACAGCTGATGGGCCTTTACGATAACGAAACGCGGGCCGAAATGGCGGCCGGGCAACCGCAGGTGACGGTCGATGCGGTCCATGTGGAGGCGCTGATCGCGGCGCGGCTCGCGGCCCGCAAGGCCAAGGACTACAAGGAAGGCGACCGGCTGCGCGACGAATTGACTGCGCTCGGCATCATGATCAAAGACGCCAAGGATGCCGCGACCGGGGAGTTCGTCACCACTTGGGAGGTCCGCTCGTGAGCGACGGTAAATCAGCCCATCGATTGTCATCCTCGGGCTTGTCCCGAGGACCCATTGATCATCGGGCTCCGGCGGTTGAGATACAGAATCTGGCGGTCCAGCGGTTGCCTGGAATCTTTTGCTCAGTACTCGGCGGCATGGGCGCTCGGGACAAGCCCGAGGATGCCCCATGTTTTGGTGGGGAGGTCCGCTCGTGAGCGATGACGCGTATTCGCTGCGTCCCCTTCTTGCCGCCGATGTGATGGCGTTGAGGGATCTGTTTGCGCAGTCGATCGAAGAGCTGACGCAGGAAGACTACAACGAGGATCAGCGAGCGGCGTGGGCCTCGACGGCGCTCGACGCGGACGCGTTCGGCAAGCGGCTCGGCGTCGGCGGTGGTGGCGGCGGCGCGGGGGGGCAAGTGACGCTCGTTGTGCAGGTTGAGGGGGAGTATCTCGGCTTTGCCACGCTCAAGGACAATTGCGTGCTCGATATGCTGTATGTTCATCCCTATCACGCAGGCCTAGGCGTGGGCGCCGCACTCGCGGATGCGCTGGAAACACTGGCGGCGGCGCGCGGCAAGACAGAAATGACGCTCGAAGCCAGCGACACGGCGGTCCCCTTCTTCGAAGGCCGCGGGTTTGTCGCGACCAGCCGTAACCTGTTGCCCATCGAGGACGAGTGGCTGTCCAACACGACCATGAAAAAGCAGTTTAAGACCCGCGCCGCGAAGGCCGCGCAATGACCCAAGGCGCCATGACCAAGGAACGTCTCTACCTGTTCGACACCACGCTGCGCGACGGGGCGCAGACGACGGGCATCGACTTCTCGCTCGCCGACAAGCGCCGCATTGCGGCCGTGCTCGACGATCTCGGTCTCGACTATATCGAGGGCGGGTTTCCCGGCGCGAACACCACCGACACCGACTTCTTCGAGAGCCGGCCGAATTTCGCCAATGCGCGCTTCACGGCGTTCGGTATGGTCAAGCGCGCGGGGCGGTCGGTCGAAAACGACAACGGGCTGCAGGCGGTGCTGACGTCGAAAGCGGATGCCGTGTGTCTCGTCGCCAAGGCGTGGGACTACCATGTGCGGGTCGCGCTCGGAGTAACCAACGAAGAAAACCTCGCCGGCATCGACCAGTCGATGCGCGCAGTCGCAGCCGCCGGGCGCGAAGCGATGCTGGATTGCGAGCATTTTTTCGACGGCTACAAGGCCAACCGGGCTTATGCGTTGAGCGTCGCGAAAACGGCCTATGATGCGGGCGCGCGCTGGGTCGTGCTGTGCGACACCAACGGGGGCACGCTGCCCCACGAGGTGGAGCGGATCGTGGCGGACGTCGCGACCGTCGTGCCGGGCTCGCACCTCGGCATTCACACCCACAACGACACCGAGAACGCGGTCGCCAACACACTGATGGCGGTCAGGGCTGGCGCGCGCCAGATCCAGGGCACGCTGAACGGCATCGGGGAGCGCTGCGGCAATGCCAACATGACGTCGGTCATCCCGACGCTGCTGCTGAAATCGGAATTCGCCGACCGTTTCGATACGGGCGTCACGCCGGAGAGGCTGTGCACGCTGTCGCATGCGAGCCGGGTCCTGGACGAGGTGCTGAACCGCGCGCCCAACCGGCATGCGCCCTATGTCGGCGAGAGCGCGTTCGCGACCAAGGCCGGCATTCATGCCTCGGCGCTGATGAAGGAGCCCGAAACCTACGAGCACGTGCCGCCCGAAAGCGTCGGCAATACGCGGCGGTTGCTGGTTTCGGCGCAGGCCGGAAAATCCAACGTGCTGGCGGCGTTGCAGCGGGTGAAATTCGACGTCGACAAGGACGATCCACGGCTCGCTTTGCTGCTCGATGAGGTCAAGGTCCGGGAAGCGGCGGGGTATTCGTTCGAGGCGGCGGAAGCCTCCTTCGAACTGCTCGCCCGGCGCACGCTGGGCACCGTGCCGCAGTATTTCACCGTCGACAGCTTCCGCGTGATGGTCGAGCGGCGGCACAATGCGCTTGGCGCCCTCGTCACCGTCTCGGAAGCCATCGTCAAGGTCAACATCGCGGGCGAACCGGAAGCGCTGTGGTCGGTCGGCGAGGGCAACGGACCGGTGAACGCGCTCGATCAGGCGCTGCGACGCGATCTCGGCCGCTATCAAAAGCATATCAAAGACGTGCAACTGGTCGACTACAAGGTCCGAATCCTCACGGGCGGCACCGAGGCGGTGACTCGCGTGCTGGTCGAAAGCCTCGATACCAGAACCGGCGAGAGTTGGGTTACGGTCGGCGTGTCGCCCAACATCATCGATGCCAGCTTCGAAGCCCTGCTCGACGCCATCAATTACAAGCTAATCAAGGACAAGGCGGCGGTTGTCGCGTGACATTTGTCGCACCTGGCGCCTATCTGGCCCCGGATGGTGCGGCGAGCCGGGCGCTTGGGCTTGGTTGCGGCGCGGCCTTATCGACTTTAGCGTCACAATACTGATTTTCAATACGCAGGGACCCGTCATGGGTTCCTCGGCAACCAAAAAGGGGCGTGCCGTCGCAGCGCTTCGTCGAGTGCCAGGCTCGAAAGCTCATGAACACGGATGCCGCGGCCGCTGGCGAAAGGGCGTCTTCCCATTGGGGCGCCGATATTCTCGCCTCGCTGGTCGTGTTCCTGGTGGCGCTGCAGCTGTGCATGGGCGTCGCCGTCGCATTTAGAGCATTTTCCGACGAAGTGGATACCGGTTCGTCGCAGAAAATGCCACAAAATCAAGAACCTAGAGCAAAAATCCGATTCCGTAGGATCGGAATTTGCTCTAAGCTGCCACCGACGGCAGGCATCATCACCGGCATCATCACCGGTATCATCGGCGGCATCGTGGTCGGGTTCCTTGCCGGCTCGCCGTTGCAGGCGAGCGGGCCAGCGGCCGGGCTATCGGTGCTGGTGCTTGAGCTCGTGCACGAACACGATCCGGCCCTGCTCGGCGTCATCGTGCTGTTTGCAGGCTTGCTTCAGGTGCTGGCCGGCGCGTTGAAGCTCGGCCAGTGGTTTCGCGCCATGTCTCCAGCGGTCATTCACGGCATGCTCGCTGGCATCGGCGTTCTGATTCTCGCCGCGCAGTTTCATGTCATGCTGGATGGCAAGCCGCTCGGTACCGGCATCCAAAACCTGATGGCCATCCCCGCTGCCCTAATGGACGCCGTCAAGGCCGGCGATACGCGGTTGCAGGCATTCGGCATCGGTGCGCTGACGATCGTCGCGATCTTCGCCTGGGGATCGCTCGCGCCCAAGCGCTGGCGGATGCTGCCGGGCCCGCTCATCGGCGTGATCGCCGGCACCGCCGCTGCGGCCGCCTTCAAGTTGACAGGCATCAAATATGTCGACGTGCCTTCCAACATCTGGTCGGTGACCATCTTCCCGACGCCTGCCAACCTGCTGCAGATTTTTGAGCCCGCCATCGCCCTCGGAGCGTTTTCCATCGCCGTCATCGTAAGCGCGGAGACGTTGCTATGCGCGACCGCCGTCGACCAGTTGCACCGGGGCGAGCGGACCAAGTACGACAAGGAGCTGACCACTCAAGGCGTCGGTAATGCGTTGTGCGGGCTGCTCGGCGCGCTGCCGTTGACCGGCGTGATCGTGCGGTCGTCGGCGAACGTGGAGGCCGGCGCCAAGACGCGCTATTCCGCCATCCTGCATGGCGTCTGGCTCCTGGTGTTCGCAAGCTTCCTGCCGTTCACGCTGCGTTATGTGCCGGTTTCGGCGCTGGCCGGCGTGTTGCCGTTCACGGGCTACAAGCTGGCATATCCCAAGGTCCTCCCGGAGCTTTTGAAGTTCGGCCGCAGCGAGGTGCTGATCTTCATTGTGACCATTGCGACGATTGTCGCGACCGACTTGCTGAAGGGCGTGTTGTTGGGCCTCGTGCTGTCGCTCATGAAGCTGCTCTATGCGTTTTCCCACCTCGAGATTCGGCAGGTGGAGAATGCGACCACCAACACGACCGACCTCCATCTGACCGGCGCCGCAACGCTGATCCGGCTTCCGCTGCTTGCCGCGGAACTCGAAAAGCTGCCAAAGGGTGCACATGTCCGGGTCTTCATCGACGAGCTGGGCTACATCGCTCATGCCTGCATCGATCTGCTGACCAATTGGGATCGCCAGCATCGCTTCATGGGCGGGTCGCTCGCGATCGAATGGGAGGGCCTGACGAACCGCTACGCCAGCGGGCGCGGTCTGCCCAAGCCTGCCTGACATCAACGGAGCACGCGTGTGAGCAAGGAACGACTGGCGGCCTTCAGCGACGGTGTGATCGCGATCATCATCACCATCATGGTGCTGGAACTGAAGGTGCCGCACGGGGGCGGACTGGGCGACGCTGGCCAAACTCGGGCCGGCGTTCATCAGCTACGTGCTCAGCTTCATCTTCGTCGCCATCTAATGGAACAATCACCACCATCTGGTCTACGCGACCAAGGCGGTCAACGGCGCCATCCTGTGGGCGAACACCCACCTGCTGTTTTGGCTGTCTCTGATCCCGTTCACGACCGGCTGGATGGGCGAAAATCACTTCGCTGAGCTGCCGGTTGCCGTCTACGGGCTGTCGCTGCTGATGCCGGCCATCGCGTACTACATCCTGCAGCGGTGCATCGTCGCGGCGAACGGCGACGACCGTACGCTCGCCCAGGCGTTGGGCCGCGATGTCAAAGGCAAGCTCTCGCCGCTGCTGCGCCTGGCGGGGATCGGTCTCGCGTTCGCCAACCCATTGTATGCCTGCGCCGTTTATACGCTCATTGCCCTCGTGTGGCTGGTTCCCGATCCGCGCATCGAGCGGGCGATCAAGGCGGAGTAGCCCCCGCCGGTCTCACCTGTCCAGCGCGGCCAGGGCAGCCTGCGCGGGCGTCGAGCGGCCGCTCAAAACATCGTCGGCCAGGGCATCGAGGCCAGCCGCTCCCCCCCGCTTGATGGCGTCGCGCACGAGGTCGGCTGCGGCGCGCGCGATCAGATAACGGGCGCGCCGCCGGCGGCGGGTCACGGCGCTGACGCGGGCGGCGCTCTCGCCCTGGCGATCGATGGCGGCCAACAGCTCAGGAACGCCCTCGCCCGTGGTTGCGGTGGTCTTGAGCACGGGCACGCTGGCTGCCGCATTCGTGGCACGGATCGACAACGCGCCCATCAGCTGATGCACCGTGCGTTCGCCGCCTTCCCGGTCGCCCTTGTTCACGACGAGAATGTCGGCGATTTCGAGCAACCCCGATTTCATCGCCTGGATGTCGTCGCCGAGGCCGGGAGCGGACACCACGACCCGCACGTCCGCCACTTCGGCCACGTCCATTTCGCTCTGCCCCGTGCCCACCGTCTCCAGCAGGATCAGGCCGAAGCCGGCAGCGTCCAGCGCATCGATCACGCGCACCGCGGCGGGCGATAGTCCGCCCAGATAGCCAGCCGACGACAGCGAGCGGACATAGACGCCTTCGTCGTCGTGGGCGGCGGTCATGCGGATGCGGTCGCCCAGGATCGCGCCGCCCGAAATGGGGCTCGAAGGATCGACGGCGATGACGGCGACGCGGCGGCCAGCCCTGCGCGCGGCGGTGATCACGGCGTTGACGAGCGTCGATTTCCCCGCGCCCGGCGGCCCCGTGATGCCAACGACGAGGGCCTGACCCAGATAGGGCTGCATCGTCTGGAGCAAAGCGGGGGCCGACGCAGAGAGACGCTCCAGGTCGGTGACGCAGGCCGCCAGCTCCCGGCGATCGCCAGCGCGCAGTGCCACGATCCGGGCAACGATTGCGGGGGCGGGTTGATCGATGCGAGTTGGGCTTGCGGCGTTGCTCACGGGGGTATCCATGGGTGCGGGCGCTATCGAAAGCATACTTCTGCGCGCCTGACAAAGGCTGTAGCGCAAGGCCCCACAGTCACATTCGGGCGTTTCAGAACCACAGGCCCGGCCAGCGGTTGCGCGGGCGCATTTCGATCGGGCCGACGCCCACCAGCGAAATCAACGGCTCATCGGTGACGCGCAGCTTGGGACCGAGCGGACGGGGTGCAGCCTGAAGACTGTCGGCGCGATCCATGCCGTCGAAATGGGCGCGAACGGGGGATGGCAGCGGAATATGCCGCTGGGGGACCGGGAGCCTCACGTCGTCAAGCAGGGTCCCCACATTGGGACTTTCGCTGCGGGCGACCGTGATTAAGCCATCGGCGTCGCCCAACAGGGCCGCGGCGATAGCGTCGGCCTCGTACTCCCGCGCCCGCGGCAGCCGCAGCTGCAACTGGCTGTTGAGCGTTGGCGCTGCCAGCAGCGCGGCGAGCGCAATCCAACTCAGAAACCGCTCCCCAGCTACCCAGGCCAGGGCTTCCAACCCCGTCAGAACCACACCGGCATAGAACAGCGCCTGGGCCAGCCGCGTCGTCGTATCGGCGAGCGCAAAAAAACTCTGGTGGGCGGCCTGAAGGTGCCCGATCTCGTGGGCAGCGATGGCCACGATCTCTTGCAGGCTGCGCCGTCGCAGCAGGCCTTCGGTCAGCAAGATGGCCTGACGCGTGCCAGACCCGATGCTGAAGGCGCCGATGGCAAGCGTTGGGATAATCGCGAGGGCAGGGGCCTGGCCGAGCTTCGCACGCGCACTCAAGTCCTCGACCGCGGCTCTGAGCGCCAGGCCTTGCCCAGGTGCGATGGGTTCGGCCCGGTAGAGACTGAGCATCGTGTCGGCGGGAATCCTGTGACCGAGCGCCGCGAGGGCGGCCAATATTGATCCAGCCAGCAGCAGGCCCGGTCCTTGAAACAGCAGCAGGCCTAGCCCGCCAAGATAGATGGCGACGGGCCCCAACAGGTGCAATTCGGCCGCGTGGGCATCGAACCACGATCGCGCCTGATTGAGCATCTGTTGGGGCTGTTTGACGCGCCCGTTCTGGACGTCTGCCACAGTTGACCGCTCGGCGCTCGGCCCATTTTGACTAGAGGAGGGTGGCTCGGACGATGGGGGGCGTCCGTCATGAGAAAGCGTCATCTGCCCCGTCCCCCCTGCAGCTTTCTAGAACAACGCAATCGCTGCGCCTTCCGATACCGCGCCTGCCGATTGGGCTCCAGCCTCGGCGGCCGGCACGATCTGGTCGGCACGGGTCACGACTGTAAACCGAACGTCCAGCCCCGCGCGAATGAACGTATCGGCCTTCATATGGGCGAGCAGATCGAGGAACGGCGTCCAGAAGCCATCGATGTTGGCGACGACGATCGGCTTCGTGTGGCGGCCAAGTTGCGCCCAGGTCAGCTGTTCCACGAGTTCCTCCAGCGTGCCGATGCCACCGGGCAGCGCGATGAAGGCGTCTGACTTTTCAAACATCAACCGCTTGCGTTCGTGCATGTCGGTCGTCACGATCAGTTCGTTGACCTGTTCGAGCGCGTTTTCCTTCGCCAGCAGGAATTCGGGGATGATGCCGGTGACGCGGCCGCCGTGCGCGATCGTTGCGCGCGCGACCTCCCCCATTAACCCCAGCCCGCCGCCGCCGTAAACGAGGCCAACGCCGCGTTCGGCCAGCGTTCGGCCGAGAACCTGCGCTGTTTCGGCATACTTGGGGTTCAACCCCATGCCGGAACCGCAATAGACGCAAACCGCGCGCAATGGCGAGCGCGCGTGCGCAACGATTGCCGTGGTCGGTGCTGACGGTGACAGGTTTGGGGCTGCGGCGTCGATTTTCATAGGGTCGTCCTTAAATGAGATTCGTGCGGTTGTTGATCCTGATCCGTGGTCAGAGCCATCACAGCCGGTATTGAACGTGGATCATGACACGCTGTTGCGACGATCGTGCGCCCGGCATGAAGTTGCAACATAGCCACGCTAGGACCACGCTGCAAATTTGCCCGTCCGTGTGCGGCGCGGTATGACTTCGCCATGACGAGACGAACGCGACGGCGGCCTGATGGAGTAAGCACTTTCGATGCGCATTCTTCCCGCCGTCCTGATGGCCATGCTCTTCACCCTGGTTTTGGGGGCAGGGGCTGCGACAATGGCAGTCGCGCAGTCGCCACGCCGCACGCCAGCAGCCACGGCTAGCGAAGACCCGATCGACGCGCTGCTGCGGCCCATCACGCAATGGCTGGAGCGCGCCAATCGCGAGTATCAAGATACCGTGGTCAAGGGACTTTCGGTTCCAACCGGCCGGGCCAACGCAGTTGCACCCGCCGCGCCCTTCGTTGCCAAGGCTACAACTCCGGTCCTGATCGACCAGATTCGCGCTTGGCTTGGCCTGGAGCCGGCGCGTCCGGTTGCCTCCGAACCGATCACGCTGGCGTCGAAGCCTGTCGATCCGGAACAAAGCGCACGGGACGAGGACATGCGCCGCCAGATCGAGGCGCGCAAGCTCGAGAAGGAGCGCGCCGCCCAAGATCAGCGGCTCGCGGCCGACGCAAAACTGGCCAAGGATCTGGCCGACGTTGCAACGCAGCAGCGGCAACGCCAGGCCGAGGCCAGCCGGATTGCGGGAGAGGAGCGTCGCAAGGCTGCAGGCACTCCCCAAGTTCCGCCCGTGCAAGCGGCTGCACCCGCTGGCCAGCCCGGCGCTGCCAAGCCGGTCGCACCGGCCAATCCGCCGTCCACTCAGGTGGCGCAGGCTGCAAACCCGGAAACCTCGCCGCGGCCAGCAACTGCAGCGTCCGCCAATCCAAAGCCGCCGGTTGACGCAAAGCCGGTCGCCGGGGATAGGAGTGACAAACCCGGCGAGCCGGCACCCCGCCAGCAGCCTCCGGTCGCAAGGGCCGAACCGGCGAAGGCGGCCGAGCCCGAACCGGCGAGACCAGCGCGCCAGGATGCTGCGCGCCAGGATGCAGCGCGCCAGGATGCCGCGCGGATGGCGGAAGCCGCCAGCCAGACTGCCGACCGTGTACTAGCCAAAAGCAGCGACCGCGGCCGCCGCGAGCGCCACGCCGCGGCCTCCCGCAAGGGCAAATCGAAATCGCACTCTTGCTCGCAGGCGGGCGCCTTGTTGCAGAAAGCCTCGATCTACATCGTCAAGAAGGGCGACACGCTGTGGGATATCGCGCGGCGCTACTATGACAAGGGCAGCAAATACGAAAAAATCGCTCGTGCCAACGAAGGCCGGATTTCCGACCCCGATCTCATCTTTCCATGCCAGAGGGTCTATCTTCCCGGGCGGCATGCGTGGCTCTGGCTTGAGTATGACGGCACCGTCCAGGAAGACGCATCCTGAGGGACTGGTCAATCGTACCTGCCGGGACTACGTTGTTGGTTCATCCCACAACGCTCATCGCCTGTGGCGCGTCCCATCGACGTAATCCGGCGTGCGGCCGCGTTCCACATCCTGGCTTTTCAGCGGGTTTTCACGCCGAACCTTCGGCCAAACCGCTCTAACGAGAACATAACGGCCCATGAGACCCAATCCCCACGCCTCCGCCTCCCCTCATGGTCCGGGGGCCGTGAAGCGCGATCCGCTTGCGTTGTCGAAGCCCGCCGATCATTGGACCGTGTTCCGCGGCCTGTTGCCGCTGGTATGGCCCGAGGGACGGCCCGACCTGCGCTGGCAGGTGGTGTATGCGTTCGCCGTGCTGGTGATCGCAAAGCTCGTCACCATCGCCGTTCCGATCTTCTACAAGCAGGCGACGGACACTCTGGCGGCGGGTACCACCCAGTCGCAATCCCTCGCCCTCGGCGCGATGGCGCTTATTCTCGCCTACGGCACGGCCCGGGTGTTGATGATGGTGCTGAACCAGATCCGCGATGTGTTCTTCACCCGCGTCGGCCAGCATGCCGCGCGCAATCTCAATAATCGCACGTTCCAGCACCTCCACCGGCTGTCGCTGCGGTTCCATCTGGAACGCCGCACCGGCGGGCTGTCGCGCGTCATCGAGCGGGGCACGCGCGGCGTCGAACTCATTTTGCGCATGGGCGTTCTGAACCTCGTGCCGACTGCGCTCGAAGTCGCTCTCGTATGCGGGATGCTGCTTTACTATTTCAGCTGGATCTACGTCGTCATCGTGCTGGCCACCATTGCCGCCTACATGTGGTTCACGTTCGCCGCCAGCGAATGGCGCATCGCGATCCGCCGCGAAATGAACGACAGCGACAACGACGCCAACACCAAGGCGATCGACAGCCTGCTCAACTACGAGACCGTCAAGTACTTCGGCAACGAGGGCCTCGAAGCCGCCCGTTTCGACGTCTCGATGCGCAAGTACGAAGAGGCGAGCGTCAAGACCTACTATTCGCTCGGCGTGCTGAACTCGGGCCAAGCGCTGATTTTCACCATCGGCACCACGCTCTGCATGTTGCTGGCGGCGCGCGGCGTGCTGAACGGCCAGCACACCATCGGCGATTTTGTCATGATCAACGCGCTGATGATCCAGCTGTCGATCCCGCTCAATTTCCTCGGCATGGTCTACCGCGAACTGAAACAGGGCCTCGTCGATCTCGAGACCATGTTTTCGCTGCTGGGCGAATACCCCGAGGTCAAGGACAAGCCTGGCGCGCCGCCGCTCGCGATTTCCAAGGGGGCCATTGCCTTCAACAACGTTGGCTTCGCCTACGACGCTGCGCGGCCGATCCTGAAGAACGTTTCGTTCGAGGTGCCGGCGGGCAAGATGGTCGCCATCGTCGGGCCATCGGGGGCCGGCAAGTCGACGATATCGCGCATCCTATTCCGGTTTTACGATATTCAATCGGGTTCGGTCACGATCGATGGCCAGGACATCCGTGAGGTCACGCAGCAATCCGTGCGCGCCGCTATCGGCGTGGTGCCGCAAGATACGGTGCTGTTCAACGACACAATCTTCTACAACATCAAGTACGGCCGGCCTGCCTCCACCGACGACGAGGTGTATGCCGCAGCCAAACTGGCCCAGATCGACGACTTCATCCGCACGCTGCCGCTGGGCTACAAGGCGATGGTCGGCGAGCGCGGCCTGAAGCTGTCGGGGGGCGAAAAGCAGCGAGTAGCGATCGCCCGGACCCTCCTCAAGGGGCCGCCGATCCTGATTCTGGACGAGGCGACCAGCGCTCTCGACAGCCACACCGAAAAGGAAATCCAGGACGCCCTCGACCGGGTCTCAAAAGACCGCACGACACTCGTCATCGCGCACCGGCTGTCGACCATCATCCATGCCGATACAATCCTGGTGCTCGAAAAGGGCCAGATCGCCGAGCAAGGCACGCACGCCGAGCTGATCGCCAAGAACGGCCTATATGCCAGCCTGTGGGACCGCCAGCGTCAGGCCGAAAAAGCGCGCGAAGACCTCGCCCAGGCCCTGGAAGCTGCGCAGAAGGCCGGCGCGTTGCGGGAAACGGATACCCAATTGCCCGTCGTCTGACAGCGGATCAGTAGGGTTTTCGGCCTGTTTACAAGGGGTTGAATTCGTGCGCTGATATGACGTTAACTATATTGGCGTGCTTTGGCCTTAGAATCCCCGTCCAGGAGCCCCATATCCAGGGCTCGATCAATGGGCGTTAATTCGATATGTGGCAGGACATCTTCGCAGACGTTAAGCGCGCCCTCACTCGGGTTTGGGCTGCGTTTCAGCCCAAACTGCGCCGGGCGTTGGTCACCGCCGTTGCCTTCGTACGCGGGCCGTTGCGCGGGCTGGCCGTGCATACGTTGCAGCTCTTTGCGGCGCTGGTCATCCTGTTCTTGGAATGGGGTTGGGAGCCGCTTGCCAGCGCTTTTACGAAGCTGCTGCAGCAGTTCGGCTTCAAGCGGCTCACGGATTGGGTCGTGAGCCTGCCGCCATACGGTGCGCTCGCCCTGTTCGCCGCGCCCGCCGTCTGTCTCATCCCGATCAAGCTGTTCGCCGTCTATCTGTTTGCAACCGGCCATCCTGCCGTGGGGGTTGCACTGATCGTGCTCGCAAAGCTGACCGGGACGGCGGTTGTGGCGCGCATCTATACGCTGACCCAGCCGCAGCTGATGCGGATAGGCTGGTTCAAGACCGCGCACGACCGGTTCGAGCCGTGGAAAGAGCGGATGTACGCTGAGATCCGCGCGTCGGCTGCTTGGCGGCAGGGCCGCATCGTCCGCGTCGACGTGAAGCGCGCGCTCAACCGCGGCTGGATCGGCCTGAAACCCCAACGCGAGTGGGCGGCGGAACAGGCCCGCACATTGCGCGGCTGGTATCCGCGCGCGGGGTTGGTGGGGCGGCCGCGCGCAAAGCAAAGCTCTCGTACCGGCGGTCAGAATTCCTGATCGTCGGTACGTGAACGTTGGTAAGCTTCCGCGTTGAGTTCGCTTTTTGCTCGCGCCCCGCTATAGCTTTGCGCTGGAACAGCTTGAGCGATCGAAGAGACCCCATGAAAAGTATGACCGGATTTGGCCGTGCGGAGGGCGCGCTTGGTGCTTCCAGCTGGTTTTTCGAAATCCGGTCCGTCAACGGGCGCGGGCTTGACCTGCGCACCCGGCTGGTCTCCGGCTGCGATGCGCTGGAGCCTAAAGTCCGCGAGTCCGTTCAGCGGCGCGTGGCGCGTGGCAGCGTGACGGTCAACCTCCAACTCGATCGCACTGCTGCGGCTCCCGAAATCCGGCTCAACGAAGCGGCGCTCGCCCAGGTGCTGGCCGCTGCCGAACGGGTCCGCCTCAAGACCGGCGGTCCGCCCGCGTCTCCCGAGGGCCTGCTGGGCTTACGCGGCGTGCTCGAAGTCGTCGAGGTGACCGAAAGCGAGGCTGAACAGGCCGCGCGCCTTGCCGCCATGATGGCAACCTTCGAGGCGGCGCTCGACCAGTTCATAGCCAACCGAGCAGCCGAAGGCCGCAGGCTCTCTGGAATTCTTGAAGCCGAAATCGACGAGATCGAAGTGCTCGTCGGCCGCGTCGCGGGTTCGCCCGCGCGGCGGGCGGAAACCATCGCGGCGCGGTTGCGCGAGCAGATCGGCCGGCTGACGGCTGCCTCCAATTCGCTCGATCCCGACCGGCTCCATCAGGAAGCGGTGATGATCGCCACCCGCGCCGATGTCGAGGAAGAGCTGCAGCGGCTCGGCGTGCATATTGCGGCCGCGCGCGACCTCATCGCCGAGGAGGCAGCCGTCGGGCGCAAGTTCGATTTCCTGACCCAGGAATTCAACCGCGAGGCCAACACCCTGTGCTCCAAGGCAAACGATCCCGACATTTCGCGCGCCGGGCTCGCCATGAAGGTGCTGATCGACCAAATGCGCGAGCAAGTCGCCAACATCGAATGAGCGGGCCCGGCATGACACAAAAATCCGCTCACCAGATCAACCGCCGCGGGCTGCTGCTCGTGCTGTCGTCGCCGTCGGGCGCGGGCAAGACCACGCTGTCGCGTGCGCTGCTCGAAGCCGATGCCGGCATCACGATTTCGGTGTCCGTCACCACCCGCAAACCCCGGCCTGGCGAAGTCGAAGGGCGCGACTATTACTTCACCGATGCTGCCGGTTATGCCGCCATGGAAACACGCGGCGATCTGCTCGAAGGCGCCCGCGTGTTCGGCAACAGCTACGGCACGCCCCGCAAGCCGGTCGAGAGCGCCATCGCCGCGGGGCGCGACGTCCTATTCGACATCGACTGGCAGGGCGCCCAGCAGCTCGCCGAGAAGATGGCAGGCGATCTCGTGCGCGTGTTCATCCTGCCACCGTCTGGCGCGACGCTCGAAGCCCGGCTGCGCAACCGCAATCAAGACCCCGCCGATGTCGTCGCAAGGCGCATGGCCGAAGCCTCCGCCGAGCTTAGCCATTGGGCGGAGTACGATTATGTTCTGGTCAATGAAAAACTCGATGAGGGCCTCGCCGGATTACGCGCGATCCTCACCGCCGAGCGGCTCCGCCGCGACCGCCAGTCCGGCCTCTCCGCCTTCGTGCGCGAGCTGCAAAAAGGGCTGGGGTAGCCGGTCCTTCGCGTTGGGAACGCGCGTGTCCCCCGCCCCCTATTCTGTGTGCGTTGAAACCGGTCCCCAAGCAGCCGGCCAGACAGCGAAGTCGCGCGCACACCAGATCCGCTCGTCCTGCGTGAGTGAAAAAAATACAAAGCGTGGCGGGTCGGGCCAACCGTACCAAAAGCGTTCTCGCACGACACATCTTCGCCCTTCGTGATCGGCCATGCATAAAGTGACGTCGCCGAACCTGCCGATGATCGGATGGGCGTCGTTCGCACGGTCATCTTCGCTGGTTGCTCGAAGCCAGTTGATCGGCAACAAACGGTACCGCCGGAAGCGCACGAGAAATCGCAAATCGTCCAGGAGGGTCTGTCCAAACCCATCTTGCGTCACAGGCGCACCGCGGGCGACTTTGACACGAAGCCATCTGACATCTGAAATGTGCGCCTCATGTTTGCTGATAGACGACCTGCGCGTTGGTAAAATCTGCTTTCCCGAGATCGTCCTCGTGCACCATGAAGTAGACAGTACCTTCCGACGATTGCTGCGAAAGGTCTGCGATCGAAACTTGCAAGAGCAGCCGCCATTTCGAAGCCTTACGTGTCATCTCTGCCGATGCCGCAGAGTCCCAAGGATACGCAGGGCGCTCCGCCCGATCGACAGCGGCGTAGCGCGGGTCGCTCTGCTCGGGGCCGGGCGGCCCCATCATCCGAACCCTGCGAGCCTCACGCATCAGCCAGGACTGCGTGACGCGAAACCCATTGGGATCTGCCGTGAAGGGACCGATATCGTTCGCGGTCAGCAACTCGTAACAATCGCTCGTCTCGTCGTCGTGCGCAAATGCCGAGAGTTCTGGATTGGTGCCAAACTCGAGAGCCGATTTGTCCGGCAACACGAGGAGTGGCATGAGCCTTTTAGCCAGCCTTGGATAGACGAACGGCTTTTTCGACGTATCGTGATCTGCGTTCGCTGCTAAATCGCGCATGGCCTGAGCCGCCTCGCGCTGCCCTTGCGCATCGAGGTCGTTCGCCATCGCCTCGTAGTGCTGCGCCTGTGCCGGATCCGGTGTGTGCCACCAGCTTTCCATGTCGTCGAATTTGGCAGGGACTTCCAGTGTAACGAGGTTCTCTAAAGGGCTTGCGTCGTGAACGACCAGGCTGGCGCGGTCATCGCCATCCGAACGGTCCATCAGCACGGCCATATCGAGAAAAAACAGGAGCCGGCCACTTGACGGCCGTTGGTCAACTTCGCCGAGCACCCCCGCAACCTCGGCGAGGTCGACCTGGGCGATGAACTCGAAAGGCACGTCTTCGGCCAGTTGCCGGGCGATCCACAAGCCGGCCCATTTGCGTTCGCGCGCGGCTTGCGCGCTCGGGCATCGCCGCTCGCAGGGGCCAGCTTGCGCTCGAAGCCATATCGGGCGTGCCGCCGGTTCGGGTGCTGCCCAAGCCGCCTTGGCCTTCAGCAGGGGCGAGCCAAAGCTGCTTTTGAAGGCATGTTAGGAGCAGCTCGACGTGTTGTGCGGCCAGCGGCTCGTAGGATGCTGTCGTGCCATAGGCCTGCAGAACGTCCCGGACATCCGCCTCCGACAAAAAGAGCGGTTCGCGCCGGTCGCCTGTGTCCTGTGTCACTGTCGTTTCCTCGTGTGAGCGCTTGATCCAAATTTCGAGAAGCCCAAGTCGTCACGCGATTTTGCGAGCATTCGGCCGCGTCGTCGTCGTCCTCGCCGTCGTCCTCGCCCTCGATCATTGTGAAACGTTCGAGCATCCAGCGCCTCGCATCTTATGTATGCCCCGTCTCAAAGGCGAGGATGACCTGTTCAGATGATTTCGGGCCCTTGATTTCTCGAGAGACGAGCCTCCAGAATCGGGAACGTCTTCGGAACCTACGGATTATGATTAGCGTCAAAGTTCCGCGCCGGTTCACACTTGCCGGCGTGGCGCGACAGGTAGCGGGCGATTTCGCCCCCGCCCATCGAGAAGCCAATCAGAGCAACGTCCGTCGATTTGGTCTGCTCGATCATGGCGGCCAGATCGTCGGCGAACGTGTCGTAATCATAGCCCGTTCCGGGCTGATCCGAGCGTCCGAAACCGCGGCGGTCATAGGCGATCACTTTGTGGCCGGCTTCCGCGAGGGCATAAGTCACGGGGTCCCAGCTGTCGGCGTTGAGCGGCCAGCCGTGGATCAGGATGACAGGGCGCCCGCTGCCCCACGTCTTGTAATAGAGGCTCGTTCCGTCGCGGCATTCGATTCTAGGCATGGGGTTTGGCCTCCCTCTGGTGTCGAGGCATTTAACGCTCGATTTCAGCCATTGTTCCCCAACCCTTGCCTATTGTCGTCGCCCGCTAGTCGCGCGAGCGCTTATCCTGAGGCCGGGCCGTGTTCCATCAGCTCAGCCAGCCTGGCAAAATCGGCGACCGTCAATTGCTCGGCACGCTCCTGGGGATCAATACCGGCTTCGCGCAACAGCAGCTCGGGCATCGGAGTCAGCGATTTGAGGCTCTGGCGCAGCATCTTGCGGCGCTGACCGAATGCAGCCGCCGTCACGCGCGCCAGCATCTTAGCCGAGCCTGCCGCAAGCGGCTGGTCGCGCGGGATGAACTGCACGACGGCGGAGGAAACCTTCGGCGGCGGCGAGAAGGCGTCGGGAGGCAGGTTCAGCACGATCTTCGGCGTCGTGCGCCACTGGGCCAGCACCGACAGGCGGCCATAGGCCTTGCTGCCGGGCGCAGCGACGATCCGCTCGGCGACTTCCTTCTGGAACATCAGCACCATGCGCTCGTACCACGGCGGCCAGGGCTCGGTTTCAAGCCAGCCCGCCAGCAGCAGCGATGCGACGCCATAGGGCAGGTTCGCCGCGATGATGGCGGGGCCGTTGCGGCCCGCGGTCAGCGCCTCCCAATCGGCCTCTAGCGCGTCGCCTTCGTGGACGGCGAGCTGGCCAGGGTAGCGCGCGGAAATCTCGGCAAGTGCGGGCAGGCAGCGCTGGTCCCGCTCGACGGCGACCACTTTCGCCGCGCCCTCCAAGAGCAGCGCCCGCGTCAGGCCGCCGGGACCCGGGCCGACTTCGATGACCGTCTTGCCCTCGAGCGATCCGCACGCGCGCGCAATCTTGCGCGTCAAGTTGAGGTCGAGGATGAAGTTCTGGCCCAGGCTCTTCTTGGCGTTGAGTTCGTGCGCAGCGATCACCTCGCGCAGCGGGGGCAGGCCGTCGGGGCTTGATCCGTCGCGGGTCATGTTGTTGCGTAAGCGGAGGCCAGCCCCCGCCCCCCTGCTGGCAGCACAGCCCCCTGACCTTCGGTATTTCTCTGACCAAGTCGCGGGGGAGTTCGAGGGGGCGTGCCCCCGCGAATGTGTTGCAGGGCGATAGCCCTGCTCGCGAAGCGATCGCGTTCGCGCCTCATGTCCGCGCCCGGTTCTGTGCCATCCGGTCTGCCATCAGCAGCGCTTGGATCAAGCTTTCGGGCGACGCCTTGCCGGTGCCCGCGATATCGAAAGCCGTGCCGTGGTCGGGCGAGGTGCGCACGAACGGCAGCCCCAGCGTTACATTCACGCCCGTATCGAACGCCAGGGTCTTGATCGGGATCAGCGCCTGATCGTGATACATGGCGACCACCGCGTCATAACGAGCGCGCGCGTGCGCATGAAACAGCGTGTCGGCCGAATGGGGGCCGCTGATGTCCAGGCCCTCGTCGCGCAGAGTTCTGATGACCGGCGCGATGAGTTCGATCTCCTGGCGGCCGAGCGCGCCATCCTCGCCCGCGTGCGGATTGAGCCCTGCTACCGCAATGCGCGGGCGCGCAATCGCGAAATCGCGGAGCAACCCCGCATGGGTGATTTCAATCGTGCGGCGCAGCAGGTCCGGCGTGAGGGCTGCAGGCACGGCTTCGAGCGGAATGTGGATCGTAACCGGCACCACTTTCAGCGCATCCGACGCGAGCATCATCACCGGCATCATGAGCGCGCCCGTCGTCTCGCTGGCGAGATAAGCGAGGTATTCGGTATGGCCGGGATGGCGGAAACCGGCGTCGTACAAGATGGCTTTCGCAATCGGGTTCGTTACCAGCGCGCGGGCTTGGCCCCGCTGAACGGCGGCGGTCGCAGAATCGATGGCGGCAAGAGTTGCCAGCGCTTGCGTGCGCGACGGGCGCCCTGGCACCACGGAGCCAGCCGCGCGAACGCCGATTACCGGCAGCGCCTCGTCGTAGGTAGCAGCGCCTGCGGGCAGCTGTTCGTGGCCAACCAGCGGCGTCGACAGGCCCAGCAGCGCAGCACGTTCGCGCAGCACGGCGATATCGGCATAGACTGCAAACGGCGGCAGGCCGCGGTCATGGCGCGCGTGCCAGGCCTGCAGCGTGATGTCAGGGCCGATGCCGGCGGGGTCGCCCATCGTGAGGGCGAGCGGGGCTGATGCCGGTGAAGGGTGGGCAAGGTGCGTTAAGGCCATCGGACTGCCGGCCTTTTTTGCTAGCGCGGTGAAGCAGGCGTCAACGATACTCGATCAGCGCATCCTGCCGCAAGTTCTGCAGGTGGCGCTTGGCCAGCATCTCGAATTCCTTCTGGCGCAGCTCTTCCTGGGCGGCCGTGCGCTTGCTCTCGTCGGCCTTCACCACTTGGCGGCCGCAGACCGCATACAACTCAACACCGCCGGGGCCGACGACCGGCGGGATCATGTCGCCGTCCTTGGCTGAAAGCAGCAAGCTTTTGGTTGGCTCGGTCAGGGCGGACGGCTTGATCTGTCCCAGGTCGTCGTACTTGGCGTTCTTCACGCTGCCGGCGAGCGGCGCCATAGTCTTGCAGCCGGTGAATTTCGACCGCAACGCTTCAGCTTCCGACATGCGCCCGGCGACCAGCTTCTGGTTGATCGCTTCCGGAATCGTCAGCGTTACGCGCTGGACCTGTAACTCGACCTTGTCTTCGCCCGCCGGGCCTTGCGCCACCACCCGGTCGACGTCGCGCTCGGTAATTGCGATCTGGTGGCCGAATTTGCGGCGGATCACGTCGTTCCACGACAGCATGGCGCGGAAGCGCGAGCGCATCACCTCGATGTCCGCGCCCATGCCCGAAAGGTGCTGGGCGAACTGCGCTTCGGTCATCTTATTCTTTTCGGCGAGGCTGCGGACAATCCGCGCGACGTCGTCATCAGAGGCGACGACGTTGTTTTTCTTGGCTTCCTGAAGTTTCAGCTTCTCTTCGATCAATTCGTCGAGCGCGCCCTTCTTCAATGTCGGCAGCACGCTTGCCCGGGCATTTTCGACGGCCTGTTTCTGCAGCCCTATCGCGAACTGTTTCTTGCGTTCCTCGAAGATCGCAATCACCTGTTCGCGGGTCTTGCCCTGGTTGGCCTTGATCGTTTCACCCAGGATCGCCTTCAGGCGTTCGTTGGTGCTCGGGTCCTGCAGCATCCGCTTGAAGTTGGCTTGCGCCTTCTCCCCGATGTTAGAGCCGAGCCCCATCATGCGCTGGCGCTGTTCAATTTCGTAGCCGGTGATGGGCTCGTCGTTCACCAGCACGGCGATGGCAAGGCCCTTGGTTTCGCTGGCGCGCGAGGCGGCGCTGTCGTCCGTGCGAGCGGCGGTCCGCACCGGCTTGGGCTTGGAGTTTGCGGCAGGAGACGCGGCTTTGACGGCCGGCTTTGCGCCCGCGGCGGGCGCGGCCTCTGGGGCTGGTGCGGCCTCGCCAGGGGCCACGCCTTGGGGCTTGGCGGCGATCGAGCCGAACGAGGGGAACGCGGGCTTGGGTGCTTCCTGCGCCATCGTGCACGGGCTCACGAGAGTTAGTGGCAGGAGCGCCAGTAGGAAAGCCAACGGACTATGGCGCGCGTGGGAGGGCATGGGCAGTCGGTGCTCTCTGGCTGGCCGCACTAAAGCTGGACGCTCTAGGGCTGGACGCTCTGGGTCTGGACGTTGCGGTCGTGCACGGAGGTGCTCGGTCGGCCCGAATCCCCTCTTCACACGTCGCGACAGCCGAACAGCGCAGAGCGTGAAAGGCAATCCCGCTGACACGTCGCCGCCGTGCAACAGGGCGGTTATCCACATCAACCGTGGCGCGCGCGTGGCGGCGGCTAGGCAACACGCACCGGATTGCCGCCCGACGGCACGCGAAACGTAGCAGATCAGCCCTGGGCGTGGTCAACCCCGGACGTTGTCAGCTTATGGGTTCGTCGGCTGGTTGGAGCCGAAGGTGTGGTCGAGCACGCTCGTCTTGTAGTTGGTACCGCCGAGGTTCTTCAGTTCGAAGCGGAACATGATCGAGCGGTCGTTCGTGAGGCCCAGGGCCGCGTTGGTCAGGAAGGTTTCCTGATACGTCGTCGACAAGGCGAAGCAGTCGTCGAGATATTTCAAAGTCACACTGTCGGTGAGGATGTTCTTGGCTTCGATGTCGTAGCGCATTGAGCCTAGCACGCTCCAACGGTCGGTCAGCTTGAGGCCAAGCGTGCCGGTGATGTCGGACTGGGACGTGTCCAAGCCCAACAAAGCGTCGGCTGCGGCGTAGGTGTAGACAGCCGATGCGGTCAACGGACCGTAGTTCACGGCCGCAAACAGATCTTCACGCCGCAGGCCCAGATCGTGTTCGTCGAAGCGGGTCTGCGATAGGAAGCGGAACATGCTGTTAGGGGCGAAGTAGGCACCAAGGATGTAGTCTGAACGGTCCGTCTGCAGACCGCTGGCGGGCGAGAACAGGTAACGGGTCTGGGTGACGCCGTTTAGCGTCTCGGTGATCTGGCCGGGGTTGGCATAGGCGTTTTCGCCGTCGAGCTGGAAGTGCTGGCCAGCCAGTAAGCGGGCGTAGCCACCCTTATCCGCTTGGAAGGTGTACTGCACGCCGACGTTGGCGCGCGTGCCCGTCTCAATGCGGTCTGTACCGGAGAATTTTTGGATCGCAAACAGGTTGGTGTCGTCGAACACCACCGAGCGGCTGTCTTCATCGGGCAGCGCGCGCTGGCTGACGCGGGCCTGCGAATACAGCACCTGACCGATCGGCTCGACCGTGTGCGATGCGCCGCCCCCGCTGGCGATCCAGGGATAGCTGACGGTCATGCCGCCGGTGGCCACGCCGCGTGTGATGGTAGTGTCCTGGATCAGAGAATTGGCCACCGGATCGAGCGCATTGTTCAGATAGTAGACATCGCCACGCACGTTACCGAACGGCGTGTACGAAATGCCGAGTGTATCGGTCAACTGCCGGCGCCAGGTCAGCTCGCTCTTGGCATGATTGAAGTTCTCGCCGAACGTGCGGCTGGAGCTGCCGTTGGTCAGCGTGCCATCACGGCTCAAGCTGAACACGTTGCTCGACCACGCGAGTTCCCCACCGAGCACCGGGTTGGCGAACACGTAGTCGTAATCGATGCTGGGGTGCACCGTCGCGTTGGAGTTGCCGTTGTCGGTCAGCAGCAAGCCGCCGTACTGCGAGAATTTCAGGCCGAAATAGTTGCGCTCGGACTGGCCTTCGAGGCCCACCGTGTTGATGCGGTCGGTCAACAGCACGTTGTCCAGTCCGTAAAAGCGGCGGAACGTGTCGTCGCTGTCGATGGTAACGTCCCAGCCGAATTTCCACCAGCTGGACAGCGAAAACAGGCCCTTGGTCTGGATGCTGCCGCGCCAGCCGTCCAGATTCTGGCGATTGGTGATGCTGGTGGGCAGGGTCGTGTAGTCCTGCTCGATTCCCGACAGCTTGATATTGTATTCGCCGTTGGCGAGCCGGTGGCGCCATTCGCCCTGCCACAAGATACCCTGCTTGGAGAGATACTCGGGGTTGAACAGGAAATCATACTGGGGCGAGAGCGCGAAGTAATAGGGCGTCTCCGCACGGAAGCCGAGCGTCGAGGAGGTTCCAATCACGGGCATCAGAAAGCCAGAGCGGCGCTTCACCGTCGGATCGGGGTGCTCGAAGAAGGGCATGTAGATCACTGGCACGCCCAGGAATTCGAACTGCGCATCCTGATAGGTGAGCGTCGCCGCGGTCTGGTCGTGAATGATGCGCGCAGCCGAAATACACCACAGCGGCGGCATGCCCGGGTTCGACTTACACGGCGTGTACTTGGCGTCCGAGAATTCCGTGACGTTGCCGTCTTTGCGGACCGCGCGGCGGGCAGCGATGCGGGTGTCGTCTGTCCCCACGAGGCTCAGGCTCTCGACGAAGCCTTCCTTGAAGTCGTCGGTGAGTTCGATTCGGTCGGCGTGGGTGATCTGGCCGTTGGGATCGCGGATGGTCACGTTGCCCGCGGCCGTCAGCGTATTCGCCGCCTGGTCGTAGGTGACCTCGTCGCCCGTCACCGAATAGTTGTTGTAGTAAAGCTCGACGTTGCCGCGCGCGATCACGCGGTTACCCGTGGTGTCGTAGGTCAACTCGTCGCCGTTCAGCAGCAGCGGCTGCTTGCGGTCGAGCTTCGAGGGCGCGGTAAACTTGGGGGCGGGTGTCTTGGGGAACATGGACGGCTGACGCGCTTGCGCGAGCGCGGGATCAGCGCCCAGCAGGGACACTGCAACGGCGACCGCGCTCAGGATAACGGCGCCAAGAATGCTGAAATTTCGCACAGATCTGCTGCCCGACATTCCTCTGCCGGGCCTGCCGCTAGACACGACTGGGCTGTCGGAGACGATCGCACAAAGGCGTTCGCCACCGGCGCGTTCATACCCGCAACCCTCCTGCGGTATCCGCGCGTCACGCACCACTCAGCCGTCCTCCTGGTGCAAGAGCACCGTCGTCGTGAGTAACATCAAAAGCACGATGGGTATCCACACAGCAGTCCAGGGAGGCACAAAACCCGCAACCCCGATCTGCCGAGAGACTTCCGTTAACAGGAAGAACCCAAAGCCCCCAACCATTCCGGTTATGACCATAGTCTGGATCCCGCCGGACCGGAATGACCGCAATGACACAGTGGCCGCCAAAAAGACCATGGCCACGCACATCAGGGGGCGCGCCAGCAAAATCTCATATTGAACGCGCAATCTGAACGATGAAAGCTTCGCTTTTTCAGCAACTTCAATCAATCCAGGCAGATCCCAGAACGAGACCGAAATGATGGTTCCAAGTGCATCGGCAACCCGCTCGGGCGTCAGATAAGTCGAGAGAAGGTAGGTGTCGAATTTTTCCGGCTCCCGGCCGACGCGGGCAACCCAGGCCTCTTCGATGCGCCAGAAGCCGTCCTTTAGTTCGGCGCGGGCGGCGTCGATCCGTTCGGTAAAGAGGCCGGCGGAATCGTAAACGAATACGGTTACTCCGGCCAACGACAACCCGCGGTTGGTGGCCGCGACCGCGCTAATCACGGACTGGCCATCGGCGCCGTCCTGGCGCAGCCATGAGCCACCGCTTTCGTTCCGCAAGAGGTTCGATTCGCGGCCAAACGCTTCGGCAAACAGCCGCTCCCCTTCCGCGCGGGATGCCGCCGCCAGCGGATTGTAGGCAGCGACCGCGAACACCCCAAGGACAGCGGCGACCCACACGCCCGGCCAGATGAACTGCCAGGCCGACATCCCTCCCCCGCGCATCACGGTCAGTTCGCTCTTTCGCGCAAGCATCAGCAGAGCGCCGATGGAGCCGACGAGGACGGCAAACGAGAGCAGGAATTCGGTGTAGGCCGGCAGCCGCAAAATCGTGATCCATGCCAACTTCCAGGCCGGAACCGAGCCATACTTGCCCTGCTGGCGCAGCATTTCCACGAAATCGATCATGAAAATCAGCAGGGTGCATAAAACGAACGTGCCCAAAATCGCGGTGAGGAACCGCCTGCGAATATACCGGTTGAGAATGTGGGGGGTCGCCATCAGGCAGCTCTCCGCTGGCGCAGCGGGAGTAGCACCCCTGCAAACACGCGCGAGAGGTTGGGTTGCGTCCCGCTCGCCATGATGGCTAGGCTGACGATGCTGGCCAGTATAGGAATGCCATAAAGCAGCGGAACCGCGCCGGGGTTGACCACCACGAGGTTCGTCAACGCGAGGCCCGTCGCGCGGCAGCCAAGCCCGGACATGAACCCGAAGATCAGCCGTTGGTTGCGGTTCTGCCGCGTCGACTGCGCCTGACCGGCGGTTGCGAGCGCGATCAGCACAAAGGCGATAGGGTACAGGGGGTTGGCGAACCGCTCATGCAACTCGGCGAGAAACTTTCCGGGCTCCTCCTTGAAGGACGGGCTGTTGCCGGGGTTGACCAGTTCATCATAATAGCGCTCGCGCGGGCGCAGGTCGTTGTCGGCCGCAGTCTTCGATTCAAAGCGTTCGAGGTCGACGGCGTACTTGTCGAACACGATGATCTGGGCGGGCTCCTTGGCGTCGGGGCGGCGCAGGATGTGGCCGTGGGTCATGATCAGATAGGCGGTCTTGCCGTCCTTCACGATCAGCCCGTTTTCGGCCAGATAGGACTGTGACTGCTTAGGGTCGCGGGTGTCGTGCATGATGAGCCCTTGCAGCTCACCGTTCAGCGCGCGTTCGCGGATGTGGAACGTCAGGCCTTGCTCGGGGCTGTTGAAGCGTCCTGGCTGGATCACCTGGGTCAACAGGTCGGTCCGCATCTGCACGACGTACTCGCGCAGCATCCGCAAGCTCCACGGCATGCCGACGTGGTTGACGAGGGCAACCCCCATCGAGACGATCACGGCAAGGGCAATCAGCGGCCGGGCGACGGTCCAGACGGTCGCGCCCGCCGCTGTCAGCACGATCAGTTCGCTGTCGGTGTTCAGCCGGTTGAGGGTATGAAGGGCTGCGATCAGCAAGGCGAACGGGGCGATGATCGCGATGAGATTCGGCAACGCCAGCGTCGTCATGGCGATCAGCGTCCAGGCATCCTGGCCCTGGCTGGTGACGACGTTCAGCTGACGCAGCGCGATCGCGATCCAGACCACGCCCGCCAGCGACAGCAGGATGAGCAGCACCGCGCCGGCCGCCTGTCGGAATACATATCGGGAGAAGATCGTCATCGCCGAACGTACTGTCCTCTCTGGTGTGCCAATGCAAGCAGGGCTGGCCGCACAGTCCTGGGTTTTACCCTGTTTATGAGTTTGGTGGCCAAAGTTCGGCGGTTCGAGACGATTGCCGCGAGCGCCCGACTTTGTTAACCAAACGCCGTGGGTCTTGGCACATCGGCTGCGCTCAACTAGTGTCTCGTGCCTGATCACGATTGTGACGGTCGCACTGCGCGCTCGCACGCTCATGCCGTTGCTTTGCCGTCTGCTCCCCCCTTCTCCACCAACCGGCGCGCCCCTGTCTGCTCGCGCGCCCTTATGAAAGCTTATTGACCCGCCATGTCCAAGCGCTCGCACGACCGGCTCGAGATCGTCTTTGAAGATTTTTCCCACGAACTAATGCCGGCGACGGCAGTTCTCGCCGGCGACGGCGTGACGTTCGGCAAAGTGGCAGCCGATCTCGACAAGCGTGCAGGAGGGGCCATCCACAAGGCGGCCAAGATTGCAGCCTTCAAGGGCAAGGCGAAGGCCACGCTGGAAATTCTCGCCCCGCACGGGCTCGACGCCGAGCGCCTCGTCGTGGTGGGCACCGGCAAGGATGCGCCGGAAGCCGACTGGGTGCTGATCGGGGGGGCAGCGCTGGCGGCGCTTAGCGCGCGCAAGGGTAAGGCTGTCAGTCTCATCGCCGATGTGTCGGCGACGGACGCTATGAAGCCTGCCGAGATCGTGGCGGCGCTCGCGTTCGGCGCGCAGCTGCGGCATTATTCGTTCAAAAAATACCTGACCAAGCCGCCCGTCAACGGCGACGACAAGGATGCGCCGCCCGCGGACAAGGACAGTCTTGAGCGGTTGGTCATCCATTGCGCCGATCCGGCCAAGGCGCGGGCCGCATACGAGCATTATCATGCGGTCGCCAACGGCGTGCACGTGGCGCGCAACCTCGTCAATGAGCCGGCCAATGCGCTGGGTCCAGTCGAGTTCGCCCACGAGGTCGAAAAGCTCAAGGACGTCGGTGTCGAGGTGGAGATCCTCGATGCGCATGATCTCGAAAAGCTGAAAATGGGCGCGCTGCTGTGCATCGCCCAGGGCAGCGCCCGGCCGGCGCGCGTCTGCGTCATGCAGTGGAACGGGGCCAAGTCGAAAAAGGTCAAGCCGATCGCATTCGTGGGCAAGGGCGTCGTATTCGACACCGGCGGCATTTCGATCAAGCCGGCAGCCGGAATGGAAGACATGAAGGGCGACATGGGCGGCGCCGCCGCCGTCGTCGGCCTCATGCACGCGCTCGCCGAGCGCGAGGCTAACGTCAACGTGGTCGGCCTCATTGGCTGCGTCGAAAACATGGTCTCGGGCACCGCCGTCCGTCCGGGCGATATCGTCACCTCCATGTCGGGACAGACGATCGAAGTTCTCAACACCGACGCGGAAGGCCGCCTCGTGCTGGCTGATGTGCTGTGGTACGCGCAAGAGCGGTTCAAGCCGCGCCTCGTGATCGATCTTGCGACGTTGACGGGCGCGATCATGGTGGCGCTCGGCAAGGAATACGCTGGGCTGTTCTCCAACGACGACCAGCTCGTCGAGCAGCTGACCGCTGCCTCGAAGTCGACCGGCGAAAAGGTCTGGCGCATGCCGCTCGACAAGAGCTTCCACAAGCTGATTGAAAGCAAGAACGCCGACGTCAAGAACATCGGCGGCCGCTGGGGTGGGTCGTGCACCGCGGCGGCGTTCATCGAGCGCTTCATCAAGGATACGCCGTGGGCGCATCTCGATGTCGCCGGTACCGCGATGGACGGAACGCGCACCGAGATCAGCCCGAGCTGGGCGTCGGGCTGGGGTGTGCGGCTACTCGACCGGTTCGTTGCAGACAACTACGAAAAGAATGAGAAATAACCGACGGTTGACTGAGGGGGAATTATGCTGGTCGTCACGACGAACGACGTGCCGGGCTACAGGATCGTGCGGCACATGGGCGTGGTGCGGGGGTTGACCGTGCGCTCGCGTAGCGTGGTCGGCAATCTGGGTGCTGCGGTCCAAATCCTGTTTGGCGGCAACATCACCGTGTACCAGCGGCTCGCCGAGCAGGCGCGGCAGGAGGCATTTGACCTGCTGATCGCCGAAGCCAGCCGGGTCGGGGCCAACGCTGTGATCGGCATGCGTTATGATGCCAATGAAATCGCGGCGGCTGTGACCGAGGTTCTTGCCTACGGCACCGCGGTTGTCATCGAGGAAATCCGATGACGGACATCGCTAGATGCCGGCTTGGCCGGAAATCGGCGAAAACACGCCATCTTGTGCACTGCATTGCCGCATTGCGACAATTTATTGTTTTAGGGGCGTGACAAGCGCATGATTCTAAGATAACGACCACAGCTCTCGTTGGATGATTCGGGGAACGTAGGTCTGAACGGTTGCAGGGCAACTTCTCGGAACAGCGGACCAGTCTGTCGTTCGGTGGGGCCAACAAAGGGGTTTAGCTCAGCTGGTAGAGCGTCGGTCTCCAAAACCGAAGGTCGTGGGTTCGATCCCCCCAGCCCCTGCCAGTTTTTGCGATGAGGGCGCGCTGTGCAGCGATGTACGGCTTTGCGCCCCAGTCGTTTTAGGTGCGTCGTTGCCAGTGCGGCGTTCTAAGTGCGTCGTTATAGGTATGTCGCGTTGAGCATGGTCTTCGGGCTGTGGTGGATTTGAAGAGGACTAACGTATGGCGCGATACAACCCGATCGAGTTCATCAACGAAGTGCGCCATGAAGTCAGCAAAGTCACCTGGCCGACGGTGCGCGAAGTTTGGATCACGACGGTGCTGGTTGGGATCATGGTGACAATGGCGGCCCTGTTTTTCCTCTTCGCCGATCAGATTTTGGGCTTTCTGGTGAAGACGCTGCTGGGGCTTGGAAAATAGCCCGCCGTTCAGGAGCCGCTTTCTACGCACGACCCATTGGACGCGCTGCGGGCGCGACAGGATAAGCGCCCAGGCGCGACACGAAAGACACTTTTATGGCAAAACGCTGGTACATCGTTCACGCCTATACGAACTTCGAGCGCAAGGTCGCCGAGTCCATTCGCGAGCGCGCGAAGGCTGCCGGTTTGGAGCATCTGTTCGACGAAATCCTGGTGCCCACCGAAGAAGTTGTTGAAATCAAGCGGGGCCGTAAGGTTCAGGCTGAGCGCAAGTTCCTTCCCGGCTACGTGCTTGTCAAAATGGAAATGACCGATCCGGCGTTCGTGCTGATCAAGAACACGCCGAAGGTGACCGGGTTCTTGGGCGCCGACAACAAGCCGATGGCCGTGCCCGAAGCGGAAGCTTTGCGGATCATGAACCAGGTCAAGGATGGCGTAGAGCGGCCGAAGCCGACGATCACGTTCGAGGTCGGCGAGCAGGTCAAGGTCGCCGATGGTCCGTTCGCCTCGTTCTCGGGGCACGTCGAAGAAGTCGACGAGGAGCGCGCCCGCCTCAAGGTCGCGGTTTCGATTTTCGGCCGGCCAACTCCGGTCGAGCTGGAGTTTGCTCAGGTCGAAAAGGTGGCAGGCGCAAGCTGATGGAATTGCCGGCGCCGAAAGGCTCCGGTTTTGCGGCCTCGGCAACGGGGCTGGACGTGCGGGAGGGAGGCTCAGCTTTGATGCCTGCCGCGAACCGCTAACCCTGGGAAGGCATGAGCAAAACGCTCCTGCTTTTCCTTTAATCCCACGGGGAGACAATGGCGAAGAAAATTGAAGGTTATATCAACCTCCAGGTGAAGGCAGGGCAGGCTAACCCCTCGCCGCCGATCGGGCCTGCGCTGGGTCAGCGCGGCTTGAACATCATGGAATTCTGCAAGACGTTCAACGCCAAGACCAAGGACATGGAGCCGGGCACGCCGATTCCCGTCAAGATCACCGCGTTCTCGGATCGCTCGTTCACCTTCATCATGAAGACGCCGCCGGCGTCGTTCTTCCTGAAGCGGATGGCGAAGGTCGACGGCGGATCGCAGACGCCGGGCCGTACGGTCGCGGGCACCGTGACCATGGCGCAGGTGCGCGAGATCGCCAAGACCAAGATGGCCGACCTCAATACCGATAACCCCGACCAGGCAGCCAAGACCATCGCGGGTTCGGCCCGCTCGATGGGCATCAAGGTGGTGGATTGATCATGACCAAGATGACCGAAGAACAAGTCAAGGAAATCCGGCTCGCCGGCGGCAAGCGCATGGCGTCGCTCGCAGCGGGTCTCGACCGTAACAAGTCGTACCCGATCGACGAAGCCGTCAAGCTCGTCAAGGCGCGTGCCAAGTCGAAGTTCGACGAAACCGTCGAGATCGCCATGAATTTGGGCGTCGATCCCAAGCATGCCGACCAGATGGTGCGTGGCGTGTGCAACCTGCCCAACGGCTCGGGCCGTACGGCGCGCGTCGCCGTGTTCGCCCGTGGTGCCAAGGCTGAAGAAGCCAAGGCTGCCGGCGCCGACATCGTGGGTGCGGAAGATCTCGTCGAGATCGTCCAGAAGGGCACCGTCGCGTTTGATCGCTGCATCGCGACACCGGACATGATGGGTCTCGTTGGCCGCCTCGGCAAGGTGCTGGGCCCCCGCGGCCTGATGCCGAACCCGCGCGTCGGTACGGTGACGATGGATGTCGCCGGCGCCGTCAAGGGCGCCAAGGGCGGCGCCGTCGAGTTCCGCGTCGAGAAGGCTGGTATCGTGCACGCCGGCGTCGGCAAGGCGAGCTTCACCGAGAAGGCGCTGGTCGAAAACATCCGCGCGTTCGTTGATGCCGTCATGAAGCAAAAACCGACTGGCGCGAAGGGCAACTACGTCAAGAAGGTATCGATCAGCTCGACCATGGGTCGCGGCGTCAAGGTCGAAGCCTCCACCGTCGTCGTCGCTCAGCCCACGCAAGGCTGAACACTTGAATTCCAGACCGCGGCGGCCACGTAACAGGGTCACGCGTTCTGGTTACGGCTGCCTGAGCGTGCCGCAAGGCATGTCCAGGCAGATCTGTCCGAGATTGCTGGTGTGGGAACAGCCTTTGGTTGTTCCCGCCTAATCCCAACCGGGGCCCGCAGGAGACAGGAGACGACAACCGGATTTGAGGCGATGAGCCTCCAGTGCGGTTTGAACCTTCTGGGTCGGCACCGTGCCGTTTCTTGATTGAAGCGCGCGGCAGGACAGGACAAGCGTCGTTTCCAACCACGGGCAACCGTGGCGCGAGGCGGCAAGGTGCAACCCACCAGACCCGGATTTTCCGGCCTGGTACAGTAGGAGACGCAAGCGTGGATAGAGCTGCGAAAGCAGAGCTCGTGACGACGATGCACCAGGTGTTCAAAGACACCGGGCTGGTCGTTGTCGCCCACAATAAAGGCATGGTGGCTGCTCAATCCGCTGAGCTTCGCAAGAAGGTCAAAGAGGCCGGCGGAAAAGTGAAGGTAGTCAAGAACAACCTCGCCAAGCTTGCATTGAAGGACACCGAATTCGCCGGGATCATCGATCTCTTCAAGGGGCCAACCGTGTTGGCCTACTCGAAGGATCCGATTGCGGCGGCCCGGGCTGCCAACGCGTACGCCAAGACGAATGACAAGTTCGTCATCGTGGGCGGCGCGATGGGCACCACGGTCCTCGATGCCAAGGGCGTGAAAGCGCTCGCCGATCTGCCCTCACTCGACGAACTGCGAGCCAAGCTCGCTGGTCTTCTCAACGCGCCCGCGACGAAACTCGTGCGCACGATCAAGGAGCCCGGTGCAAGTCTTGCCCGCGTCGTCAATGCGAAGGCGACGGCAGGAGCCGAAGGTTGATCATCCATGCCGTGGGCGGCGCAAAGGGTTCGCCCTGGGCGCCACGCGGTTCAAATCAGGGGATCCTCAAAGGGCCTCTCACGAATGCAAACAGGTTCAAACCGTAAGGAAAGTCTACAATGTCCGATCTGCAAAAGTACGTTGACGATCTCTCGAAGCTGACCGTTCTGCAGGCTGCAGAACTCGTCAAGATGCTTGAAGCCCACTGGGGCGTTTCGGCTGCGGCCGCTGTTGCCGCCGCTGGTCCCGCTGCCGCTGCAGCTCCTGCTGCCGAAGCTCAGACCGAGTTCACGGTGTTCCTGAAGTCGGGCGGCGACAAGAAGATCAACGTCATCAAGGAAGTCCGCGCTCTCACGGGTCTTGGCCTCAAGGAAGCCAAGGATCTCGTCGAAGCCGGCGGCAAGGCCGTCAAGGAGAACGTGTCCAAGGACGAAGCTGCCAAGATCAAGAAGCAGCTCGAAGACCAGGGTGCGGTCGTCGAGGTCAAGTAATGCGGTTCCTCCTGGCAGCCTGATCGCCGCCAGGAGGGTCCAACGACGGTTTTCCGGAGAGCCCGGCGCGGGAAAAAATCCCTGCGTCAGGCTCTCCGGCAAGCCGTTTTAAAAACGGTCGTCATCGAGACGCGGGTTTGGCGGCCCGCGACTAACCAGCACCGGCGGGATCGTCACCCGCCGCTTAAAGGAGCGGACATGGCTGATACAATTTACGGCCGCAAGCGCATCCGGAAGACCTTCGGGTCGGCCCAGGAAGTGGCAAAGATGCCGAACCTCATCGAGGTTCAGAAGAGCTCGTACGATGACTTTTTGATGGTGAAGGAGCCACCGGGCGGCCGCAAAGACGACCATGGTTTGCAGTCGGTTTTCAAATCGGTGTTCCCGATCTCGGATTTCTCGGGCCGCGCGACGCTCGAGTTCGTGCGCTATGAATTCGAACCGCCCAAGTACGACGTCGACGAGTGCATGCAGCGTGACATGACGTACGCCGCGCCGCTCAAGGTGAAGCTGCGCCTCATCGTGTTCGACGTGAACGAAGAAACCGGCTCGAAATCGATCAAAGACGTCAAGGAGCAGGACGTCTACATGGGCGACATGCCGCTCATGACGCTCAACGGCACGTTCGTGATCAACGGCACAGAGCGCGTGATCGTCTCGCAGATGCACCGTTCGCCGGGCGTGTTCTTCGACCATGACCGCGGCAAGACGCATGCCTCTGGCAAGCTGTTGTTTGCGGCCCGCATCATTCCGTATCGCGGCTCGTGGCTCGACTTCGAATTTGACGCCAAGGATGTCGTCTACGTGCGCATCGACCGCCGCCGCAAGCTGCCGGTGACGACGCTGCTGTACGCGCTCGGCCTCAACGACGAAGAGATCCTCTCGACGTTCTACAAGATGATCCCGGTCAAGGACAGCAAGCACGGCTGGAAACTGCCGTTTGTCCCCGAGAAGATGCGCGGCATCACGCCGGTGTTTGAACTGAAGGACGCCAAGACCGGCGAAGTGATCGCCAAGGCCGGCGAGAAGATCACCGCCCGCAAAGCGCGCGAACTCGCCGAAGGTGGTCTCAAGGAAGTGCTGATCCAGTCCGAGGATCTCTCCGGCAAGTATCTCGCCGAAGACATCATCAACATGGAAACCGGCCAGATCTACGCCGAAGCCGGCGAGGAACTGGAAGAAAAGCTGCTGGCCGAGATCAAGGATCAGAAGATCAAGGAATTCAACATCCTTGATATCGATCACGTCAACGTCGGCGCGTTCATCCGCAACACCCTCAACGTCGACAAGAACTCGAACCACGAAGAAGCGCTGATGGACGTCTACCGGGTCATGCGCCCGGGCGAACCGCCGACCGTCGAAACGGCGACCACGCTGTTCCACGGCCTGTTCTTCGACAGTGAGCGCTACGACCTGTCGGCGGTCGGCCGCGTCAAGATGAACATGCGGCTCGAAACCACGGCGGAAGACACCGTGCGCGTCCTGCGCCGCGAAGACATCATCGCCGTCATCAAGACGCTGGTCGATCTGCGCGACGGGCGCGGCGCAATCGACGATATCGACAACCTCGGCAACCGGCGCGTGCGTTCGGTCGGCGAGCTGATGGAGAACCAATACCGGGTTGGCCTGCTCCGCATGGAGCGCGCCATCAAGGAGCGGATGAGCTCGGTCGATATCGACATCGTGATGCCGCAGGACCTGATCAACGCCAAGCCGGCAGCTGCCGCCGTGCGCGAGTTCTTCGGCTCCTCGCAGCTCTCGCAGTTCATGGATCAGACCAACCCGTTGTCGGAAATCACCCACAAGCGCCGCCTCTCCGCGCTCGGGCCCGGCGGTCTGACGCGCGAGCGCGCGGGCTTCGAAGTTCGCGACGTGCATCCCACTCACTACGGTCGCATCTGCCCGATCGAGACGCCGGAAGGCCCCAACATCGGCCTCATCAACTCGCTCGCGACCTTCGCGCGCGTTAACAAGTACGGCTTCATCGAGAGCCCATATCGCCGCGTGGTCGACAACAAGCTGACGAAGGAGGTCGTGTACCTTTCGGCCGCCGAAGAAGAGCGCCACCACGTCGCCCAGGCCAACGCCGAAGTCGACGCCAAGGGTAAGCTCGTCGGCGACAGCGTGATCTGCCGCTACAAGGGTGACGTGCTCGCCGTGTCGCCCGACAAGGTCGACTACATCGACGTGTCGCCCAAGCAGCTCGTCTCGGTCGCAGCCGCGTTGATCCCGTTCCTCGAGAACGACGACGCCAACCGCGCCCTCATGGGCTCCAACATGCAGCGGCAGGCTGTGCCGCTCATCCGCGCCGAAGCCCCGCTCGTCGGCACCGGCATGGAAGAGATCGTGGCCCGCGACTCAGGCGCTGCGATCGCGGCTCGCCGCACGGGAATCGTCGACCAGCTCGACGCCCAGCGTATCGTCGTGCGCGCCACTGAAGAAACCGACCCCTCGAAGCCGGGCGTCGATATCTACCGGCTGCGCAAGTTCCAGCGCTCGAACCAGAACACCTGCATCAACCAGCGTCCGCTCGTGAACGTGGGCGACAGCGTGAAGGCCGGCGAAATCATAGCAGACGGTCCCTCAACCGATCTCGGCGATCTCGCGCTCGGCAAGAACGTGCTCGTCGCATTCATGCCCTGGATGGGCTACAACTTCGAAGACAGTATCTTGATGTCGGAGCGGATCGTGTCCGACGACATCTTCACGTCGATCCACATCGAAGAATTCGAAGTGATGGCCCGCGATACCAAGCTCGGGCCTGAAGAAATCACGCGCGATATTCCCAACGTTTCGGAAGAAGCGCTGAAGAACCTCGACGAAGCCGGCATCGTCTACATCGGCGCCGAAGTGCATCCGGGCGACATCCTCGTCGGCAAGATCACGCCCAAGGGCGAAAGCCCGATGACGCCGGAAGAAAAGCTCTTGCGCGCCATCTTCGGCGAAAAGGCTTCCGACGTGCGCGACACCTCGCTGCGGCTGCCGCCGGGCGTTTCCGGCACCATCGTCGAAGTGCGCGTGTTCAACCGTCACGGCGTCGACAAAGACGAACGCGCCATGGCGATCGAACGCGAAGAGATCGAACGCCTCGCCAAGGACCGCGACGACGAACTCCAGATCCTCGACCGCAACGTGTTCGCGCGCCTCAAAGAGGCGTTGATGGGCAACGAAGTCGCCAAGGGTCCCAAAGGCGCCCGCAAGGGAACCAACATCGACGAAGCGATCCTCGCCGACATCCCGCGCTCGCAGTGGTGGGAAATCGGCCTTGCCGACGAAAAGGCGATGGCCGCCGTCGAAGCGATCGGCAAGCAGTACGAAGACGCCAAGAAGAGCCTGGAGCGGCGCTTTGTCGACAAAGTCGACAAGCTGCAGCGCGGCGACGAACTGCCGCCGGGCGTGATGAAGATGGTCAAGGTCTTTGTCGCCGTGAAGCGCAAGATCCAGCCGGGCGACAAGATGGCCGGTCGTCACGGCAACAAGGGCGTGGTGTCGCGCATCGTGCCCTGCGAAGACATGCCGTTCCTGGAAGACGGCACGCATGTCGACGTGGTGCTCAATCCGCTCGGCGTGCCCTCGCGCATGAATGTCGGGCAGATTCTCGAGACGCATCTGGGCTGGGCCTGCCGCGGCTTGGGCCGGATCATCGACGAGGCGCTCGCCAAGTTCCACGAAAGTCACGACGCCAAGAACCTGCGTGACACGCTCGCCAAGATTTACGTCAACGGCGAGATCCCGGCGCAGTTGAAGGATGCCGACCTTGTGCTCGTCGCCCAAGGCCTGACGAAGGGCGTGCCGGTCTCGACGCCGGTGTTCGACGGCGCGCGCGAAGCCGACATCAACGAGATGCTGGCAGCGGCCGGGTTTGATACGTCGGGGCAAGTCATGCTCCACGACGGACGGACCGGCGAGCCGTTCGACCGCAAGGTGACCGTCGGCTACAAGTACGTCTTGAAGCTGCATCACCTCGTCGACGACAAGATCCACGCGCGTTCGATCGGCCCCTACTCGCTCGTCACGCAGCAGCCGCTGGGTGGCAAGGCGCAGTTCGGCGGCCAGCGTTTCGGGGAAATGGAGGTCTGGGCGCTCGAAGCCTATGGCGCCGCCTACACGCTGCAGGAAATGCTCACCGTCAAGTCGGACGACGTTGCAGGCCGCACCAAGGTCTACGAGTCGATCGTGCGCGGCGACGATGCGTTCGAAGCGGGCGTGCCGGAAAGCTTCAACGTGCTCGTCAAGGAAATGCGCGCGTTGGGCCTCAACGTCGAACTCACAAACTCCGAAGTGTTGCCGGTCGCTCCCCCCGAGGAGCCGCAAGAACGTCCGCTGCTGCCGCCGGCAGCCGCCGAATAGAGTCCTTCCTCTCCCCGCTCGCGCGGGGGGAGGACTTTGCCTTTCAGGACCGTTTGGTCCACGCACTCCCTGCCCCCAAGAGGAGCGAGCCGATGAACGAAATTTCCAATATCTTCAAGACCCAGGCGCCGTTGCCGACGTTCGATCAGATCAAGATCTCGATCGCCTCGCCCGACGACATCTTGTCGTGGTCGTTCGGTGAAATCAAAAAGCCGGAAACGATCAACTACCGCACGTTCAAGCCTGAGCGCGACGGCCTGTTCTGCGCGCGCATCTTCGGGCCCATCAAGGACTACGAGTGCCTGTGCGGCAAGTACAAGCGCATGAAGTACAAGGGCCTGATCTGCGAAAAGTGCGGCGTCGAAGTCACGCTGGCCAAGGTGCGCCGCGAGCGCATGGGCCACATCGATCTCGCGGCCCCCGTCGCCCACATCTGGTTCTTGAAGTCGCTGCCCTCGCGCATCGGCCAGCTGCTCGACATGGGTCTCAAGGACCTTGAGCGCGTGCTGTACTTTGAGAACTACATCGTCATCGAGCCCGGCGTCACCCCGTTCAAGGAACGCCAACTGCTGACGGAAGAGCAGTACAACGCGGCCGTCGAAGAGCACGGTCAGGACTTCACGGCCGGCATCGGCGCCGAAGCGATCCGCGAAATCCTCGCCGGCATGGATCTGCCCAAGATCAAGGACCAGCTGCGCCAGGAAATCAGCGAAGCGACGACCGAACTGAAGCCCAAGAAGCTCGGCAAGCGGTTGAAGGTCGTCGAAGCGTTCATCGAGTCGGGCAACCGTCCCGAGTGGATGATCCTGACCCAGGTTCCCGTGATCCCGCCCGAACTTCGTCCGCTGGTTCCCCTCGATGGCGGCCGGTTTGCCACGTCTGACCTGAACGACCTGTATCGTCGCGTCATCAACCGCAACAACCGCCTCAAGCGGCTGATGGAACTGCGCGCGCCCGACATCATTATCCGCAATGAAAAGCGCATGCTGCAGGAAGCGGTCGATGCGCTGTTCGACAACGGCCGCCGTGGCCGCGTCATCACGGGCGCCAACAAGCGGCCGCTGAAGTCGCTCGCCGATATGCTCAAGGGCAAGCAGGGCCGCTTCCGCCAGAACCTGCTCGGCAAGCGCGTCGACTATTCGGGCCGTTCGGTGATCGTGGTCGGTCCCGAGCTCAAGCTGCACCAGTGCGGCTTGCCCAAGAAGATGGCGCTCGAACTGTTCAAGCCGTTCATCTACGCGCGCCTCCAGACCCTCGGCCAGGCCGCAACCGTCAAGCAGGCAAAGAAGCTCGTCGAAAAGGAAAAACCGGAAGTCTGGGACGTCCTCGATGAGGTGATCCGCGAACATCCCATCCTGCTCAACCGCGCGCCCACGTTGCACCGTCTCGGCATCCAGGCGTTCGAGCCGATGCTGATCGAAGGCAAGGCGATCCAGCTGCACCCGCTCGTGTGCTCGGCGTTCAACGCCGACTTCGACGGTGACCAGATGGCCGTCCACGTGCCGCTGTCGCTCGAAGCGCAGCTTGAAGCGCGCGTGCTGATGATGTCGACCAACAACATTCTGCATCCCGCTAACGGGCTGCCGATCATCGTGCCGTCGCAGGACATCGTGCTCGGGCTCTACTATCTCTCGATCATGAGCGACAAGGAGCCGGGCGAGGGCATGATGTTCTCGTCGGTCTCCGAGATGCGCCATGCGCTGGATGCCGGCATCGTCACACTGCACGCCAAGATCAGGGGCCGGTTCCGCGCAGTCGACAAGGACGGCAGCGAGCTGTTGGAAATCCACGACACGACGCCTGGTCGCATGATCCTCGGCGAGCTTCTACCGCGCCAACCGGGCGTCAAGTTCGCGCTCGTCAACCAGCTGCTTACGAAGAAGAACATCTCGGGCATGATCGACGCCGTCTACCGTAACTGCGGTCAGAAGGAGACGGTGATCTTCTGCGACCGCATCATGGCGGCGGGCTTCCACCACGCGTTCAAGGCCGGCATCTCGTTCGGCAAGGACGACATGCAGATCCCGGAAACGAAGCCGAAGCGCGTCGCAGCGGCCGCCGAACTCGTGCGCGAGTTCGAACAGCAGTACAACGACGGCCTCATCACGCGGCTGGAAAAGTACAACAAGGTTGTCGACGCCTGGTCGAAGTGCACCGACCAGATCTCGAAGGAGATGATGGAGCGCATTTCGTCGATCCACGTCGATGCGAAAACTGGCCGTCAAAAGCCGATCAACTCGGTCTACATGATGAGCCACTCCGGCGCGCGCGGGTCGCCGACCCAGATGCGTCAGCTGGCCGCCATGCGCGGCCTCATGACCAAGCCGTCGGGCGAAATCATCGAGACGCCGATCATCTCGAACTTCAAGGAAGGCCTGTCGGTTCTCGAGTATTTCAACTCGACGCACGGCGCGCGTAAGGGTCTCGCCGATACCGCGCTCAAGACGGCGAACTCGGGCTATCTCACCCGCCGTCTCGTCGACGTGGCCCAGGACGCGATCATCTCGGAAGAAGACTGCGGCACGGATGCCGGCATCAAGGTGCAGGCCGTCGTCGACGCCGGTAACGTCGTCGTCGCGCTTGCGGCGCGCGTGCTTGGCCGCACCACCGCTGAGGATGTGATCGATCCGGCTACGGGCCAGGTGCTGCTGCCGATCAACACGCTGATCGAGGAAAAGCACGCCGAGGCGATCGACAAGGCGCAGGTTCAGGAAGTCCGCATACGGTCCGTGCTGACGTGCGAAACGCTCACGGGCGTGTGCGGCAAGTGCTATGGCCGCGACCTTGCGCGGGGGACGCCGGTCAACATTGGTGAAGCGGTCGGCGTCATCGCCGCACAGTCGATCGGTGAACCCGGAACGCAGCTTACAATGCGTACGTTCCACATCGGTGGCGCCGCAAGCGTCACCGACGCGTCGGTCATCGAAAGCAACTTCAACGGGGTTGCCAAGATCAAGAACCGCATGATGGTCAAGGATGGCAAGGGCCAGCTGATCGCCATGGGCCGCTCCATGAGCATTGTGATCGTCGATCAGGCGGGCAAGGAACTTGCCACCCACAAGATCGCTTACGGCGCGAAGGTGATGGTCGACGACGGCGACGCGGTGAAGCGCGGCCAGCGCATCGCCCAGTGGGACCCTTATACGCGCCCGATGCTCACCGAAGTCGACGGCGTCGTCGGCTTCGAGGATCTGACCGACGGTATCTCGGTGCGCGAGCTGACCGACGAAATGAAGGGCACCACCAACCGCGTGATCGTGGATTGGCGCTCGACGCCGCGCGGCTCTGAGCTGAAGCCCGCGATTATCGTCAAGGACGACAAGGGCAAGCCCATCAAGGTGCAGCGCGGCGGCGATGCCCGCTACTTGCTTGCGGTGGACGCCATCTTGTCCGTCGAGCCCGGCGCCAAGGTCAAGGCCGGCGACGTGCTCGCGCGTATTCCGCTTGCCTCCGCGAAGTCGGGCGACATCACGGGCGGTCTCCCGCGCGTGGCCGAGTTGTTCGAAGCGCGGCGTCCCAAGGATCACGCGATCATCTCGGAACGTTCGGGGACGGTCGAGTTCGGCAAGGACTACAAGAACAAGCAGCGTATCTCGATCAAGCCTGACGACGAGAACGAGGAAGCGGTCGAATACCTGATCCCGCGCGGCAAGAGCCTTGCGGTTCAGCACGGCGACCACATCGAGCGGGGCGACTTCGTCTACGACGGCCATCCCGCTCCCCATGACATTCTTGCCATCAAGGGCGTGGAGGAACTCGCCAACTATCTGATCAACGAGATCCAGGACGTGTACCGTCTGCAGGGCGTGACCATCAACGACAAGCACATCGAGGTGATCGTTCGCCAGATGCTGCAGAAGGTCGAGGTCACCGATTCGGGCGAGACAGACATGATCAAGGGCGAACAGCTCGACCGCATCGAATACGACGAAAAGAACGCCGAATTCGAGAAGGCCGGCAAACGTCCCGCCGCGTCCGTGCCGGTGCTGCTGGGGATCACGAAGGCGTCGTTGCAGACGCGTTCTTTCATCTCGGCAGCCTCCTTCCAGGAAACGACGCGCGTGCTGACCGAAGCGGCCGTCAACGGCAAGGCCGATACGCTGGAAGGCCTCAAGGAGAACGTCATCGTCGGCCGGCTCATCCCGGCCGGCACCGGTGGCATGCTGCGCCGCGTCCGCAAGATCGCCGCCAAGCGCGACGAGCTCATCGCCAAGGAGAACGCCAAGGGCACCGGCGCACTCGCAGCCCCCGGGGATGGCGCGCGCCGATCGCGCCGCCGTCCTACCGAGGAAGCCGCCGAGTAGTTCACGCTGCGCGACACGTGGTTTGGAAACGCTGGAGGCCGCTGTGATTCCCACAGCGGCCTCATTTTTGTCAGTGCTCTGGCCCTTTTTTTCGCCCGCGCGGCTCGTGTCCGGCACTATTGCTCTCAGCAGGAGCCCGCATCGCCAATTCGCCGCGGCTGGAATCGACCAATATGTAAAAAATATTGCGCTAGGCCGTTTGATGTCGTTGACCCTGTGGATAGGCTATGCCATACAGCCCTCCACTCTCACGGTAGGTCGTAGGGCGCTGGAGCGGTTTTTAATCGCGCGCTTCTAAACACTATCGTCCCAAAGCAGAGGACAATTCGGGCCATGATCAACGAGCCGCGCAAGCGGACCGTTAGATCCTCTGGTGTTTTCCTGTTGGCTTGCTCGTCTGAGCAGTCGACGGGGTCGTATTGGTGCTTGCGCTATCTTGGCGCGTGTGCCCGCAGCATGGACGAGGCTTATGCCGACGATACAACAGCTGATCCGCAAACCGCGCCAACCCAAGGTGTACCGCGAGAAGTCGCGCCACATGGAATCGTGCCCGCAAAAGCGGGGCGTGTGTACGCGCGTTTATACAACGACGCCGAAGAAGCCGAACTCGGCGCTTCGCAAGGTTGCCAAGATCCGGCTGACCAACGGGTACGAAGTGATCGGCTACATTCCGGGCGAAGGCCACAACCTGCAGGAGCACTCCGTGGTGCTGATCCGCGGTGGCCGCGTAAAGGATTTGCCGGGCGTTCGCTATCACATCATCCGAGGCGTGCTCGATACGCAGGGCGTCGCCGCCCGCCGTCAGCGCCGTTCGAAATACGGCGCCAAGCGTCCGAAATAATCCCATCCAGCGCGCCCACCATCCGTCGGTGATCGCGCTGATCCAGTTGAGATACGAAGCCAGAGGCTAAGCTGCCATGTCCCGTCGCCATAGTGCTGAAAAACGTGTCGTGAACCCCGATCCCAAGTTCGGCGATCTGGTGCTGAGCAAGTTCATGAACGCCGTCATGGAGCAGGGCAAGAAGTCGGTCGCCGAGCGGATCGTTTACGGGGCGCTTGAAAAGGTCGAGCAGAAGGCCAAGGGCGACCCGATCAAGATGTTCCACACGGCGCTCGAGAACGTCATGCCGTCGGTAGAAGTGCGCTCGCGGCGCGTCGGCGGCGCCACCTACCAGGTGCCGGTCGAAGTCCGCAATGAACGCCGTCAGGCGCTCGCGATCCGCTGGATCATCGCCGCGGCCCGCGCTCGCAACGAAAACACCATGGTCGACAAGTTGTCGGGCGAATTGCTAGACGCTTCCAACAACCGCGGCACGGCCGTCAAGAAGCGTGAAGACACCCACAAGATGGCGGAAGCCAACCGCGCCTTCTCGCATTACCGCTGGTAAGGCTTGGTTCTGCGCACCCCGACCGCTGTTTTTTGACTAGAATTTCCGGAGCAAGACGATGGCTCGCGAATATGATCTGCGGAACTACCGCAACTTCGGCATCATGGCCCACATCGATGCGGGCAAGACCACGACCACCGAGCGCATCCTGTACTACACGGGCGTGTCGTATAAGATCGGCGAAGTGCATGACGGCGCTGCCACCATGGACTTCATGGAGCAGGAAGCCGAGCGCGGGATCACGATCACGTCGGCAGCCACGACCTGCTTCTGGAAGGGCCGCGACGGCACCCCGAACCGCCTGAACATCATCGACACCCCAGGCCACGTGGACTTCACTATTGAAGTCGAGCGCAGCCTACGCGTGCTCGACGGCGCCGTTTGTGTGCTCGACAGCAACCAGGGCGTCGAACCGCAGACCGAGACCGTCTGGCGCCAGGGCGACAAGTATAATGTGCCGCGCATCATCTTCGCTAACAAGATGGATAAGACCGGCGCTGACTTTTACATGTGCTACGAGGACATCAAGGATAAGCTTGCTGCAAAGGCGATCCCGATCCAGCTCCCGATCGGTTCAGAGAACAATTTCCAGGGCCACGTCGATTTGATCGCCATGGAAGCGGTCACGTGGGACAGCGACGGCAAGGACGCCAAGATGGTCAAGGGGCCGATCCCCGAAGACATGGCGGATAAGGTTGCTGAATTCCGCGCCATCATGATCGAAGCCGCCGTCGACATGGACGACGACGTCATGGCCGAATACCTCGACGGCAAAGAGCCGGACGCTCCGACGCTGCGCCGGTTGATCCGCAAGGCGACCGTCACGCGCGCGTTCTATCCGATGTTGTGTGGTTCGGCGTTCAAGAACAAAGGCGTGCAGACGCTGCTCGACGCCGTGGTGGATTATCTGCCCTGCCCCCTCGATCGTGAAGCCTACAAGGGCATCGACGTGAAGACCGGTGCTGCCGTCGAGCGCAAGCCGGCGGACGACGAGCCGCTGTCGATGCTGGCCTTCAAGATCATGGGTTTCGAACACGTTGGTTCGCTCACGTTCTGCCGCATCTATTCGGGCAAGCTCGAACAGGGTATGGCGCTGGCGAACACGTCCCGTGACAAGAAAGAGCGCTGCGGCCGCATGTATCTGATGCATGCCGACGAACGCAAGGAAATCAAAGAAGCGTTTGCAGGCGATATCGTTGCGCTTCAAGGCCTCAAGGATACGCGCACCGGGGAAACTCTGTCGGATCCCACCAAGGCCGTCATCCTTGAGAAGATGGAATTCCCCAACCCCGTCATCTCGATGAAGGTTGAGCCCAAGACCAAGGCCGATCAGGAAAAGATGGCGACCGCGCTTTATACGTTGGCGCTGGAAGACCCCTCGTTCCGGGTTTCGGTTGATCAGGAAAGTGGCGAAACCATCCTCATGGGAATGGGCGAGCTTCATCTGGACATCAAGGTCGACATTTTGCGCCGCACTTATGGCGTCGATGCCAACGTCGGCGCGCCGCAGGTTGCCTATCGCGAAGCCTTGGCCCGCGCGACGGACGTCGATTACACCCACAAGAAGCAGACGGGCGGCACAGGTCAGTTTGCCCGCGTCAAACTGAAGCTTGAGCTGAACGAAGTCGGCAAGGGCAATGAGTTCGTCGCCGCTGTCATCGGTGGTACGGTTCCTAAGGAATACATTCCGGGCGTCGAAAAGGGTGTTCAGCAGATCTGGGACCAGGGCGTTTTGATCGGCTTCCCCATGGTCGACATGAAGGTCACGCTGCACGACGGCGCGTTCCACGAAGTCGACTCGTCGGCAATCGCCTTCGAAATCGCCACGCGTGCAGCCATGAAGGAAGCTTGCGAAAAGGGCGGCGTCAAGCTGCTTGAGCCCATCATGGATGTCGAAGTGGTGTCGCCAGGTGATTTCGTCGGTGGCGTCATCGGCGACATCAACAGCCGCCGCGGCCAGATCCGTAGCCAGGAAATGCGCGGCAACGCGACCGTTATCCGGGCCAATGTTCCGCTCGCCAACATGTTCGGCTACGTCAGCCAGCTGCGCTCGATGAGCCAGGGGCGAGCGAGCTACACCATGCAGTTTGCCCATTACGCGGACGTGCCGCGCAACGTGGCCGACGAAGTGAAAGCAAAATACGCATGAACTGCTGATGCCGGACGCTGAAGACCGCAGATGACGCGGCGGAGGCAACCGGGGTCGGGTTTAACTGTTCGACTAATGAGCCGATGCCGGGCGAGAGTCTGGGGACGGCAATGAAACACTCGAAGCGCTGAGGAGAGCCACTATGGGCAAGGCAAAATTCGAACGTAACAAGCCGCATTGCAACATCGGAACCATTGGTCACGTTGACCATGGCAAGACGTCGCTAACGGCTGCCATCACCAAGGTTCTCGCTGAAACAGGCGGTGCCACGTACACTGCGTATGACCAAATTGACAAGGCCCCAGAAGAGCGTGCCCGTGGCATCACGATCTCGACCGCTCACGTCGAATACGAAACCGCGGCCCGCCACTACGCGCACGTCGACTGCCCTGGCCACGCCGACTACGTGAAGAACATGATCACGGGCGCCGCCCAGATGGACGGCGCTATCCTCGTCGTCTCGGCTGCCGACGGCCCGATGCCGCAGACCCGTGAGCACATCCTCCTTGCTCGCCAGGTTGGCGTGCCGGCCCTCGTTGTGTTCATGAACAAGGTCGATCTCGTCGACGACCAGGACCTCATCGACCTCGTCGAAATGGAAGTCCGCGAGCTGCTGTCGTCCTACCAGTTCCCCGGCGACACGATTCCGATCACCAAAGGCTCGGCCAAGGCCGCTCTCGACGGTGTCAATCCCAAGATCGGCCACGACGCCATTCTTGAACTGATGAAGACGGTTGATGAGTCCATCCCGCAGCCGGAGCGTCCGATCGACAAGCCGTTCCTGATGCCGATCGAAGACGTGTTCTCGATCTCGGGCCGCGGCACCGTTGTCACCGGCCGTGTCGAACGCGGCATTGTGAAGGTCGGCGAAGAAGTCGAAATCGTCGGCATCCGCGATACGACCAAGTCGATCGTTACCGGCGTAGAAATGTTCCGCAAGTTGCTTGATGAAGGCCGTGCCGGCGACAACATCGGCGCCCTGTTGCGCGGTGTGGAACGTGAAGGCGTCGAGCGCGGGCAGATCCTGTGCAAGCCGGGTTCCGTGAAGCCGCACAAGAAGTTCAAGGCCGAAGCCTACATCCTCACCAAGGAAGAAGGTGGCCGTCACACCCCGTTCTTCAACAACTACCGTCCGCAGTTCTACTTCCGCACAACCGACGTGACGGGCGTTGTCACGCTCGCCGAAGGCACGGAAATGGTGATGCCGGGCGATAACGTCACGGTCGACGTCGAACTGATCACGCCTATCGCCATGGAAGAAAAGCTGCGCTTCGCCATTCGCGAAGGCGGCCGTACCGTGGGCGCCGGCGTGGTCGCCAAGATCGTCGAGTAACACTGGTCGTGGGCGCACGGTTCAGCCGTGCGCCTATTTATTTCAAGGGACTGAGATCATGAACGGCCAAAATATTCGCATCCGCCTGAAGGCCTTCGATCATCGAATACTCGATGCCTCGACGCGGGAAATCGTGAATACGGCAAAGCGTACGGGCGCTGAAGTGCGCGGGCCGATCCCGCTGCCGACGCGCATCGAACGCTTCTGCGTCAACCGTTCGCCACACATCGACAAGAAGAGCCGTGAGCATTTTGAAATGCGCACGCACAAGCGGTTGCTCGATATCGTCGATCCCACCCCGCAAACCGTTGATGCCTTGATGAAACTCGATCTCGCCGCCGGCGTAGACGTCGAAATCAAGCTTTAATTTTCCATAGGCGGGTCCTCTGGCGTCTTGGCCACGACCCATAAGATAAGGAAGGAATGCTCGCATGCGTTCCGGAGTGATTGCACTGAAGCTCGGCATGACGCGCATCTTCACCGAAGCGGGTGAGCATGTGCCGGTGACGGTCTTGAAGCTGGACAAGGTCCAGGTGCTCGCACAGCGCACCGTCGAGAAGCATGGCTACACCGCCGTGCAGCTGGGCGGCGGCACGCGCAAGGTTTCGCGCGTTTCCAAAGCCGAGCGGCAGAATTTCGTCATCGCGCAGGCCGAGCCCAAGCGTGAAGTCGTCGAATTCCGAGTTTCGCCCGACAACATGATCGAAGTCGGCGCCGAGATCACGGCTGATCATTTCGCGACCGGCCAGCTGGTCGACGTCAGCGGCGTTACGCAGGGCAAAGGTTTCCAAGGCGCCATGAAGCGCTGGAACTTCGGCGGTTTGCGCGCCACGCACGGCGTGTCGCTCAGCCACCGCAGCCTCGGTTCGACGGGTCAGCGCCAGGATCCAGGCAAGGTGTTCAAGGGCAAGAAGATGGCCGGCCACATGGGGGCCGAGCGCGTCACCACGCAAAACCTCGTCGTCGTCAAGACCGATGTAGAGCGCGGCCTGATCATGATCCGCGGCGCCGTTCCCGGCTCCAAGGGCAACTGGGTCATGGTGCGCGACGCCGTGAAAAAGCCAATGCACAAAGATGCACCCAAGCCAGCCGGCTTCAAGCCGCGTGCGGCTGCGGCGAGCGCGAAGGAGCAGGCGTAAATGCAGACACAAGTCACAAACCTAGACGCAGGTAGCGCCGGTACGGTCGACCTAAGCGACGCGATCTTTGGTCTCGAGCCGCGCAAGGATATCCTCCAACGTATGGTGCGCTATCAGTTGCTGAAGCGGATGGCTGGCACGCATCATGCCCAGGACCGCTCGGAAGTGCGCGTCACCGGCAAGAAAATGTACAAGCAGAAGGGCACCGGCCAGGCCCGTCACGGTGACAAGTCGGTTCCACAGTGGCGTGGTGGCGGCAAGGCGCATGGTCCCAAGCCGCGTTCGCACGCTATCGACTTAACCAAGAAGTTCCGCGCGCTCGCCCTGCGTCACGCGCTGTCGGCCAAGGCGCAGGCGGGTGAACTAGTAATCATCGACGCAGCGGTTTCAAGCGAAGCAAAGACCGCTCACCTCAAGGGTCAGTTTGCCAAGCTCGCTTGGACCAACGCGCTGATCATCGACGGGGCTGAGCTGCACGATGGGTTCGCCCGCGCTGCACGCAACATTCCCAACATCGATGTCCTCCCTGTGCAGGGCATCAACGTCTACGATATCCTGCGCCGCAAAAAGCTGGTGCTGACCAAGGCTGCGATTGTCGCGCTGGAAGCGCGCTTTTCCAATCATGCGCTGGAGGCGCGGTTCAAATGAAACTCTCCGCGTATGACGTGATCCTGTCGCCGGTCATCACCGAAAAGGCGACGATGCTGTCGGAAGCCAACCAGGTCGTGTTCAACGTCGCTCCCAAGGCGACGAAGCCCGAGATCAAGTCGGCAATCGAGCAGCTGTTCAAGGTCAAGGTCAAGGCCGTCAACACGGTCGTCCGCAAGGGCAAGATCAAGATCTTCCGCGGCCGCAAGGCTTTGCTCGCGGACCACAAGCGGGCAATCGTTACGCTCGCCGAGGGGCATTCGATCGACGTGACGACGGGACTGTAAACGGCCGGACTGTAAACCGATTGCGTGGCCCGCGGGCTGCTAGCTGATTGAGACGAACATGGCACTTAAAACATATCGCCCGACGAGCCCCGGCGTCCGCCATCTGGTGGTAGTCGACCGCAGCATGCTTTTCAAAGGCGCGCCTATCAAGGTGCTCGTCGAAGGCAAGCGCAAGACCGGTGGCCGCAACGCCTACGGCCGCATCACGACGCGCCATATCGGCGGCGGACACAAGCAGTCCTACCGAATGGTGGATTTCGCGCGGAAGAAATACGACATGCCGGCGGTTGTCGAGCGGCTGGAGTATGATCCCAACCGCACGGCGTTTATCGCGCTGATCAAGTATACCGACGGACATCTGTCCTACATCCTGGCGCCACAGCGCCTTGCGGTCGGCGACACGGTGGTTTCGGGCCAGAAGGTCGACGTGAAGCCCGGCAATGCGATGCCGCTCGGGTCGATGCCGGTCGGAACGATCGTCCATAACGTCGAGCTGAAGCCCGGCCGTGGCGGTCAAATGGCGCGGTCGGCCGGCGCGTTCGTACAACTCGTCGGCCGAGACAGCGGCTGGGCCGTCGTCAAGCTGATGTCAGGCGAAACCCGCAAGGTCCAAGCCACTTGCATGGCGACGATCGGTGCGGTGTCGAACCCGGATCATTCGAACCAGGTCATCGGCAAGGCTGGCCGCAATCGTTGGAAGGGCAATCGTCCGACGGTTCGCTCGATCGCGATGAACCCGGTCGATCATCCCAACGGGGGCCGTACCAAGGGTGGTAAGCACTGGGCGACTCCCTGGGGCAAGCCGACCAAGGGCTACAAGACGCGCAAGAACAAGACGACAGACAAATACATTATTCGCAGCCGCTCGAAGTAATCGGTTAACTCGAAGCACTTCAAGAGCTTAGGCGCAAGGAGACGACACGTGGCACGCTCGGTTTGGAAAGGTCCGTTCATCGACGGATATATGCTGAAGAAGGCGGACAAAGTCCGTTCTTCCGGCCGTAACGAAGTGATCAAGGTCTGGAGCCGCCGCTCCACGATCCTGCCTCAGTTCGTCGGGCTGACCTTCGGCGTGCACAACGGTCACAAGCACATTCCGGTCAACGTCAGCGAAGACATGATCGGTCACAAGTTTGGGGAATTCGCTCCGACCCGGACGTTCCCGGGCCACGGCGGCGACAAGAAATCGGTGAAGCGCTAATGGGCAAGCCATCTCATCCCCGCGTTCTTGGCGACCATGAAGCCAAGGCCATCGCGAAAAACATCCGCATCTCGCCCCAGAAGCTCAATCTGGTCGCCGAGATGATCCGCGGCAAGAAGGTCAACGCAGCGATCGCCGATCTTGAGTTTTCGCGCAAGCGCGTGGCCGAGCATGTGCGCAAGTGCGTGATCTCGGCGGTCGCGAACGCTGAAAACAATCACGGCCTCGATGTCGACGATCTGATCGTCGCCGAAGCGTTCGTCGGTAAGAACATGGTGCTGAAGCGTTTTCATGCCCGTGGCCGCGGCCGGTCGTCGTCGATCATGCGTCCGTTTGCACAACTGACCGTTATTGTGCGCCAGGTGGAAGAAAAGCCCGCCGTCAAGAAACCGTCGCGCCGCCCCGCTGCTGCGAGCGCTGCCGCCAAGGAGGCCGTGTAACATGGGTCATAAGGTCAATCCCGTCGGCTTGCGCCTCGGCATCAACCGCACCTGGAATTCGCGCTGGTTCGCCGGTCGCCAGGAATACGGCCGTCTCCTGCATGAAGACATGGCGATCCGCGCCCATATCATGAAGCAGGCCCGCCCGGCCGCGATCTCCAAGGTCGTGATCGAGCGCCCGCACAAGAAGTGTCGCGTCACGGTGCACACCGGGCGCCCCGGCATCTTGATCGGCAAGAAGGGGACCGACATCGAAAAGCTGCGCGGAGAACTCGCCCGGCTGACCGCATCGGAAGTTCATCTCAACATCGTCGAAATCCGCAAGCCGGAAATCGACGCGACGCTCGTCGCCGATTCTATCGCTCAGCAGCTTGAGCGCCGCATCGCTTTCCGCCGCGCCATGAAGCGCTCGGTACAGTCGGCCCTCCGTCTGGGCGCCGTCGGCATCCGGATCAACGTCGCCGGCCGTCTGGGCGGCGCTGAAATCGCCCGCACGGAATGGTACCGCGAAGGCCGTGTGCCGCTGCATACGCTTCGCGCCGACATTGATTTCGGTTACGGCAAGGCGACCACGGCATACGGCATCATCGGCATCAAGGTCTGGATCTTCAAGGGCGAGATCATGGAACACGATCCGATGGCGTCCGAGAAGAAAGCTGCCGACATGCAGGAAGGTGGCGGCGGTGGCCGTCCGCGCCGTGACGACGATGGCGGTGGACGCCGGGATCGCGGCGGCCGCAACGATCGCGGCGGTGGACGGGGCGCGCCAGGTGGTGGTGCCCAAGCCGACAAGCCGCAAGGCTGAAACGAATACGAGCCTGACCGGCTTTGAGATACCCAAGGACCGACTGCTATGATGCAACCGAAAAAGACTAAGTTCCGCAAGGCCTTCAAGGGCCGGATCCATGGCGCCGCCAAGGGCGGAACCACGCTGAATTTCGGCTCGCACGGGCTGAAGGCCATGGCGCCAGAGCGGGTCACGGCCCGGCAGATCGAAGCAGCTCGCCGCGCCATCACGCGTCACATGAAACGTGCCGGCCGTGTCTGGATCCGGGTGTTTCCCGATCTGCCGGTCACCAAGAAGCCGGCCGAAGTCCGAATGGGATCGGGCAAGGGGAGCATCGAGTTGTGGTGCGCTCGCGTGAAGCCGGGCCGCATCATGTTCGAACTTGACGGCGTTTCGGACGTGATCGCGCGTGAAGCCTTGACGCTGGGATCGGCAAAGCTCGGTATCAAGACACGGATTGTGACGCGGATCGGCTAAACGCTCGACGCGCTGGACTTATGAGGACGGACACGATGGCTATTAGTGATTTTCGAGATTTATCGCTCGATCAACTCGACGATCAGCTGGCGAAGCTGAAGAAAGAGCAGTTCAATCTGCGCTTCCAGACCGCGTCCGGCCAGAACGAGAACACGTCGCGGGTGCGCCAGGTTCGGCGCGACATCGCCCGTGTGATGACAGTGGCCCGCCAGAAGCGTGCCGGCAGCAGCTCGAAGAGCGCTTGAGGAGATAGAGACTATGCCGAAGCGCATCCTGCAGGGCACCGTGGTGTCCGATAAGAACAACAAGACAATCGTCGTCGAAGTCGAGCGCCGTTACACGCACCCGCTCCTAAAGAAGACGGTTCGCCGCACGAAAAAGTACCACGCCCATGACGAGACCAACGTCTTCAAGGTAGGCGATCAGGTGCAGATCGAAGAAACCTCGCCGATCTCGCGTAACAAGCGGTGGATCGCACTCGCGAAGGCGGCTGGTGCTAAGGCTGGCGGCTAAACGCCGGCGGTTCGGCGGAATTGAAATTTGAGCGTCTGGAAAGCTCGAAGCGAATGGTTGCTTCGAAAGCTCCAGGCAAACGGAAGGTCCGGCAGGCCCCAAGAGGCCAAACCGGAAGATGAGGACGAGACGCCATGATCCAGATGGAGACGAACCTCGACGTTGCCGATAATTCCGGTGCACGCAGCGTGCAGTGTATCAAGGTGCTCGGCGGGTCTAAGCGCAAGTACGCCACCATCGGCGACATCATCGTCGTGGCCGTTCAGGAAGCGATCCCCAAGGGCCGCGTCAAGAAGGGCCAGGTCATGAAGGCCGTGGTTGTGCGCGTTGCCAAGGGCGTCCGCCGCCCCGACGGTTCGCTGATCCGCTTCGACCGCAACGCCGCTGTGCTGATCAACGCACAGGGTGAGCCGGTCGGCACCCGTATTTTCGGACCCGTCACGCGCGAACTGCGTGCCAAGAACCACATGAAAATCGTCTCGCTCGCGCCGGAGGTGCTGTAATGGCCTCATTGAAGATTAAGAAAGGCGATCATGTGATCGTCCTCACCGGCCGTGACAAAGGCAAGCACGGCGAAGTGATCGAAATGCTGCCGAAGGAAAACCGCGCCATCGTTCGGGGCGTCAACGTTGTGCGCCGTCACGAGAAGCAGACCGCCCAGAAGCAGGGCGGCATCATTTCCAAGGAAGCGCCGATCCAGCTGTCGAATATCGCGCTGGAAGACCCCAAGGACGGCAAGCCGACACGAGTCGGTTTCAAGGTTCTGGCGGACGGCAAAAAGGTTCGTGTCGCCAAGCGTTCGGGCGAAGTCATTCCGGAGACGAAGTAAGCCATGGCTGACGATAAGAAAAAAGCTGGCAAGGCCGGCGGCGGTGCCCAGGGCGGCGCTCCCGTGAAGACCGCCAGGGTCAAGAAGGTGGCGCCCGCCGCCGATGCGACCCCGCGCAACTTTACGCGTCCCAAGGACTACACGCCGCGCATGAAGGCGCATTACGAAAAGGTAGTGCGCGACGCCCTCAAGGCGAAGTTCGGCTACACCAACGTGATGCAGATCCCCAAGATCGATAAGATCGTGATCAACATGGGCGTCGGCGAAGCCGTGAACGACCGCAAGGTCGTCGACAACGCCGCTGGCGACCTCGCGCTGATCTCGGGCCAGAAGCCCGTGATCACGAAGGCTCGCAAGTCGGTCGCCGTGTTTAAGGTGCGCGAAGGCATGGCGATCGGCGCCAAGGTCACGCTGCGCGGCGCGCGGATGTATGAATTTCTCGACCGGTTCGTGACGATCGCGCTGCCGCGTGTCAAGGACTTCCGGGGCCTCAATCCGAAGAGCTTCGATGGCCGGGGCAACTATGCCTGCGGGATCAAGGAGCACATCGTGTTTCCGGAAATCGACTACGACAAGGCCGTTGATCAGGGCATGCTCGGCATGGACGTGATCGTCTGCACCAGCGCTAAAACTGACGACGAGGCCCGCGAACTGCTGCGCGGCTTCAACTTCCCCTTCCGCACATAAGGACCTCGGCATCTTAGGTAAGATCCGAAAGGCCTTTTGGAGAACGACATGGCAAAGACCAGTTCCGTTGAAAAGAACAAGCGCCGGCGCAAGTTGACCGAGCAGTACGCTCCTAAGCGGGCAAAGCTGAAGGCGATTGCGGCCGATTTGAAGAAGCCTGCCGAAGAGCGGTTTGCAGCGCGCGTCAAGCTCGCCCAGATGCCGCGCAATGGTTCGAAAACTCGCATTCGCAACCGTTGCGAAGTGACGGGCCGCGCGCGGGGCTTCTATCGCAAGCTCAGAATGTGCCGCAACCAGTTGCGCGAGTTAGCCAGCCAGGGGCTCATCCCTGGCATGGTCAAGGCAAGCTGGTAAGGAGCGCAAAGTATCATGGCTATGAACGATCCCATCGGCGATATGCTGACGCGCATCCGCAACGCTCAAGAACGGCGCCGCCCGAAGGTGGTGACGCCCGCGTCCAACCTGCGCGCGCGCGTTCTCGACGTTTTGACTGAAGAAGGGTATATCCGCGGCTATACGCGGGTTGAGCCCAAGGGTGGTCACCCTGAGCTCGAAATCGAGCTCAAGTATTACAACGGGCAGCCGGCGATCAAGGACATCGAACGGGTCTCCAAGCCCGGCCGTCGGGTGTATGCGCCCGTCAAGGAGCTCGCGCCCGTCGCCAACGGTCTTGGCGTGTCGATCGTTTCGACCCCCAAAGGTGTCATGTCCGACACCCGCGCGCGGGAAGAAAACGTCGGCGGCGAAGTCCTCTGCAATATTTTCTAAAGGTGCAGCCGGCCCAAGCCGGTGATCCTTAAGCTAGAACGTCGAAGGTAGAACGCAATGTCGCGCATTGGCAAAAAACCGGTTCCGGTCCCCACTGGCGTCACCGCTACGGTGAGCGGCCAGCAGGTGAAGATAAAAGGCCCCAAGGGGGAGCTTTCCTTCACGCTGCCGGAGAACCTCAAGGTCGATAAGACGGCTGACGGCGTCGAAGTCGAGCCGCGGGACGATTCCAAGCAGGCGCGCGCCATGTGGGGCATGTCCCGCACCATGGTTGCCAACCTGATCAAGGGTGTCACTGACGGATATTCGCAGGTGCTGGAAATTCAGGGCGTGGGTTTCCGCGCGGCCATGAAGGGCAAGGACCTGCAACTGCAGATCGGTTTCTCGCACGAAGTGCTGCATCCGATCCCAGGCGGCATCGAAGTGAAGGTTTCCGGCGCCAAGCAGGAAATCATCACGGTGTCGGGCATCAGCAAGCAGATGGTTGGCCAGGTCGCCTCCGACATCCGCAGCTACCGGCCGCCGGAGCCCTACCAGGGCAAAGGCATCCGCTATCAAGGCGAATATATCTTCCGCAAGGAAGGCAAGAAGAAATAAGACTCCCGGCTCTGGTCGGAATCAGAGCCATCGATCGAGGACGCCACCATGCCTACGCATTTGTCGACATTCGAACGCCGCCAGTTGCGCGTTCGCCGCACCCTGAAGGCCAACGCCGTGGATCGTCCGCGGTTGTCGGTCTTCCGTTCGTCGCAGCACATATACGCCCAGATCATCGACGACGCTTCCGGCAAGACGCTGGTCGCAGCCTCGACGCTGGAAAAAGATCTGCGCTCGAGCCTCAAGACCGGCGCCAACAAGGCCGCTGCCGCGACGATTGGCAAGCTCGTTGCCGAGCGCGCGCTTAAGGCCGGCGTCACCAAGGTCGTGTTCGACCGCGGCGGCTACCTGTTCCACGGCCGCGTCAAGGCACTTGCCGATGCGGCCCGTGAAGGCGGTTTGAACTTCTAAAGGAATCGAGGCAGGCCCGCGGCATGCGGGCCAAGCCCTTAAGATTTGAAAGGACGACACTGTGGCACGTACTCCGGGCGGAACAGGATCAGGTGGTGGTGGTCGCGATCGCGGCAACCGCGGCGGCGACCGCGATAAGGCCGACAGCGAGTTTTCCGACAAGCTGGTCGGCATCAACCGCGTCGCCAAGGTGGTCAAGGGCGGCAAGCGCTTCGGCTTTGCCGCGCTCGTCGTTGTTGGTGATCTGAAGGGCCGCGTCGGGTTTGGTCACGGCAAGGCCCGTGAAGTGCCCGAGGCGATCCGTAAGGCGACCGAAGAAGCTAAGCGCTCGCTGGTGAAGATCCCGCTGCGCGACGGCCGCACGCTCCATCACGACAGCGTCGGCCGCCATGGTGCTGGCCGTGTCGTCGTCCGTTCGGCGCCTCCCGGTACCGGCATCATCGCAGGCGGTGCCATGCGCGCCGTGTTCGAGATGGTCGGCGTCCAGGATATCGTCGCCAAGTCGCTTGGTTCGACCAACCCCTACAACGTCGTTCGCGCGACGTTCGATGCTCTCAAGGGCCAGGAAAATCCCCGTGGCGTCGCCGCGCGCCGCAGCAAGAAGGTCAGCGATATCATCGCCGGCCGCCGCGATGGCTCGTCTGCCGCCGAAGCCGGCAGCGACGTTTGAAATTACAAGTATAGGTGATTGATATGGCCACGAAGAAAACAGTGATCGTTGAGCAGTATGCCAGTGCGAACCGGCGTCCTGAGGTCCAAACCCGCACGTTGATCGGGCTTGGGCTCAACAAAATCCGTCGCCGGCGCGAGCTTGAAGATACGCCTGCGGTTCGCGGCATGATCAATCGGATTGCGCACCTCGTGCGCATCGTCGAGACGAAATAATTCGCTATTGGTAGGAGCGCTGCGCCATGCGGCTCAATGAAATAAAAGACAACCCCGGTTCACGCAAGTTCCGGGTCCGCATCGGCCGCGGTATCGGTTCGGGCTGCGGCAAGATGGGTGGCCGCGGCGGCAAGGGCCAGACTGCGCGTTCGGGCGTCGCCATCGGCGGCTTCGAAGGCGGCCAGATGCCGCTCCATCGCCGCCTGCCCAAGCGGGGCTTCAACAAGTGGGACCGCAAGGACTACAACGAAGTCAACCTCGGTGGGCTGCAGAAGGCGATCGACGAGAAGCGTCTGGACGCCAGCAAGCCTATCGACGTCAAGTCGCTCGTCGCATGCGGCGTGCTGCGTCGTGCAAAAGACGGACTGCGCGTGCTCGGCAACGGCGACTTGAAGGCGAAGCTCACCATAACGGCGAACCATGCCACGGCGTCGGCCAAGACCGCCGTCGAGAAGGCCGGCGGCTCCATCAAGTTGATCGTGCCGAAGGTTCTGGACGCGGACGTCGCCAAGCGCGCCAAAACGGCTGCGAAGAAGGCGAAGGCTGCTGCCAAGAACGGCGGCGGCGTCAAGGCCGAGGCCTGATGTTTGAGGGGCGGCGTTGCGGCCCTTTGTGAATTCATCGATCAAGACTTACATACGCACGACGCTCAAAAGCACAGTGCTTGGGCACGACGTTCTTTAAGTCTTGAGATCGGGAGAGAAGCGAATGGTGTCCGCTGCCGAGCAGCTTGCCAGTCAAATGAACTTCAGCGTCTTCGCCAAGGCCGAAGACTTGAAGAAGCGTATCTGGTTCACGCTGGGAGCGCTGCTGGTATACCGGCTCGGCACGTTCATTCCGATCCCGGGCATCAACCCCGATGCATTCGCCGCCAACTTCAAAGTGAGCGCAAACGGCATCCTGGGGATGTTCAACACGTTCTCGGGCGGCGCGGTCGAGCGGATGGCGATTTTCGCTCTCAACATCATGCCGTATATCTCGGCGTCGATCATCATGCAGCTGATGACTTCGGTCATTCCGCAGCTGGAATCCCTCAAGAAAGAGGGCGAGTCGGGCCGTAAGCAGATCAATCAATACACGCGCTATCTGACGGTTGCGCTTGCGACCGCGCAGGCGTTCGGGATTGCGATCAATCTCGAGGGCCAGCGCAGCCAGATTGGCCCGGTCGTGCTGGAGCCGGGCCCGTTCTTTATCGCCTCGACCGTCGTAACGCTGGTCGGCGGCACCATGTTCCTGATGTGGCTGGGCGAGCAGATCACGCAACGCGGTATCGGCAACGGAACCTCGCTGATCATTTTTGCCGGCATCGTCGCGGGCCTGCCGATCACCATCGCCAATCTGTTCGAATCGGCCCGTACGGGTCAGCTTCAGACCCCGATCCTGCTGGGTTTGCTCGCGCTGATGGTGTTCGTCGTCGCGGCCATCGTCTTCATCGAGCGCGCTCAACGTCGGCTTCGCATCGAATATCCAAAGCGCCAGACAGGTCAATTGCTCGCCAAGGGCGAAAGCTCGCACCTGCCACTGAAGCTCAATTCGTCGGGCGTCATTCCGCCGATCTTCGCGTCGTCGCTTCTGCTGCTGCCGGCCACGATTGCGCAGTTCGCCAGTGGCAGTCAGGGCGCGGGCTGGGTCAACACCTACCTGCCGCCCAACGTCGCCAACTGGATTCCCGACTGGAGCACGATTGCTGCAGCACTTGGCCCCGGGCAGTTGTGGCACATGCTGATCTACGTCGGCCTGATCCTGTTCTTCGCGTTCTTTTACACGGCCGTCGTCTTCAATCCGGTCGAAACAGCCGACAACCTGCGCAAGTATAACGGCTTTCTGCCGGGCATCCGGCCGGGCGCGAAGACCGCCGAATATATCGACTATGTGCTGACTCGCATAACGGTCGTAGGTGCGCTTTATCTTGCCGCCGTGTGTGTGCTGCCGGAAGTGCTGATCAGTCAGGCGGCGGTGCCGTTCTATTTTGGCGGCACATCGCTGCTGATCGCGGTTAGTGTCACGATGGATACGGTGTCACAGATTCAGAGCCATCTGCTGGCCCATCAGTATCAAGGTCTGATCAAGAAATCCAAGTTGCGCGGTTCGGGTCCAAAAGGGGTGCGGCGGTGAATCTGATCCTTCTGGGACCTCCGGGTGCGGGCAAAGGAACGCAGGCCGAAGCGCTGGTCAAAAAGCATGGCCTGGTTCAGCTTTCGACCGGCTCGATGTTGCGCGAAGCCGTGAAGGCCGGCACCGAGGTCGGCCGCCAGGCTGATGCCGTCATGAAAGCCGGCGGGCTCGTTTCAGACAACATTGTCATTGGCGTGATTGCCGATCGCATCGCGCAGCCCGATTGCGCCCGTGGCGCGATTTTCGACGGTTTCCCCCGCACGCTCGCTCAGGCTGCCGCGCTGGATGACTTGCTCGCCAAGCGCAACATGCCGCTGGATGCGGTCGTCGAACTGAAGGTCGACGATGCTGCGATGGTAAGCCGTATTTCGGGCCGCTATTCGTGCGCAAAGTGTGGCGCCGGGTATCACGACACCAACAAAATACCGAAGGTAGCGGGCGTTTGTGATGCGTGCGGGGCAACGACGTTCTCACGCCGCGCCGACGACAACGCGGAAACCGTGCAAAAGCGTCTGCTCGAGTACTATCGCGAGACTTCGCCGCTGATCGGTTACTACTTCGCCAAGGGCAAATTGAAGCGTGTTGATGGGATGGCGCCCATCAACGAGATCACAAACGCCGTCGAAGCGGCATTGGGACTCGTGGAACGCGTGTGACAGAATTTATCGTGCTGATTGACGATTGGATGATGCTGCGGTATCACACTTCGAAATCGACATGATAGGCTGACTGCTGGATTGGTCTGGAAAGGCTGGACCGGCACGTCGGCAACACTGCTTTAATCTGGGGGTGGGCGCAGTGTTCAGCCACCAGGATAGAATTAGGTTTTCAGGAGACTGACGTGGCACGTATCGCAGGTGTGAACATTCCGACCGCTAAGCGCGTGGTTATTGCGCTTCAGTACATCCATGGCATCGGTCCGAAGTTCGCGACTGAGATCTGCCAAAAGGTGGCGATCCCCTCTGAGCGGCGCGTCAATCAGCTGACCGACGCAGAAATCCTGCAGATCCGCGAAACCATCGACCGCGATTACATGGTCGAAGGTGACCTTCGCCGCGAAGTCGGCATGAACATCAAGCGCCTCATGGACCTCGGCTGCTACCGCGGCCTGCGTCACCGCAAGGGCCTGCCGGTTCGTGGTCAGCGTACGCACACCAACGCGCGCACCCGCAAGGGTCCGGCCAAGGCGATCGCCGGCAAGAAGAAGGCCTAATTTGCGACGCGGTGAGCACGTTCATCGCGTCATTCGATTTCAGACAGCTTGCCCCTTTGAAGCGGGGCTTTGGAGTGGGTTATGGCAAAAGAAGCTCAGGGCCGGAATAAAGTCCGCCGCCGCGAGAAAAAGAACATCTCCTCGGGCGTTGCCCATGTGAATGCGTCTTTCAACAACACGATGATCACCATCACGGACGCGCAGGGCAACACCATTGCCTGGTCATCGTCGGGCACGAAGGGCTTCAAAGGATCGCGCAAGTCGACGCCGTATGCAGCGCAGGTTGCGGCCGAAGACGCCGGCAAGAAGGCGCAAGAGCATGGCATGAAAGTGCTCGAGGTTGAAGTTACAGGTCCAGGTTCGGGCCGTGAATCGGCGCTGCGGGCGTTGCAGGCCGTCGGCTTCCAGATTACCTCGATCCGCGATGTCACACCGATTCCCCATAACGGCTGCCGGCCGCGCAAGCGCCGCCGCGTCTAACGATTTGCGACCCGAAGCGCCCTTTTGAGCCCATGCGCTCAAGGGGGCGCGTTTTGATTCTAAACGCGCGGCAATCGTCGCGCTGCAGCCAAGGCCACTGCGGTCTGGCAGCAAGCTTTGAGAAAAAAGGCGAGGCACCATGGTGAACGTCCTACAGAAGAATTGGCAAGATTTGATCAAGCCCGGCAAGTTGCAGGTGACGGCGGGCCGTGACCGTAAGCGGGTCGCGACGATGGTTGCGGAGCCGCTGGAGCGTGGGTTCGGCATGACGCTTGGCAACGCACTGCGCCGCGTGCTGCTGTCGTCGCTGCAGGGCGGCGCGATCAAAACCGTTCAAATCACGGGCGTCTTGCATGAGTTCTCGTCGATCCCGGGCGTAAGGGAAGACGTCACGAACATCATTCTGAACGTCAAGGAAATCGCGCTGCGCCTCCATTCGGAAGGCCTGAAGCGCATGGTCCTCAAGAAGGAAGGCCCCGGCCCTGTGCGCGCCGGTGATATCGAATCCGGTTCGGAAGTCGAAGTTTTGAACCCGGATCATATCATCTGCAACCTGGATCAGGGTGCATCGATCCGTATGGAATTCACCGCCGACATGGGCAAGGGCTACGTCGCGGCCGACCGCAATCGTCCCGATGACGCTCCGATCGGCCTCATTCCTATCGACAGCCTCTACAGCCCGGTCAAAAAGGTCTCCTACAAGGTCGAGAACACCCGCGAAGGGCAGATCCTCGATTACGACAAACTGACCATGACGGTGGAAACCAACGGCGCGGTGAGCCCCGATAACGCGGTCGCCTATGCCGCGCGCATTCTGCAGGATCAGCTTCAGGTCTTCATCAATTTCGAAGAGCCCAAAGAGCGCGTCACCGACGAAACCAAGCCGGACCTCGCGTTCAATCCGGTGCTCTTGAAGAAGGTCGACGAGCTGGAGCTTTCGGTCCGTTCGGCCAATTGTCTGAAGAACGACAACATCGTCTATATCGGCGATCTCATTCAGAAGACCGAAGCCGAAATGCTCCGCACGCCGAATTTCGGCCGCAAGTCGCTGAACGAGATCAAGGCGGTGCTCGCGGAAATGGGCCTGCATCTCGGCATGGAAGTGCC
>JANXVY010000080.1 GCA_025351425.1 Hyphomicrobium sp.
CGGCTGCCGATTGCTGCAAGACCATCAGCTCACGATGACGGAAGTCAGCAAATGGCTTGGGCACTCTTCGGTCATCGTCACAGAGCGGCACTATGCGTTCCTGAGCAAGGAAGCGCTGCATGATGCCGTGCGCCGCAGCGAGCAGCGAGCTCGCAAATCCGGTTAAATCCTCCGAGTTGGGACAAAAACGGGGACAGAACACCGGCGAGAGATAGACTTTACAATAATTTCAACCACCTATGCTCACCCCTACCGATCTGCAAATCCGCGCACCCCGGTTCGATTCCGGGCGAGGCCTCCATCCTACCATCCAAGCGAGTCTATACACGTCCAATCCCCCTCAGTTGACCCTACTCTATCGCCCGTGAAGCCTGGGTTTTTGGAAACAAACTCGTCCACACCCGTCCACACCCGTCTGCTGAAAGCTTTCGAGAAGTGGTGGGTTGGTGGCGGGTCGGAGAGTGGTTACGAGGGGCGGAATCGAATGGCTCAACTCCTATTGACGGTCGTCGCCGTCGAGAAAGTCAAAAAGCCGGGGCTCCACACCGACGGCGGCGGCCAGAACCTGATCGTGACGAACAAGCAGGTGAAGCGCTGGGAATTACGCCTGACCGTCGAGGGCAAGCGGTGACAGCTCGGCTTGGGGCTCTATCCTGACGTGAAGCTGGAGGACGGGCGCCGCGAGGAGAACGCCATCCGCGAACGTGCGAAGCGGGGCGAGCCCATAAAGGGGGCAAGCCCGGCAGCCACTGGCGACGGCGCCGACGTCAAGCGCAGGCGCTACACGCTGAAGAAAGCCTTCGCCGCGTTCTTCGAGGACAAGCGGCACACCATCAACAACGAGAAGGTCATCCGCAACTGGCCGGTGACCATGGAGCTGTACGTGTTCCCCCTGCTCGGCGACCGCGACGTGGCAGAGGTCACGACAAAAGAGGTCGCCGAGGTGCTCAGGCCGATCTGGCACATGAATATGGACACGGCGCAAAAGGTGCGCGAGCGCCTCTCAATGCTGTTCGACTGGTGCATCGCGATGGAGCACAGGAAGTCGGCGAACCCGGCGGCGTCCGTGAAGCTAACCCTCGGGCCGCAGAATCGTCCGGCAATCCACCACCCAGCGTTGCCCTATGCCCGCGCGCCGGAACTGGTGCAGCGGCTGCGGGCGTGGCGTGGCTACGACAGTACCACGCTCGCCGTCGAATGGCGGCTGCTGGCCGCGACCCGAAGCGCGGACACCCGTCTGGCCGTCTGGAGCGAGATCGACCTAGAGCAAATTCCGATCCTACGAAATCGGAATTTTGCTCTAGGTTCCTGATTTTGTCGCATTTTCATCTTCATGGAGCGAGGCTTCGCCGTCTTCATGCAGCGAGGCTTCGCCGTCTTCATGCAGCGAGGCTTCGCCGTCGACGACGAACCGGTATCCACTTCGTCGGAAACTGCTCTAGAGATCGTGGCCGAATCCTTCAACCCGTTGGTCGAGACGTAGCCCCCTGTGGCCCAGCTGTTCGAGGCGATCCTCTGGACCTCCGGGACCGTCGTCCTCGACAGCGATCCGCAAAGGCTTTTCGCTTAACGCCGAGATCCGCACCTCCCGCGCGGCCCATTTGGCGGCATTTTCGCAAAGCACGCCGAGCAATTCTGCCAGATCATCGGCTCCAACTGCGAAAGCCGCGTGGCCGGGGATATCGATTGTCCAGGTCAGCAGTTTGCCTTTGAGGGTGCGTGTTAGCACCATTACGATGCCCTCATTGATAGGGCGTATCAGTACCGGGACGATGGCCGAGCGAGGCACCGACTGTAGTCGTGCCCGGACCAGTTCACGGTCCACGTGACGTCGCATGACTGTCGCCAACTCGTCGATCTCATCGGCGATCTCCTTTTCGCCCTTGGCTCGCAGCAGCTGTGCGTCTGTTGCCAGTACGGTGAGCGGCGTTTTCAACCCGTGGGCAAGATCGGCAGCGCGGGCCTTCGCAGACTGGATGGTCTTGACCTTATCTTCGAGCAAATCATTAACCTCGTCGACGAGCGGCATGACCTCGGCTGGCTCGTTGACCCACAGGCGCCGTTCCGCACCATCGCGTACCGCAGCGATGCCGCGCGCGAGCGTCAGGAGGCGGCCGGTCTTGGCGGACGCAGGCCCCGTGTCGCAGGCGAGCCGCGAGGACAGCCCGTTGGGCCAGAAATAGCGCACCGGCCGGTTGTCATGCCGGAGGCATGCTTTCAGCATGACGTCGTAGGCGTGGCCGACGTGACCTGCCCCCCCAACGCCCCTCCAGTCATAAGTTGAATCTGTTCCTTCTTTGCCCCTTGCGAGGCGGTCGTGCAACTGGCCGGGGCGTCGTGCCGGTGCCCGCCTTCGGCATGACGGCCCCACATACCGCAGCGTCCCGGCCCGTTGCTGGCTCCGGACGTGCGGCTGGCTCATTTTCTTTTTCACCCGAAACCTGCCAGGCGGCCGCGAACTCATCCGGTGCCTGATAGCCGAGGCTCGAATGCGGGCGCACCTCGTTGTAGTCGATGCGCCACTCCTCGATGATGCGCCGCGCCTCGACGGGCGTTTGGGCAAGGTTGGCGGAGGTCATTTTGGGCAGGCTTAAGACGTTGGTTTGCGCAGGCTGTCGCGAGTTGCGTCTCCCGCGCACCTTCAGTGGTGGGCCAAAAGTTGGGACAGCGGTCGTGTCGTGTTTGCACGGGTGAGGGGATGGATGAAAATCAGCGCCAACCCAGACGCCGGTTCCGTTGCCGCTCAGCCCGTGCCGATCTTTACATCTTCCTTACACCTTGGCCCCGAACTCCGTATCGCATCCTGATGCCGACGAGAGCACGTTTCCCTCAGCCAACGAGCTCAGGAGGCGCGAATGCTCGACGTTCTATTTGTAGGTCTAGGTGCTGGACTGTTCGGGTTGATGGCGTTGTACGCCGTCGGCTGCGACTGGCTGTAGGAGGCATCCTTGTTCGAAGCAATCCTTGGGTTAGCCGTTGCTGTGGGCCTCGCCGCCTATCTGGTCACGACGCTGCTGTACCCCGAAAAATTCTGATCGAAGCCTTTTGAAGGAGTTGACGCCATGTCCTTGAACGGCTGGGTATTGATCGCGCTTGTCTTTTTGGCCGTGCTCGTCGTCGCGCGTCCGATTGGCATCTATGCGGCCCGTGTCTTGAACGGGGAGCGAACGCCCCTGACGCCGGTTCTTGGCCCCATTGAGACCGGGCTCTATTGCCTCGCAGGAGTGGATCCGGCGCGCGAGCAGACTTGGCGCGCGTATACGCTCGCCATGCTGGTTTTCAGCGCGGCAGGCTTTCTGTTGCTCTATGCGATCCTACGTCTCCAGGCGTTTTTGCCGCTCAATCCGCAAGGGTTTGGGGGCGTCGCGCCGGATCTCGCGTTCAATACTTCGCTCAGCTTCGTGACGAACACGAACTGGCAAGCCTACGGCGGCGAGACGACCATGAGCCATTTTGTACAGATGGCTGGGCTCACCCTTCACAACTTCCTGTCGGCTGCGACCGGAATCGCGCTTGCAGCCGCCGTGACGCGCGCCTTTGCTCGTAGCGGATCGGGAACGCTCGGCAACTTCTGGGCCGACCTGACGCGGGTGACGCTGTATGTGCTGCTGCCGCTGTCGCTTATCGTGGCGTTGATGTTCGTCACACTGGGCGTGCCGCAGACGCTCGTCGGCGCCATCGATGCGACGACGCTGGAAGGCGCAAAGCAGACCCTCTCGATCGGTCCGGTGGCGAGCCAGGAAGCCATCAAAATGCTTGGCACCAACGGCGGCGGCTTTTTCAACGCCAACTCAGCGCATCCCTTCGAGAACCCGGACGCCTGGGCGAACCTCCTACAGATATGGGCCATGCTAGTGGTCTCCGCGGCGCTGCCGTTCATGTTCGGAGAGATGGTTGGCAACGAACGCCAGGGTCACACGCTGCTGTGGGCGATGGGGCTGCTGCTCATTGCTGGCGTCGGCATCGTGTATTGGGCCGAAACCCGGGGCAATCCGCTGCTGACGGCCCTCGGCGTCGATCCGGCCAGCGGCAATATGGAAGGCAAGGAGGTTCGCTTCGGGCAGGCCATGACGGCGATGTTCGTGGCCGTCACGACGGGGCTCTCGTGCGGCGCCGTCAACGCGATGCACAACTCGCTGACGCCCTTAGGTGGACTGGTGCCGCTGTTCTTGATCCAGCTGGGCGAAATTTTGCCGGGTGGCGTGGGATCTGGGCTCTACGGCATCCTGGTGATGGCGATCCTGACCGTGTTCATCGCAGGCCTCATGGTCGGGCGAACGCCGGAGTATCTCGGCAAGAAAATCGAGGCCCGTGAGATGAAACTCGCGATGCTCGCGGTGCTGATCCTGCCACTCGCGATTCTTGGATTTACGGCCGTCGCTGCCGTGTTGCCGTCGGCACTCGCCAGCCTCGCAAATGCCGGGCCGCGCGGGCTCACCGAACTGCTCTACGCCTACTCATCCGCGGCGGGCAACAATGGCTCGGCGTTTGCGGGCCTCAACGCCAACACGCCATGGTTCAACACCACGCTCGGTATCGCAATGCTGCTCGGCCGCTTCGCCTACGTCGTGCCGGTGATGGCGATTGCAGGATCGCTCGCCGCCAAGACGAAAGTGGCCCCGTCGACTGGGACATTCCCGACGACGGGCCCACTGTTCATCGGCCTTCTCGTCGGGGTCATCGTGATCCTGGGCGGCCTGCAATACTTCCCAGCTCTCGCGCTCGGACCCATTGTCGAGCACTTCCTGATGCTCGACGGCAAATCCTTTTAACGGAGACAACCCATGTCCTCGAAGCTTGCGGCCCAGCCGCTGTGCGACGGTGCGATTCTGGCTCAAGCCACGCGCGATGCCATCACCAAACTCGACCCGCGCCAGTTGGTCAGAAATCCCGTAATCTTCGTAACCGAAGTCGTCGCGGCACTGGTCACGGCATTGTTCATCCGCGAAGTGGTCTTGGGAATCGGCACGCCGATGTTCTCCGGCCAGATTGCAACGTGGCTCTGGTTCACGGTGCTGTTTGCCAACTTCGCCGAAGCCGTCGCAGAAGGCCGCGGCAAGGCGCAGGCAGACGCCTTACGCAAGACGCGGGCCGACACGCAAGCCAAACTGCTCGTCGGGCTTCACGGGGGCCGCGACGACGTGTGGTGTCCAAGGTCTGCATCTGAACTTGTCGTTGGCGACCTCGTCCTCGTCGAGGCCGGCGATATCATCCCCGCCGACGGCGAGGTCATCGAGGGGATCGCTTCCGTCAACGAGTCTGCGGTGACCGGTGAATCGGCCCCCGTCATCCGCGAAAGCGGTGGCGACCGGTCGGCGGTGACGGGCGGCACGGTCGTGCTATCGGACTGGATCAAGGTCCGCGTGACGGCGGCCCAAGGATCGAGTTTTCTCGACCGGATGATAGCCCTCGTCGAAGGGGCCGCGCGGCAGAAGACGCCCAACGAGCTAGCGCTTTCGATCCTGCTCTCGGGTCTGACACTGATCTTCCTGATTGCGGTCGTGACGCTGTACGGCTTGGCTGGATACTCGGGCACCATCGTGCCGGTCACCGTCCTCGTCGCACTGCTGGTGACGCTGATCCCGACCACCATCGGGGGGTTGTTGTCTGCCATCGGGATTGCCGGCATGGATCGCCTCATCCGGTTCAACGTGGTCGCAACTTCGGGCCGGGCGGTGGAAGCTGCCGGCGACGTCGATACGCTGCTGCTCGACAAGACGGGGACGATCACCTACGGCAACCGGCTCGCGACCCAATTTATCGCGGTGCCCGGCGCCGGGGAGCGTGAATTGGCCGAATTTGCTCTACTGGCGAGCCTCGCGGATGAGACGCCGGAAGGCCGCTCGATCGTGGCTCTCGCCAAGAGCAAATATGGTCTGCCCGATCCGCAGATCGACCGGGCTAAAGCAGCCTTCGTCGCCTTCTCGGCGGCGACGCGGCTGTCGGGTGTCGATGTCAATGGTCGCGTCGTTCGCAAGGGCGCCGTCGATGCCGTTTTGAAGCATCTGGCATTGACGAACGAGCAGGCGCCCTTCGAGTTCCGACAGGCGGTCGAGCGGATCGCGCAAACGGGCGGCACGCCGCTCGGCGTTTCCCGCGACGGCCGTCTTCTTGGTGTGATCCATTTGAAGGACGTGGTGAAGCCCGACATCAAGGAACGGTTCGCAGCACTTCGGGCGATGGGCATCAAAACGGTGATGGTCACGGGCGACAACCCGATCACGGCGGCGGCCATTGCGTCCGAAGCCGGCGTCGACGATTTCATCGCCGAGGCGACGCCTCAGGACAAACTCGCCTACATCCGCGCCGAACAAGCCAAGGGCCGTCTGATCGCCATGTGCGGCGACGGCACAAACGATGCCCCGGCTCTTGCCCAAGCCGACGTGGGGGTCGCGATGCAAACTGGCACGCAAGCGGCGCGCGAAGCCGGGAACATGGTCGATCTCGACAGCAATCCAACGAAGCTGATCGAAGTCGTCGAGATCGGCAAGCAACTGCTGATGACGCGCGGGTCTCTCACGACGTTTTCGATTGCAAACGATGTCGCCAAATACTTCGCGATAATACCTGCGTTGTTCGTCACAACCTATCCCGAACTCAACGCCTTGAACGTCATGGGCCTCGCCTCGCCGCAAAGTGCCATCTTGTCGGCGGTGATCTTCAACGCCTTGATCATCGTCGCGCTTATCCCGCTCGCATTGACCGGCATCGCCTATCGCCCGGTGGGCGCCGCCGCGCTGCTCCAGCGCAACTTGCTGATCTATGGCCTGGGCGGCCTGATCGTCCCGTTCATCGGCATCAAGCTGATCGATCTCATCGTCGCCGCATTGCGGCTCGCCTGAAGGAGGCAAACATGTTCACCCACATCAGACCCGCCGTCGTGACCCTGCTACTTTTCACGGTCCTGATCGGGATCATATATCCACTGGCGGTGACCGGAGTGGCGCAATTGGCGCTTCCCAAGCAAGCCAACGGCAGCATGATCGAGAGGGATGGGAAAGTCTTGGGCTCGGCTTTGATCGGGCAGAATTTCGTTACGGACAAGTATTTCCACGGCAGACCCTCCGCCACTTCGGCGCCCGACCCGAAGGACGACACCAAAACCATCGACGCGCCTTACAATGCGGCGAATTCGTCCGGCTCCAATCTCGGACCGATCTCGAAGAAATTGCTCGAGCGCGTGAAGGGCGATGCCGATGCGTTGAAAGGCGAAAGCGGACTGGCAACGGTTCCAGCCGACTCCGTGACCACTTCGGCGAGCGGGCTCGACCCTCATATTTCGCCAGCCTTCGCCAAAGCCCAGGCTGGCCGTATCGCCAAGGCCCGTAATCTGCCAGAAGATCGCGTCAGAGGCTTGATTGCCGAATTGACCGAGCATGTGGCGTTTGGCCTTGTGGGCGAAGAGCGTGTGAATGTTCTGCTGCTCAATCTGGCGCTCGATCGGCTAACATCCACCTGATGGCAAACACCGACGACATCCGGGCCGGACGTCCATCGCCCGAAGCCCTGCTGCAGCTTGCCGCGAACGAACATCGCGGCAAGCTCAAGGTGTTCCTGGGCGCCGCACCCGGCGTCGGCAAAACGTATTCGATGCTGGCGGCCGCCCAACGGCTCAAAGGCGAAGGCGTCGACGTCGTTATCGGTCTCGTCGAGACGCATGGCCGGGCCGAGACGGCCGCACTGCTGGACGGACTCGATGTGTTGCCGCGCAAGCCCACGCCCTATCGCAACCGGACGCTCATGGAGTTTGATCTGGAGGCTGCGCTCGCTCGCAAACCGGAATTGCTCGTGGTCGATGAATTGGCGCATTCGAATCCGCCCGATGCCCGCCACCCCAAGCGCTACCAGGATGTCGAAGACCTGCTCGCCGCTGGGATCAACGTGTGGACGGCAGTCAATATTCAGCACCTCGAAAGCCTGTCGGATGTCGTCTCAAGGATCACTGGAGTCCGTGTGCGCGAGACGATACCCGATACCGTCATCGAACATGCCGATGAGGTGATGGTCGTCGACATCACGCCGGGCGAACTGATCAAGCGGCTGAAGGAAGGAAAGGTCTATTTGCCCGAGAATGCGCGCCGCGCCATCGATAAGTTCTTCAAGCCGAGCAATCTGACGGCGCTGCGTGAACTTGCCCTGAGGCGCACCGCGGATCAGGTCGACGATGAAATGCTGTCGCTTTTGCGCCAGAATGCCATCGAGGGTCCCTGGCCGACGTCGGAACGGCTGATGGTGCTGGTGGGCGGCGATGCCTTTTCCGAGACCGTCGTCCGGGAAGCTGCACGGCTGGCAACGGCTCTCAAGGCGAACTGGGTCGCCGTTCATCTCAGTCCAGCCAGCGAGGCATCAACTGCAATCGACGAGCAGGCCCGCATTGACGAAGCGATGCGGCTTGCAGAGCGGCTCGGCGCGGACGTCACACGCCTCGACGGTCGCGACCGCGTCGGAGAAATCTTACGTTACGCAAAGAAGGAAAACATTACGCAGATTTTTTGCGGGCGATCGGCGCGCGGCGGCCTTGCCCGGTTGGTCCGCCGATCGCTGAGCGAGGAGTTGCTCAAACGGGCGAGAGATATTTCGGTCCATTTCGTCACGGGCCCGGCTGAGCCTCGTCGCATGGCCACGCCAGTCCTCCCAAAGTTCGATCAACTGAGCTCAGGATTGCTGCTGGCGGGTGTTTCGGTGGCTATTTCCGTTCTTGTTGGCGAACTGCTGGTGCGCTGGATAGCGTTGCCGAACGTTTCCATGATTTTTCTCACGGCCGTGTTGTCATGTGCGGTCGTCTTCGGCCGGACGTCCGCCATCGCCGCCGCGCTGTTGTCGTTTTTCGCCTACAATTTCTTCTTCATCGAACCGGTTTACACATTTACGGTCGCTCAACCCCATGAGCTGCTCGCCCTGCTCATGTTCCTGCTCGTGGCCGTGCTGACTGGCGGGCTTGCTGGCCGCGTCCGCGAGCAGTCGATTGCAACCGAGCGGCGGGCGACGGCTATCAGTGCGCTGTACGACTTTTCGCGCAAGCTTTCGGCCGCTCCAAAACTCGACGACGTCCTATGGGCAGTGTCCGTGCAGACGGCCTCCGCCGTCAAAGGCGCTTCGATCGTGCTGCTGCCCGAAGGCGATAAGCTGGCGATTGTGAGCGGATTTCCGCCCGAAGACACACTTGGCCCGGGAGAATGGGCGGCGGCCCGGCGTACGTGGCGATTTGGCGATGTCACCGGCTGGCGATCGAAGACGCTTCCGAACGCGCAGTTCCAGTTTCATCCGCTAAAGACGCCACGGGGCACAATCGGTGTGATCGGTCTCCAGCCGCAGCATGCACGCGACGCCTTTCCCACCGAGACCGAGCGCGCGCTCGCCGCCCTGATCGACCAGTCGGCGATTGCCATCGAACGTACCCAACTCGTCGACGAAACGTTGAAGGCGCAGGCGTTGGCCGACAGCGAGCGGCTACGGTCGGCGCTGCTGTCTTCGTTGTCGCACGATCTGCGCACACCGCTGGCCTCGATCCTGGGCTCGGTGACCAGCCTGCGGACGTTCCGGCGCGAGCTAACGGAAAACGACCGCGACGACCTCCTGGCCGCCATCGAGGAAGAAGCACGGCGGCTGTCTCGGTTCGTATCGAACCTGCTCGACATGACGCGGCTCGAAGCCGGCGCGGTCGAGGTCAAACGGGATCTCGTCGAGGTGGGCGACGCCATCAGGGCGGCGGCTGAACGGGGCCGCAAGAGTTTTCCTGCTCGCGAAATCGCGATCACGGTGGAGCCCAAGTTGCCAGCCGTCCGGGGCGATGCGGCCCTGTTGGAACAGTTGGTCTTCAACCTGCTCGACAACGCCAACAAATACAGCCAGGCAGGTTTCCCGATCGCCCTTCATGCCCGCCGGGACGGTGAGAGTATCGTGATCACCGTGCGCGATCAGGGCGATGGCATCCCCAGCGCGGATCTGGAGCGCGTATTCGAAAAGTTCTATCGCGGCAAGCAGGGCGATGGCCGTGCGGCGGGAACGGGACTTGGACTCGCCATTTGCCGGGGTATCGTAACTGCCATGGGGGGCACGATCCAAGCAGAAAGTCCCATGAAGGACGGTCGCGGCACGCGGCTCGTCGTCAAGCTGCCATTCGAGAGCGTAGCCATCCTCGCAGCAGACACCTGCACAGATAAGGGCCTCCCGTCATGACGGCAAAAGCGCGTATCCTCGTCGTTGACGACGAACCGCAAATCCTGCGTTTCCTGAAGCTTGGTTTATCAGCGGCGGGCTACGAGGTGATCACGGCCGAGACGGCGGAAGGGTCGATCAAAGCAATCGCCACGGCGGCACCTGAACTTGTTATTCTCGATCTCGGCCTGCCCGATCGCGATGGCAAGGACGTCATCGCCGAAGTCCGCACCTGGTCGAAGGTGCCGATCATCGTGCTGTCAGCACGCGATCGCGAAGCGGAAAAGGTGGCAGCCCTCGATCTTGGCGCCAACGATTACATCAACAAGCCGTTCGGCATCGGCGAACTCATGGCCCGTATCAGAACGGCCCTGCGCCACCGGCTGGAGGAGCTCAAAGAAACGCCCGTGCTGCGTTCGGGCGGGCTCGAAATCGATACCATCGCCCGCACCGTGAAGCGCAACGGCGAAACCATCCGCGTGACGCCGAAAGAATACGATCTGCTCCAGGTGCTGGTCCGCAATGCGGGACGCGTCGTGACGCACCGTCAAGTGCTTGCAGCCGTCTGGGGGCCTGCTCACACCAGCGACACGCAATATTTGCGGGTCTTCATCGGCCAACTCCGCCAGAAGATCGAAGAAGACCCCGCCGAACCAAAGTTGATCGCAACCGAGGCCGGCGTCGGCTACCGCTTCGAGACGGGGGACCAATGACCGAGCCTATGTCACCCCCCGAAAGAGGTCGATTTTCACGTAAGAACAACTGTATTCTCTCACTCCTACCGTTCTGCAAATTCGCGCGCCCCGGTCCGATTCCGGGCGAGGCGTGCATCCTACCATCTAAGCGCGCCGAAAGCGTCAGCCCGGCGCTCGGGCGAGCCTTGTTCGACGCCATTGCGCGGGCCGGTCAGCCCGATTTGACAACCGCCCAGCTCGATGAAGGCTATGCGATCTATCAGTCGATGACCGCGCGCGGCGCGTGAACGCCAGCCGCGGTTGGCGTGTTTTAGCCGGCAAGGGGCGCGTTATCCAACGCCATCGTGTCCCGCATCCCGTATGCCCACCAGAATCGAGCTAACGTCCTCGGGACATCAACCCCGGGGCATCCGAAATGCGGGCATCCGCCGTACGCAAAGTGTCCGCAGCCGAGACGAGCCCGATGGACCGCGCCCACGACGTTCTCGAGCGCGTGTTCGGATACAAGTCGTTCCGCCTGCATCAGGCCGCCATCATCGAAACCGTCATCGAGGGCGGCGACGCGCTCGCGCTGATGCCGACCGGCGGCGGCAAGTCGCTGTGCTACCAGATCCCGGCCCTCGTGCGCGAGGGCACCGGCATCGTCGTGTCGCCGCTGATCGCGCTGATGCAGGACCAGGTGGACGCGTTGAAGGAGGCGGGCGTGCGCGCCGCCTACCTCAACTCCACGCTGACGCGGCCTGAGCAGGAGGCCGTCGAATGGCAACTGGTCGCGGGGCATCTCGACTTGTTGTATATCGCGCCCGAACGCCTCGTGCAGGACCGCATGATGGTGCTGCTGAAGAAGTCGAAGATTTCGCTGTTTGCCATCGACGAAGCCCATTGCGTGTCGCAGTGGGGGCATGATTTCAGGCCCGAATACCGCCAGCTGCGGATCCTGGCTGAGCGCTTCCCCGGCATTCCGCGGATCGCGCTGACCGCAACGGCGGACGAGCGCACGCGCGAAGAGATCGCGACCGAGCTCAGCCTGGAAAACGCCCACCGGTTCGTCGCGAGCTTCGACCGCCCCAACATCCGCTACACGATTTCCGAGATGGGTTCGGCACGCGACAAGCTCTGGCAATTCATCTCCAGCGAACACCCCGAAGGCTGCGGCATCGTCTATTGCCTGTCGCGCAAATCGGTCGAGGAAACCGCCGCCTGGCTGACACAAAAGGGCCGGCGGGCGATGGCCTACCATGCGGGGCTGCCCGCCGACGTGCGACGCACCGTGCAGCAGAAATTCCTCGCCGAAGACAACCTGATCATCGTGGCGACGATCGCGTTCGGCATGGGTATCGACAAGCCCGACGTGCGGTTCGTCGCCCACTTAAACCTGCCCAAGTCGATCGAGGCGTACTATCAGGAAACCGGGCGGGCAGGGCGCGATGGCGAACCTGCCGACGCCTGGATGGCGTATGGGCTGCAGGACCTCATTCAGCTGCGCCAGTGGATCGCGCAGAGCGAGGGCAGCGAGGAGTACAAGAAGGTCCAGCGTGGCAAGCTCGACGCTCTGATCGGCCTTGGGGAAATGGTCAATTGCCGGCGGCAGGCGCTGCTCGCGTACTTCGGCGAAATCCGCCTTGAACCGTGCGGAAACTGCGACAATTGCCTGACGCCGCCGGTGACGGTGGATGGCACCGACCTCGCCCGCAAAGCGCTGTCGGCAGTGTATCGCACCGGCCAGCGCTTCGGCGTCACCTATGTCGCGGACGTTTTGATGGGAAAGGCCGACGAACGTATCATCCGTAATTCCCACGATCAGCTGGCTGTGTTCGGCATCGGCAAGACGGAAGATGCGGCGACCTGGCGCGGCCTGTTCCGGCAGCTGACGGCAGGGGGCTATCTGACCGGCGACACGGAAGGACACGGCACCCTCGCGCTGACCGATCTTTCGCGCCCCCTGCTGCGCGGCGAGAGCCAGTTCCGCATGCGCGCGTTGAGGCCTGCGCTAACCAAGCCCGCCAAGGCGCGCCGCGGCGCCAGTTCGCTGCCCGCGGGAGACACGCCGGGCGGAACGCTGTTTGCGGCGCTGCGCGTGGTCCGTTCGCGGCTGTCGCAGGAGGCCAAGGTGCCGCCCTACGTCATCTGTCACGACCGCACGCTGGTGGAACTCGCGCAGAAACGCCCGGGCACGCTCAACGACTTGAAGACCATCACCGGGCTCGGCGCGAGCAAGATCAGCCGTTACGGCCAAGCCTTTCTCGAAACGCTGGGCCGCTTTGGCGGCGACGCTGCGAGCGTGGCGGCAGCACCCGCCACGAAAGCCGCCGCTCCGCGCGAGGAAGAAACGGCCACGGCTGCCGCTAATGGCCTGTCGCGCACGGTGAACGCCACGCTCGCGCTGCGCGCCGAGGGCATGGACGCCGGTACGATCGCTCAGCAGCGCGGCATCGAGACGTCGACGGTCTACACCCACTTTGCCGAAGCGATCGAAGGGGGCGTCATCGAGGCGCGCGACTGTCTGGACCTGGACGAAGCGGCCATCGACGAAATCCTGGCCGCCTTCGAGACCCACGAAACGCTGGATACGGGCAAACTCGCCCCCGCCCATGCAGCCCTCGGCGGACGCTACGACTATGGCATTCTCAAATGCCTGCTGGCCGAATTGGCGTAAGGGTCGCGCCGCAGCAGCACGGCGAGCAGCACGACGAACACCGACAACGTCGGCGATTTGGACGACAGGCTGATTGAAGTCAGCGACACGGCCAGGAAATGGAAGATCGCGAGCCACGCCCCGGGCCGGCTGCTCTTCATCAAGTGATAAAAGAACAGCGCCAGCGGCGGGAAAAAGACCGCCGTGCACAGTAGCCCGTAGTTCAGGATGAACGCGACGACGAAGCTCTCGATGCCGTATTCAAGGCCGTGCAGGCGCACCCAGGTCATGAGTGTGGCTTGATCGGGCCCAAACATCAGGTCTTCGAGCGAAAGATAGCGAAACAGAGCGAACATCTCGATGCGGGTGCTGGCGCTGCCGTCGTCGTCGACAAGCCGGTTTACGAGCGTGTCGAACAGTCCCATCTCGAAGCCGGTCACAAGGCCCAGCCCCGCAAGCGGCACGATGACGAGCCCAGCGATGATGCTGCGGCTGTCGAACGGCGCCCCGCGCAGAATTGCCCAAACCCGCACCAGCCCGAGATAGGCCAGACACAACAGCGTCAGAGCCGTGGCCGCCCGCCCGCCGAACGGAACGAGGCTCGCGAGCGCCGCAAGGAAACAAACCGGCCGCAGCAGCACCGGCAGATCGCGCGCGCCCCCCAGCGCCAGCATCACGACATACGCGCCGACGAGGCAGGCGTTTGCCAGCGGATGGCCGAGCAGCGCGGTCGAGCGTGGTTCATCCGACAGGTCTTCGCCGTTGATGATGAGGGGCGTCAGATGCCAGCCGCCGCTGAACTGTTCATAAAAACCGAGCAGAACGTCGGCAAAGATCAGCGCGTGAACCAGCAGGGCAAGGCTTCGGCCTTCGGGTTCGGGAAGGTCGCGGAACACCAGGCTGACGAGTGCGGCCCCGATGAAGGTTTCGATGAAGATCGTGACCGGCAGGTGCAGCACGAGGCTCGCGTAAAGCATCATGAAGGCGTTGGCGGCAAAGAACGGGAGCATGACCGGGGTTCGCGCTAGCAGGGCAAGCAGCCCCGTCAGCGGATTGCCATGGGCGCTGGCCATGATCAGCAACAGGCCCGTGGAAAGCAGAATGGCCGGGTGGAACTTCTCGATGGGGCTGCCGCCGGTATCGAAATATTGCCAGCCCAGCATGAACAGCAGCAGCGGCGAGACCGCGAGCAGCAAGCCTGTGACCAGCATCCGCCCCGCCGCGAGCATGGGCGCGGCAAGGGGACGTTCAGCGGCAAATTCTGTGGCGAATTGGGACATGTCGGGGAGACGGCTGCAAAGCCCGGGCCGTGCCCAGCCTTGCGCCCCGCGCGCGCCCGTTAACCCTGGAACCGCCGCCGCACTTCGGCTTCAAGCGCACGGGTTGCAGCGCCCCAGCTCGCCGCCTGGGAGACAACGAGATTTGCTTGCGACCGCAGCATCACGCCGTCATCCAGGATGCGCAGCGCATTCGCCCGCAAGGTTTCGCCCGATGAGGTGATATCGACGATGAGATCGGCGGTGCCGGCCGCAGGCGTGCCCTCGGTCGCGCCCAGGCTCTCGACGATCCGGTAATCCGTCAGGCCCCGGTCGGCGAAGAAGCGCCGCGTCAGATTAAGATACTTGGTGGCAACCCGCAGCGAGCGCCGGTGGGTGCGGCGGAACGGCCCCGAGATGGCGTCGAGATCGGCCATGGTGCGCACGTCGATCCAGAAATCGGGCACGGCGGCAACCACGTCGGCGTGACCGAACCCGAGTGCGGCTATGAAATTGACCCGTGCCTCCGCGTCCGGGATCTGTTCACGGATCAGGTCTTCGCCCGTTACGCCCAGATGTACCGCGCCCGATTTGAGCTGAGCTGCGATTTCGGACGCCGAAACGAACGCCACCTCGATTTCCGGCAACTCGTCAAAGCTGCCGCGATAGCCGCGCGCATGGCCGGTTTTGCGCAACGTCAGACCGTGCTGCGCCAGCACCTTGGTCGTGTCTTCCATGAGGCGGCCCTTGGAGGGCACCGCAAACACGAGCTTGCCCGTCACGATACGCCCCCATCGATTGCCGCCAGCAGCCGCTCGGTATGGATGGCTGCACCCACCGCCGGTATGTCCACGGGGCTGCCCGAAAGCCGCATAAGGCCGTTATAGCGTCCGCCACCGGCAACGGGGCTCAGTTGCGGCAGGCCAGGCGCTGCGATCGCGAACACGAAGCCCGTGTAATACTCGAGCGAGCGGCCGAAATCGCCCGAGAACGTCGCCGCGTTCAAGTCGAGACCCAGCGCTGCAAAGCGTTCGAGCCGCGCATCGAACCTTTCGAGCGGACGCGCCAGATCGATTCCGGCGCTGGCCGCGATCGCCGCGATTTTTCCGCTCGCCTCCCGGCAAGGCACCTCGATCGCCACATACGCTTCCATCAACGCCGCCGTCGCGGCCGGCAATGGCGCCGCGCGCGCCTCGTCCATCAGCACGCGCGCGTGCTCCGTGATCTCCGCGATGCTGCGCGCGCCGAAAGTTTCCAGGCGGGCCCCTTCCAGATGCGCCGAAATCACCGCGTCTTGATCCTCGGGCGCTGCCTTCGCCAGGGCCTCGATCAATGCCGGGGGGAGCATGCTTCCCCGGCTCGCAGCATCTCCCGTCAGCCGCTTCAACTCGGCCCGGAACGCTGACGGCCGCCAGAACTTTGCTTTCAGCCGCGACCGCCAGCTGGCCGGCATATCGACCGCGTTCAGCAACGCGCGCATCAGGTAGAGGTCGCCGAATTTCAAATGAAGCTGCTTGCGGTCGAGGCCCGCCGCCGAAAGCGCGTCAACCATGATGGCGAGCGTTTCCGCTTCCGCCTGTACCGCATCCGGAGCGCCGAAGGCTTCGATGCCGGCTTGCCGGAACTCGCGGGGATGGGCTAAGTCCGCGCCCGCCGCCTGAAAGCGGAAGGCCGGGCCGTTATAGCAATAGCGGGCGGGCAATTGCGCTTGGGACCCGCGCGCCAGATGCAGGCGGCACGTCGGCACAGTGAGATCGGGCCGCAGGCACAGCTCCGCGCCATTTTGATCGGTGAACACATACGTACGCGCCCGCAGCGCTTCACCGACAGCGTCGAGGAACACCTCGGCCGGCTGAATGATGGCGGGCGCGACGGCCTCATATCCGGCGTGCGTGAACACGCCCATGATGCGCTGCGCCTGGGCTTCCAGATTTGCGAACTGACGGACGGGCTCAGCGCTCATATTGCGCCAGCAGCTTGCGGACCTCAGTGACGAGATCGGCTTCCTTGACGGTGTGTTGCGCGGGCCGCGACGCTTTCCACTCGGCGTTTTCCTTGATGGCGGCGGCGGCCTTTTCGCCCGCGATCAGGTCTTTGAGCACAACTTCGCCGTTCTCGCGCTCGTTCGACCCCTGGATGACCACCACCGCCGAGCCGCGCTTGTCGGCGTATTTCATTTGCGGTTTCATGCCGGCCGTGCCGAGATACATCTCCGCGCGGATGCCGGCCGCGCGCAGCCGCTGGGCCATCGCCTGATAGCGCGGCAGCTCGCCCTTATCCATGACCAGCACCACGACCGGGCCGAGCGTGGACTTGGCGGTTTCCTTGTTCAACAGCTTGAGGGCTGCGGCGAGGCGCGACACGCCGATGGAAAAGCCGGTTGCCGGCACTTTCTGGCCGGTGAAGCGGGCGACGAGATCGTCATAGCGACCGCCGCCGCCGACCGAGCCGAAGCGCACGGGGTGGCCGTGCTCGTCCTTCACCTCGAACGTGAGTTCGGCCTCGAACACGGGGCCTGTGTAATATTCGAGGCCGCGCACGACGGTTGGATCGATCGCCACTTGATCGGGGCCATATCCCGCCGCCTGCAGGAGCGCTGCCATCGACGCGAGTTCCGCCATGCCCTGCTGGCCGTTCGCGCTCGACTGAACGGCGGCCGTCATGGCGGCAACCGTTGCGTCCCGGTCGTCCCGCTTGGCGCCTAGATAGGCCATTACGGCGTCGATCTGCCCAGGCGCCAGACCAGCCCCTTTGGTGAACGCGCCCGACTCGTCCTTGCGTCCTGCACCCAGCAGGTGCTCGACGCCGGAAAGCCCCAGGCGGTCCACCTTATCGATGGCGCGCAAGACCGTCAGGCGCATTTCGTTGCCAGCCGGGGCTGCGAGATCGACGCCGATGGTCTCCATCAGACCATCCAGCACTTTGCGGCTGTTGACCTTCACCACGTAATCGCCGCGCTTGATGCCCAGCGCTTCGAGCGTGTCGGCGGCGAGCATGCACATCTCGGCGTCGGCCGCGACGTTGTCGGTGCCGACGGTATCGGCGTCGAACTGCGTGAACTGGCGGAAGCGGCCCGGTCCCGGCTTTTCATTGCGGTAGACGGAGCCGGTCGCATAGCGCCGGTAGGGCTTGGGGAGGCGATCATAGTTCTGGGCGACATAGCGGGCGAGCGGCGCGGTGAGGTCGTAGCGCAGGCTCATCCACTGGTCATCTTCATCCGTCAGCGAGAACACGCCCGCGTTGGGGCGGTCCTGGTCGGGGAGGAACTTGCCCAGCGCATCGGTGTATTCGAACACGGGGGTTTCGAGGGGCTCGAAGCCGTAGCGCTCGTAGACGTCGCGGATCTTGGCGATCATGCTTTCGAGCTGGCGCAGTTCGGCCGCCTCGATATCGCGAAAGCCACGCGCCACACGGGCTTCGGGGCGGGCATCACCGGCGGGCGTTGCCGCGGCTTTTGAATCGGTCTTGGCCATAAGTGGTTCCAGCGCGCATCCCTGTTGGGCGCACGTCCTGTAGAGTGAGAGTTGCTGGGCTTATAATCGAACCGCGGGGATGGGCAAACCCAGTTGCCTTGGGTCAAGCTTCCAAACGAACGGCCATCACCCAGTTCCACGCAATCGCTGGACGAGGGTGCGCAGCCGCTCGTTGCGCCGCAACCGGGACTTAAGGCGGAACGCGGCGACGGTTGGCACTGCGCGGGCAGTCAAGGGCACGACGAGATCGGCGAGCGGCACGGCTTGCGCGCCAAAACCGCGTTTGAAGGCATAATCGCCCATCCCTAAGTCGAACGTCGTTACGCCGCGCGCGCAGAAGGCCCTCATGGCCTCCACGACGATGAGGCGGCCAGGCGACATCTGCCGCCACGCACCGCCTGAGTGGGCGATCCGCAGCAGCGTGAAGGTCGCGCCGTGCTCGATACCCAGCAACACGGCGATGATCGCCCCATCCACGCTCAAGGTGTAGATGTGGCCCAATCCGGACGGATCGGCGAGGAGGGCGCGGTAGAAGGTCTCGAAGCGCGGCTCGGCCAGGGCATAGTCGCCGGCGCCCGCGTGACGCTCGGCCTGCAAGACTTCCAAGGTTGCATAAGCCTGCTCGATCTCGGGTCCGGTCGTGGCGCGCGCAAATGACCAGTCTCCGGCCGCAGTCAGCAGGCGGGTGCAGCGCTCGACCTCCTTGCGGTATTTCTTGCCGCGGGCTCGCAAAAACCCATCGACGCCGTCGGCGATGGTCAGACGATTGCCGTGAAGGCGCGCAGGCTGGGCGGCGGGATGCAGGCTCAACGGATCGAGCGGCGTGACGGGCATGCGGTCGAGCGCCAGCATATCGATGCCGTTCAACGCCGGTTTCAACGCGGCGAGGAGGTGAGCTGCGGTCAGGGAACCGAGCCCTCCGGCCGACCGCAACGGCGCGTTGTAATCGGACACGCCGCAGTCGGCGAACCGGGCGACCCTGAGCCTGCCCTCACGGCGCACCAGCAGGGGAAGCACGGCGAGCAGCGGCCCCTGGGGCGCCGAGCGCACGCCCAGGCACAGGGGCTGCGCGCCGGTGGCCGCCACGAGGTGACGATAAACATTTGCGAGCCAAACCGGATGCTGGAATCCGGCGCCAACCCCATCGCCGCCCAACTCAGCGGCTGCAGCCGTAAGCGCTTCGTGGGCCGACGAAAACGCAGCGACGGACAGCGTTGCGCCACCAGCCGGCGTGCCCCGCAGGCGCGACAGCCATGGCCCCGTTGACGCGGACGGCGCTGGTGTCATGACGCTACTCGGCGGCATCAAGCAGCGCGGGCTGACGGGCCAGATCGACGATCTGGCCCGGCCTAAGCGGATCGAGCCTGAAATCAATCGGCCGCTTGGCCTTGCGCATGGCGTTCAGAAGCCCCGCGCGCCGCACGCCGGCCTGAAGGGCGGCCTTGGCCCAGAAGCGCACGCCCTTGGTTGCCGTGCTGCGGGGCGCAAGCCCGAGCCTGGTGCGCAGGATCGCATTGCCCATCGTCACCATCTGATTGCGGCGGATCGCTTCGGTCCAATATTCGGTGGTCATGGACACGTTGAGGCACTCCAGGTTTTCAACCCGGTGCGGCGCGTTGAGCGGCCAGTGCAGCATCTCGCCGCCGCCGATCTCGAATACCCGAGCGTGCGCGTCGTAAGCTGGATCATAGGCCATGTTCACCTCGACCTCGGTCAAGGCAATGGTTTCGAGTTGTTCTGGCGTGAGGAACGGCGGGCGGTTGGGATAGACGTACACCCGCTTGGCGCCATGGATCTGCCACAGCGACTGCCCCGGCAGGTCGCAGTGATAATAGACCTGAGCGTTGGGCGAGGAGATCAAGAGACCCGACGTGCGGTTGTGCGTGGTGTATCCCGGCACGTTCCGGCGCACTTCCTCGAAGATCTGGTCCAACACATCCCGGTAGCGGGCATCGACCGCGCTGATGTTGCGCAGATTGAGCCACATCCGCCCGGCCTTGATCGCCTCGATCACCTCTGCGCCGGTCAATCCGCCGAGTTCGCCCTCGCGCCATTCGCGCTTGCCGCCTTGCGCACCCATGTGCACGAGCGCGTAATGGGCGCGCGGATAAGCCTCGATGAGTGCCGCCAATGCCTCAAAAGAGAACAGCGGATGGCGGTCGAGCCGGTGCCGGGCGCACAGGGGCGCGCGGCCCCAGTCCTCAGCCAATTCGGGCCGCCAATCGGTAAATATGGGTTCGGTCATGCGCGAGAGCGCCTCAATTTGACGTGGGCGTGGTGCACACGGACGAGAAAGTGCATAATGAGTGCCAGCATGAGGGCCGCGCGCGTTTGGGGCGTGCAACACGTGCGTCGGGTTTGGTCGCTAGAGCCTATTCGCTTTTCTTTCAATCGCTCACATCATCTAGGTTATTGTTTTGTCGCGCGTTTTACGGAAAACCGCTTCACACTTTTCCTAACGCGCTCTCTTTGCTTTGTCGCGCGTTTTACGGAAAACCGCTTCACACTTTTCCTAACGCGCTCTTCTGGCTCAGGCGCGCGTTTTACGGAAAACCGCTTCACACTTTTCCTAACGCGCTCTCCTGGCTCAGGCGCGCGTTTTACGGAAAACCGCTTCACACTTTTCCTAACGCGCTCTAGCGGGATTGCGCCGCAAACGCAGGGTTGAACGTCATGACCGATCACAGGGAAAAGCGGCCCATGATCACGCTTTACACTTTTGGCCCCAACATCGGCCTGCCCGACGCCAGTCCGCCGTGCATGAAAGCCGAGGTGCTGCTCAAGATGGCGGACCAGCCCTACCAACTCGACCACACGTCGTTTCCCAAGGCCCCGAAAGGCAAACAGCCGTTCATGGACGACGCCGGCACGATCGTCGCCGACAGTACGTTTATCCGCTGGCACCTGGAGCAGAAATACCAGATCGACTTCGACGCCGGATTATCGCCGCAGGAGCGCGCGCAGGCGTGGGCCTTTGAAAAGCTGTGCGAGGACAATCTTTATTTTGCGGTAGCCCACACCCGCTGGGTATTGGACGAAAATTTTCAGCGCGGGCCGGCCAAGTTCTTCGATATGGTCCCAGCTCCGTTGCGCCCGATCGTGCGTACGCTGGTCCGCCGCAAGGTCGTGAAGTCACTTCGGATGCAGGGCATCGGCCTCCACAGCGGGGACGAAATCGTGCAGCTCGCCACGCGCGGGATCGACGCGCTGGCCGACCAGCTCGGCGACAAACCCTGGCTGATGGGCAACGCCCCCTGCAGCGCCGACGCCAGCGTGTTCGCCACTGTCGCCGGCCTATTGTGCCCTGTGTTCAATACGCCGCTGCTGGCCGCGACCGAGCGCCACGCCAACCTCGTCGCCTACCGCGGCCGCGGCATGGCGCGCTGGTATCCCGATTTCAAGGTTGCCTGAAAGTTGCCTACTTGGTTATGGGGCCCAGGGGATGTGTCCCCTGGCCTTCGCTTACTTGCAGGTGGTGGTGCAGGGCACGGGCTCGCGCTTCTCGACGGCGCCTTTGAGCAATGACATGGTCTCACGGAAGCACTTGCCGCCTTCCTGGACGACACGAACGAGCTTATCACCGGCGCCTTTGACCTGACACATCACCTGCATACCGGCCTGGGCGACTTTGAACGAGCCATCGCCCGAAGCTGCGGGCGCGGATTGGGCCGGCAACGCCTCGGCGGCCATCGCAGCCGGGATCACAAGCCCCATCAGGCCTGCGGAAGCGACGGGCTTCTGGAGGTCGTTGAACGCGATCCACTCATACGACGAATGCCCCTCCGCGCTCGACACCTTGATCGCGATGTCGCCGCTCGTCGCACAAGAGCCGACGTCGACCTTGGTGCCTGACGTGGTCGCAAGCTGGCGATACTCGATCTTGCAATCGAGGTTTTTCATCCACAGATCATATTGGGCGAGCCGGTGGGGAACCTGGGCATAAGGGATGCCGTGCGCCCAGGAGTAGTAGAGATTGTGCGCGGTCGGGATCGCGGCCAGCACGGAAACGCCGAGCACCGCGGCTCGGATCAAAGGCACGGTGCTGCCCACGGTTTTGGCGACCGGATGATCGACGAGGGACGAAATCGGCGAGCGGGGAGTATCTGACATGTGAGAAACCTCAGCCAACGAGTTTGCGGCGAATTGCATCTGGATGCGCATCCTATAAATAGGCGATGTGGCGAGAATTAAACAGGGCTGCTTGAACGGCCGATGAGCTGGAAGTTCATCGCGGGTTCATGGATGAAGCTCCGTCTTCCTCCGGTCGCAGTCGGCACGTACCGTGCGCCTCTCCCTTGGCCGCGCCCCCCACTGCGTCCGGCCCCCAACGCCGCGAGAACAGTTGGCGGCGAACCTTCGCAGTCGCGTGATACAAAGCGAGGGCGGCGGCACTTAAGACTTTTCGATTGATGGCACCACGAATGTATGAAGATTTGAAAGCGCGCGTCGAGAACCTGTTGCGATGGTTCGAGACACGCATCGACCCTTTCCCCGACGTGATCCCCGGCGAGCCGCCCGCCAAGCTGTGGCCGTTCGTGTGGGTGTACCTGCGCCCCGTTGCGTGGTCGTTCGGGTTGCTGATCGCCGTCACGCTCGTCACGGCTGCGATCGAAGTCGTGACGATGGCCTTCACGGGCTACATCATCGACATGATGCAGAACGCCGCCTCGCCAGCCGAGTTCTGGCGCCGCCACGGCGTCAATTTAGCCCTCATGGCGGTGGTGACGGCTGTCGTGCGTCCGGCGATGTCGCTGCTGGCCGACCTCGTCAAGCAACAGATGATCGTGGCACCGGTGCAAGGCCGCATCCGCTGGCTCGCCCACCGCTACGTGCTGCGCCAGAGCCTGGTGTTCTTCCAGAACGATTTCGGCGGACGGCTCGCGACCCGCGTGGTCCAGCTTGGCAACGCCATCCGCGACGCAACGGCCAACGCCTGCGATATCGTCGTGTGGGTGCTGGTGCACTGGTTGGGCGCGTTTGCGCTATTTTTCTACGCGGACTGGCGGCTCACGATCCCGTTATTGATCTGGCTCGCAGGCTACATCTGGGCGCTGCGCACCTTCGTGCCCCGCATCGAGAAGCTGTCGCACGCGGCCTCCGAATCCCGCTCGCTGCTGATGGGCCGCATCACCGACAGCTATACCAACATGATGACGGTGAAGCTGTTTGCCCACGCCGAACGGGAAGACCAGTTCGCCAAGGAGGCGATCGGCGAGAACATCGCGAGGTTCCAGGAACAAACGCGCCTCAACACGCAGATGGAGGTCGCGCTGTGGACGCTGAACGGCCTGGTGCTCGTCGGCACCGTCGGCCTCGCGTTGTGGCTGTGGACCTATGGCCTCGTGACCGTCGGTTCGCTCGCCATTGTCTCGGGGCTGGTGGTCCGGTTGATGAACATGTCGGGGTGGTTCATGTGGACGCTGGCTGGCATCTTCGACAACATCGGCGTGGTCCAGGAGAGCATGGACACCATCGCCAAGCCCTATTCGGTGGTGGATGCGCCGGGCGCCAAGTCACTCGTGGTGACGGGGGGCGAAATCCGCTTCGAGGCGGTCACATTCCGCTACGCGACCGGCCGCACGGCCGAAACCCGCAGCAAGGGTGTGCTCGACGGGCTGACGCTCACGGTAAAACCTGGCGAGAAGATCGGTCTGGTCGGGCGTTCGGGCGCTGGCAAGTCGACGCTGGTTGCGACGCTGCTGCGGTTTTACGATCTCGAAAGCGGGCGCATCCTGATCGACGGCCAGGACATCTCGCAGGTTGCGCAGGAGAGCTTGCGCGAGAAAATCGGCGTGGTGACGCAGGATACGTCGCTGCTGCACCGGTCGGTCCTCGACAACATCCGCTATGGCCGGCCGGGCGCGACGCTCGCCGACGCCATGCAGGCGGCAAGCCGCGCCCACGCCCACGATTTCATCACGACGCTGGTCGATAGCCGCGGCCGTACCGGGTATGACGGCCACGTGGGCGAGCGCGGCGTGAAGCTTTCGGGCGGCCAGCGCCAGCGCATCGCGATTGCCCGCGTGCTGCTGAAGGACGCACCTATCCTGATCCTGGACGAGGCAACCAGCGCGCTCGACAGCGAGGCGGAAGCAGCCATCCAGGAACAGCTTGAAACGCTGATGGCCGGCAAGACGGTGATCGCCATCGCGCACCGCTTATCGACGATCGCCGCGATGGACAGGCTCATCATCATGGACAAGGGCCAGATCGTCGAACAGGGGAGCCATGCCGAACTGCTGCGGCGCGGCGGCCTTTATGCGAGCCTGTGGGCGCGCCAGTCCGGCGGGTTCCTCGCGAAGGACAAGGGCGAAGAGCAAGCTGCGGCTGAATAGAGGGCCGTGCGCCCCTCAGCCCAAGAACAGCTGGTTGTTAGGATCTCCTGGCGTTGACCTTCTCATACCACTTGATGAGGCGGCCGGTCTTGGCGATGCGCGACTTCAGCGTCTTGATCGTCGCATCCGTCACACCGACCTGTTGGGCGTCGCAAAGGCCCTCAACACTTTTACTTTTGCCCGCCTGAATGTCCTTGAGCGCCACTTCATCAAGGCGGTTTTGTTTTTTACGATGTGCGATCTCGTCGTCAAATTTGGCCATCAGGTCTCCAATGCGTTTGGGGCAAGGATAGCACACGCAAACCCCCGGCGGTCCCTTTACAACGAGGCACGCTGCAAACAAATTCCGCAAGCCGCTAGAACAAATTCCGATCCTACGGAATCGGAATATTGCTCTAGGTTCCTGATTTTGTCGCATTTTCATCTTCACGAAGCGAGGCTTCGCCGTCTTCACGAAGCGAGGCTTCGCCGTCTTCATGGAGCGAGGCTTCGCCGTCTTCAAGGAGCGAGGCTTCGCCGTCTTCAAGGAGCGAGGCTTCGCCGTCTTCAAGGAGCGAGGCTTCGCCGTCGACGACGAACCGGTATCCGACTTCGTCGGAAAATGCTTTAGGCCGCGCGCAAACTCCCCGGCCGTCAAAGACCTTCACCACGGACTGCCAAAAGTTTCATCGCCCATTGCTGCGCTGCACAAGCGCTAGGCATATGGCGCGCGAACTCGTTCTGGGGCGAACGATCAACCCCCTGTAACACAACACAATTCAAACTCCTTAACAGTCTGGCACGGGTCTTGAAGCCTAGCCGCTACAGCCTGCCCGGCGCGAGCCACCGTGACGCTCGTGCGCTGCGCGCGCAGGTCAACCAAAGGGGATCCATCTTGACGAAGCCAACCAACGCCAACGGCCCTCTCAGCGTCTCCCGCCGCACGGTGTTGCGGCAGGCTTCGGCCATCGCGACCGTGACGGCGGCGAAGCTCGCGTTTCCTGGCGGCGCATTTGCGCAAGCCGCAGGGCCCGAAGTGAAAGGCACCAAGCTCGGCTACATCGCGCTGACCGACGCCGCGCCGCTCATCATCGCCAAAGAAAAGGGCATGTACGCCAAGTACGGCCTTCCGGACATGGAAATCCTGAAGCAGGCCTCGTGGGGCGCGACGCGCGATAATATGGCGCTCGGGACCAAGGCCAACGGCATCGACGGCGCCCACATCCTGAGCCCGAAGATCCACCTGTATACGACCGGCAAGGTCATGCAGAACAACCAGCCGCTGCCGATGTATACGCTGATGCGGCTGAACGAGGATTGCCAGGGCCTCTCGGTTTCCAACGAATACAAGGACTTGAAGGTCGGCATCGACAGCTCCGCTCTGAAGGATGCGTTCGCGGCCAAGAAAGCGGCCGGCAAGGACATCAAGGTCGCGGTCACGTTCCCCGGCGGCAATCACGACCTCTGGATGCGTTACTGGCTGGCGTCCGGTGGCATCGACCCCGACAAGGACGTCTCGACGATCGTGGTGCCGCCCGCACAGATGGTTGCCAACATGAAGGTCGGCACCATGGACGCGTTCTGCGTCGGCGAGCCGTGGAACGAGCAACTCGTCAACCAGGACATCGGCTTCACGGCTGCAACGACGGGCGAACTCTGGTTCAAGCACCCCGAGAAGGCCTTGGGCATGCGCGCCGACTGGGTCGACGCGAACCCAAAGGCGACGCTCGCCATCATGATGGCAACGATGGAAGCTCAACAGTGGTGCGAAAAGGCCGAGAACAAGGCCGAGATGGCCGAAATCATTGGCCGCCGCCAGTGGTTCAACGTGCCCGTGGCCGACATCATCGGCCGCATCAAGGGCGACATCAACTATGGCCGCGGCCGCAAAGTCAGCGACGTGAAGCTCGCGATGAAGTTCTGGGGCGACAACGGCGCGACGTCCTACCCCTGGAAAAGCCTCGACACGTGGTTCGTGACCGAAAACATCCGCTGGGGCAAGTTCGCCCCCGATACCGACATCAAGGCGCTGGTCGCCAAGACCAACCGGTCGGACCTGTGGAGTGAAGCGGCCAAGACGATGGGCCTTGCGGGCGCACCCACCGGCGACAGCCGCGGCGTCGAAAAATTCTTCGACGGCAAGACCTTCGACCCAGCCGATCCGCAAGGCTACCTGAAGTCGCTCACGATCAAGCGAATTGCCTGACGCGCGTTTGGCGCGAACCCCTCCTGGAGAGCCCCCGCATGGCCGTTCCCGCACGTCAACTGTTCCTGATCGAAACCGCGGCCGGCTGCGTGCCGGCCGCGGCGGCTTCTCCGCCGGTGGCAACGGTTATTGCAGACCCTATCGTCAAGGCCCCCGTCATACCCCCAATTTCAGCAACAAGCGTGGCAGCAACACAGCCTGCGCGTTCGTTCGATTTCACCAAGATGCTGACAAGCGTCGCGACCGCCGTCGTCCCGCCCCTGGTCGTGATGATTCTGCTCGGCCTGTTCTGGGAGATCGCCTGCTCGAGTTCCAAGGCGACCCTGCCCCCGCCCTCCAAAATATGGACGGAAGCCAAGGACCTGATCGTGCACCCCTTCTTCATCAACGGCACTCAGGACATCGGGCTTGGCTGGCGGGTGCTGACGAGCCTGCAGCGGGTCGCCATCGGTTTCGGCTTTGCCTCCATCGTGGGCGTGCTGCTGGGAACGCTCGTTGGCCAGAGCGTGTGGGCCATGCGCGGCCTGGACCCCATCTTCCAGATCCTGCGCACGGTGCCCCCGCTCGCCTGGCTGCCGATCGCGCTCGCTGCCTTCCGCGACAGCGCGCCGTCTGCCATTTTCGTGATCTTCATCACCGCGATCTGGCCGATCATCATCAACACCGCCGTCGGTATCCGCAACATCCCGCAAGACTACCGCAACGTCGCCGCGGTGCTACGGCTCAACCAGGCCGAATTCTTCTGGCGCATCATGCTGCCCTCGACCGCGCCCTACATCTTCACTGGCCTGCGCATCGGCATCGGCTTGTCGTGGCTTGCCATCGTTGCCGCAGAAATGCTGACCGGCGGCGTCGGCATCGGGTTCTTCATCTGGGATGCCTGGAACTCCTCGCGGCTGCCCGACATCATCGTCGCGCTTTGCTACATCGGGCTCGTTGGCTTTGCCCTCGACCGGCTCGTCGCCTACGCCGGATCGATTGCCACCCGTGGCGTCTCAGCAGCTTGAGGACAACCCAATGATCGCGCCAGTCGAACCCGTCTCCCACGTCACGCCGCGCGCCCACGGCGCTCATCCGTTCCTCGCCATCGAAGGCGTCGACAAGTCGTTCACCCGCGGCGGTAAGACCTCCGACGTGCTGAAGGGCGCAACCTTGAACATCGAGCGCGGCGAGTTCGTCTCGATCATCGGCCACTCGGGGTGCGGGAAGTCGACGCTGCTGAACCTCGTCGCGGGGCTCACCCAAGTTACCACCGGGGTGATCCTGCTGGAGAACCACGAGGTCAACACGCCCGGCCCCGATCGCGCGGTCGTATTCCAGAACCACTCGCTGCTGCCCTGGCTTACAGTCTACGAGAACGTGAAACTCGCCGTCGACAAGGTGTTCCGAAAGACCAAGAGCAAGGCCGAGCGGCACGCGTGGGTTCTCCACAACCTCGACCTCGTTCACATGCTGCACGCCAAGGACAAGCGCCCCGCCGAAATCTCGGGTGGCATGAAGCAGCGCGTCGGCATTGCCCGCGCGCTTGCCATGGAGCCCAAGGTGCTGCTGATGGACGAGCCGTTCGGTGCGCTTGACGCCCTGACGCGCGCCCACCTTCAAGACAGCGTGATGGAAATCCATGCGCGCCTGGGCAATACGGCGATCATGGTGACCCACGACGTGGACGAAGCCGTGCTGCTTTCGGACCGCATCGTGATGATGACAAACGGGCCTGCCGCCCGCATCGGCGAAGTGCTGGAGATCGGCCTGCCGCGTCCGCGCAACCGGCTGGAAATGGTCGATCATCCCGAATACCTGCGCGCGCGCGCAGCGGTGATGGAATTCCTCTACGCGCGCCACAAATCGCCGAGCCTCGTCGCCGCGGAATAGGTGCGTACGCAAGCCCGGGTCGTGTCTCAGGTGTTGCCTGACGACCCCTCGACTTGAGTTCGCCAGACGCTCAACTCCCTGCTATGTTTACCGCAAAGCAGGAAAATCAGCATGGCGAACCGAGCGGACAATCTCCGCGCCTTCATAGAGCGCAATCGAGAACTGCAAGCCGAGTATGCCAACTTGGCGTCGATGCTTGAGGATGGACGGCTGCAGATCGGCTCTGTCCAGGTCAGTGGCTCGCGTCAAGATGATAGCAAAACTGAGGCTTTGCAGCTGCGGAACGTGATTGCGCAGACAGATAAGGCAATTGCCATGGCTGAGAGGTATTTGCTCGATGCCTAACGGCCCCCGAGGAGAGAAGCGCCCCGCCGACGTGATCGCCAACGCCATCCGCCTTGGGTCTGCGACCTGAGCGACGCCCGGGCTCTGAAGACGGGCCGCCCGAAGTTTGGCCAGCGCCTTGAGCACGTGCTCATCGAACGAACGATCGGGAGGATCGGTCTCTTAGGTTGCTTGATTGGCAGGACGGAGATCGTTGCGATATTGTTGATCGAGACGTGAGGCGTGAGGCGTGACCAGCACATTGGAATCGACTTTCAGCTGATCGGAGATGCTTTGCGACGCAGCTCCATCATCGATCGGTTTGATATCCCCAACCGCCATCTCACGCTCCCACAGCCATCCAACGCAGACGGATTATAGGCCAGGCGGTGCCCGTGAGCAGCTGTTTTCTGGCGCGCGTGGCTGACGTTTGACCAGCGTTTGCCCGCCCGCCCCCCAGGCGCGGACGCCATTTACAATGCCATGATTTTGCCGGGAACATCCTGGCAGGTGCCTTGCGCGGGTGGCCCATCGTTGGAAACAGACAGGCCAGACCCATGTCCCTTTATGACAAGACCGATAACCGCTACGAGGACGACGACACGTTCGCCTATGGCGCGCTGTCGGCGGGCGAGCGGACCGGGCCGCTCAAATCGCGCAGCGGTGGACGCACGACCCTTTTCACCGGACTGATCCTCATGCTCGCGTTGGGCGGCGGGTGGGCGCTGTTTGGCGATCAGCTCGGTGAAAAACTGGGCGATCTCGCGGAGAGCCTCAGGGCGGCGGCCACGACTGGGAATTCATCCGCCCCCGCCGTGAGCCCAAAAGCCATGCCCTCCGCTGCCGCGGACGCGGCGCGCGCACAAGCCCCCTCAGCCGCCCCGCCCGCCGAAATCGTCGAGCCGCCGCCGGTCAAGGTCGTCGCCGAGCCACCCGTTGCGGCGGTTGCGGAAGCAAAGCCCGAGCCGCTGCGCGCCCCCAAAGTCGACCGCGCCGATCCCTATCAGGTGAAGGCCGTCGCAGCCGGTCTGCACCCGGAACTGTCGCATGCGCTGCTCGCGCGCCTGTCTGCGGCCGATTATCAGAATGCAGCGGCCGCCATCCAGACCGCGCTCGCCGAAACGGCCGAGACGGACGTGTTCGTATGGCCGCGCAAGCCCGCGCCGGAGCTTGCCGTGTTTGAGGTTCGCTTCGTACCGGGCCTGTCGGCGGATTGCCGGCGCTACGTCGTCACGGTTGCCAAGGATGGCTGGGCGACGACGGCGCTGCCGATGGAAAAGTGCGGGGGCCAGCCCAAGCGGCGCGGCTGAGCAATGTAGGGCGTGCGGCTCATGACTTGGCCTTGCGCCACCGCCAATAGCCGACGCCTGCCAGGATGATGATCAATCCAGCCGCCCCTTGCGCGGTCTCCTTGTCCATGCCCGCGCCCTGCAGAGCGGCAATGGCGACAATCGCGACGAGGCCAAGCGCCAAAACAGCGCCATAAAACCACAGCACGGCCCAGCCAGCTATCTTTGCGACCTTGGTTCCCGCATTCAGCGTTTCGGTATTGAGCCCCGCCGATTGTGCAGCCGTCGCCGCCTGGGACGCCATGCGCCCGATCTCGCTCTGGAAGCCGCCCCAGTTCGCCTGCCAGTTCGGGCCGGACGAAAAAACGTCGCCGAGGTTGCGGGCCAGACTTTCTATTTCCGACCCGAAGCGGGCGTGCGTCACGGTCACGGCCTGGCGGCGGGTCAGCGCCTTCATCGCGTCCGGCAGATCGGCCGCGTTCGGCATCACGGCGTTGTCGACCAGCACCGGCACCACGCGGATATCGCGCTTGAGGGCGCTTTCGATCTCGATGCGCACGAAGTCGGCTGGATCATCCAGGCGCCGCTGGCCACCTGCGTTGCGGGCATCGCACCAGTCCTTGCCGATGACGGCGAGCAGCACGTCGCACTTGCCGATCTGGTCGTCGAGCGCCTGCACGAAATCCGCGCCGGGCTTGATGTTGTCCACGTCCATGAACAGCTGAGCGGGTTTGAAATGCTTCTGCAGCGCCAGATGCAACCGCCCGGCCCAGGCGGCCGCGTCGTCGCGCCGGTAGGAGATGAAAATATTGCCCGCCATCACTGCCCCCGTGAAAAATTGCGGCTGTTCGAGTATAGGGCGAGCCTAGAGCAAATTCCGATTTAAGTAGAATCGCGGAAGGACTCTAGGTCTTTGTTTTTTCGTGCTTCTTTCGGGAAAACCGCGCCACACTTTTCCCGGAAGCACTCTAGAGCAAATTCCGATCCTACGGAATCGGAAATTTGCTCTAGGTTCTTGATTTTGTCGCATTTTCATCTTCATGGAGCGAGGCTTCGCCGTCTTCATGGAGCGAGGCTTCGCCGTCTTCATGGAGCGACGCTTCGCCGTCTTCATGGAGCGAGGCTTCGCCGTCTTCATGGAGCGAGGCTTCGCCGTCTTCATGGAGCGAGGCTTCGCCGTCTTCATGGAGCGAGGCTTCGCCGTCTTCATGGAGCGAGGCTTCGCCG
>JANXVY010000025.1 GCA_025351425.1 Hyphomicrobium sp.
CGGCTGAACCGGATCGCCTCGATCAGTCCATCGACATCCCGGCCGAACTGCTCGTGCACAACCGTGTGCTTCTGGTGCAGCACCAGCTCGCGGATGTCGTCGGGGAGGTCAACGCCACGCGGGAGGGCCGCCCGCTCGATCAAGACCGGGATGACGACGATGCCGCGCTTCAAGGCTGCCGCGATCTCCTCGCGCACGTAGTCGCGGTCACCGGACGCTTGCCGCTGCTTGAACAGCTCCATCCAGCGCGGCCCCATGACCGCCAGGAAAATGTCGGTCTCGGCGAGGGCTTTCTCCAGCTCCTTGTCGAAGCGCTGGCCCGCCATCAGGTTGTCCACGTCCATGAAGACGTTGGACTTGCCGAACGCCGCAGCCAGCCGATCGCGCACACGCGCCGCCGCCGAGCGCTCGTCGTCGCGCCGGTAGTTGATGAAAATCTTGCCCGCCATGAACGCCCCGCCGCCAATATGCCGCGAGCATATCCGGGTTCACGCGGTGGGTGAAGGCCGAAGGGGCGCGCTCATCAACGATCGGGGGGGGCAAACGGCGGGTCGCCGTCTTCGTCGTCATCGGCGGAGGCAGCGGGGATCGCGTAGACGCCGCCGAGCCAGCGCGCGAGATCGACATTCGAACAATGGGCGGAACAAAACGGCTTGAAGGCGTCCACCATCGGGCGGCCGCAGATCGAGCACAGCGGTTCGCGCTGGATGGGCGTTATATTGGTCATGCGTTCCTTTGCGCAGCGCTGCGGCGACGGGGACCCGAACGATCCTGACAGGCCGGCAGATGGCCGGATCGCGCTGCGCGGGTCATGATGGGTCTAGCTGGCCGGCCTTGAGCCAGTTGAAATGGATCGGGAAGCCTTCGGCCAGCAGCAGGGCAGTCACTTCCGTCAGCGGCAGGCCGACGACGTTGGTGTAGGAGCCGACGATGCGCTGCACGAACGCGCCGGCGAGGCCCTGGATCGCATAGCCACCCGCCTTGCCGCGCCATTCGCGCGAGGCGATGTAGGCTTCGATTTCGGGCTTCGTAAGGTGCTTGAACCGCACCCGGGTGTCGACGATCTTCATGCGCACCCGATCGTCCGGCAAGAGCAGGCAGACGCCCGTCAGCACGCGATGCGCCCGGCCCGACAGGTAGCGCAGCGACTCGGCCGCCTCCTCGATGTGCTCGGGCTTGCCCAGGATCTTGCGGCCCACGGCCACCACCGTGTCCGCCGCCAGGATGTGGGCGTCTGCGATGTCGCGGTCGTTGGCGATCTGGTCGCGAGCGGCCTGGGCCTTGGCGATGGCGAGCCGCGTCACCAGCGCGCGCGGCATCTCGGAGCGTAGCGGCGTCTCGTCGATGGATGCCGGACGGTACGCGTCGGGCTCGATGCCGACCTGCGCCAGCAGCGCGACGCGGCGGGGGCTCGCGCTCGCCAGCACCAGCTTGGGCCGCGCGTCGATCGGCTGCAGTTTCGCCCGGTCGCGCGCGAGCTCACGCCGCAACGTGTCGCGGCGCGGGCCATCGGTGCGCGTCAGCCCTGCAAGAAACCCGGATTTCGTCGCCGTCATGGTGCATCCTTTGGGTCGGACCTGAGACCGAAGCTGCGGACCGGTCTGACCTCCTTAACCTTGCTGTGACCATGATTACAACCGGCGACGAAATCAAGACAGGCGCTTGAGTTGCATCGTCCGCGAGCATGGCATTTGCACAAAATGCCGAATGAATAAGAAACGCGTTTGCAGCGCTCTCGACGTATACTGGCCAAGTTAAGGGAGTGCTTGCCATGACGATACTCGACGAACGGCGCCAGTTCGGACGCCGTGCGACCACCGTTCACGCCTTCATCGACGTGGCGGCCCGGCCGGGCGTTGCTTGCGTCGTTCGCAATCTGTCTGAGGGCGGAGCGCTCATCGAACTGTTCCAGGCGACGGAACTGCCGGGCGCGATCGGCTTGCGTCTGCCCAACACCAAAATCATAATCGACTGCGAGGTCGTCCGTACGACCGGCAACAAGCTCGGCGTCAGGTTCAAACCCCAGCATGGCAGTATCGGCGCCGAGGCCCGGCGCGCACTCAAATCCGCAGGTGAAACGCTCACCGCCTGAGGGCTGGCGTTTCAATCGGAAGCCCGGCCGCGCGGGACGCGAGATACAGCTCCAACGCGAGATACTCGGGCGCGCCCTGATCGAATTGGATGGCGCGGACGCCCAGCTGACAGGCCCGCAGGCGGCGATGGAGCGAGCCCATCCCCTGCCATTCGAGCCTGTAGACCGGGTACCCGGTACCGACCCCGCTCGAGATCGTGTCGCCCCGCAGCTTGTGGCCGGCCTTGGCTTCATGGCATTGCGCGCAGGCGAGATTGAGCTGACCTTGCCGCTCGTTCCAGAGCTTCCGTCCGGCTTCCACGTAGGGCTGTGCGGGTCCGCCGGTCGCTACGTTGACCGGCAGCCCGCGGGATTGGTACGCAATGAACGCCGTGAGGCCCAGAAGCTCGTTGCTCTCGTAGGCGAGCGCTTGCGCCTGCTGGCGCGTGGTGCGGCATTGGTTGATACGGCCCTCGAGATTGAGCAGACGGTTGCTCGTGGCATCGACGGCGGGGTAGCGGGCCGCCACGCCGCGCATGGATGCTTCCGCTTCGCCATGGCAATCGGCGCACGCCTTGCCGGCCACGCCCTGGGCCTGACGCCACAACGCCGCGCCTTGATCGACCCACAGCATCCCGCGGTTACGGGCGAGGTCGGCCTGCTCGGCTTTCATGCCGGTTGAAAGATACTCGGTCGCCGGGTGCAGCGATGGGCTCGCTTCTTCGGCAAGCCCGGGACTGCTCCTCCAAACAGCGAGCGCCAGCCCGATTGCCAAGCCGGTTCGCCAGCCTTTCATGGCACCCTCAGCGTGCGCGCCGCTGTCGTAACCTCCGACTTGTCATCGGTCCAGGTGAAGACGATGTCGCCGGTCACGGTCGCGACCGTCGTGAACGCCACGTAGGGGTTGGCCGCGATACCGGGCATGAAGTCGGCGCGGAAGATCTCGGCTCCATCATAGGTGACGGTCAGGGTATGGATAATATCGCGCGGCTCCGTGTTTGCGCCGGCAGCCGTATGGCCGGTCACCATCGGGTGCTGGATCAGCGCCTTGATCTCGACGATCTCTCCCACCTTCGCCGTTTCCGGCACGACAATCCGGGCTGGACGCATGTTCAAGTGTCCTTTCAGGCTCAGCCGCCATCGATGCAGGCGGCGATCAGAACGACGGATTCCGCCTGCGCCTCCCACAGCGAGCCGTCGCTCATTTCCGCGATGGCGTGCACATTCTGCGTTGTCGCCAGCCGCACCGAGGTCGAAACAAAGGCGCGGCCCGCGCGTGGCGTCAGGTGGAACCGGCCGATGGTCGCGATGGGGTTTTGTTCCGACAGGATATGGATCGTCCTGACGTGATCGGCGGCCGTCATCGGGCTTGCGACGTCGATCTTGAGGGTCACGGAGTTGCCGTTCTCGGCAAGCCTGGGAAGGTCGAGCGTCACGCGCGCCGTCCTGATCTCGCGGCCGTTCGCGAGCACCGTGCGCGCCTGCAGGTACAGTGCCGAGGGCGGTTTCATCGACGGGTCGCTTTCGGCGGCGCGCACCGTTACGGGCGCGAGCAGCGAAGCGGCCAACGTGGCCAGGGCCTGGCGGCGATCCACTCTTACCAGCGTCATGGTCTCTCCTGGTCCTTCAGCGTCGCGAGCCACGCCACCACATCCTCGATCTGCTGGGCGTTCAGCACCGGCTTGCCTTGGAAAGGCGCGGCCACGCGGGTCAGGTTGTCCACCCGGTAGTAGGGCGGCATCAGGGTGGCGCGATCGAGACGGCTCTGATCGACGAGGCGCTGCCGGATCTGGGCTGCCGTCAACCGCCCCCCTACGCCTGCGAGATCAGGTCCCAATTCGCCCTGAAACGGTTCAGAGGCCACCGGCACCTTGTGGCAGATCAAACAATTTCCGCCGGTGCGGTCGAGCACAATGACCCGCCCGCGCTCGGCGTCACCCGGCAACCCATCAAGAGCCAGCGGTATCGCATCACCCACAATCTCAAACGGTGCCAATTGTTCCGCTGCCGCCGTTTTGAGAGCGCCCGGCAACAGCAAGCCGCCGAGCAAGACCCCGACCGCAAGCGTGCGCCTTTTGTTGGCGCAAGCTGCGGCGGGAACGGCCACGGAGTAGCTTTTACGTGCGGCTCGCATCAAGCTTTCAGATTCTGATCCTTGACCGGCAATTGACGGATGCGCTTGCCGGTCGCGTTGGCGATCGCGTTCAGCACAGCGGGCGGGGCGACCGCGATCGTCGGCTCGCCCACGCCCCCCCACCAGCCGCCCGACGGCATCACGATGGTTTCGACCTTGGGCATTTCTGCCAACCGTAGCGGCTGGTAGGTGTCGAAGTTGGTCTGCTCGACCCGTCCATCCTTGATGGTGATTTCCTGATTGAGCGCTGCGCCCAGCCCGTAAACAAACGAGCCTTCGACCTGCATCGCGATCTGCTGCGGGTTCACGCCGTAGCCCGGGTCGGTCGCGGCCACGATCCGATGGACCTTCAGCTTGCCCTTGGTGCTGACCGAAACCTCGGCCAGCGCCGCCGTATAGCTGCCGTACGAGCGCACGACTGCCAACCCGCGGCCCATGACGCCATCCGTCATCGGCTTGCCCCAGCCGCCCTTTTCGGCGACGGCATCGAGCACCGCGCGGGCCTTGGGCTGGTTGCCCAGCAGACGGCGCCGGAACTCGAGAGCGTCGACCTTGGCGGCCGCGGCCAGCTCATCGATGAAGCTTTCGACGTAGATCGCGATCTGGTTGACGTTCACGCCGCGCCAGAAGCCTGGCGGAACGTGCGGGTTGCGCATCGCATGATCGACCAGCAAGTTCGGGAACGCATAGACGGTGCCATGCTCGTTGGCCGTCGGCTTTTCCGGATCATCCTTGGCGATGCCTTGGAACACGGCCGGGTCCATACCGTTGACCAGACCTTCCGGCCGTACGCTCTTCAAAATCGACTGTCCGGAAATACGCATGCGGAAGGCGGTCAGGTTACCCTTGTCATCCAGCGCGCCGGTCAGCTTGGCCATCGTCACCGGGTGATACCGGCCTTGCGCCATGTCCTCTTCGCGGCTCCACACCAGCTTCACCGGAACGCCCGGCATCTGCTTGGCGATCCGCACCGCCTGGGTCACATAGTCCTGGAACGCCCCGCGCCGGCCGAAGCCGCCGCCCAAGTGAACCTTGATGATGTCGCACTTGTCCTGGGGAAGTTCGGCTGCGGAGGCCGCTGCGGCGAGCGAGGCTTCTCCGTTCTGCGTCGGGCACCAGACCCGGCACTTATCTGCGGTCCAGAGTGCGGTCGCATTCATCGGCTCGAGCGTCGCATGGTTCTGGTGGGGCGTGCTGTAGATCGCCTCCACTTTGACCGCCGCGGACTCGATCGCTGCCAGCGCGTCGCCGTTCTTGTTGCCGACGAACACGTCCTTGTCGGATATCAGTCCCTCGCGCAGCACCTCGGCGAACTTCGCAGTCGACGCCGACTTATTGGGACCTTCATCCCAAACGATGGGCAGCGCATCGAGCGCGGTCTTGGCCTGCCACCAGGTGTCGGCGACGACAGCCACGCCCGTTTCGCCAACCTTGACCACCGCCTTCACCCCGGGCATCGCCTTTACCTTGGCGTCGTCCATCGATGCCAGTTTGCCGCCGAACACCGGGCATTCCTTGACCGCCGCGTTGAGCATGCCGGGCAGCTTCAGGTCGATTCCGTAGACCTGCTTGCCGGTCACCTTGTCGGCCGTGTCCAGGCGCGGCACGGATTTGCCGATGATCTTCCAATCCTTCGGGTCTTTGAGCTTGATGTCCTTGGGCGGCTCGATCTTGGACGCCGCTGCAGCCATTGCGCCGTAGGTCGCCGTCTTGCCGCTCGCCTTGTGGGACAGCACGCTGTTGGCCGCCATGATCTCGGAGGCCGGCACGCCCCATTCCGCGGCCGCCGCGGCTTTGAGCATTTCGCGTGCCGCCGCGCCGCCCTTGCGGACGTAGTCGTGCGACGTGCGGATGCCGCGCGAGCCGCCGGTGCCGAAATCGCCCCAGACGCGGTTGCGCGCGAGGCTCTGGCCGGGGGTTGGATATTCCGTCGTGACCTTGGACCAGTCGCATTCAAGTTCCTCGGCCACCAACTGGGCGAGGCCTGTCAGGGTCCCCTGACCCATCTCGGAACGCGCGATGCGCACGACCACCGTATCGTCGGGCTTGATCACAACCCAGGCGTTGATCTCGGGGGCAGCTGCTGCACTTTCAGCACTTTCAGCCGCGGCACTCCCGGCCAGGAACGGCACGTGGAAGCCAAGGGTCATGCCGCCGGCTACGGCTGCGGAGGTGGCCAGGAACGTGCGGCGGGAAACGGTAGCTTTCGTCATCTGCGTGTCCTCCCAAATCAGGTTTTCGACGTGCCGGCCGCCGCGTGGATCGCAGCCTTGACGCGCAGATAGGTGCCGCAACGGCAGATGTTCGACATGGCTTCATCGATGTCGGCATCGGTGGGTTTGGGCTTGTCTTTCAAAAGAGCTGCTGCCGCCATGATCATGCCGGTCTGGCAATAGCCGCATTGCGGCACATCCATCTCCAGCCAGGCCTTCTGGATGGGATGGGACCCATCGGGCGACAATCCTTCGATGGTGACGATCTTCTGCTCGGGTTTCACGGATCCGAGCGTCACGGCGCACGAGCGCGTGGCGACGCCATCGATATGAACCGTGCAGGCGCCGCACTGGGCGATGCCGCAGCCGTACTTCGTGCCGGTCATGCCGAGTTGTTCGCGCAGCACCCAGAGCAGCGGCGTGTTCTCGTCCGCCGCCACGTCAAGGGTTGCCCCGTTCACGGTCAATTTCGCCATCGGCAAACACTCCGTTGCAATTTGGTATGGTCAATTTTGGTGTGGTCAAGTGAGCGCAAGTACGTCGCTATCCTAGATCGCCCGATCCAGGGTTGCCATTCAATAGTTCTTGCCCGACTCGTGTGACGGCATGAAGAGCGCGGGGCCGTCACTTTTGCCTGAAGCACGCCATGATTCGCCACTGTCATTCACCGCCGCGGGTGTTGACCTCGATGACCTCGAACGCGGCGCGAGCCTTCGCGGCGGACGCTGGCGGACGGTCGGCCGTGCAATAATTTCCGAGCACCAGGATATCGATTTCGGTGCGCAGAAAGCACGAGATCGCCTCCTCGGGCCGAGCGACGATGGGCTCCTGCTTGTTGAAACTCGTGTTCAGCAAGATCGGCACGCCCGTCAGCTTGCCGAAGGCTTCGATCAGCGCATGGTAGCGGGGGTTCGCCGCCTGCTCAACCGTCTGGATGCGCGAGGTGCCGTCGACGTGCACGGCGGCGGGAATGCGAGCCGCCATCTCCGGGCGAACGCGCGGGGCCAGCGTCATGAACGGATCGGGTTGGTCGATCTCGAAATATTCGTGAGCGCGTTCGGCCAGCACGGAGGGTGCAAACGGACGGAACGGCTCGCGGAACTTGACCCGCGCATTGATGACATCGCGCACGCCGGGCACGATGGGCGAGGCGAGGATCGAGCGGTTGCCAAGGGCGCGCGGGCCGATTTCATACCGGCCCTGGAACCAGCCGACGATGCGCCCGTCAGCCAGATCTTGCGCGGTCTTGGCGATCAGCTCGGCGTCATCGAGCCGCCGGTAGGTCATTCCAGCTGCTTGGAGCGCCGTTTCGATATCGGCGTCGGTGTAGGCGAGCCCGTGATAGGCGTGCGTCAATACGGTACGCCGGGGCGCGCCCAACGTCTGGTGGTGATGATAAAGTGCGCTGCCGAGCGGGGCGCCCGTATCGGACGCGCACGGCGGAACCCAGATGCGGTCAAACCCGGCTTCGCGCACCAGCCGGGCGTTGGCCACGCAATTCAGCGCGACGCCGCCAACGAAGCACAAATTGCGCGACGGGAAGCGGGCGCGCGCCGCCTTTGCGACGTGTACGATCACATCTTCGGCCACTGACTGCAGGGCAAACGCGAGGTCCTTGTGATGCTGGGTCAACGGTTCACCGCGCTTGCGCGCGGGGCCGAACGTATCGATGAATTTGCGCTTGAACGGCTGGATCATGCCGTAGCGGTCGTAGTCGAAATAGCTCATGTCGACGGTGAACTGCCCGTCGTGCGTCAGGCGCACGATATCGCGCATCTTGGCTACCTGCGCGTCATGCCCGAGGGCTGCCAGCGCCATCACGGTGCCTTCTTCGAACACCTCGAACCCCAAGTGGCGCGTGATAAGGGTGTAGACCATCCCTAAGCTGTCGAAGAAGCTGCCCTGCCACTGCCGCTCCAGGCGATTGCCCGCGCCGGTAAACACGCTCGTCGAGGCGTCGTCGCCAAAGCCGTCCATGACGATCACGGTGGCGTCGTCGAAGGGGGAGACGAAGAACATCGCCGCATGGGACTCGTGGTGGCCGACCCCGACGATTCGGGGCATCTTGGCGCGCGGGAAGTAACGCCAAAGGCCGAACCGCAACAACGTGTTCATGATCACCACCGCGCCATCCTGCGTCGGGTGAGCGCTGTCGCGGATCAGGTGGAGGCTCGAAGGGAACTTGCCGAACACGGCGTTCCAGAACGTCCGCCGCAGACGCACCTGATCCCACGGCGTCGTGATGACATCGACGGCGGCGAGCTTGGCGCCGTCTTCGCCCATCAAGGCTGCGACGGAGCGGCGGGGAAACCAGATTGTGTGCTTTTCGCGGGAATGACGCTCTTCTTCGAGAACCGATACGATTTCGCCGTCATCGATCAGTGCTGCGCCAGTGTCATGAGACAGGGTCACCAAACCAAGAATACGCATGTGGCGTCGATTCACTGTCGTTGAGGTTACGAAGCTGAATGGCGCCTTCAGTCCGGCCGGGCGTCTGCGTCATCAGAAGAACCCGCTACGTGCTGGCGGCGGGGGAAAACGTCAAGGCTCAAGTATCCGCATAATGGCACAGGTATCCGGACAAGGCTCGCGCACCTAACTGCGGCCGACCGGCTGCGACCGACGCGCGAGAAGGAGAGCCCATCCTGGTTGGACGGGCCCTGGCTCGTTATTTGTTCCAGCAGACCTTACAGCTTGTGCTGCGCCTTCTGGGCCGCTTCCGACATCAGGCGAACGAGTTCCTGGGTCTGGGTCGCAAACGTCTGCATCTGCGTCTGAGCATACTTGGTCTGGATTTCAACAGCCTCTTTGGGGTCCTTCGCCTTGGCCAGCGCGCTGGCCAAATTGAAGCTCGCGTCCAGGTTCGCCTGGGTGAACTTCATCGCGCGTTCCTGCGCATCCTTGATCATCGACGTCATCGGGTTCGCCGGCATCATGGTCTGCGCCTTATGGGCTGCTTCCATGAACTGCGTATAGGCCGCTCTGGCCTGCTCGATGTTATGCTCGGCAAGTTCACGCATCTGCTGGGGAATTTCAAACATTGGCATATTCTGCGACATGAGTGCGTCTCTCTCTATTTCACCGCCGCGTTGATCGGGGCGGCCCTTAAACACCGGTACTTTACGCCGACTTGTTCGCGGCCTTGGCATCGACGGATGCCAAGGCCGTCATATTGACGATACGACGGACGGATCCCGCTGGCTCCAAAATATGTACGGGCTTGGCCGCGCCCAGTAGAATCGGCCCGACCGTAATGCCGCCGCCGGCTGCAACCTTCAACAGATTGAACGAGATGTTGGCTGCGTCCACGTTCGGCATAATAAGCAGATTGGCTTCGCTGGTTAGGCGAGAACCGGGGAAGACATCCCCGAGAATCGCCGGCGACAGCGCCGCATCGCCGCGCATTTCGCCATCGGCGATCAGTTCGGGGGCCATGGCGACCAACTGGTCGCGCGCCGCCCGCATCTGCTGGGCTTCCCACGACTGCGAACTGCCGAAGCTCGAGTGGGAGAGCAGGGCGACAGCTGGCGTCATGCCAAACCGGCGCACCTCTTCGGCGGCCAGCAGCGTCATCTCCACGATCTGGCTGCTGTTGGGGTGCTCGTTGACGTACGTATCGCAGATGAACAACTGGCGGCCCGTCATCATCAGCAGGTTCATCGCGGCGAGCGTGGTGACGCCGGGGCGCGGCCCGATCACGTCGCGCACAATGCCGAGATGTTCCTGATAGGTGCCGTGCATGCCTGCCAGCATGGCATCCACGGCGCCCGTCTTCAGCAGCATCGCGCCAAACAATGTCGGACGGGTGCGCATGTGCTCATGGGCGATCTGGCGCGTGATGCCCTTCCTGCTCATCAGCTCGAAGTAGCGCTCGGCCATCTGCCGCGTCGCCTCGTCGTCGCCGGGCGTCACCACATCGCAGTTCTGGCCGGGAACAAGTCGCAGACCGGACGCGGAGATCAGGCTCGTCACGACTTCGCGGCGGCCGACCAGGACGGGCCGCGCCAGCCCCTCGTCCACAACGATCTGGGCCGCCCGCAACACGCGTTCGTCCTCGCCTTCCGCCAGCAGCACGCGCATCGGCGCGCGCTTGGCTGCAACGAACACCGGCTGCATGCTGCTGCCTGAGTGGTACACGATCCGCGCCACTTTCTGGCGATAGGCTTCCAAATCGGCGATCGGGCGGGTTGCGACGCCGCTGTCCATCGCAGCCTTGGCCACGGCGGGCGCGATCTTTTCGATCAGGCGCGGGTCGAGCGGCTTGGGGATCAAGTAGGTCGGCCCGAAGCGCAACTCCTCGCTGCCGCCATAAGCATTGGCCACAACTTCCGAAACTTCGGCCTGGGCGAGTTCCGCAATCGCCTTGACCGCGGCCATCTTCATCTCTTCGTTGATGGTCGTCGCGCCGCAGTCGAGCGCGCCGCGGAAGATGAACGGGAAGCACAGGACGTTGTTGACCTGGTTGGGGAAGTCGGAGCGCCCCGTGCAGACAATGGCGTCCGGCCGGATGCTCGTAACAAGGTCGGGCATGATTTCGGGCACGGGGTTAGCGAGTGCCAGCACCAACGGCTTTGGCGCCATCGATTGCACCATCTCGGGTTTGACCACGCCGCCCGCCGACAATCCCAGGAATACGTCGGCGCCCACCATGATCTCAGCCAGCGTGCGCGCGCTCGTCGGCCTGGCAAATCGCTGTTTTTCGGGGTCCATCAGCTCGGTGCGGCCTTCGTAAACCACCCCTGCGATGTCGCTCACGTGGATGTTTTCAAGCTTCAGGCCGAGACTCACCAACAGGTTCAGGCACGAAAGTGCGGCGGCGCCCGCGCCCGAGCCTGCAAGCTTCACGTCGGAGAGGTTCTTGCCGACGAGCTTCAAGCCATTGAGGATCGCCGCCGCGACGATGATCGCCGTGCCGTGCTGGTCGTCGTGGAAGACAGGGATTTTCATGCGGGCGCGCAGCTTGCGCTCCACGATGAAGCATTCGGGAGCCTTGATATCCTCGAGGTTGATGCCGCCGAAAGTCGGTTCCAGCGCCGCTACCACCTCGACGATCTTGTCGGGGTCGTTTTCGTTGATCTCGATATCGAATACGTCGATGCCCGCAAATTTTTTGAACAGTCCGGCCTTGCCTTCCATCACCGGCTTCGAGGCCAGGGGGCCGATGTTGCCGAGACCCAGCACGGCGGTGCCATTGGTGACGACGCCGACGAGGTTGGCGCGTGACGTCAGCTCGGCGGCCAACGCTGGATCGGCTGCGATCGCGAGGCAGGCGTATGCGACGCCCGGCGAGTAGGCGAGGGCCAGGTCGCGCTGGTTGGTGAGCGCCTTGGTCGGCTGGACCGAGATCTTACCGGGCGTGGGAAAACGGTGATAGTCAAGTGCGGCATCGCGGAGGCTCGTTTCATCGTCCATGGAGCATTCCCTTATCGGCCGCTAGTCTTTGTCCGTCATAATGTCCCGGCCTCACCCGACAGGGAGCGAACAGTAAACCGCCCTTCGCGACACAGGTGCGACATTCCAGCAGTAGTTCAGGACGATTTGCGATCGTCAATCGGCAATCTTTTGCGCCCTACGCCAATCCGGCCTGGGCCGCCAGCTACTTTGGTCGCAGAAGGCCTAGGTGCGAGACCGGTCTGGCTGCGGTAGCGACCCACATCAGACCGACTTGTCGCAAATGCAGCGGTGGACGAACGCCAGTTTTTCTTCCACCACCGCCGATATGACGAAGGGGTAGAAATCGTCGTGCCCCATGCTGCGGCTCAGGTTGTTCATTGCGATTGTCAACGGAACCCAGCGATCCATCAGTTTTGCGAATGAAACGTCGCGATAGACGTTGGAGGGTTTGAAAGTCCACATGGCCCCGAACTTGAAGCCGGCGGCCCTCGGTTCCATTCCCGTCGCCTCCGCTGTATCGAGAGCGTCCACCATGTGCAGATAATGGGCCCAAGTTTCGGCCCAATCCTCCCAGGGATGGGCGCTCGCATACGCTGAAACGTGTCGGGCCTGCCATTCGGCGGCGGGACCTTGCGCATGATGGCGCGCAAGGGCCGCCCGATAGTCTTCGCGCTCATCGCCGAACACATCGCGGTAGCGCTTCAGCTTATGCTTACCGGCAGCTTCAACGAGCAGCATCCAGTAGAAGTGTCCGCTCTCGTGGCGCAAATGGCCGAGCAGGGAGCGGTAGGGCTCCTGGAAGTGCTGGCGCTGCCGTTCGCGCTCAACCGCATCGGCTTCCGTCACGTCGATGGTGATTACGCCGTCGAGGTGGCCAGTGCCGGAGTTGCGCTCGAAGTTGAACACGAGCGGACCCTTGGGCAGGTTCCCTTCGCTGAAGGGCAGGCCAAACCGGAGCAATGAATACACCAGCCGCTTCTTCGCCTGCTCCAGGTCCCGCCAGGCCGCGAGATTGCCCGGTTCGGTCAGGTTGGGAATCGTGCCGTTGAGCGCGCACGCCCGGCAGAACCCCGTCGCGTCGCTTTCGCTGGTCAACCAGTTGCAGACGCCGTGGCGCGCGTTGGCGCAATATTTCAGCAGGTCATTGGCGCGTGCATCCGGCTTGCGCTCGACCTTGCGGAACGCTCCATTCCCGCCTTGAGGCTCAAGCGCCACGACGGTCCGCGTTTCTGGATGAAAGCCGAGCGCGCGCTGGCAGCTCACGCAGATCGTGCTCTCGAAAAACACCTTATTCGAGCAGCTGCTGCATTGAAAGGTCTTCATACGGCTCCCCCCGCACTTGCATGTACGCCAGGCAACCCCGCGCAGTCCTCCTGACAGGCATTGCCATGATCGATTCGCAAGCGGCCGCTGCTGATATGCCTCGGGGTCATGCCGGAATTGCCCATTTTTTCCTCAATCGCATGCCGGGCCACGGAAAGCCTGCCCAACTCTTGAACGTTCTTTGCGGGAAGGCCCGGTCTAGCCGTCGCCGGACTTGTGGCGCATCGCAGGGCCAGATACCGGTGGTCTAACGTAACGGCTAAATGCCGGTTCCCAGGCGGGCGCCAAAACGGCCCATTCGAGAAGGTAACAAGAAACGCATGGTCCTTCACGTTGCCTTGACCCATCAGACGACCTATCGCTACGACCGCAGCACCGGAATGGGGCCGCAGGTCATCCGGTTACGGCCGGCTCCCCATTGCCGGACGCCCATCCTCAGCTACTCGCTGACGATCGAGCCGAAAACCCATTTCATCAACTGGCAGCAGGATCCGTTCGGGAACTTTCTCGCCCGCGTCGTGCTGCCTGAGAAAACCGAAGCGTTCTCGGTCACCGTCGACCTGATCGCCAACATGGCGGTGATCAATCCGTTCGACTATTTCGTTGAGGAGAGCGCCACAAATTGCCCGTTCACCTATGACGAGGCGACAAAAAAGGAACTCGCCCCCTATCTCGCCGCCGAAGCGCCGGGGCCGTTGCTCACCTGCTATCTCAAGGGCCTCGATCTCAGCAAAAAGCCGACCAACGACTACCTGTGCGATCTGAACCGGCAGCTGCAGAAGGACGTCAGCTACCTCATCCGCATGGAGCCGGGCGTGCAGACGCCCGAAGAGACGTTGGAAAAGCGGGCCGGATCGTGCCGGGATAGCGCGTGGCTGATGGTGCAGGTGCTGCGCTCGCAGGGGCTCGCCGCGCGCTTCGTGTCGGGCTACCTCATCCAGCTTACGCCCGACGTCAAGGCGCTCGACGGGCCGGTTGGCGCCGAGACCGACTTCACCGACCTGCACGCCTGGACCGAGGTCTATCTGCCGGGCGCGGGCTGGATCGGGCTCGACCCGACTTCGGGGCTGCTGGCCGGCGAGGGGCATATTCCGCTCGCGGCCACGCCGCATCCAGTCAGCGCGGCGCCGATCACCGGGGCGCATGAGCCGGCCGAAGTGACGTTCGAATTCAAGATGAAAGTCGAGCGCGTCCGCGAAACGCCGCGGGTGACGAAGCCCTACACGGACGATGCCTGGAAGGCTATTCTCGACAGCGGCCACGAAATCGACCAGCGCCTGCTCAAGGGCGACGTCCGCCTGACCATGGGCGGAGAGCCTACGTTCATTGCGGCCGACGATATGGACGGCGCGGAGTGGAACATCGCCGCCGTCGGGCCGACCAAGCGGCACTATGCCGAGGAACTCATCCGCCGGCTGCAGGATCGCTTTGCGCCTGGTGGGCTGCTGCATTACGGTCAGGGCAAATGGTATCCTGGCGAGCAGCTGCCCCGCTGGGCGTTCGCGCTGTACTGGCGGACCGACCGGCAGCCGCTTTGGGTAGAGCCCAACCTCATCGCCCGCGAGCACGCGCCGATCGCGGCCACTATCGAAGACGCTAAAAGGTTCGTTTCTACTCTGTGCGATCAGCTGGGCATGCCTGCGGAAAGCCCGATTCCAGCCTACGAGGACGCGGCCCACTTCGTGCTCGTGGAGCAGAAGCTGCCGATCGGCACGACGGCCGCCAAGAATGCGCTCGACGATCCCGCCGAGCGCGAACGGCTGATCCGCGTCTTCGATCGCGGCCTCACCAAGCCGGTGAGTTACGTGCTGCCGATCCAGGTGTGGCATACGGCCGACCGCGGGCGCCGCTGGGTGACCGAGCGGTGGGCGCTGCGGCGGGACAAGTTGTTTCTCGTGCCCGGCGATTCGCCAGCCGGCTTCCGATTGCCGATGGGCTCAATGGCGGTCGTGCCGGCGATCGATTTCCCTCACGTGCTACCGCGCGATCCGTTCGCAGAACGGCCCGCGTTGCCCGAGCGCAGCATTCTCATGCAGCGCCGGCGCACTGTCACTCTTGCAGCGCCGACGCCGCCTGCAACGGGGCCGAGCGAGATCGCGGGAGCCGTGCGCACAGCGATGGCCGTCGAGCCGCGCGGCGACCAGCTGTGCGTGTTCATGCCTCCGGTTGGAGACGCCGAGGATTATGCCGCGCTGATCGCTGCCATCGAAGAGGCCGCCCGCGTTACAAAGCTGCCCGTTCATATCGAAGGCTACACGCCGCCCTTCGATCCCCGCCTGATGGTCGTAAAGGTCACGCCCGACCCCGGCGTCATCGAGGTCAACGTTCAGCCCGCCACCAGCTGGGACGAAGCCGTCGCAATCACCACCGCGCTCTATGAAGAGGCGCATCTCACCCGGCTCAGCACCGAAAAGTTCATGCTGGACGGACGACACACGGGGACGGGCGGCGGCAACCACATTGTGCTCGGCGGACCGACGCCGGCCGACAGTCCGTTCCTGCGCCGCCCAGATCTGCTCGCCTCCATCGTCGCCTATTGGCAGAACCATCCCTCGCTGTCGTATCTGTTCTCCGGGCTGTTCATCGGCCCGACCAGCCAGGCCCCGCGCGTGGATGAGGCCCGCCATGAGTCGCTTTACGAACTCGAAATCGCGCTCTCGCAAATTCCCGATCCGAGCGAGGGGACCATCGCGCCCTGGCTGGTCGACCGCATCATGCGCAACCTGCTCATCGACGTCACCGGCAACACGCACCGCGCCGAGATCTGCATCGACAAGCTCTACTCACCCGACAGTTCGACCGGCCGGCTCGGGCTGATCGAGTTCCGCTCCTTCGAGATGCCGCCCCATGCGCGTATGAGCCTTGCCCAGCAACTGCTGCTCAGAGCGTTAATCGTCAAATTCTGGGAGAAGCCCTACCGCCAAAAGCTCGTGCGGTGGGGCACGTCGCTGCATGACCGGTTCATGTTGCCGCACTTCGTGTGGTCGGATTTTGCCGACGTCATCGCGGACCTCAAGGCCGCCGGCCTGCATATCGACCTTGACTGGTTTAAGCCCCACTACGAATTCCGCTTTCCCCGCTACGGGTCGATCGAGGCCGGCGACGTCCGGCTCGAACTGCGTCAGGCGCTCGAGCCCTGGCATGTGCTGGGCGAAGAAGGTGCGGCCGGGGGCACCGCGCGCTACGTCGATTCCTCGCTCGAACGCGTGCAGGTTACGCTGCAAGGCATGACCGGTGAGCGCTATACCGCCACCTGCAATGGCCGCGCGCTGCCCTTAACGCCGACCGGCGTTGCCGGGGAAGCCGTGGCCGGCGTCCGTTATCGCGCCTGGTGGCCGCCGTCCGCGCTGCATCCGACCATCCCGACCCACGTGCCTCTGGTGATCGACATCGTCGATACGTGGACCGGCCGGGCGATCGCGGGCTGCCGCTATCACGTGTCCCATCCCGGCGGGCGGAGCTTCGAAGTTTTCCCCGTCAACTCCTACGAAGCCGAGGGCCGGCGGCTCGCGCGCTTCGAGTCCCACGGCCACACTCCTGGCCGCACTGAACCCCGGCGCGCCAGCGTCAATCCCGACTACCCCCTGACGCTCGATTTGAGACGCCCCGTGTGAACCGATAGTTACCAAGCCGGGGACGGGACCCTTGCGATCTGGACGTATTGCCGCAATAGTTAGGTGGCGGAACATGGCGAACCGATTCGTATGCGTCCCGCGACGCGAGCTTCGGGGGCTCGCGCCGTCCAATTTCCGCCGGGGGCAAAGTCGGGCCGTATGACGCCAGCTGCGAAGTCCAGCATTGATCCGGTTCCGGACTTCCTGCGCACCTACAGGGATCGGCTGCATGGCGGATACGACGAACTCGTCGACCCGCACGGCGCCATCCGGCCGCACTGGAAGCGGTTTCTGGCCGAGCTTCAGGAGATCCCCGAGCCCGAGCGGCTGGCCCGAGCTGCGCGCCTAGACAGGCGCGTGCGCGAAACCGGCATTGCCCACGACATCTTTGCCGACCCCAGCAAGCCAGCCCAGCGCTGGCAACTTGATCTAGCCCCGGTGATCTTCTCCAGCGCCGAATGGCGGTTCCTGGAACGGGCCTTGACCCAGCGCGCACGCCTGTTCGACGCCGCGCTCTCCGACCTCTACAGCGATCAGCGGCTGATGCACGAAGGCCTGATCCCGCCGGAACTGGTGTTTTCGGACAGCACCTATCTGCGGCCCTGCCAGAACATCGGCGCGAGGATCGGCCAGCTCCAGTTTTACGCCGCCGATCTTGCGCGGGGGGCCGATGGTAACTGGCGGGTCATCGACAGTCACACCGAAACGCTCGCGGGCACCGGCTTCGCGCTCGCCAACAGGGTCGTCCACACCCATATCGCAGGCGACATCTTCAAGCGCTGCAATTCGGTGCGGCTGGCCGACTATTTCCAACGCCTGCAGGGCGCGCTGACAGCCGTAAGCGGCCGCGATAACGCCAGGATCGCCCTGCTGACCCCCGGCGCGCACCACCCCGACTATTTCTCGCACGCCTATATCGCGCGCTACCTCGGCTATCTGCTGGTCGAGGGACGCGATCTCGTGACCAAGGGCAACGGCATCTATCTCAAGACGCTCGAAGGTTTGAAGGACATCGACCTGATCGTGCGGTGCGTCGATGGCCGCGTCATCGATCCGCTTGAGCTGGACCCCGGCGGCTTCGAAGGTCCGGCCGGTCTGCTGCGGGTCTATCGCAAGGCGCCCAACCTTGTCACAAACGCCATCGGCTCGGGCATCGTCCAGAACCGCGGGCTCGGGGATTGGCTGCCAGGACTTGCCCGAACGCTGCTCGGCGAAAACCTGCTGCTGCCGGATGCGCCACGCCGCTGGCTTGGCGTTGGCGCCAACCGCGACTTCGTGCTTGCCAATCTCGACGCGTTCGTCATCCGCAAGACCCAGGAAGGCACCGGCCGTCCTGGCCAGGCTGCGCTTGGTTCTGATCCTGGCACCCTTACGGCTGCTGAGCGGACCTTGCTCGAAGCAGAAATCGGCCTACACGGGGCGACGCTGGTCGCGGAGGAAAAGATCGGGTTCAGCACCGCGCCCGCCCTGCACGCCGACGGACTCGCGCCTCGGCCGTTCGCGGTCCGGTTCTTCGTCGCCCGGACGGCGGACGGTTACATCGCAATGCCGGGCGGCCTTGCGATGACGGTCAATCCCGACCATGCGGTCGCCTTGAGCGCGCCAGATGGTCATACGCGCGACGTCTGGATCGTGTCGGACGACGAACAGGCGCCGCACATCAGCCTTTGGCGGTCCACGTTCGAATCTGCGCGGATCGAACGGACGCAGCGTCTCATCCAGAGCCGCGTCGCGGACGACCTGTTTTGGCTTGGCCGCTACAGCGAGCGGGCCGACTGGACCATGCGCGTGATGCGCAGCGCGTTGCGCCGCTTCGCCGAGGACAATGGACCGGCGACAGGGCGGCGGGCCGCCCAGAAGTGTCTCGAACTGCTGCTTGGCCACCGCGACCACGAACAGCCCGTCATCAATCCCGGTCCGTTCGAAATCGAAGGGCTGCTCGCCAGCCTCATCAAAGGCGGCAAGTCTCCCCGCACACTGGAGCGCACCTGCCGCGGGCTCCATCGCGTCGCTCATCTGACGCGGGACCGGTTGTCGCTTGAGGCGTGGCAGACGTTGAGCAAGTTCGGCGCCGGCGACAGCTGGGGCCAGTCGCTCCAGACCGCGTCGCCCAACACCCTGCTCGATCTGCTCGACGAGGGCCTCGGGTCGCTGTCGGCCTTCAATGGGCTGATGCACGAGAACATGACGCGCAACTTCGGCTGGTCGTTCCTCGACATGGGGCGCCGGCTGGAGCGGGCCTACAATCTCAGCGAAGCGATCCTGACGCTGTTCGTTCCGCGGCCCGGCGAAGAAGAGGAACAAAGCAGCCTGCTGCTGCTGCTGGAACTTGCCGACAGCTTTATAACCTACCGGTCGCGCTACCGGCTGGATCCTGTATTCCCGCTCGTGCTCGATCTGCTTTTGCTTGATGAAACCAATCCGCGCAGCCTCGCCTTCCAGCTCGCTGCCCTCTCACGCCACATGGAGAGCCTGCCCGATCCCACCGCAGGACGAAGCCTGCCGGAAGCCCGCCGCATACTGCTGGCGCTGTTGACCTCAATCCGGCTGGCGGATGTCGAGGGCATGGCTCTACAGGCCAACGGCGAGCGGCTCGCCGATCTGATGCACGAGCAGCTGCGCCTTCTGCCCGAGTTTTCGAGCGCGGTTTCGCGGCACTACTTTAATCTGATCGATGAGACGCCCCACCGGGTCCAAACACGCAGTGCGCCGCGGCCATGATTTTCGATGTCAATCACAAGACGCTTTATCGCTACAGCCAGCCTGTGGTTCAGTCGCAGCACCTCACTCACATGGCGCCGCGCGCCCTGCCCCGACAATCGGTGCGCCATCACAGCCTGATTGTGGAGCCCGCGCCGGCGCTGCGGCTGGACACGCTCGACGCATTCGGGAACGGCGTGGTGACGCTCGAGATCGAAGTGCCGCATCGCGAATTGATTCTGCATGCGCGAAGCACGATCGAAACATATCCGCCGGCTGAGATCGACATGGGCGGGGGCCTCCCCTGGGACCGCCTCGACGAAGTGCTCGGACCCGGCGGCAGGGCCGCCTCCGATCTCGATACCATTCAATACCGCTGCGAAAGCCGCTTCACGACAGCAAACCAAGACATTGCCGATTACGCGCGGCTGTCGCTTCCTCCAGGACGCTCTGTGCTTGCCGCCGCCATGGATCTGACGACCCGCATCTTTCGCGATTTTACGTTCGATGGCTCGGCGACCGATATTTCCACGCCGATCACCCAGGTGCTGCGGCAACGGCGCGGCGTATGCCAGGACTTTGCCCATCTGGCGCTCGCGTGCCTAAGAACGCGGCGCATTCCGGCGCGCTACGTCAGCGGCTACATCCTTACCCATCCGGCACCCGGGCAGATCAAGCTCAACGGCGCAGATGCGTCCCACGCCTGGATTTCCGTGTGGTCGCCCGATTTCGGCTGGGTCGATTTCGATCCAACAAACGGGGTTGCTGCGCACGAGGAACATATCACCGTCGCCTTCGGCCGCGACTACAACGACGTGGCGCCGATCAGCGGGGTGCTGCTGGGTGGGGGCGAACATTCAGTCAGCGTTTCGGTGGACGTTGCGCCGGTTCAGTAGTCCCTTACCGGCCCACGCAAGCTTTGCGGCCATGGCCGTTCCCTCCTGCCGTGACGGGTTGCACCCGCTGCTCGCTAAACCCCCCGTCGTTATTGGTGAGCCCGGATGGGATCGAACCATCGACACCCTGATTAAAAGTCAGGTGCTCTACCGCTGAGCTACGGGCCCTATCGCCGAGGGGAACCACGTCCTAAGGGCTTCATGCCGACGGGTCAAGCGCCACCGACGGTGGCCTGTGCTAAACCCGTAACGCTGCCTTGCATACTTCCGGCTCGTACTGGCGCGCGCAACGCGCTAGAGCAAATTCCGATCCTATGGAATCGGAATTTTGCTCTAGGTTGTTGCTTTTGTCGCATTTTCTGCGACGAACCGGTATCCACTTCGTCGGAAAATGCTCTAGGTCACCCAGTCCGCACCCATCCAACCGGGGCGCGAATCCATCACAAGAGCGATCGAACCGATGCAGAAGGAATTTTCGCCTCCAGAGCCGCCGCTTGCGACGAGAGCCCACGACGCGCCGCCTGGCTCGCGCCGGATGGCGGCGATCGGGCTGCTTGTGCTGGCGGTCGCCCTGTTTTCGGCACTCGACACGACGGCAAAACTGCTGGCGACGCGATTCCATATTCCCGTGACCGAAATCGTCTGGCTCCGGTTTCTGGGCCAAACGTTCTACATGGTGCTGATTTTCGGCGTCGTGGGCGTGCCCAAACTGCTTGCGACGAAGCAGCTCCCGCTGCAGTTCCTGCGCTCCTGTTTGATGATCGCGACGACTGCCTGCAATTTCATTGCCCTCGAGACGCTCCGGCTCGACCAAACCATCACCATCACGTTTCTCGCGCCGCTGGTCGTGGCGGCGCTTGCGGGTCCGCTGCTAGCCGAGTGGGTCGGCTGGCACAGGGCGTGCGCGATTGCCGTTGGGTTCCTGGGCGTTCTGGTCGCGGTTCACCCAGGCAGCGCGCCGCTTTCGGCCGCTATTTTCATCTCGTTTGCTGGCATGCTCGCGTATGCTCTGTTCATGCTCCTGACCCGGCACCTGTCGACACGCGACCCGCCTTTCGTCACGCTGTTTTATTCGATGATCGCGGGCACGCTGCTCAGTTGTCCGCTGGCGCTGCACGACTGGGTTACCCCGGCGGACGTTCGCACGTGGGCGATGCTGGCCGCCCTGGGCGCCTTGGGAGGCGCAGGGCACATGCTGTTCATCTTCGCCTACAAGTTCGCACCGGCGTCGGCGGTGTCCCCGTTCATCTACACGCAGCTGCTGACCATGATCGCAAGCGGCTATCTGGTGTTTGGCGACTTGCCGGACGCCTGGACGCTGAGCGGGGCCGCCATCGTCATTGCCTCGGGGATCTACCTCGTGCATCGCGAACGCGTGATCGGAAAAGTGTAGCAGCTACTCAGCCGGGGAGGCGTGAATGGCGGACCCCTGGGTTAGCGTTGCGCTTACGGCTCAGTTTGTCGAGCATCAGATAGATCACCGGCGTCGTATAAAGGGTCAGCGCCTGGGACACGATCAGGCCGCCGATGATGCAATAGCCCAAGGGGCGGCGCAGCTCGGCGCCGGGCCCTGAGGCAAGCGCCAGCGGCAGGGCCCCGAGCAGGCTCGCGAGCGTCGTCATTAGGATGGGGCGGAAGCGCTCGACGCAGGCTTCCTCGATGGCGCGCTCGGGCGAGAGCCCCCGGCGGCGTTGGGCGTCGAGCGCGAAATCGACTAGCATGATGCCGTTTTTCTTGACGATACCGATCAGCAAGATAATCCCGATCAGCGCGATCACGGACAGCTCCATCCCAGCGAATTGCAGCGCCAGCAACGCGCCCAATCCGGCAGACGGCAAGGTCGAGATAATCGTCAACGGGTGCACGAAGCTTTCATACAGGATACCGAGCACCAGATAGACCGAAATGAGCGCGGCTCCGATCAAGAGCGGCTGGCTCGCGGCGTTGGCGGCAAACGCTTTTGCATCGCCAGCCGGCTCGGCCGTTATCGAGGCCGGCAACGCCAAGCGCGCGATCGCTCGCTTGATGGCCTGGCTCGCATCGTCGAGCTTCGCGCCGGGCGCCAGATTGTAGGTCACCGTTACGGCCGCAAAGGGCCCGGTATGATTGATCGCGAGGGGCGACAGTCCGCGGGCGACCTTGATCACGTTCATCAGCGGGATCTGAGCGCCGCCGGTTCCGGGCACGTAGATGCGCGCAAGATCGCCGATGTCGCGCTGGAATTTCGGATCGATCTCCAAAATCACTTTGTACTGGTTGCGTGGGCCATAAATTGTCGAGACCTGCCGCTGTGAGAAGGCATTGTTCAACGCATTGTCGATGTCGGTGATCTTGACGCCGAGCCGTGCTGCCGTGAGGCGGTCGATCGTGATGCCCGCTTCCAGGCCGCCTTGCAGGCGGTCGGTCGAAACGTCGGCCAATTCGGGCAAGCCCTGCATCGCCGCCACGACCTTAGGCACGGCGATGTTCAGCTCCTCCAGGCTCTGGCTGGAGAGGGTATACTGATAGGTCGACTTCCCGGCGCGTGCGCCGACCCTCACGTCCTGCGCACCGTTCATATAAACTGAGATGCCGTCGAGCTTCGACAGCTTCGTTCGCATCCGGTCGATGACGGCATTGGTCGAGACATAGCCGCGCTCGGCCAGCGGCTTCAAGTTGATGAACAACCGCCCCTGGTTCATCGCCCCCCCCATCGGCCCCGCCGAACCGACCGAGCCGCCGAAGGCCTGCACGGCCGGTTCGGCGGCAACGATCTCGGCGGCCCGGTCTTGCAACTTCGCCATGGCGGCAAAGGAAATGTCGCTCGCCGCTTCCGTCTGGGCCATGATGAAGCCGGTGTCGTCCTGGGGAAAAAAGCCCTTCGGCAGATTGATGTAGAGGTAGACGGTGGCGGCCAAGCAGGCGGCAAGAGACAGCAGGGTCAGCACCCGATGGTGCAGCACCTGCCTGAGCGAGCGGCTGTAGGCGGTGAGCATGGCGCTGAGGCCGCCTTCAAAAACGCGGTCGAACCAATTTTGCCGTTTGGCATCCTGCTTGATGAAATAGGCGCAGATCATCGGGGTGACGGAGAGGGAAACCACCGTCGACACCAGGATCGCATACACCAGCGTCCAAGAAAATTCCGTCAGCAGGCGGCCGATCACGCCGGTCTGGAACAGCATGGGAATGAAAGCCGCCATCAGCGAAATGCTGATCGACACCACCGTGAAGCCGATCTGCTTGGCGCCAGCGAGCGCTGCCTGGAGCGGCGTCAAACCCAACTCGAGGTTGGAATACATGTTCTCGATCATCACGATGGCGTCGTCGACCACGAAGCCGACGGCGACCGCAACCGCCAGCAACGAGATGTTGTTGACCGAGAAGCCGGACGCCCACATGAGCGCAAATGTGCCTGCCAGCGACAACGGCACCGTGATGCCGGCCGCAACCGTGGGCGTGGTCCGGCGCAGGAAGACGAACACCACCATCATCACCAAGGAAATGGTGATCATCAGGGTTATCTGCATATCGTGGACGCTGGCCCGCAGCGTCTGCGTCCGGTCGGACAGAACCTCGATATCGAGCCCGGCCGGTACCCAGCGCTTGATCTCCGGGATCAGCGCCTTGACCGCATCCACCGTTTCCAGCACGTTCGCATCGGCCTGCTTGGTCACGATCAGCAGGACCGCCGGCTTGCGATTGAACATGGCCAGCGAGCGGGTGTTACGCGAACTCGGCTCGACCGTCGCCACGTCCTGCAGCCGCACGACCGCGCCGTTCACCGTTTTCAAAACCAGAGGGGCGAATTCGGCGGCCGCCTTGAGCTGGTCATTGGTGGCGAGCGTTGCTGCCGTGGCTGTTCCGTCCAAAGTGCCAAGGGGCTGGACCGTGGACGTATTGACGATGGCCGTGCGTACGTCGTCGATGGAGAGCCCCATGGCCGCCAACCGCGTGGGATCTGCGCGTACGCGGATCGCCGGCTGGTCGGCACCCGAGATCGTGACGTCGGCCACACCGGGGACCTGCGTCATGCGGGGGGCGATCGTGCTGTCGGCGGCGTCGTAGATGGCCGAGGGGGCCAGCGTTGCCGACGACAGGGCGACGATCAGAACGGGGGCTGCGGACGGATTGAATTTGCGAAACGTCGGCACGCTCGGCAGATCGCCTGGAAGGTCGGTCTGGGCCGCATTGATTGCGGCTTGAACGTCGCGGGCGGCGTTGTCGATCTTGCGGCTGAGGTCGAACTGGATCGTGATCCCGGTCGAGCCGACGTTGCTGGTCGAGGTGAGTTCGGTGACGCCTGGAATTTCGCCGAGGCGGCGCTCGAGCGGGGCTGCGACCGTTGCCGCCATCGTCTCCGGATCAGCACCGGGTCTGCTCGCCTGAACCCTGATCGTGGGGAAATCGATACTCGGCAAGCTCGCGACCGGCAGCGCGCGGTAAGATACGATGCCTAGAAGCATCAAGCCGAGCGCCAGCAGGGTCGTACCGACGGGCCGCAGGATAAAGATAGCCGAGGGGTTCATTCCGCCGCCCTCTGCATAACCTCGGGCGGTGCGTCGCGGGGGGCGCTGGCCGCTTCTCCCATCAACCACGCCCGGAGGCGTTCCATTTCCAGGTAGATCACCGGCGTCGTGTACAATGTCAGCAATTGCGAAAGCAGCAGACCGCCGATGATGCTGACGCCCAGCGGAATGCGCAGTTCAGACCCTGTGCCGGACCCGAACGCCAGCGGCACCGCGCCGATGAGGGCTGCCAGTGTCGTCATCATGATGGGCCTGAAGCGCATGCGGGCAGCCTGGAGAATGGCGTCACGCGGCGCCATTGCGTGGTTGCGCTCGGCGTCGAGGGCGAAGTCGATCATCATGATCGCATTCTTCTTCACGATGCCCATCAGCAAGATGATGCCAATGAGGGCGACGAGCGACAGGTCGAGCCCGGTCCAATCCAACGCCAGCAGCGCGCCGATGCCGGCCGAAGGCAGCGATGTCAGAATCGTGAACGGATGAATAAAGCTCTCGTACAGCACGCCCAGCACGATGTAGATCGTGATGACGGCGGCGAGGATCAGCCAGGGCTGGCCGCTCAGCGAACGGGTGAACTCGAGCGCGTCGCCCGAGAAGCTGCCGGTGACCGAGGTCGGCATGCCGATGTCCTGGGACGCCTGATCGATCGCTGCAACGGCGCTGGAAAGAGACGCGCCCTTGGCCAGATTGAAACTGATGGTTCCAGCGGGGAACTGTTCCTGGCGCTGGACCACGAGGGGCGCCGTCGTCTGTTCGATCGATGCAACCGCCGAGAGCGGCACCTGCGCGCCGCCCGTCGCGCTCACATAAAGCCGCGCGAGGGCCGTGACGTCACGCTGGTTTTCGGGGAGTGATTCCAGCACCACCCGGTATTGGTTGGACTGGGCATAGATGGTTGAAATCTGGCGCTGGCCGAAGGCATCGTTCAACACGTCGTTGATCGTTTGCATAGAGACGCCAAGGCGGCCGGCGGTGGCGCGGTCGACGTTGACCTGAACCCTCAAGCCACCCTGCTGCGTTTCAAGCGCCACATCCGACAGCAACGGCAGTGCTTTCAACCGCTCCGTCAGCGCGACCGACCAGCGCGTGACCTCGGCCGCATCGGTGCCCATCAAGGTATGCTGGTACTGGCCGCGGCCGGCGCGGGTCGCGATCTGGACGTCCTGAACGGGCAGCAAATAGATTTTGACGCCGGCGATCCGCCCGATCTGATCCTGCAGGCGCTTCATCACACCGACGACATCGGACTGACGTTCTTCGCGCGGCTTCAGCGTGATCTTGAGATTGCCCGCGTTGGGGGTCGCGTTGACCTCGCTGACGCCGATGACGTTGACCACGCCAGAGACATCGGGGTCCTTGCGAATGCGGTCAGACACCTCGTTCGAGAGCCGCGCCATCTCCTCGAACGAGACTTCCTGGCCGCCTTCGAGGATGGCGGTGATGAGACCCGTGTCCTGAAGCGGCAAGAAGCCCTTGGGGGCGGCGGCATACAGCACGATCGTCAGTACCAGAGTTGCGGCGGTCACGACGAGCGTCGAGAGCGGCCGGCCGAGCACCCACTCGACGCTGCGGCCGTAAGCGGCGATGACGTTGTCGAGCGCCCGCTCGAACAGCCCGGGCGCTTTCGCATCCTTGGCGCCGTGCGCGGGAACGTGGCGCAGAATCCGCGAGCACATCATCGGCGTCAGGGTCAGCGAGACGATGGCCGAGACCACGACAGCGATCGTCAGCGTCAGCGCGAACTCGCGGAACATCCGGCCGACGATGCCGGTCATGAACAGCAGCGGTATGAACACCGCGATCAGCGAGAGTGTGAGGGACACGACCGTGAAACCGATCTCGCGCGCGCCGACCAGGGCCGCCGTCATCGGGTCGTCGCCATCCTCGATATGACGCACGATGTTTTCGATCATCACGATCGCGTCGTCGATGACGAAGCCGGTGCCGATCGTCAGTGCCATCAGCGAGAGGTTGTCGAGCGAGAAGCCAGCGAGCCACATCACCCCGAAGGTCGCGATCAGCGACATCGGCAATGCGACGCCTGCGATGAGGGTTGCGCGCAGGCTGCCCAGGAACAGGAACACGACCAGCGTCACGAGGACGACGCTGAGAACAAGCGTGAACTGCACTTCGTGGATCGACGCCGTGATCGTGCCGGTGCGATCATGCACCGTCGTGAGCTTGATGCCCGAGGGCATGGTGCCCGATAGCCGCGGCAGCTCGGCCCGGATGCGCGTCACCGTCTCTACCACGTTCGCGCCGGGCTGGCGCTGGACGTTGACTATTACGGCCGGCTTGCCTTGATACCAGCCGGCGACCTTGGCGTTTTCCAGGCCGTCGACGACGGTTGCGACGTCTCCCAGCAGGACCGGTGCGCTGTTGCGATAGGTGAGCACAACCGCGCGATAGGCGTCGGCGGTTGAGAGCTGGTCGTTGGCCGAAATGGTATAGCTTTGCGATGCGCCATCCAGCTGACCTTTGGGACCTGACACGTTGGCACCCGTTATGGCGGCGCGGATGTCGGCCATCCCCAGACCGTAGGCGGAGAGACGGTTCAGGTCGGCCTGAATGCGTACGGCGGGCTTGAGACCGCCTTCGACCGAAACATGGCCAACGCCGCTCACGCCCGACAGACGCTGGGCGATCAATGTGTCGGCGAGATCGCTCATCGCGCGCAGCGATACGGTATCGGAGGTCAGCGCCAGGGTCATGATCGGCGTGTCGGCCGGGTTCACCTTGGCGTATGTCGGCGGATAGGGCAGGTTACGCGGGAGCGTGGAGCCGGCGGCCGAGATCGCGGCCTGGACGTCTTGCGCCGCGCCGTCGATATCGCGGTTGAGCGCGAACTGCATGGTTATCTGGCTCAGCCCGTACGAACTCGACGACGTCATCGTCTGCAGCGACGGGATCTGGCCGAATTGACGCTCAAGTGAGGCCGTGACGAGGTTCGCCATCGTCTCGGGGTTGGCGCCGGGCAACTGGGTCGTCACCTGGACGGTCGGGAAATCAACCTGGGGCAGCGCCGAAACCGGCAGTCCGAAGTAACCGAGCCAACCCGCCAGCAAAACGGCGACGCTCAAGAGCGTGGTGGCCACGGGGCGCTTGATGAAGGGGCTCGAGACGCTGGCCAAGCCCATCGGCTCGTCCTGGATATCGCCCGCCCCGACGAGCCGAGCGCCAGCCGGGGCGGTTCCGTCTCCAGTTTTCTCGAGGCGGCCGCTCACTGGACCGAGCTTTCAGCGGGTTTGCCGCGCTTTTCGCGGCGATCACTCTTTACCGGATCACCTTCCGCGCGTTGGCGGCGTTCGGGCTTTACGCCACCGGCTGGCGGGCCGCCGATCGCGCTCGTTTCCGGGGGGGAAGATGCCGCGCCAGATGCTGGCGCCAGAGCCTTTGCGGGATTGCTTGATGCGGACGGGGCAGCTTCGCCTTGCGTGCGCGTGACGACAATCTCCGCCTGATCCTTCAGGCGCGCAAAACCGCTGGTCACAACCTTTTCGCCGGCCTCCAGACCTTTGCTCACAACGGCGACGACATCGTCCTGCTGGGCGATCACAACGGGGCGCACCGAAACCGTCAATTTGGGCTGGTCGCCCCCGCCCCCTGTCACGACGTATACGAACGTCCCGGTTGGGCCGCGCTGCACGGATGCAGCCGGCGCGGTCACGGTTTGCTTCAGCAGGTCTACACGAACCCGCACGTTGGCGAACTGGCCCGGCCAGAGCTGCAAGCGCTCGTTGGGAAGATCGGCCTTCATCTTGACGGTGCCGGTCGTCTGATCGATCAGATTGTCGATGAAATTCAGCGCGCCGCTGTCGAGCACGGTCTTGTCGTCGCTATCCATGGCCTCGACCAGAACCGAGCCCGCCTGCATGGCCGCTTTCACCTGACCCAACTGCTGCTGTGGAAGAGTGAATTGCACGGAAATCGGCCGGATCTGCGCGATCGTCACGATGCCGGCATCGCCTGCACGCACAAGATTGCCCTCGTCGACCAGACGCTGGCCGGTCCGGCCGTCGATGGGCGAACTGATATGGGCGTAGTCGAGGGTCGCCTGGGCGTTGGCAATCGCTGCCGTATCGGCCTTGAGTTGCGCGTCGAACTGGGCAACCTGGGCCCGCTGCGTATCGATGGTCTTTGGCGCGGTGACGCCGGGTCCCGTCTTCAAATAACGGTCCAGATCGAGCTGGGCGTTCGTCAACTGAACCTGGGTCAAGTTGCGCTTGGCAACCGCCTGATCCAGCATGGCCTGATAGGTCGCGGGGTCGATATCCGCGAGGAGATCTCCGCGTTTCACGTCCTGGCCTTCGCGGAAATATACCTTGATCAGCCGGCCGTCGACCTGGGGGCGCACCGTCACCGTGTTGGGGGCCCGCGCCGATCCAACGCCGCGCAGATAGACCGGCACGTCCGCTGTCTGGGCGGCAGCAACGACCACGGGAACGGGGCCATCCTGGCCGCCGCGCCGTCCGCCGCCGTTGCCATTGCCCGATCGCTTGCCCGCTTCCGAGGCCGGGGCTTTCGCAGTGTCGCCCTGAGCCGTCGTGGTGGTGGTGTCGGGAGGGTTAAGGACGCCCAGCTGCGTCAGCGCCGTATCGACACGTAACCACTCCAGCCCGGGCACCGAAATACCAGTCTGATTGAGGATTGTTACGACCGCGACCCCGGCGAGGAGCCATGCCGCATAGCGCTTCATTGGTTGCATAACCACTGTTCCTTGGCTGGCAGGTTCCCGTGCGGGTGAACGCTCGACAGCAGACATTTGTTGCTAGCACTATACCCTGCTGACCAGTTTGATCCGTCGGTATCGCATCACTTCATGACTAAATATCGCGCATCACTTGAACGCAGCCTGTCACCATTGCGCCTTTGTTGTCGCAGTTGGCTGCCAACATCTCGATATTTGCGATAATGCGGCGGGCCAGTTAGGACGAACTATACCGGCGGCCGGAGCTAAATGTAACAAAGCCGCCATTCAAGCGTAACGATCTCATGAGGCTGATTTGGAAGCGCGCGAGCAAGAATGGGCAACTCTCATGCTGGCCGCACTGGCTGGCGACGAGGCCGCATACCGGTCGGTGCTGCAAGCCTTGACGGTGTTTTTACGGGCCGAAGCGAGGCGCGGATTTGCCCGCTATGGCCGCGGAGGAGCTGATGTGGAGGATGTTGTGCAGGAAGCGTTGCTGGCGATCCATTTGAAGCGGGGAACTTGGCGCACCGACGAGCCGATCGGCCCGTGGGTGCGCGCTATTGCCCGCAACAAGTTGATCGACAGTCTGCGGCGCGGAGGCAAGCGGATCAATGTGCCCATCGACGACGTGATCGAAACGCTGCCGGCCGAACCGCCGTCTGAACAGTTGAACGAACGCGACGCAGGCGAAGTGTTGTCGAAGCTCAATGGGCGCCAGCGCGAGATCGTACAATCGATTTCGATCAACGGCGCCAGCATTCGCGAGACGGCTGCGAAATTCGCCATGAGCGAGGGCGCCGTGCGCGTTGCCCTCCATCGGGGCTTAGCCGCCCTTTCGAAGATTTACCGGAACGAAGAGCCATGAAGACCGAAAACCTCATCCAGGCGCTCTCCGCCGACCTTGCAACGCGTCCTACTCCCGTGCCACGCGCGGTGTTTCAGGCTTTGTGGGCCGGCGTGCCAATTGCGCTTGGTATCTTGATATTTGCCCTCGAGGTTCGCCCAGACATCTGGACCGTGATTGCAAACCCGCGCTTCCTGTTCAAATTCATGTTTTCGCTCAGCGCGTTGGCCGCCGGTCTCTGGCTCGTCCTGCGGCTGTCGCGGCCCGGAACCCCGGCTGGGCCGGCACTCGGAATGCTTGCGGTTTCGGCCGGTCTGCTGCTCCTTGCCGTTGGGACCGAACTGGTCGTGCTGCCGAGCGGGAATTGGCTCCCTGCACTGATGGGCGACAGGGCCCTGGCTTGCATGGTTTTGATCCCGACGCTGGCGGCAGCACCGCTTGCAGCCTTGCTGTACACGCTCAAAGCGGGCGCACCTGACAGTCCCCAACTGGCGGGCGCCGCAGCTGGATTGCTGGCGGGCGCCATCGGGGCCACGCTTTACGCCAGCCACTGCACCAACGACAGCCCGCTGTTCGTCGCGACCTGGTACGTCATCGGCATTTCAGCTGTGACCGTGATAGGCTGGCTGATCGGCGGACGCGTCTTGCGCTGGTGAGTGCGCCGGGTGCGGGACACCAGTCGACCGAGCCTAGCCCTCCCACCCCCCTGCGCTGCCCGGGGCGTGCGACATGCGGACAAGCTTAGCGCGCGGGGGAGCCTCCGCTCCCATCATGGCGAGTGCGACCGCCTCGGCGATGCGGATGCCGTCGACTCCGGCCGATAGAATTCCGCCCGCGTAGCCGCCGCCTTCGCCGGCGGGGAACAGCCCGCGGGTGTTGATCGACTGGCCGGTATCGTCACGGCGGACGCGAACAGGCGACGACGTGCGCGTCTCCACGCCCGTCATCACGGCGTCAGCCATGGCGTAGCCCTTGATCTGCCGTTCGAAGGCTGGCAGAGCATCGCGCATGGCGGCGACGGCAAAATCTGGCAAACACGAGGCCAAGTCGGTGGGCGTGACGCCGGGCTTGTAACTCGGAATGACTGAACCAAGTCCCACCGATGGGCGGCCAGCCAGGAAATCCTCGACCCTTTGCACAGGCGCCGCGTAAGTTCCGCCGCCGGCATTGAAGGCTGCTTCCTCCCAATGGCGCTGAAAGGCAATACCGGCGAGCGGATGGCCTGGATAATCGACATCCGGGGTGATCGAGACGACCATTCCGGCGTTGGCGTTGCGCTCGGCGCGGGAATACTGGCTCATGCCATTAGTCACGAGGCGGTTTCGCTCCGACGCCGCGGCGACCACCTGGCCGCCCGGGCACATGCAAAACGAATAAACCGCGCGGCCGTTGCTGGCATGGTGAACGAGCTTATAGTCGGCCGCCCCCAGGATCGGGTTGCCGGCCGAGGTGCCGTACCGGCAGGCGTCGATCATCGATTGCGGATGTTCGATGCGAACGCCGATGGAGAACGGCTTGGGCTCTATGAAGACGCCTGCCGCGTGGAGCATCTCGAACGTGTCGCGCGCGCTGTGGCCGACGGCGAGCACGATGTGGCTCGCTTCGATGATTTCGCCTGATGCGAGCGTTACGCTTCGCACGCGGCGTTCGCTGCCGCTGCCGGCGATCTCAAGCCCCGTGACGCGGGATTGAAACCGGTATTCGCCGCCCAGCGCCTCGATCTTGGCACGCATGCTCTCGACCATCGTGACGAGGCGGAAGGTGCCGATGTGGGGCTTCGACACGTAGAGGATTTCGTCGGGCGCGCCGGCGGCCACAAATTCGGTCAAGACCTTTCGGCCCAGGTGATAGGGGTCTTTGATCTGACTGTAGAGTTTGCCGTCAGAAAAAGTGCCGGCGCCGCCTTCGCCGAACTGAACGTTGGATTCGGGGTTGAGGACCGATCGCCGCCAGAGGCCCCAGGTATCCTTCGTCCGCTCCCGCACGGCCTTGCCTCGCTCCAAGATAATCGGGCGGAGCCCCATTTCCGCGAGGATGAGCCCCGCAAACAGTCCGCACGGGCCGCAACCGATCACGACGGGACGCTGCAACGGTGTTGCTGATGCGCTGAGCGATGAAACCGGGTGATAGCTCGTATCGGGGGCCAGCTTGACGTGGGGATCGTCTGCAAAGCGCGCCAGGAGCGAGGCTTCATCGGTTAGCGTTAGGTCCACCGTGTAGACCAGCACAATTGCCGACCGTTTACGCGCATCGTAGCCGCGGCGGGCCACTTTGATCGCCAAGGCACCGGATCTGGCAAGCTTGAGGCGCGTCCGAACGGCTGCCTCCAGCGCGGCGGGGGCATGGTCGAGAGGGAGGCGAATTTCGGTCAGTCGGATCATGGGGGCTTTTGAACATCGCTCAGGCCGTGCAGCCCTCAGCGCCAAAGGGGAAGCATTGCCAAGACGTGTAGCACACCAGCAGCTGCCATATCAGCTGTTTCCGGGAGGGGAAAGCTATATGATAACAAGTGTTTTTCTATCAGGGGCGGAATAGAAACCATCGCGGGGGATTGGCCCTGCCGCGGCGGTTTCGCAGTTGCGAGCCGAGGCCGTTTCTGCTGAATAGGTCTGCGGCCAATTAAGTCCAAGCATCGCCGCCGGCCATGCCGCTTAGCCGCAGGTGCCGCCTGGAGTCCAGCTCATGTTCCTGTTCGGCCGGAAAATTCCAGCACCTATTGCTTATGCAATGGGGACCTTTTTCGACAAGTTCTTCTCAATCGTCACCATCCCGCTCATGGCCAATGCGATGTCGCCGGCTATGTACGGCCAATACGACGTTGTTCTGGCGCTGTGCGCTGCATTGCTCGCCATCATGGGATTGGGGCTGGGCGATACGCTGGTAAGATTTGCTACCATCGACCCGAACGACGAAAAACAACGCAGAACTGCGGCCGAACTCCTTGGCGCAGCGATTATGTTGGTGTTTGCAGGCGGTATCGTCACCCAGCTCTGCGCGCCCTGGTTCATCAAGTCTCTCAACCTCTCCATCAGTCTGACGGCCTTGCGCTGGACGCTGCTATCGACGGTTGTTTCAGGCTTGATCGAATTCACGCTGATGTGGTTGCGGCTCAAAGATCGCGCCGGATTGTTTTCAGGCATCGTCTTCGCGCGCACCATTGTTGCCGTCGTTGTGACATGGTCCGCACTGTTGCTGGGATGGGGCGCTGATGGCGTCCTGATCGTCAATGCGATTGCGGGTCTCGCGCTGTGCGCCGGCCTGCTCGCCTACCAGATCAAGGCGACCGGCGTTGGGCTGTCGCGCGAAGCCTTTCGCCGGATTGCGGTTTATGGCATGCCACTCGTCGGCGCGGGCCTCACCACGTTCGCCATGGGCGGTCTCAATCGCTTCTTCCTGCCAAGCGCTGCAAGCTACGACGACATTGGCGCTTTTTCGCTGGCGGGGCGGCTTTCACAGGCGATCTTTCCGTTTACGGCTCCGTTCATACTCTGGTGGGGGCCCAAGCGCATCGCCGTACTGCTTGAGCCGCACGGCGCCAAGCGCAATGCGGACATGTGGGGCGTGGGCGTGTCCATCATGATCTTGAGTTGCATCGCCCTTGCCTTAATGGGTCCGCTGTTCATCGGATACATTCTGCCGCCCGCGTATGCTCCGGCCATGAGCTATCTTCCGGCAACGCTGGCTCTGACCGCATTGATGCAGTTGCCGACGATCACCAGTGCCGGCGTTTACGCCCGCGATACGACGATCATGGCGCTCGGCATCGACGTGGCCGCAGCCGTCGCCGCCGTGCTTGGGTTCTTCCTGCTTATTCCCAATTGGGGGATCGCTGGGTCGATTGCCGCATTGCTGACCGCCTACAGCGTCCGCGTCGTTCTCTACGTCTACGTCGGCAACAAGTACCATCCTATTCCGTATAGTTTCGGCGCCGCGGCGATCGCCACCGCCTTTGGCATTGCGCTCGTCTGGCTTGCACCGCCTCCATCGTACGCCTTGGGGCGGTTGATATGGTCCGTGCTGGCCGGGGCCGCGCTTGGCTCTATGATCCTCTATCTCAAGCTCGTTAAGCTCCCAGACACGTTCCTCGCCACGTTATTTGGTACTCTGCGTCAAGGACCGCGATGAACCTCCAAACTGCACCATTGATATCCCCCGCATTGGACACCCCTCCACGCCAGCGGCCGTATCTCATCATCTTGCGCGGCGGGCCGATCTGGTTTGACGAAACGATCGCGTTTCAAGCGCGCGCGTTGTCACCGGCGTTCGACGGCGAGTTCTGGTATTCGGCGGGCACCGAGAGCGACCGGATGGAGGGCTCCTTCCGCCTGCGCCGGATGGCCATGAAGACCCACAAAACCAAGGATCATTTGGGTGAATATGCGCCCGCGATCATAGAGTCCTTCCTGGCGCGGCGCGCGGAACTCGCTGGCCGGGATATCGCCATCGTGACCTACGATCCCTTGATCCAGGGCGTTATCGGCGCCTATCTCGCCAAACGGCTTAACGCCAAACTGGTCGTCGAATTCTCCGGCGCATATGGCAACCCCGCCAATCTGGCGGAGATTCAGAATCCGTTGAAGCGGCGTTTGATCGACGCGCGAAACAAAATCACCGGCCAGAGCGTCGTTTGGCGCGCGGACGGGTTACGCCTCCTGTTCGAAGGGCAGGACACTGCGTTCGTAAACATCCCCAAAACGGTCAAAACCAACCTGTTTTTCGACGCCATCAATACGGAAACGTTCCTTGCCGATCCCGAACAACAGGACGATGTCGCGCTTTTTGTCGGCTACCCTTACCGGCTCAAGGGCATCGACGTACTTACCCAGGCTTGGGAGCGGATCGAAAGCCAATTTCCAACGTGGCGGCTTGATCTGATCGGTCACGAACTCGGCGACCACATCGACCCGGCGTTTGCGGCCCTGCACCGCATCCATGTCCACAAGGCCATGTCTAATGTCGAAGTGGCAGGACATATGAAGCGGTGCGGCCTGTTCGTGCTGCCGTCGCGCAGCGAGGGCTTGCCGCGGGTACTGCTCGAGGCGGGGGCTGCCGGGCGGGCACGGATCGCGACGCGGGTCGGCGGTACGCCGCGGGCAATCATTCACGAGCACGACGGCCTGCTGGTGAACGACCAGGATCGCGATAACCTAAGCGCGGGCCTAGCCCGTCTCATGGCCGACAAAACCTTGCGCGTACGGCTAGGCCTTGCTGCGCAGCAGCGCGTCAAACGCGATTTCAGCGCGGAAAATTATCTGAAGGATATGCGCGCGTGCATCAGCGCCGTGCTGGGGCGTCCCGTCTAACCAGGCTTAGGGACAATCGAATAGGGGTGGCATCGGACCCTGCGAATCAGTACCCGTCATGGCCGATGACCTTCAGCGTCTACATTGTGGCCTGCGCGGATGCGACCCTCTACACGGGCGTTGCGACGGATGTTGCGCGCCGGGTCGATGAACATAACGGCAGGACGCCTGCTGGCGGGCGGTCGAAGCGGGGCGCCCGCTATACGGCGGCGCGGCGGCCGGTTGCACTGGTCTATCAACTTCAAGTCGGATCGCGCGCAGACGCTGGACGGGAAGAGGCGCGGCTCAAGAGCCTGTCGCGCGCAGAGAAGCTCAAGTTGATCGGTCAGGGATATTGCGGTGGAGAACATGACACAGGATCGGGACGCGACACGGGCGGGTGAAAGCGTCGTGCCGCTGCCAGAGCGGTTCGATGCCGGAGTGATCTTCATCGGACGGATACGGACCCCCTTTACCACGCGGGATGCCTGTCCACGGCAAGGCCGTCAGGATGGGCCTGAATGCCAGATCGTGCTCGACGAGCCGTATGCGGCCGGTCTCCAGGGCCTCGAGGCGTTCGAGACCATCGAGGTCTTGTACTGGATGCATGAGGCGCGGCGGGACTTGATCGTGCAGAACCCCAAAGGCGACGGCGGCACGAAAGGTACCTTCGCCCTGCGCTCGCCGCTGCGTCCCAACCCAATCGCGACCTCACTGGTACGTCTCGTTTCGATTGCCGGGCCGATTGCGACGGTTCGCGGGCTCGATTGCTTGGATGGGACGCCGGTGCTCGACTTGAAACCCGACCGGTGCGCCTACACTCCGCTCGCGCCGCCCAAGGCCGGCTAGTGTCCTTCCGAGTTAAATAGAATCGCGGAAGGACTCTAGGTCTTTGTTTTGTCGTGCTTCTCACGCAAAAACCGCTTCACACTTTTACTAACGCGCTCGTCTTGCCGGGTCGCGCGTTTTTACGCAAAAACCGCTTCACACTTTTCCTAACGCGCTCGTCTTGCCGGGACGCGCGTTTTTACGCAAAAACCGCTTCACACTTTTCCTAACGCGCTCTGGAACTGCCCAGGGTTTGGTCTGACAAGGCCGCGGTTCGTGCGCTTGGTGTCTCAGCGTTCGACGTGCCACACCTTCGCAGCGCCCCATCCGAGATTTGGAACGCATCCTCACCTGTGCGGATCGTGCCGTTGCCGTTCCACGCACGCGCCAAGCCCCTATTTCACGACGAAGCGCGCCTTCAATTCGTGGCCGTCCGTCATTTTGATCGAGACGACGGCCTTGGCGCCGGCCTTCAACGGACTGGCCAGTTTGGCCACCATTTGGTTCGGCTCTACTGCGCCCAAGTCGGCTGTCGCCTGAACCGCGCCGTCCTGGACGATTACGCGGCCGGTTGAACCCTTGGTCGCCAGCGGAGCGTCGGTTGCGTCGGAGAGAAACAGCACGACCGTCTGATCCCTCAGCGTGAACTCGATGTGGTGGCCTGCATCCTCCGTGATTTGCCCGCCGTTCGGGCCCTTCGCCACATCATGAGCTGAGGCGGTCAGGGAATTGGCGATCAATGAGAGTGCGAACACGAGTGCCTTGATGCGCATGGATTGGTCTCCCGTTAGTAAGTTGGTTTGAGGTGCGCTGCGTCTTCGGCGCGCAGCCGCTCGAGCGATTGCGCGCCGAATTTCAGGAACAGGGTGGGTGTCAGCAAGGTATCGAGCAGCGTCGCGCTGATCAGTCCACCAAAAATTGTGACCGCCACCGGATGAAGAATTTCGCGGCCCGCCTCCCCCGCGCCAAACAGCAGCGGGGTGAGGGCGAGGCCGGCAGACAGCGCGGTCATCAGAACCGGTGCAAGCCGTTCCTGGCTGCCGCGAATAACAAGCGCCTGCCCGAATGCCTCCCCTTCCAGGAGCGCCAGATTTATGTAGTGGCTGATTTTCAGGATGCCGTTGCGGGCGCTGATGCCGGCCAGCGTGATGAAGCCGATCATGCTGGCAACCGACAGCGGCTGGCCCGCCAGGTTCAGCGCGATCACGCTGCCCACGAGCGCGAGCGGAATATTTCCCATGATGATTGCGACCAGAACTGCCGACCGGTAGCGCGTGTACAGCACGAGGAAAACCATCGCGAGCGAGACCAGGGACAGTCCGCCGATCGTGAGCATCGCGTCTTCCTGGGCCTGAAAGGTGCCTTCCAGGCTGGTCCGCGTGCCGACCGGCAAGCGAGCTGCCGCCAGTAGCGCGCGGATGTCAGCAACGATCCCCGTCAAGTCGCGCTGGCCGTTGGTGTTGGCGAGGACGACAATCCGGCGCTGGCCGTTTTCGCGCAGGATCTGATTGGGGCCATCGTCCTCGGTGACAGTTGCGACGAGGTTCAGCGGTATGTGCCCGTTGGGCGTGGGTATCAGCAGGTTGCGTAAACCGGTCGTCGAGCGGTCTGCATCTTTCAACCGGAACACGACGTCGAACCGGCGGTTGCCCTGAAGTATCTGCGAAACTACGCGGCCGTTCGAGAGGCCGTCCAGCGCCTCCGTCACCGCCGACGGCGTGATCCCATAGAGCCCGATGCGCTCGAAATTGACAGCGACGCGCAGTTGGGGGATGCGAACCTGCTTTTCCAGCTGAACGTCGGTGAGGCCTGGAATGGTAGCGAGCTTTTCCCGCATCTCTTCGCCGAGGGTACGCAGCGTATCCAGATCCTCACCATAGATCTTGAGCGCGATTTCGGCGCGGATGCCCGACAGCAAATGATCGAGCCGATGGGAAATGGGCTGCCCGACGTTGATCGAAACCGGCAGCGCTGCAAGCCGCGCACGGATGTCGGCCAGCACGGCGTCCTTCGAGCGTACGGATCGTTTCAAATCGACGTCGATTTCGCTCGAATGGACGCCTTCGGCGTGTTCGTCGAGTTCGGCCCGGCCCGTCCGGCGGCCGACGCTGGCAACCTCGGGCACGCCGAGGATAAGTTTTTCGGTGATGAGGCCGAGGCGGTTCGACTCGGCCAGCGACAGTCCCGGATTATAGAGCGCGTTGATCGTCAAAGTGCCCTCGTTGAACGGCGGCAAGAACGAACGCGGCAGCAGCGTTGCTGCGTAAACGGCTGCCGCAACCAACAGCGCTGCTGCCGGCAGCAGCAGTCGAGCATGGCCAAAAGCCCACTTGAGCGCCGACGCATTCACCCGCTTCAGCGCGCGGATCAGCACGCGGTCTGCTTGATGGCCGGAGCTTGCCGACAGAAAATAGTAGGCCAGCACCGGAGTGACCGTGATCGCGGTCAACAAGCTCGCTAAGATTGAAACGATATAGGCAACGCCCAGCGGGGCGAACAGCCGGCCTTCGATCCCCGACAGCGCAAACAGCGGCACGAAGACTAAAATGATGATGAGCGTTGCCAGAACGATGCCGGAACGGACTTCCTGGGAAGCGGCCGCGATGACCGCGAGTACGGAACGCGGCTGCGGCTTCGATTGGTTTTCCTTCAAGCGCCGAATGATGTTTTCAACGTCGACGACCGCGTCGTCGACCAGCTCGCCGATGGCAATCGCAAGGCCACCGAGCGTCATCGTGTTGATCGTGAGACCGAACGCTTGAAAGACCACGACCGTTACCAGGATCGAGATCGGTATCGCGGTTAGCGAGATAACCGTCGCGCGCCAGTTCATGAGGAACAGGATCAGTACCACGGCGACGACGGCCGCCGCCTCCAGCAGTACGCGCCGCACATTGGCGATGGACGCCTCAATGAACGTCGCTTGCCTGAACTGGACATGGGTTGCGTTTACGCCCTGAGGAAGCGTCGTCTGCAACGCCGCCAGCGTCGCCTCGATCTGTTTCGTCAGTTTGATCGTGTCCGCGCCCGGCTGCTTTTGTACCGAGACAATCACGGCGGGCTTGCCCATATAGCCGCCGTCGCCACGCTTCACGCGGGCTGCAAACTCGATGTCGGCGACCTGCCGCAACAGGATCGACTGGCCTTGCCGCGAGGCCACGACCACGTTGCGCAAATCGTCGAGCCTATTAGTCGCGCCGATGTTACGGATAAGGTATTCGCGTGCCTGCTGGTCGACGAAGCCGCCGCCCGTGTTGGTGCCGAAATGGCGGATCGCCGCCTCGATCCCGTCGGCCGTGATGTCGAGAGCCTGCATCGCGGTGACGTTGGGCGTCACCCGGTATTGGCGCACCTCGCCGCCAATTGGGATCACCTGCGATACGCCCGGGATCGTCAAGAGCTGCGGGCGGACGACGTAGTCTGCCAGCTCGCGGACATCCATGGCGGACGGACCGTCGCTTGGACCGTCGCTTGGACCGTCGCTCGAGATTGCGACCAACATGATCTCGCCCATGATCGACGAGATCGGCCCCATCTGCGGGGTCACGCCGCGCGGCAGTTGCGTCTGAACCAGTCCTAGACGCTCAGCTACCTGCTGGCGGTTGCGGTAGATATCGGTACCCCAATCGAACTCGACATAAACGATCGACAACCCCACTCCGGAGACCGAGCGGACCCGGGTGACGCCCGGCATGCCGTTCATTGCCGTCTCGATCGGGTAGCTCACCAGCTGCTCGACTTCCTGCGGGGCGAGCCCCTCGGCCTCGGTCATTAACGTGACCAGCGGCTTATTGAGATCGGGGAATACGTCGACCGCCAATCGCGGCAGTGCGACGCTGCCATAGGCGATCAGCAGTGCGGCGGCTGCCAGCACGAACAGCCGGTTTCGCAGGCTCGCAGAGACGAGAAAATTGAACATCTAGCGCACCTGATTGATGAGTTCGGCGCTGCGCACGGCGACGCGCTCGCCGGGTTTCAGGCCACTTTCGATGCGGACATGGTCGCCGTCGAAAGGCGCAGTTTTCACAGCCACAGATACAAAGCGTTCGGGATCGGTATGGCGCCAGACGATATCCTCGCCATTGGCCGCGCGAACTATGGCGGCCTTGGGTAGGATGATCGCAGACACCGGATCGCCCGCCTGGGCTGTTACGCGCACCAGCATGCCGACGCTGAGCGCGGGCTCGGGGGTTGCGACTTCGAATTGCAGAACAGTCGCCTGTTGCCTCAGGGTGCGGCTGCGGCCGACAAAGTTGAGCGGTACGGAGAGGCCGTCCTGGGTCGCGGCCGTCGCCGACACAAACGTCTGTGGGCCGCTGGCGTCGTAGGCGTATGCCTCCACCCAGAAGCTCGAAGCGTCCACGATTTCAAACAGAATATCCTGCGGGATAACCACCTGCCCCGGCGTCGCCTTGATGCCCGCGATCACACCATCGACTGGGGCGATCAGCGTCTCCGTCTTGACCTGACTTGCGCTCAACGCTGCACGCCGCGCGAGCAGCCCGCGCACTTGCAGCTCGGTTTCTTCGACCTGCACGCGCGTGCCGGCGTTTGTCGCAAGTAGCTTTTCGGCGCGCGCAAGCTTGGTCCGGGCGAGGTCGATTTGCTGGTCGAGATCGCCCGCCGTCTGCGCCACCTGGGTTGCATCAATGGCTAGATAGGCCGGCGTGACGGTCGCCAGAACATCGCCAGCTTTGACGGCCTGACCCAGGCGCGGCAGACCTCCCAGCGGCGGCGTCAGGCGACCGCCGGCTGAGCTTTGGACAACGCCGCTCTTGTCGGGGTTGGCCATGATGCGGCCGGTGAACGACACCGTCGGTCGTGCCGCCGTATCGGCCGTCAGTTGCGTCCTCACGTCTAGCAAACGCTGCGAGGTTTTGGGCAGAAACACGCTCGCGTCCGGCAAACGGCGCGGCGCGCTTCCTGCGAAGGTAGGAGCGGCTGTCCTAAGCTGCACTGGCGACGGGGCTGGCGATGGTGCCGTTGGCGTGCCCGCTGCAGTGTCCAGCGTGGCGATCACGAGATCACTTGACGCGCCGTCCTCGATTGAAATGACCAGCTCATGTTTGCCGGGTTTGGCAAGCTCGGGCGCTGCGACTTTGTAGATGCCGTCCGGCACCATCGGGGCGCGCCTCGGTTCGTTCGCTATCGTCGCCGTGACCTTTGCCTTCGTGACCGGCGCGTTCTCCGCGAAGCCATCGATGAAGATCAGCAGGACTTCGCCCTTCAGCACAGCCGTGACCTCATAGGCCTCGGTCACGGCGGTTGCGCGCGGTTCTGCCATGACCGGCAGGCCGGGCGTCGGCGCGCCGTGGTCGTGGCCCTCGTGGGCACTGGCCTGCGGAGAGGGAGCAATGACGCATAGTGCAATGCCGGCCGCAGCCACGAATGTGGACACGTGCAGCGAACGGGCGATGAAGCCCGCCCATCGAGTGATGAGCATGGAACAACCTTCGTTATCGGAACTGATCTACGCCTGCGGATGCAGGCGTTGCGAGGTCAGAGCGACAGAAGGGCTGATGGGGGTCGTTGGGGTTGGCCGGGCGAAACGGCGGGCGCTCCGATCCGAACGAACGCTGCAAAGCTCTGCTTGGGTCCCTCGATCCGGAAATCGGCAAGGCCGATCATGATACAGCCGGAATGGCAGTAGGTTCCGCAGCACGCGCCATCGTGATGGCCGAGGTCGTGATGGTCGTGGTGGCTGTTACCACGCGCTGGATCAGGCGAGCCATGCTCCGCGACGCTGGTGGCATGACCGTGATCGCTATGATGGTGACCGCTGGACTGGTGAACGTGGGCCACCGTGGCGGCGGCCGGTTGCACTATCGCGTGGATGTGCTGATGCGCTGCCGCATGCCCAGCCATCTTCGCTTGCGCCGCAAACGGGGCCAACAAGAGAGCGCACGCCAGTAGAGCCGCAAAAATGCGCCTCCATAAGCCAGCGATGCTTCTCATTGCAGTCAAGTCGACACCATTCTTGCTCAATGGGGTGTGTTAACATAATCGGCATCCAACGCCAAGCAGGCGCCAGCTGCGAAGACCAAGCCTGGTTACCGCTTTCGACCCAGGAATTATTGACGCAGGTCGATGAGGCGTGAAACCCAGAGGCAAAGCCCAGCGCGAGCTGCTGGCGCCTTTCCCGCGCTGTTTGTGAGGAAGGTGTGCCGAGGAGCGTGTGCGTCGGAGGCGGCAGGCAAGCCCCTTCCGCGGACGAGCGACATGGCATATGAGCGCCTGACGCTGTTCCAGCGCCCTCAGCCCGCGCCTCACTTAAATGAGCCCATGATCCACCTCGACAATATCAATAAGCAAAACGGCCACCAGATCCTGTTCATCGAGGCCTCGGCCGCGCTGCTGCGGGGAGAGAAAGTCGGCCTCGTCGGTCCCAACGGGGCCGGCAAAACGACGCTGTTCCGTATGATCACGGGACAGGAGCAGCCCGACGAAGGGCAGGTCGGCATCGATCGGGGCATCACTATAGGTTACTTCAGCCAGGACGTGGGCGACATGAGCGGGCGAAGCGCGGTGTCGGAAGTGATGGAGGGCGCAGGCCCCGTCAGCGTGATCGCCGCGGAACTGGGCGAATTGGAGGCCGCCATGGCCGACCCGGACCGGGCGGACGAACTGGAGGCCATCATCACGCGCTACGGCGAGGTCCAGGGTCGATACGAGGAACTGGGCGGCTATGCTCTCGAAGGCCGAGCGCGTGAAGTCCTGGCTGGATTGAGCTTCAGCCAGGAGATGATGGACGGGGACGTGGGCGCGCTATCGGGCGGCTGGAAAATGCGCGTCGCGCTCGCCCGCATCCTGCTCATGCGACCCGACGCGATGCTGCTTGACGAGCCGAGCAACCACCTCGATCTCGAGAGCCTGATCTGGCTCGAAGACTTCCTCAAGGGTTACGAGGGCGCGCTGTTGATGACCTCGCACGACCGCGAGTTCATGAACCGCATCGTCACGAAGATCGTTGAGATCGACGGCGGCCAGCTTACGACCTACTCAGGCGACTATGAATTCTACGAGCAGCAACGTGCGCTCAACGAGAAGCAGCAGCAGGCGCGGTTCGAGCGCCAGCAGGCGATGCTCGCCAAGGAAATCAAGTTCATCGAGCGCTTCAAGGCGCGCGCCTCGCATGCAGCCCAGGTGCAGAGCCGGGTGAAGCAGCTGGAGAAAATCGACCGGGTGGAGCCGCCCAAGCGCCGGCAGACGGTGCTGTTCGAGTTTGCGCCAGCGCCGCGTTCCGGCGAGGACGTGGCAACCCTCAAGAACGTGCACAAGGGCTATGGCAACCGGATCATCTACGAGGCGCTCGACTTCCAGGTCCGCCGCCGGGAGCGCTGGTGCGTGATGGGCATCAACGGCGCGGGCAAGTCCACACTTTTGAAGCTGGTGGCGGGCTCTGCCAAGCCCGATGACGGCAGCGTTGCAATCGGAGCGAGCGTGAAGATGGGCTACTTCGCGCAGCACGCCATGGATCTTCTGCAGGGTGAGCGTACTGTATTCCAATCACTAGAAGATCAGTTCCCCCAGGCAGGGCAAGGCTCGCTGCGGGCGCTGGCAGGGTGTTTTGGTTTTTCTGGCGACGACGTGGAAAAAAAATGCCGGGTGCTTTCGGGCGGCGAGAAGGCGCGTCTCGTCATGGCGAAGATGCTGTTCGACCCGCCGAACTTTCTGGTGCTCGACGAGCCCACCAACCACCTCGATCTGATGACCAAGGAGATGCTCATAACAGCTCTGGCGAGCTACGAAGGGGCCATGCTGTTCGTCTCTCATGACAGGCATTTTCTGGCGGCGCTCTCCAACCGGGTGCTGGAACTGACGCCGGAGGGAATCCACCGCTACGGCGGCGGCTACACAGAGTACGTGGCGCGCACGGGGCACGAGGCGCCTGGCCTTCATGGCTGAGCCGGGGTGGCGCGCTTTTTTTGCGTTGAACAAGCCCCATCAAATTGAGCGCTCAGCGAGAGAGTGCGTGCAAATACCAGCAGTCAAAACTTTTGACCGCCGGTATGACATGGAGATCGCTGGCCTTGTTAAGGGCGGGCAACCCTTGCTCACACGGACTTTTGCCTGCGGCCTGTACCAACGATCTTTGTCTGGTCTCTTTTTCCAGGCGCCTCATTCGATGCCGGCCCCATCCAGCGATCAAGTTCGCAGATGAGCGGCATGCGCGCAGCGGCGCGCACTCTGGTCAAAATCTCCTCTGCCGTTGTATCGACATGCTCTGACAGACGGTGCATTATCAATTTTTGGGAGCGGTTTGTACGTTAGGTTGTTTGGTTTACAGAGATCATACTTTTGAGAAGCACGCTTTTCGATTTGGGGGATCGGATGGATCAGTCGTTGTCGGTCAACAGTCCTGTTGCCGTACCATCGGTGCAGCAAGAAGCTTTCATTGCGAACGAGCACCCCGGAAATCCGGGCACTGCGTCCCAGGAAGCCTCCAGGTCCGTGCGCGCTTATTCGGTCTTTGGCAAGAAGACCGATGGGCCATCGCGGCGGCTTCCCGGTCACAGCGGCGGAATGGCGCTGGAAAGCATTATCGGTTCGGACGACCGCAAACGGATCCTCGACACCGACTTGGCGCCTTGGCGCATGATCTGCGCTTTGCGGATCAAGGGCGCTGGCAGCTCGGCCTTGGGAACCGGCTGGCTCGCCGGCCCCAAAACGATCATCACAGCCGGCCATTGCGTCTATCACCCAAACCTCGGCGGCAATAATTGGGCGCAGGAAATCACCGTGCTGCCTGGGCTAAACGGCGACGAGCAGCCGAAGCTCGGCTCCCTCACGTCGGGTCAGCCGATCAAGGTCCGGCAATTTTCGGCTCACCGGAATTGGGCATCGGACAAGCTTGATGGCGATTTCGACATCGGCTGCATCCATCTGGAAGACGCGCTCGGCGATGAGGTCGGCTGGTTCGCCATTGCCAGCCTTCCGCCCCATGAATTGCAGGACTACCAGGTCAACGTAGCCGGATATCCTGCCGACCGGGGCGGCGGCCGAGAACTCTATCACCACGCCAACAAGATCACGAAGGTCACCGACAGACGCGTGCACTATGAAGTCGATACATTCGGCGGCCAGTCCGGCTCTCCTGCCTGGATCCAAAAGGACGCAATTTCGGCTCCGCTCGCCATTGGAATCCATGCGTACGGCGTTTCGAACGGCTTTACGGATAATTCCGCGCCTCGCATCGACGACGAAGTCTTTAAACTCATCACGGGGTGGATTTCTCAAGGCCACCAAACCAAAGTAACATCCTGAAGTTCGGGCGGTTTTTTCGCCACTGGAAGGCTCTTGGGAGGCTCTGCCGCCAATGACGGAATTGACAACCGTCTTCATTCATGTGGTCGACGAGAGGGGCACATCCGTCGCAGAAGCCCGCGTATTTGTCGAACACGGGACGGCGGCCTTTCCGGAGACGGCCTATGTGACGGGCACGGACGGGAAAGTGGCACTCAAGCTCCCGGCGGGCCGGTTCGAAATCGGCGCAACGGACCAAGACAGCCGGAAGCGCGGCAGGATACCAGTTGATGGCGGCACCGGTGCACCGAGCAGCGTGACCATTACGCTCAAGGACCGTTAACCGCGGCTCAGGCCTTGCCATCGAGGGACGGGTCGTCCGTACGTCAGGACTGGTTTGGAAACGCTCGTGCGATCGTATCGCGGAACCGGTCCGCAACGCGTGCGAAGCCTTCGTTGGTCGGGTGCAACTCGTCGTACCAGTGATCGCCGACGCATCCGGCGCAGCTGGTAAAGAACACCCGTCCCTTGTAGCGCTGTTCCAGTCCGAGGTGCATGCCCGTTACACGCTTCAGCAGTACGGCGATAATTTCGCGCATCAGTTCGGTGTCAGTGATGTTGCGTTTGCTGAAGGGGCGCCCAAGCCACGGGCCGTCTGGCTTAGGCACGGACAGATCGTAGCCGTGGGTAATAATTTTGAGGTTGGGCTGCTTTGCCAAAAGCTGGTCAAACGCAGTTCGATAGTAGCACTCGATTGCTGCGAGCTTTGCGTGAACTGCAGGCGCAAGACACTCGGCGGGCTTCGACTTATTGCTTCCTTGCTGCTCGATCAGCAAGTCGACGAGCGCGTCGCCAACGATGTCGTTGCCGCCGCCGGACAACAAAAATCCATCGGGACGCACCTCCGCTAACGCGGGGAAGATCTGATCCTTGAAGTTGACCGGCGAGACGATGTTTTCGAGCGTATCGCCGGCTGCGGCGATGCTGAAAATTCCATACTGCTCGCTCAGCTGATCGACGACGTCGTCGAGCAGTACCGGATACTCGAACCAAGAATCTCCTTCGGCAACGAACTTCAGGCCTTCAAAACCCATGGCCGACTTCTGCCGCCACTCGGCCTGACGCCTGAGCATCGAGTACCTGTTGGCTAAGAATACGAGCGGGGTGAACGATTCCTCGCCCTCGGGGGCGTCCACCAGATCGGGGGTCAGGACGAATGCCGGTTGATAGGGGGCGCTATCGGCCTGCCGAGTAAAATAGGGTGCAAGGTCCTCGTTGCCCAGTTGCGGATCGGACAGCTTGGCGATCAACTCGTGGTAGTTCAACCTGCGCACGCCACGCGCCGGCTGCGGCTCCGCGCGCGGCAGCCGGATGAACTCGACACGCGGTGGCGCCGATTGTGTGACCGGAGCGGGACTACCGATCGAAGCGGCGAACGCGCTCGCCGCTCCTATGCCGGTGGCGAGAATGCCGACCGGGATCACCGGCGGTGAAACGGCCGTGCCGCGCGCTGCGCGAAAGGCGTCGCGGATCGACTGGATGAACACGCCTTCGTTGGCCTCGATGCCGCCCGGCTGTCCGTTCAGCTTTGGTATTCTGCCGCCATCTCTGTCGGGACCTGCCCGATGAAGTCCCACCACCGTGTAGCCGCGATCCTCGATAACGGGGCTGCCGGAATTTCCTGGCTTCGTGGATGTGCGATAGTGAAGATACTTATAGTTGTTTTCGGGCGGTTTAATCCCGATCTCGAGCAGCGTGCCCCGGAGATCGTTGGACAGCGAAAGATCACGGCCTTCAGGATAACCGATGATGACGAGCCGGGTTGGCTGCTGGTTGTCCCTTTTGTCGTCCACAACGAGCTGGATCTGGTCTCCCGCCAGCGATAACGGCACTACGGGCGGCGCTGGTTGAGGAATGACCCTCAGCAACGTCACGTCCAGCTGATCGGGCGGCGATTCCCAGACGCTCTCGCATTTGTATTGTTTGTTTTCGCCTTCGAACACGAACTCGGCGTCAAAAGTGATGCGGACACACGACGGGTGCAACGCCGAGGTTGCCATCGCCGGCATGTTTGTACCCAAGCGCGAAACCACGTGCGCGTTGGTCAAAACATACAGGTCGTTGCCGAGCGAGGGACACATGTCCGAGCCGCGGATCAGAAAGCCGGTTCCGTTGGTCTTGCCGACGCCTTGCGTGATGCGGGCGACGCCCTTGCCGCATTCGACTGGCCTGAATATGTCGGCCAAGGTCGTCATCGTCGATCGGCCCGCAATGACGGCTTCGGGGCGCGCCAAGACGAGTTTGGGCAGTTCACCCAAATCGGCGGGGCTCGCGTGGGCGATTTCAGCTTTTTCCTCGCGGGAGAACGTGACCGAGCCGCCGTCGAGCGATAGCAGCTGCAGCTTCAGCGCCATCAGGATTGGCCAAACGTCCTTCGACCCGGCGCGGATCTCCCAGATTTCTTCGAGGTTGCGGATCGTGCCGGCAAGCATGAACCGGTCCGCGCCGATGACATAGCCCCCATAATATTTCGCCGCCTCGCGCAGGTTGCCCAGGGCGAGATAGGCTTCGGCGATCGCCGCTTGGGCCCAGGCATCGGTGGACTTTTCGGAGTTGGCCGTCGTTTCTGCGATGATCTGGGCCGCCAGCTCCTTGAAGGCCGGCGCACCCTCGACTGGTACCTTATCTCGCTCCGCCCGTGCGAGGAGAGCCACCAGATTTGCCCCTGCGTACTCGCGGTTGCCTGGCACGCCTTCGTTGTATGCCTGTGCGTAGTTACCGATCGCCCGTTGCATCGCCCCCGTGCAGAGGCCGCCGGGACCTGCGCACTTCATGTCAATGTAGGTCTGCTTCTCGGCGCGGCCACGGATAGCGATTGCGTCGAGGTATTGCTCCTTGAGTTTGTCGTGGTCAGGGTTCGCCTCGGGAATCGCCGCCAAACCGATCTTAGCGTCGGCTATGAGCCGCGTGAGTACATCGATTGCAGCGGCGAGCTGTCCGCTGTCGATCAGTCCCTGAGCAAACAGTTTGTTGACCTTGACGTCCTTCTGGCCCAGCAGAACGAACACCCCGCCTACTTGCGTGAGTTCGTCGAAGGCGCGCGCGTTGCGCAAGACAAGCAGCAATTCGCGGACGTCGGTGACCGGCAGTTGCTCGTCGAGGCATGCCCCCGAAGCCTTAAGCTTTTCAACCAGTTCGCGGCACGTGCGCCTGAGTAAATCGCGTTCGTTGCGTTCTGCCGCTTCCTTGCAGGCATTCATTAGTGCGAGAATCTCGCCTCGTGCCGCTTCCATAGAAGGCCCCCGTTACTCGCAAAAGACGTTAAGCTGTAATGAAATTGCCGGAAAAACCCCTCACCTCGGTGCCACTATAGCGGCAAACGTCATGCGTGCCGAGCCCTTCGGCCGACATTGCATCCGGGCCGCTGGCGACGCAATATGGGGCGCCCGGGGATGGTTGCGGGGGCGTGCACTTGCCTGGATTTCAATGCTTTTTTGTTTGTGATTGGGGGATTGCCATGGCCAATACTGTTGCAATTGGATTGACCGAAACGGAACTTCTCGAGTCCATTTCCAACCGGGAAAGGTTCGAAACGTCCGATGCAACCGCAGCTGGCGGATTGGAAGCGGGCGGTCCCCCGATGGGCCTTTCAGACCTCGAACTCAAGTCCTGGTCCGACGATGCCGTCCGACGGCTGGTGTCCACGCTCGCCTATCAGAAGACGCTCGGGTGGGAAACCGGCGGGCGGGCCTACTACGATAAGTTCCTGGGTGCACCGACTTGGCCTGGCGAGAAGTCAGGGATCACGATCGGGGTCGGCTTCGATCTTGGCTATCACGAGCCAAACGAAATCGAAGCTGCATGGGGCGATAAGCTGCCGCGCAGTCAGCTCGACCGGCTGCTCGCGACCCACGGTAAGAATGCAGGCACAGGCGGCCAGGTGCAGACCGCGCTCCTCAAACAAATGGCTTTAGAACTTAAGGATATCCGCATTCCCTGGGAAACCGCCGAGGTCGTGTTCGTGCGCGCGACCTTGCCTAAATATGCGCGGCTCGTCCTTCGCCATGTGGCCAATGCGGCCGAACTCCACCCCCACGTTTTTGGTACGCTGTTTTCTCTCGTGTTCAACCGGGGCCCGTCGTTCCAGAACGCGGGCGAGCGCTACAAGGAGATGCGCGACATCGGCTTTGCCATGGCCGACCGCAAGTTCGACGCGCTCCCGGACCACATCGTCGCGATGAAGCACCTTTGGCCAAACACCAGGGGCCTTCTGAAGCGTCGCGACGAGGAAGCGGACCTTTGTCGCTTGGGCTTGGCCGAGCAGGCCAAGACCGCAACTATTGCGAGCTCCGTTCCCGCCCCCGGCACCAGTGCGTCGCTCTCAGGCGAGAGCCGGGAAGACTATCCGATCGACGATACAGCGCCCGAGAGCAGCGATTTACCGCTGCCCGAGAACTACAAGGGCCCTTCCTTCGTCCGCGCAGACGTCAAATGGGCAAACGACGATCTTGCGCCCGATTATCGGCACATCGCCGACCGCAGCCTGTCGGGCAAACGTTTCGCGATCAGCGCCGATGATATCGAATTGCTGATCAAAGCAAACCGGTACGCGCCGATACGGGATAACAAGCGCATCCTGTTTGGTTTGCGCGGTGCCAGTCTTGATGGCGATCGCATGCAGGTGGACCTGCCGGAACTTCACTTGCGCGATGCAAGGCCCGATCACCTCGAGTTCCGCTGCGTGATCGGGGTTCTCAACCTCGAGACGCGTACGTTGTCGGGGTTCGTCGCCTCGACCGTCCCGAACGCCAACGCCGTCCTGACGGGCTGGCAGCTGCACGCAACAAAGCAGTCCGAGATGCGCGGCAACCTTCTCACCACCGGGTGCTATCCGTACGTGATCGGCGCCCACGGAAAACGGGAAGTGCCCGGCTGTTTCCTGCAGGGGACCAGTGCGAACAGCGAGGATCGCAGCTGGGTTGTGGTGCTTCGCAGTCTCAAGGACGTCAGCTACGACCTCGACGATTACTGGAACGTTTGCCAGCCCCACGACAATATGCATCCGGCATTCCTCGCCGAAAGCTTCTCATCGGAAGGTTGCCAGACCGTTCGCGGGCTCTGGACTGCAGGGGCGCACACGGGCGATTTCGCCGCCTTGAAACTGGCTGTCGGCAAAGCCGGGACCGGCGGAGCAGGTAGCCGTTTCGATTACATGCTGATCACAGGGCTTGAAGCTGCCATCGCGGCCAACCTGCGCATTCGAGGCCTTGCCTCCGATCCCGTGATCGTCCAGGAGCAACTTGGCCGATTGCGTCAAGGTTCAAAAGGACTTGAGGTCGCCGCGCTGCAACGGGCGCTCAAGCGACCCGAGACTGGCGTCCTGGACGCCAAAGACCGGATGGCGCTGATCGACCGCCAGATCGAAGAAAAATTACCGACCGATGGCATTTACACGCCCCAAATGGATCGGACTCTGGCCATCCACGCCTTCGAACCGGCCGGTGCAGCAAAGAGCTTTCAGGTCGCCGCCGCCGAAACGGCCGAGGTTTCAGCTAGCGCTTCACATGCAGCTGCTGCCCAAATGACCGCATTGCTGCGTGCCAGTCCCGAGAGCCTCACGTACGAAATCGGATTGCGGGCACAGCTCGCGGCCGCGCGACCGGAGTTAGCGGTTGAGCGCGACCTCGGCACAGCCGGGGCTGGCGCGCCCGAGTTTGGATTTGCAGACCTTGCGAGCGCGGGTGCGCGGATCTTCGAATGGGCCCAGGCCGACGTCTGCCGGATCTTGTGCGGCGGGCGCCCGGAGGACCAGCCGTTCCGCAATGAACTCGGCAAAGTTGTATCGAGCGCGATGACGGCATCGCGCGTGGCGTCGCCCGACGATCCGCCGCCCACCGACGCCGCTCATGCGATCGCCACGATCCTGGTCAAGCGGCTCGGCGTGTTGCCGACGATTGCTGAGCCCCTTGCCGCGCTGATCGTGAGTCAGGTTCTCAAGCCGACGATCGAGGAAACGTGCCGGGCCTGGAACGCCCGGAGCAAGGCGCCCTCAGTCGTGACAGCCTCATCTGGAGCATCGCGGGCGGCCACGGAATCTCTGTCGCTTGCCCAGCAAGATTTGCCCGAAACGGATGCCTTCGCCAAATACGCAGAACTCAGCCAAGACGACCTTCTTGCCGAGATCGGGCGGCAGAGCGAACGGGCATCGCGAGCCAGCCACGAGGCCGCAAGGCCTGAGTCGTTTGACCTTTCACCCGTGTTCGGCAATGCCGGACAGTCCATCTACCTCCGGCTCGAGCGCCAGCTCTACGAACTTATCTGCGGCGGCGCGCAGAGCGACGAGGTTCGTGAGAACCTGGCGAAAATGGGCGGTATCGACCCCAACCTGACGAACAAGGCTGCGGCTTCCCATGCGCTTGCCATGCTGCTGGTCGCCAAGCTCGCCATCATGCCAGCGGTCGCGGCGCCGCTCGCTGTCTATGTTGTGGCAAAGGTTTTGAGCGAGGGATTGGACCAGGGCTGCCGGTTATGGGGCAAGTCCATCGGCGCGCCGGCAGTTACCGAGTCCGTCCTCATCGACGGCAGGGCGGTTCCCGCCAACTTCTTCATGTTCTCTTCGGAGGTGCTGCCTGCCGCCGACGTCAAGGCCGCGATAGCCCAGAACAAGCGGGTGATGGTCGGCTTCGATGCCGGCGGCATCCCACGCACCGGGCCCATCAACGTCAAGTCATTCCAGACCGCGCGCGACCTCAAGGCCGAACTAGAAATCTATGTCGAGGGCCCGGGCGGCCCGACCGGCAAAAAGTGGTCGGACGATGAACTGGAGCGGGTGCAGGCCGCCGCGGCGACGGTCGGGATAGATACCAACAAGCCGAGATGGCGGCAGCTGCATTGGGATACCGGCGGGTGGCGGACTTTCACCTTCCAACAGCTCGCAGACTACAAGAAGCAAGGCTTCAATGCCGCCGAGATCGACAATATCGGGCGCGTTATAACGGACGAGGAAGAACTGCTGGCGTTTTTCAAGGACTATGCCGCGCAGCATCAAGCCGACGCCGTGCCGCAACTCGTCATGAAGAACTTGAGCGAGCACGAGATGGCGCGCGTCGCCGATGCCGTCGAGGCTAGAGTCTTGCCGCGGAAGATGTTCTCGGATTTCCATATCTGCGAAGCAGGGACGGGTTACGACGCCAAGAAGATTGATGCCATCTCCAGGCGGATGGGTATTCGTACTTTGCTGAGCAAGGACACAAATGCGTATGACGCCAACGGCGAGTTCCGATATTTCGCCGAGTTCGATGCGGCTTTCGGGCAGCCAGCCAGCGCGGTCAGTTGAAACTGAACTTCACTGTAGCGTTTGAGGAGTTGGAACGAACCATGTCGATGAAGCTGGCGCGGCGGAGCGTGCTTTCGACGGTTGCAGGGCTGGTATTGATGGCCGGCGCTGCGGCTCAGCAAGAACCAGCAGCCCCGCCCGCTCTGGCGGTCTCGTCCAAGGCCGATACCGTGGTTGTTTTCGCGGCCGCCAGCCTCAAGAATGCGCTCGACGCCATCGGCAAGTCGTGGACGGCCCAGACCGGCAAGAAGGTCGTGTTCTCTTATGCGGCGTCGGGTTCGCTTGCCAAGCAGATCGGGAATGGCGCACCCGCCGACCTGTTTGCATCGGCAGATCTCAAGTGGATGGACTACGCTGCCGAGAAAAAGCTCATCGTCGCGGAGAGCCGCCTAAATCTGTTGGGAAACAACCTTGTGCTGATCGCGCCCAAGGATGCGGTCATCAATCTCAAGATCGGCAAAGACTTCAAGCTTGCGGACGCGATCGGTGACAGCAAGCTCGCAACGGGCGATCCAAAATCAGTTCCCGTTGGCACCTACGCGCAGGCGGCGCTCACATCGCTCGGCGTGTGGGATTCGGTCAGCCCCAAGATTGCGGGGGCTGAAAGCGTACGCGCCGCGCTCGCTTTTGTCGCTCGGGGCGAGGCCAAGTTCGGAATCGTCTATCGGACCGACGCCCAATCCGAGCCGCAGGTCAAGGTCGTCGACACCTTCCCGGCCCACAGCCATCCACCCATCGTCTACCCCTTTGCGCTCGTCACCCCCTCCGTTAACCGGGCTGCCCCCGAATTTCTCGCGTTCCTAAGCTCGCCGGCCGCGACTAAGGTGTTTGAAGCAGAGGGGTTCACGCTCCTGCCGTGATGAACGTCGTGCCATCGCTGACAACCAGGACAGGCTTATGTGGCAAATCACGCCCGACGAGTGGGTGGCAATTCGGCTGTCGTTGAAGGTAGCCGGCGCTGCAACACTTCTCAGCCTCCCGCTCGGCATTCTCGTGGCGTTCGCCCTTGCTCGCGGCAGGTTTCTGGGACGCACCGTTCTCGATGGCCTCGTTCACCTGCCGCTTGTGGTTCCGCCCGTCGTTACCGGCTATCTTCTGCTCATCCTCTTTGGACGGCGAGGGCCGATCGGTGCGTTCCTCGAAGCCAAGCTCGGGCTCGTACTCTCGTTTCGCTGGACCGGGGCTGCGCTCGCCTGCGCCGTCATGGGGTTTCCGCTGATGGTGCGGGCAATCCGGCTGACCATGGAAACCGTGGACCGGCGGCTTGAGCAGGCTGCTGCCACGCTGGGCGCCTCGCCGGTCTGGGTGTTTTTCACGATCACATTGCCGCTGTCGCTGCCGGGCATTATCGCGGGCGTCGTGTTGTGCTTTGCAAAAGCGCTCGGCGAATTCGGCGCCACGATCACCTTCGTGTCCAATATTCCCGGCGAAACCCAAACCATCCCGTCGGCCATCTACTCCTACACCCAGACGCCTGGCGGGGATGCCGGCGCGCTGCGGCTTTCGCTGATATCCATTACGCTGGCCTTTGGAGCGTTAATTGCTTCCGAGGTGCTCGCCCGCTGGACCAACCGGTGGGGAGTTGCTCAGTCGTGATTGCGTTTGATTGCAATCTGCCGCGCGACGGGTTTGCCTTTGACGTCAAATTCGAAAGCGATGCGGGCGTGACGGCATTGTTCGGACCATCGGGGGCCGGGAAATCGACGGTTATCCAGTTGATCGCCGGTCTGACGCGTCCCCAGCGCGGGCGTATTTCAGTTGCCGGCAAGGTGCTCGTCGATACCGATCGCGGCGTGGCGCTGCCGACGCACAAGCGCGGCGTGGGTCTCGTGTTCCAGGATTCGCAGCTGTTTCCCCACCTCAGCGTCCGCCAGAACCTAACCTATGGGCGTTTCTTTTCGTATCCGGGCGACAATAGGCTCACGTTGGAGGCTGTCATCGACGTGCTGGGTATTGCTCCTTTGCTGGAGCGGTCGCCACGAACGCTTTCCGGCGGTGAACGCCAGCGCGTCGCCATCGGCAGGGCGCTGCTTGCTTCGCCGAGCATCCTGCTGATGGACGAACCTCTCGCCTCGCTCGACACCAGCCGGAAACTCGAAATCCTCCCCTTCATCGAACGGCTGCGCGACGACGTTCGAATACCGATCCTGTATGTTTCGCACAGCGTCGAAGAAGTGGCGCGCCTTGCCTCAACGGTCGTAAAGATCGCCGACGGGAAGGTTGTGGCGGTTGGCCCGCCCGGCGTTGTCCTTGCCCCCTCGGGGCTTGCAAAAGGCGCCGAACGCTCCGATGCCGTGTCGATGATAACGGGCGTGTTCGTTCGTTACGACCAAGAATACGGCGTGACCATCCTTAGCCATCCAGCCGGCGAAATCGTCCTTCCCGGGCGAATCGATCCCCTCCGCTCTCCGGTTCGCATAGTGATCCGCGCGAGCGATGTCACGGTCGCGGTTGGCCGTCCTGCGCAGGTCAGTATTCGTACGGTTCTTGAGGGGACCGTCAGTGCAATCGAAACACGCGGCCCGTTCGCTTTGATATCCATCGCGCTGCACGGAGGCGACCGGATCGCTGCCACTGCGACCCGCTTGGCCGTCAACGCTCTCGGGCTTTCCAACGGCGCGCGTGTCCATGCTCTCGTAAAATCCACAGCGATCGACCTGCGCGGGGTATCCGGGGTGCTTTCAGATTAGGTTGCCGGCACCGGCAGCCGTCCAAGCCTGCCAGCAGCTGATCAACCGAGAGCGTGGTCCAATTCGGGCCACGGAAGCCTGGCGATAACCTGCGTGCCCTTGCCCAGTTCGGTATGAAGAGCGAAGGTTCCGCCGATAGATTCCACTCGCTGCCGCAGGCCCCGCAGACCCAGATTTCCCGGGCTCGTGTCCGACACTTCGGTTGAGAAGCCGGGGCCTTCGTCACTGATCCTGATCGTGATTGACGCGCCGTCTGCGTGCGCGGTCAGCTTTTGCCCGATACCTCCTGCGTGACGGAACGCATTGCTGAGCCCCTCTTCGGCGATCCGGAAAATGCAAATCGTAATGGGAAGGGGCACACTGAGAGGCAGGTTTGCAATGGCCCGTTCGACTTGGCTGCCCGTTGCGCGTTCGTGGAACCTGACTGCAGTTTCCAGCGTCTCAGCTGGTGAGAGTTTTCGCAGTTCGGGCAAAACGAGACCGGCCTCGATCGTGCGAATTTCTTTCAGTGCGTCTTTTGTAGCCTGCTCTATGACGTCCACAGCTGACGCCGCGTTTGCCACCGACCCCGAAGCGGGCGCCGCGCTGCTCGCGCTCTTGCCTGTTGCCTTGAGATCGTTCATCCGGAGCAGAGCCAGCGCCAGGAACTGCACTGGCCCGTCTTGCAGACCCATTCCAATCCGGCGCAGCAGTTGCTCGCTGAGTTCAATTCCGTGCCGGTTGGATTCCTGAAGCCTCTCGCTCAATTCCTTGTTAGCTTGGGCAAGGTGCGTCTGAGCCTCGAAACGTTGTTGAAGCTCTGTTCTCTGCTGGTCTATCGTCCGGCTTCCTTGATGCACGATGCCGAAAAGCAGCGCTATCATGAGCAGGGTCGAGATGCCGACGACGATCCATGTTCTGTGCCGGATCGCGTCGAGCTGAGCCTTGGAGGGTTCCGCGTTATCGGCGATTTCGACCACGGCGATAACGCCACCCGAGGTTCGGTCGCGCAAGGGAGCATAGATCGTGCGAATCGGGGTTTCGTTCGGCTTCTTACGGTAGACACCGAACAAGCGCTTGTCCCACAAACTGGTTTTTATTTCTCCGTGGAGTGCGGCTTGAATTTCGGAGGTTAACGGGAACTTGCGACCGATGAGATCCTTGTCGGTACTGTAGGCGACTGATCCATCAGCACGCCAAACAGCTACCGATGCCAGGTGCGTGCCGAGAAGCGTCGACTTCATTATTTTATCGCCGGCCGCAGCGGCCTGATCGGGCGTCCATTCGTTCGTCAGGAACTGGGGAATAATCGGCTCTAGAAGTCCTTGCACATAAACCGACTCTTCGGCTGCAAACGTTTGCAAGAGACCTTTTTCGATCTCGGTTACGACCCACCCGCCCAGCAATGCCATCCCGTTGCATAGGACAATCGTGGCGGCGAAAGCGAATTTTGCAGACAGCGAGAGGCCGGGGGCCAAGGCAGATGCGCTTACCGTCCCTGCCGAGTCGGTAGACAGCTGGGAAAAGGCGGCGGCCGTCCAATCCTGGACACGCTTGCGCGATGCCAAGAATTTTGAGCCGATGCGGGATGCAACGAATTGGACCATGAAGGTCCCCTGCCTGTTTCAAGCGCGAACATGTCTTCTGACAATGTAGCCAAGGCGCGGGATGAAACATAGGCAACAAATCTAAATTCAGCCGTCCGTTTTAACCTTCTGGCAGACTTTTGATCGAGCCCCCTTTCGACGTTTCGCCTTGCGGGTAAATGGCGCGTATAGTCTAATCGTAGCGAAATTTGCTTGTGAGTTGGCAGCAAAATGGATGCGCAACCGATCAGATTCTTACGTGGTTGGCGCCGGCAGCGGGGGGAACCCTCGCTTTCCGAGGTCCATCGGTCCATTCCAGTGTCAGCGACGGACTCCTCGTGGCGCAAAGCCGCCGTCTTCGTGGGTCCGGGATATCTGGTGGCCGTTGGCTACATGGACCCAGGCAACTGGGCAACGTCGCTCGCAGGCGGCTCCAAATTCGGCTATTCCTTGCTCGCTGTCGCGCTTGTTTCTAACTTCATGGCCGTTGTCCTGCAGGCCTTGAGTGCCCGGCTTGCGATCGGCTGCGACCGGGATCTTGCCCAGGCATGCCGCGACGCCTATCCAAAACCTGTCGTCATCGGCCTGTGGCTGATGGCTGAGGTCGCCATCATCGCGACCGACATAGCCGAAGTGATCGGAACGGCCATCGGACTGAACCTCGTCTTCGCGATCCCGCTTGAGATCGGCATTTTCATTACCGCGCTCGATGTGTTCCTCATTCTCTATATCCAGCGATTGGGTTTTCGCTGGATCGAAGCGCTCATCATTACGTTGCTGCTTGTGACCGCCATTTGTTTTTCCATCCAGATCGTGCTCGCTGATCCCGATTGGGGCGCCGTCCTCAAAGGTTTTGTGCCGACCACGCAGATCGTCACTAATCCGGACATGCTTTATCTGGCTCTGAGCATACTCGGAGCGACGGTCATGCCGCACAACTTGTATCTCCATTCTGGCATCATACAGACGAGGGCTTATGGCAATCTCGTCACGGAGAAGCGGGAAGCGCTGTTTTTTGCGACGCTCGACTCAGTGCTGGCCCTTACCTTCGCGCTCGTCGTCAACGCGTCCATTCTGATCCTCGCCGCCGCGACCTTCAACAAGACCGGACTATTGGACGTTGCCGAATTGGGGGAGGCGCACCGGCTGCTCGCGCCGCTTCTCGGACTGGCCATCGCCCCCACGCTGTTTGGAATCGCGCTGCTATGCTGCGGCATCAACTCGACGGTCACGGCGACGCTGGCTGGTCAAATCGTGATGGAAGGTTTTCTCGAGATCAAAGTGACGCCTTGGTTGCGACGCCTTATCTCGCGGGCCATTGCGATCATTCCGGCAACGATCGCGGCGATCTGGTTTGGCGAGAGCGGGACGGCGCGGTTGCTGATTCTGACCCAGGTCGTCCTTAGCCTGCAGCTTTCGTTTGCCGTTTTCCCGCTGGTGATGTTCACCGCAGATAAAGCCAAAATGGGAGAACTCGTTGCTCCGCGTTGGCTGGTGGCACTCGCCAAGCTCATTGCAGTCGTCATCGTCGCATTCAATGTCAAGCTGCTGATCGACCTCGCCATCACGACCCCGTAAAGCGCTAGGTACGTAATTCAGGGCTCGTCGCATCGACAGTGGTCCGCGCGCTGCGCGACCGCGTTCTACATTCTACGATTGCAGTCTTCATGGATCGAGATCTTGCCGCCACAAATCGTCTGGTTCAAGCGCGACCTCAGGGTGTTCGATCATCGGCCGCTGGCGGAGGCCGCTGCGCGGGGCCCTGTCTTGCCGCTTTACGTCGTGGAGCCTGGCTTATGGCTAGAGCATGATGCAGCGGCACGTCACTGGGCGTTCATTCACGAGTGCCTCGTCGAATTGGACCGGGAGCTTCGCCGACTTGGGCAGCCGCTCGTTATTCGCGCGGGAGACGCGCTCACGGTCCTGGAGGAAATCCGCGGCACGCATGGGATCGCGGCGCTGTGGTCGCACGAGGAAACCGGTAACGGGTGGACCTTTGCGCGTGACCGTGCTGTCCGGGCTTGGTCGCGTTCGCATGGTATAGCGTGGCATGAGCACCCGCAGTTTGGTGTGCAACGCCGCTTAAAGAACCGTGACGGGTGGGCTGCTGCGTGGGATCGGCAAATGGCTGAGCCCTTGACTGAACCTCCGATTGCGTTGCCGCCTGTGGCTGGGCTTCAATCGCAACCTGCTCCAACAGCCTGCGACCTCGGGCTCGCATTCGATGGCTGCGTCGAGCGGCAGCCGGGTGGACGCCGCGCCGGTCTCAAGCTGCTGGAGACCTTCCTGGCCGGCCGGGGGCGGAATTATCGCCGTGAAATGTCGAACCCGCTGTCGGGTGCAACCGGCTGTTCCCGTTTGTCGCCGCATCTGGCCTTTGGCACCGTTTCGATGCGCGAGACGGCGCAGCGGACATGGGCACAGTTGCGCGCGTTGCAGGGCGATGCTTCGCCCGAGGCCCGGGCCTTACGCGCCTCTTTGATCTCTTTTTCAGGTCGTCTGCATTGGCACTGCCATTTCATGCAGAAGCTCGAAAGCGAGCCTTCCATCGAGTTCACGGAACTGCACCCCAAACTTCGCGGACTGCGACCCGAAACGCCTGACCGGGCAATGCTGGATGCCTGGGCCGCGGGGCAAACCGGTTTCCCGTTTCTCGATGCCTGTATGCGCAGCCTTCATGCCACGGGGTGGCTCAATTTCCGCATGCGGGCGATGGTGATGTCGTTTGCGAGCTATAATCTATGGCTGCCATGGCGCGAGACGGGATTGCACCTTGCGCGGCAGTTCACCGATTACGAGCCAGGTATTCACTGGCCACAGACCCAGATGCAGTCGGGCACAACGGGGATCAACACGATCCGCATCTATTCCGTGGTGAAGCAGGGGCACGATCAGGACCCGCGGGGATATTTCGTGCGCCGCTGGGTGCCCGAACTCGCCGATGTGCCGGACGAATTCCTGCAGGAGCCGTGGACTTGGCCGAGTGCTGGCCGCGTTATCGGCAATACCTATCCGCCGCGCATCGTCGATCTCAAGCTTTCCACAGCCGCCGCGAAGGATCGACTCTACGGCGCGCGGCGGGACGGCGCGTTTCGCAGCGGCGCCGATGCCATCCAGGATAAGCATGGCAGCCGCAAGAGCGGAATGCAGATGACGGGGCAAAAGACGCGACGGGCGCGGAAGCGGGTGGCACGCGCGGGCAAGGATCAGATCGAGATGGACCTGTGAGAAAAGCCGCTAACAGCATATGCCAAAAGGTTGCCAAGCGCGATCTGCCAACCAAGATCTGCGAAGCGTGCCGGCGGCCGTTTGCATGGCGCAAGAAATGGGCGCGCGTTTGGGACCAGGTGAAATATTGTTCCGATCGCTGCCGGGCAGCGCGTTGACACCGTTCAAGGCTGTTTTCTGAGATCGCCTGCGCAGTTGATATAGCTCGCGCGCACCTGTTGGGAGAACGGTCCCGCGAGCCCGATGATGCGCTGGCGACCGTCATCGAACGTTGCGCGCAGCGTGCCGCCGCCGACCATGAGGGAGCGCACAAAATCGCTGCCGGTTAGGCCTGGAATCGGGCCGCGCGCACTGAGGGCGCCGCCGGGTTCCATGACGGCGTGCGGAAGCAACGTCGTGGTCGTCGCATCCTGAGTTTCGAGACTGATGTCCGAAAGCGCGGCTGGACCACGAGCGGTTAGGCTAAACTCACGCGTGCCGCGGCTGTCGTCCAGAATGAATTCTGCTGTGAGTGTGCCGCTATCGCCGGTCGATGTGAATTTGACACCGCAGGCGATCACGTCGCGGCCAGACATCCGGACAACGGGCTCGATGGAGGCGGCGGTTCCTTCGCTGGCTCCGCTGGCATGGGCATTCAGTCCCAACGCCAGGGTTGCGGCCATCACTGTGCAGGCGGATATCCGGATCATGGCCATACGTCACTGGGCTTCAGGGTTGCCAAAAACGACGCTGCACTGGCTCGGATCCGCACCTTTTCATCATCGGCAAACTTGTCGTACGTGCGCACCATCTGCGCCATCCGCGGGTTCGATTTGATCACGGCGGCATGGCGGGCAATGAAATCCCAATAGAGCGAGTTGAACGGGCACGCTCTTGGCCCCGTGCGCGCTTTGACGTCATAGCCGCAGCCGTTACAATAGTCCGACATCCGGTTGATGTAGGCCCCGCTTGCGGCATAGGGCTTTGATGCCAGAACGCCGCCATCGGCGAACTGGCTCATGCCGATGGTATTAGGCAGCTCGACCCATTCGTAGGCATCGGCGTATACGGCCAGATACCATTCGTGCAGCGCGTGCGGTGAAATTCCGGCTAGCAGCGCAAAATTTCCCGTCACCATCAGCCGCTGAATATGATGGGCGTAGGCATCCTCTTTAGTCTGGATGACGGCGGCGGCAATGCAGGCCATCTCCGTCTCGCCCGTCCAATAGAAATCGGGCAACGGGCGCGAGTGACCCAGAGCATTGGACACCGCATATTCCGGCATCTTGAGCCAGTAGATCCCGCGGACATATTCGCGCCAGCCGATGACCTGCCGGATATAGCCCTCCGCAGCATTCAGCGGGACGCGGCCTGATCGAAACGCACCTTCGACTTTTCGGCACACGGCCAGCGGATCAAGCAAGCCGCAATTCAGATACATCGAAATCACGGAGTGAAAGAGAAAACGCTGGTTTGCAAGCATCGCGTCCTGGTAGTCGCCGAACCGGGGGAGGGCTGCGTCCAAAAAATGATCGAAGGCAGCTTCGGCATCCGTTCGCGTCACGGCGAACCAAAACGGCTCGGCATCACCGAAGTGACCGGCGAAATGGTGTTTGACCAAGGCCACGACATCGCGGGTAATACGATCCTGCTGGAAATGCGCGGGCTGCGGCATGAAAAGATCGGATTTGGCGGGTTTACGATTGTCGTGGTCGAGGTTCCATATGCCGCCGGTGGGCTCGGTGCCGTCCATTAGCAGGCCGGTCTGGCGCCGCATGTCGCGATAGAAATATTCCATCCGCAATTGCTTGCGGCCTTGGGCCCAGCGGGCGAAAGTTTCACGTGAGCATATGAAGCGGGAGTCAGGGAGAATATCGACCGGGAGATTGAATTGAGCGCCCCATCCGCGGATACCGTCGAGCACGCGCCATTCTCCGGGCTCCGTTACGACGATGCGCTGCGGTTTATGCGCGTTGACCTTGCGTTCAATCTCACCGGAAAAGCTTCCTGCATTTTGCGGATCATCGAGCCGCGTGTATTCAACGCGCCAGCCAGCATTCTCAAGCTCGGCTGCGAAGTGCCGCATAGCTGAAAATAGAAGAACGATCTTTTTCTTGTGATGCCGGACATAAGTGGCCTCCTCAGCCACTTCACACATCAGCACGATATCGAGAGCGGGGTCTGCTGCTTTAAGGCTTGAGAGCGTCGGCGTCAGCTGGTCGCCGAGCACGAGGACAAGGTTGCGGATGGCACGGGGCGTGTGATTTTGCGGCATCAGCGAACCTTGCGGATGAGCCATTGCAGGCCGGGGCGGATGGGTAAAAATAAGCGGTAGCCAAGTTCAGCGGCTTGCGCGATGCCAGGGAGCGACACAAGGCGGCCGAGCCACCGCCAGCCAGGCAGCGCAAGCCAAAGCCGCGCAAACCCGGCCGCGCCGGACTCCAACCTCCCATCGCGCTGCATCACGTGAAAGCGGGCGAGGGCTGCGGATTTATTTAGGCCTGGAATCACGTCACCGGCTGGCAGCTCAGCAACATTGACGAACGCGACCTGGTCTGCGCCCCGGCACGTGGTGTAAAGGCCGATTTCGGAACGACAGAGCGGACAGGCGCCGTCGTAGAACACCGTCAGTGCGGGCGAACCCGATGGCACCTTGCACATGCTTTGATCCTCAGCTCTTTCCGACGCGCAGGGTCGAACGGCCACCGTCGAGACCTATGATCTGGCCAGTGATCCAACCGGCATCCTTAGACAACAAGAATTGCGCCAGCGCCGCCACCTCGTCAGCATCGCCGAGCCTCGGGATGGGATGAAGCTTGGCGATGCTTTCGGCAACGATCGGGTTTTTCGTGAGAGGTGCCGCCAAGGGCGTCGCTGTCAGGCTTGGCGCGATGGCATTGACACGCACAGCGGGCGCCAACTCGGCGGCAAGGTTCAACGTGAGCCCACCGACCGCTCCCTTGGCCGCGCCGATGGCTGCATGATTGGGAAATCCTTGTGCCGCTGCGACCGACGAGAAAAGAACCACACTCCCGCCTGCCGCTTTCAACGCATCCACCGACGCCTGGACCGCCAAGAAGGCACCGACCACGTTGATCCGGTACGCTGTCAGCATATCGTCCACGGTCGCACGCGCGAGCGGCTTGAGTGGAATGGAGCCGACCGCGTAAACAACTCCGCCCAGGCGCCCATCGCGCGCAGCAGCAGCACAAGCCGCTCCAACCGTGTCTGGATCGAGCACGTCACACACTAAAGCCGTGGCACCAATCTGGGAGGCGAGTGCATGGGCTCGCTCGGGGCATCGCGACGTAATCGAAACGGGCTGGCCTGCGCTGCGCAGGCGACGGGCAAGGGCCTCGCCGATCCCACCTGCCCCACCGAATATGAGAATGGGTGCTGACAAATCGCGGGTCATAGGAGGGTTCCTTGCGGACGTAGTCCGAGCGTGTCGAGGACGGCGGGTATTCGTTCTTTCAATTTGAAGAAGCCTGTCCTGGCATGGGGCCAGAAGAGGCTGTCCCAGCGACGCACGATCTGTTTTACCGGCACGCCCAACGCGGCGGAGGACTGCGCCAAGGTGTTGACCTGCGGCTTGAGCAGGCCAACAGGGACGATGGTGGTGACAGCGCAGTCCGCCGCGCGCTCGCGTGCGAATGCCGCCAAGTCTTCTGCTGTCTCAATTTCTCGGGCGGGCACGTTCCAGTGCGACACGGCCCGCTCGCCCGCATCCTTGATAGCCGCGGTCTTGAACGCCTGCACGAACGGCGCTTGATTGCTGCCAGCGTCCGCGGGACGAAACAGTGCAACGCCAGCTACGTCCAAGCCGTCCAGCGGCCAGCTCTCAGGAGAGAGATCCTCTTGGGTCAAAAATAACAGGACCTTGGCGTCCGGTGCAATGTTATCTGCCGCCGGCCACCGCGCGGGCGCCTGCGTCAGCTCTTCCTCCAGCGGCATGGCGTACTGCTGAAGCTCTTCAGTCCGGGGCCGGAAACGCCCGCTCGTGTAGGTCGCAATATTGTCGGCCCGCGCGTGATAGGTCTTGCCTTTGGTATGTAGGCCAGCCACCCACCGCCACGACAGCGTGTTCGAGGCTGGATCGCCATCGAGCAGATGACGGTAGAAGAAGTCCGCACCCAGCACCCAAGGCAAGCGCAAGGTAAAGATCCAGATACTGGCAAACCACATGCGCGCATGATTATGGAGATAACCTGTTTGGGCCAGTTCACGGGCCCAGCTGTCGAAGCAGGCGATCCCGGTATCACCACGTTGTGCACCTTCCAACCTGGCTGACAGCGCACTGTCGTCGAGCAGGCGAATGCGTTCACGCGCTCGTGCGTCGAGATAGTCTTGCCAGACTTGCGGCCGTTGTTCCAGCCAGCCCTTCCAGTAGGTACGCCAGCACACCTCCTGGATGAATTTCTCGGCGGCTGAAAGGCTATGCGCCTTGAGCACGGCAGCCACGACCTCGTCCTCCGTAATCAGCCGATGGCGCAGGTAGGGAGATAGCGTCGATACATTGGAGCGATCGGCTGGGCCATGGTCGTAGTTGCGCTTGGCTGCGTAAGCGCGCCCGGCGCGGGGCACAAAATCCGCCAGCTTGGTCAGCGCGTCCCTACGCGTCGCCCGTGGATGGGAAAGTGACATTTTTGAAAAAGGTCCTTGGTTATCGTTCCGTCGCCGGAACGCCGCGACATGTTTCGGCATGGGCTGCGCGTCGCACTATTTTTTCTTGATGGCGGGTGGATTGAACTGCTGATCGATATGACTTGCCAGCTCTGAAAACATGGCAGGACCGTTTACATAAGCGGTGTACACAGCGAGCAGACCAAAGATGATCGCCGTAACCTTGGCGGTTGGCAGGACGGAGCGGGTGAGATCGGCGCGAAAGCGGCTCATGTCGAGTTTGCCGCAGGACGGACAGCTGGCGCTGGCTGCGGTGAGTTCCGTTCGGCAGGCCCTGCAGGTCTGGCCTGGGATCGTGCGAGATGACATTGGCTATCCTTGGTCGTTCAGCGAGGCCTCAATAGGCATCAGGCATCGCGGAATTCATGCAAGGACTACGGAACTCGCCGGGATGCAGACCATGGCCTCACATGGAAACCCAACCGGGGCTGGCTCACAGAGCTCTTGGTCACTTCTGTGAGAGCGCGATACTGGCCGGAGCTCTAACAGGCTCTGTTGCCGAGCAGTTCGAACAGCGTGCGCCCTTCGATCAGATAATAGAGCCCGAGCCGCGCGCCGAGCACCATGCAAATGATGGCGACAGGCGCGGTGGCGGCCAGCGCACTCGACGCCGACAAGCCCTGCCCTATAGTGCATCCCTTCGCCAGAACGCCGCCGAAGCCCATGAGAGTAGCTCCGGTGAGATGACGCTTCATCTCCCGCTGATCGTCGAATGCCTCCCATCGAAGTTCGTCGCGCTTCCATGCGATCAAGAACGACCCCAAGACAACGCCAAAAACGGTTACGACTGCAAACGTCGCTTCGCTGATCGTTTCTCCCATAGTGAGCAGGATCACGCGCGCCAATGGACCAACGAAAGTCAGGCTTTCCAACCGATGAAAGCCAAATGGGTCGGCCAACACACCGGTGACCAGCCAACCGGAAGTCACCGCAGTGCCCAATCCGAGGCCAGCCATAACGAGCTTCCAACGCCGGCGGAACCGGCTCGATCCGAAAATCACGATGCAAAGCGCGATAACGACGCCGGTCGCAAGAAGCGGCTCTGCGTCGAGCTGCACGTTTGATCGAACCGTTGCTTTCACGACATGCCACCCCAAGGCGTCGGTGCGCACAGAAACCAATTGCGCGATCCAGAGCCGGAGCGGCGACAGGACGCCGCCTGTCGCCGCGGCTGCTGCAATGCCCAGCACTCCCGCCGATACGAATGCGCGCATATCGCCGGTCCCCGATCGCATCAAGAGGCCAAAGCCGCACGTGCCGACCAGAGACATTCCAAGCCCAAACAGACTGGCGCCAATAATGAGGCCCGCAAGCTCGATCAGAGCTTGATTATAGGGATTTACCGCGAGATCGAGGAATTTGAAATGAGCCAAAGCTTGCGTGAAAAGAACGGCGGTTGCCAGTGCCAATCCAAACGATCTGGCCCGCCGGAAATCGCCTGCAACCACCGCGTCTTCGATTGCAGCGAACGTGCACAGCCTGCCGAATTGAGCAGATCCGCCTGCGAGTACCCCGCAAAGGAGGCCGCCCAACAAAAGCACTGAAAGCTCGGTCATTTGGCTCTCGCGGGGGTTGGAGAACGAAAATCAGATAGGCCCCGCTTGGGGGCACCGGCAACGGGGACGAGCCAATTCAATCAGGCCTTATCCTTGCAGAACATGTCGTAGATCACGCGGATGAACTTGCGATGGCGGTCATCCTTAAGACTGTAGTAAATCATCTTGCCGTCGCGACGCGTCGTCACGAGGTCGTCGAGCCGAAGTCGCGCAAGCTGCTGGGACACCGTCGTCTGCCGCAGCGACAGTAAGTCTTCCAGTTCGGTCACCGATCGCTCCCGCTCTGCTAAGAGGCACAGCAAGATGAGCCGGTTCTCGTGAGCAATGGCCTTCAGGAAGTCACTGGCGTCCCGTGCGTTCTTTATGATGCGCTTCAATTCGGGTGACAGCTCGCCATCGCCCTCCAGTTCGCGCTCGATTTCGTCGGATAGAATTTTCGTCATGGGTCACATTTTCAAGTCTGGTTGCCAACCTGCTGCTGCTGACTTTTAGTCAACGGATGGGTGGCTCCTTGGCGCCATTTATTTCTTTGTTGGGCAATGTCGCCAACAGGTCGTCGAGAAACACGTAAAAAAAGTCACTACCCATATAACCCGTAATCCGCCCAACCTCGCGACTATCCTCAATGAGTACAAATGTCGGCGTCATCGTCACAGGTTGCCTTAACGTGAAGTTTGCAGCCGATCGATCCGACAGCTGCTGGCGGCGCAGGGGGGCACGCGCTCCTTCGGGTGACATGGGGTAACCCGGACCGATTTCCATGTCCCATTGGAGACAATAGGGACAGCCAGCCTGTTCGTACATCACGAGTTCGGCGGCTCGCGCCGGCACGGTTGCCAACAGGAGGAGCAACACGATGGTCGCACCGCACCAGTTCGACGCAAAATTTTTGTAGCGATTCGCAAGATTGCTGCATCCCGAGTGGAAAAGGGGGTCGCGCGTTTCGCGACCACCCGGCCGATCGACGATGACTTCCGAACGGCTCACTTGTTGACCGGGCTATCTGGAGACATCAGATAGGCGGTGACGTCCTTAATCTGATCCATGCTCAGGAACTTATGGTAACCGAAGCGCGGCATATTTGAGCATGCCACGACGCTCTGTGCGTTGAAGATCTTGGCAAGTGCAAGCTTGTTTTCCGCGGCCTGGAAATTCTTGAGTTTGCCATACCCCAACAGGCTCGGACCGAGCGTCCCGAAGCTCACTTCCGCCGCCGCCATCTGGTGGCAGGCATAACAGTTGCCGCCGTTGACCGTACCGGGCTCGTCGGAGAACTGGCCGCCGGTGCCGGTCTGGGCGATCTTCTCGCCCTTCTTCCAGTCGCCCATCACGTTACCGTCTTCGGGATAGGCGATGGACGCCAGTTCGCGGGCCTTGATCTTAGCGGCTTCTGCATCTGGCGGATTGTTGCGCGTGTCGGTGCAAACTCGCTGAGTTTCGTCTTGTCCCACCCGCGGCTTCCAATCCTCAAGTGCCGATTTGAACATGGCCTGAACCACGGCCTCGACCTCGGCGGGAGGGACGGCAACCTTGTCTGCGGCCAAAGCTGGAAAACTCAACGCAGCGAGCACGACAGAAATTGACAATGGTTTCATGATCGCCTCCCTCAGCGTTTGATGGATGGAACAGTGATTTCACCGCCGTCGGCCTGCTTGGTCAAATAGAGCGTTAGCGCCGTGATGCCCTCCGAACCGTATTCGGGGGCCGGCATCCGCATCTGGCGGTAGCAGTCCCACAGCCGGTGTTGCATAGTCCGCATCTGGCTTTGTGAGACGCGATAAGTCGGCCACGATCCCATGGTGTCCTGCGCATCCTTGCCAGGTTTGGTGAAGTCGGGAAGCGCCTGCAAGCGGATGCGTTTGCCAGTGTCGCCATGGCAGGTCGCGCAACTGAAGTCTTCGATCGACGAGCGCCTGTAGAATAGCGCTTCACCAATGGCGTAGGCCTGCTGCTCTTTGGGGTGACCCACTTGGGCTGAAAACTTCATCCCGCTCGACTTGTTGGCGATATAGGCTACGAGATCTTCCATATCGGAAACTTTGCCCGGACCGCTGAACTTGCGCGACAGGATCTCTTTCAGGTCGGCGCCCTGGATCTTATCCATGCACCACAGAAGGCGCTGCTCAAGATCGAGTACCTTGTCAGCATCCTTGAAGTAGCGCGGCAGCTTGGCATATGCGCTTTCGAGCTTCCCAGCCCCTTCGCCCAGGTCGCACGTTTCGAGGGAAGCGTTCTTCGAGCCCCGGGCGGTCTTCCAGAGAATTTCGCCCCGATCCACATTCAGAAAGGCCGGATTGGCCATCGGATCGTTGATCATCGCGCGGTACTTCTCGATTTCCTTTTCGCTCTGGTCGGCCGCGGTTTCTTCCGCCGCCACTCCGCCTGCTAAACCGAGCACAAAGGCTAAGAGCGCCCCCGCGCCAGCCGCCGTCCTCGTCTCGTGCCGGGTTCTCGCCATATCGACTCCCTAGACGCTTTTCTGTTTCTATCGCCGTTCCAATATGTTGCATGCGTGGAGCGGGAAAAATGCGCAACATAGTGCCAACCCACTTTACATTTTGACATCATGATGTGACAATAGGAAAGAGGCTGGCGGTGCGTAAATTCGCGACAGGCCTGAAAATAAGAACGACCAGGGAGGAAGACATGACCATTGAACCGCTGGCCGACGGCCACTGGGACGGCTGCCAGTTCAGTCGCCGCGACGTGCTGACCGGAGCCATGATCGTCGGCGTCGCCGCATGCATTGCGCCACTCGCTGCCATGGCGGCTCCGGCCCAGGTCGAAGAAGAACTCAAGAAGCTCTATGCCGGCAAGCCAATGGCCGACAGCAAGATCAAACTCGACCTGCCGTCGATTGCCGAAAATGGCCTCGTGGTGCCGCTCAACTTTGATGTCGAAAGCCCGATGTTGGACAAGGACTACGTTAAGAACGTCTATTTCTTTGCTGAAGGCAATCCCAATCCGGTCGTGGCGGCCTTCCACTTCACGCCGCTGGTCCCTAAGGCTTCGGGCCAGATCCGCATCCGCTTGGCCCAGACCCAGATTATCGTCGCGGTCGCCGAAATGTCGGACGGAAAGCTCTACACGGCCAAAAAAGAGGTCAAGGTGACCATCGGCGGATGTGGCGGTTAGCGCTCACGTTCAAGGCTCAGCGATCGATCTTTATTGCATTCGGAGCGCCCAATGGCACAAACACCCACCCCCAAAATCCGGATGCCCGCGACTGCGAAAGCGGGCGAAGTGGTCGAGGTCAAAACCCTGATCAGCCATGAAATGGAAAGCGGTAACCGCAAAGACAAGGATGGCAAAGCCATTCCACGCAAGATCATCAACAAGTTCACCGCCAAATTCAACGGCAACGAACTGATGACTGTCGATTGGTTCCCTGCGATTTCGGCCAACCCTTATCAATCGTTTTTCGTGCGCGTGCCCGAAAGCGGCACCTTCACCTTCGAATGGCTGGACGACGATGGCGCGGTCTACAAGGCCGAGCAAAAAGTCACGGTAAGCTGATCGGGCGGACCTGGCCGCCCTGCGCCCTGGTCATTCTGCCTATCATATTTGGATTGCCGCAGCCGGCCGCACTGAGTGCTGCCGCATAAAGCGGTTTCATGCGCGGAATGGAGCACATTATGATTTCTCGCCGGGACTTCATGCAGGCGACATTCGCGGCCTCAGCGCTGATGGCTGGCTCCGGCGGAACGCTTGCCCAGGCAGCAACAACTGGCAAGCTCACCCAGGAACAGTTGCTCTCGTTTGAACCCGTGGGCAACGTCACGCTCGTGCATTTGACCGATATCCACGGCCAATTGATGCCGCTTTATTTTCGCGAGCCGTCCGTCAACTTGGGTGTCGGCGAAGCCAAGGGGCGCTTGCCTCACATTACGGGCGTCGATTTCCTCAAGGCCTTCAAGCTTGCCCCCAAATCTCCCGATGCCTATGCGCTGACGGATCTCGACTATGTCGAACTGGCCAAGAATTACGGCCGCATGGGCGGGCTCGCTCACATTGCGACGCTGGTCAATGCGATCCGCGCCGAACGCGGCGACAAGATGCTGCTGCTGGATGGCGGCGACACCTGGACCAACAGCTGGACCGCGCTCAAAACCAACGGCCAGGACATGGTCGACGTCATGAACCTGCTTAAGCCCGACGCCATGACCGGGCACTGGGAATTCACGCTTGGCGACAAGCGCGTCAAAGAAATCACCGACAGCCTCGCGTTCCCGTTCCTCGCGCAGAACATGCGTGACAGCGAGTTCGAAGAGCCGGTCTACGAGCCGCACAAGATTTTCGACCAGGGCGGTGTCAAGATCGCCGTCATCGGCCAGGCCTTTCCCTATACGCCGATCGCCAACCCGCGCTGGATGATTCCCAGGTGGTCGTTTGGCATCCGTGACGAGGACATGCGCAAACAAGTCGATGCGGTGCGCGCCAGGGGCGCCCAACTGGTTGTCGTACTCTCGCACAATGGCTTTGACGTCGACCGCAAGATGGCCGCTCGTGTCGCGGGCATTGACGTGATCTTGTCGGGACACACGCACGACGCGCTGCCGGAAGTGACCAAGGTTGGCGCCACACTCATCGTCGCGACGGGCTCGCACGGCAAGTTCGTCTCGCGCCTCGACCTCGATGTGCAGAGCGGAGCGGTCAAGAATTACCGCTACCGGCTCATCCCGGTGTTCTCGGATGCCATAACGCCGGATGCATCGGCTGCCGCCCTGATCGCCAAGCACCGCGCGCCCTATGAAGCCGACTTGAAGCGCGTGCTGGGCAAGACGAACTCGCTGCTCTACCGGCGTGGCAACGTCGCGGGCACGCTGGACGACATGTTCTGCGCGGCCATGTTGTCGGAGCGGGATGCCGAAATTGCGCTGTCTCCCGGCATCCGCTGGGGCGGCACGCTGTTGCCTGGCCAGGATATCACCTTCGAGGATGTCACCAACGCCTGCGCGGTGAGCTATCCCAACTGCTACCGCATGACCATGACGGGTGCCCGCCTCAAGGAGGTCATGGAGGACGTGGCTGACAATCTCTACAACCCCGATCCCTATCTGCAGCAGGGCGGCGATATGGTCCGCACCGGCGGCCTCGGCTTCACGATTGATCCAAACAAGCCGATCGGCCAGCGCATTACGGACATGAGCCTGATCCGTTCGGG
>JANXVY010000013.1 GCA_025351425.1 Hyphomicrobium sp.
AGTTTTGCCAACGCCCGTGGCGAGCGCGAAGCACAGCGACGGGAACGCGCGCTCGAAGTCGGTCACGCTGTCGTACTTCTCACGGACGACGGCGAGTGCCTGCGCGAGATCGGTCTCCTTGCCCGGTTCGATGCGGTCCACGACATCGGCGAAGCGACGAAGGGATTCGACCTGGGGGGCGCGCAGCGAGAGACGCTGACAAATCTGGGTGAAGAGGGACACGTTCACAGCAGCCTGCCTTGCCTGTCGTCACCTGGGCGACGCGGTTTCGACTTCGGCGCCGGCTTGGCTTTCGCGGCGGTAGGCTTTGACGCCTTGGCCGGTGTCTTTACCTTTGCGGTCGTGGCAGCCTTGGTGCCCGGCTTCTTGGCCGACTTCTCTGCCTTCTGTGGACTCGGTGCGGGCGGTGTCGTTTTCGCGGCATACCGTGCGGCAGCCTTCTGCGGCACGGCGACTGGATCAGCGGGGATGGTCGGCGCCTTTGTCGGTCGCGGGGCGCGCGTGGTGCCATCCATCTTGAGCGGGGCCTTCTTGATCGGCGCGGCGTTGGCCTCGACCGGAGGCTCGACAGCGGCGCGGCTCCGACGACCACGCGGACGGGCGGCGGGCTCACCGCCGTTGCCGCCGTCATCGTCGCTGCCGGGCTCGTCATCCGGAGCAGCGGCGGTGTCCTCGGGTGGCTTGGCGATGTTGAGCGAGTAGTCGTCGCGACCCCACTCGCAGTTTTCGAGCACGGCTTGCGGGATTTTCTTGACGGTGAGGTTCTGGAAATCACCGAGGCGCGCTCGGAACGCCTTGCAGCAGACGAGCAGCGTGCGGTCGGGGCCGACCTCCAGCGAAAGGGCCTTCAGCGCGTCGTGCGTCATCGACTGCGTCGTCACGTAGATGAAGTCGCGCTCGGTCGAGTGCCCTTGTTGCCAGTAGAACTTGCGATCCTGCGCCGGCGCATAGGTGTAGCTCATGTGCTTGCACATGGCCTCGACCAGCATCTCGGGTTGGTACTCCTTCGAGATGATCTTCTGCCCGAATTGATCTTTGGCGATCAGCGATGGCGCGAGCTTATAGAAGCGGAAGCCGCCGCCGCCCTTCCAGCCTGTTGCCTCTGTGACACCGCCGGAGTCCTGGCCGTCGATCACCTTCTTGAGGCGCGGCACGATGTGCGTCGTCGCATGGGCGCCAAGCTCGACCATGATCCAACGGCGGCCCATCTTGTGCGCGACCGCGCCGGTGGTGCCGGAGCCGGCGAAGCTGTCCAGGACCAGATCGCCTGGACTGGTGGAAAGCTCAAGGACACGCTTTAAAAGGCGCTCGGGTTTCGGAGTGCCGAACGCGTTCGTGGCACCGAAAATCGCCATGCTCTCCTTCTTGGCTTCATCAGTGTGCCCCACCTCTTCGTGCGGCCACCAGTTGTGTGGAGTCATGCCATCGCGAACTTCACTGAGAAACAACTTCAATGCCGGTACGGTATTGGTGCCGGAAGCGCCCCACCAGATGCGCTTCTCTGCTATGTGCCGTGCGTGCGACTCCGGATCGTACTTCCACGCCTTCCGGTCGTTCCGCGCGACGAAGCCAGTATTCGGATTGACAATGTCGTAGCAGAGATTGGGGCGCTGAGCTGGGGATGCTTGATTGAGGTAGTCAACGGCCTTCCAAGGCCCACGCGAGTCGTTGTCGGGGTTGGTGTACCTGCCCGCCGACTCTTCGGTGCGGGGCAGCAAGTTGTTCTTGAACAGATCGCTCTTGCCGTAAACCAAAACGAAGTCACACAACGACGCGATGCCTCTGAAGTTGTTGCTTACGCTGTACTTCCGCTGCCAGGTCACGAAGGCGCGACCATTTGCTCGGCCGAAGACTTCATCACAGACGAGCTTCAAATAGTGAACTTCATGGTCGTCAACTGTGATCCAGATTGACCCATCATCGCTCAATAATCGACGAAGTAATTCAAGGCGATCGCGCATCAAACTTAGCCAAAGTGAATGTTCGACGCCGTCATCATAGTGTTCAAATGCAGCGCCCGTATTGTACGGCGGGTCAATGAACACGCACTTCACTTTGCCGGCGAACTTCTGTTCCAGCGCCTTGAGCGCAAGCAGGTTGTCGCCCTGGATCAGGATGTTGTCGTGGATGCCGCCGTCGCCGGACGTGCCTTTGGCGTGGCTGTGCTCGGCGACCGGCAACAGGATACGCGGCTCCAGGCGAGGCCCTTCGTCCTTGCCGATCCATGTCAGTTCCAGGCGCGGCTTGCGGCCGTTACGGTCGCTTACCATCGAGTAAAGTCCTTTATGCGCGGCGGTTTAATATTCGATCGCGGCGATACTGCTGGAACCAACCTCCACCGGACGGTGCACAGAATATCCAACGACGGGTCCAGCTCCATGTCGGAGAACAATTGATCCTGGATACCGTCGTGATGTTGTCGAAGGCGGATTTGCTCCCGCCTGAACGCCTCTTCTAACCGCTGCTCCAGCGAGCCTGTGGGATCGACAGGAGCACCGCTCGGGGTACCGGCGATAATCCTGGAGCGTCGGAGCCGGCCGCGATACTCATCCAGCAACATCAGCCCCTTCATGTACTGCGTCTCCAAGTGCGCGACCGCCGCCGCGTAGGCATCTCGTTGCCTGGAGAGTTCGTCGGTTAGGACACGGTCCGTCTCGACAAGGAATCCTAGAGCCATATCATCTTCGATCGTCTCGAGCAGTTCTTCCGGTGCCAACTCATCGGCTTCCATCGGCGAGGACGCGGGGAGATCGAACAACGAGTTAGCCTTCCACGAAGGAATCCGGCGACCGTAGTCATCCACGCATGCGACAAGCAGCCGCTGTTGCGGTCCCTGCGTGATGTCGCGACGGGCATCGATCAGGCGAACCCAGCCGGACTGCCAGAGCAGATACTGAAGCCCGCGACCTTCCCGCCAATCAGGGGGCAGATAAAAATCCGCCGCGATCGTACCGCCGTGCAATAGCGCTGCCTGCTCCATGTCACCCCAACACTTCCCAGCGCAGAGTGAACAGGTCGCGCGTTTCTGGCTCGAAGCGAAGGCTATCGGCGGCCTTCTCCAGAAGCGCGTTGACCTGGTTCCTGATCTCTTTCTTCCGGCTAAATTTTTGCGACAGCAGCTCGTCTCGCCGATCGTCGAGCTTTTGGACTTGCCGCTTCATTGCGATCTTGTCTGCAAGAGCAAAAGACGGATTTCGAAGTTGCTTCTGCTGTTCTTCAATCTGCAGGTCGATATCCTGCACCTCGGCTTCGAGGGCCTTTTCAAGGTCCTGCGCATAGCGCGACAGCTTTTGCTCTTCCTCGTCGAACCAACCGTGTACCTGGATGGTCATCTCGCCAAAGTGGCGCTCGATGCTCCGGCGGTGCTCCTCGTCAAGCGGCGTTGGCGCGGTGCCGGTTGCGGCAGAAGCAGGTCGGCCAGGAAGTAGCCACAGCCGCCGGAGTGTTTCCTCCGCGATCGGCTGGCCAGCGTCGGTGACGCCGCCGAGTACCAAGCGCTCCGTCTGTTTCCCGTTTGCCATCGCGGAAATGATTGAGAGTCTGAGCCAGCCAGATTTGCCCCTCAGGTCTCGAACATCGGCCAGGACACCGTGGCGGGAGGAGTATGTGAACTCGACATGTCCGGTGCCGAGTTGCCGCCCCTTGGCCTGATCGGCCAGCTGTGTCGCGAGGTTGCCGTCCGTGAGCGTGAAGAAACGCCAACCGTTCCCTTCTGCAATCGGCCACTCGGTCGTCCAGGTCTGGCCATCGAAGTCGAAGCGTCGCTCCTCATCTAGGTGGAAGCGGGCCTGAGGCAGCTCGGCGCGCGCCAGGGTAATGAGTGCCCTATCGAAGTCGTCGAGCACACCCTTGATTTCACCATCGCGGTCCTTCAGTTTCTTGACCACGGACGCATCTAGGTGGTCGATGGCTGTTTTCCGTGCGGCAGCCATGTCAGCTTTGATGCTATCGTCCAACTCGGTTTGCAGCTTGTCGAACTCGGCCTTCACCTCGTCGTCGGTGCGGGACTTGCTGACGATGGCGAGCACGCGAGACTCAAAGTCGATGCCGTCGCCGATGACACCGAGCACTTGATCAGACGCGCCAAACACGCCTTCGAACAGGTGGAACTTGGAGTTCAGCAACTCGTGGATGCGCTCCTCGGCCCGGTTCTTGAGGTTAAGGAGATTGACCACGGTCACGTCGATCTTCTGGCCGAAGCGATGGCAGCGGCCGATGCGCTGCTCGACGCGTTGCGGGTTCCAGGGCAAGTCGAAGTTGATGACCAGCGAGCAGAATTGCAGGTTGATGCCCTCGGCGCCGGACTCGGTGGCGATGAGGATCGCCTTGTCGAACTCAAAGGCGTCAGTGATTGCCTTCTTCATGTCGGAGCTCTTTGAGCCGGAGACCATGTCGGTTCCGGCGTGCCTATAGCGCCACGCCTCGAAGATGGCCCGACTCTCGGCGTCGTTGTTCGAGCCGTTGAGAAGCGCAATCTGGTCCCTAAAGCCACGCGCATCGAGTAGGTCACGCAGATAGCGCTGCGTCCGAACGGACTCGGTGAAGATGACGGCTTTGCGGGCGCCTTGTTTCGCCTCGATCTGATTGAGGATGCGCGGCAGTGCCGCCACCAGCGCGTCGCCCTTCGCGTTGGGGCCGATGGAGAGCGCAAGGTCACGCAGTGCCGTCAGCTCGACGATCTCGGCCTGCAGCTTAGCTGGATCGACCTCGACCTCCTCGTCGGTCTCCTCGTCCGCGTCCTCGGACCACTCGTCTTCGGTCTCGATGTCAACTACGTCGGTCAAGGAGGCCCGGTGGCGCCGCTTCAACGTCTTGATGGACGAGTCGAGCGTCTGGGCAATGGCGTACGTCGATGAACCGAGGATCTTCTGGTAACCCATGAGCACGAGCGGGTTGTTGCGCTCGCCAAAGAGGACCGTGTCCTCGCGCTTTAGGAAGCCGGAAACCCCGTTGTAAAGCTTCGCCTCGTTGTCTACGGGTTCATACGTTTCCAAGACCAAATTGCGCCTGGTGTAGGCGATGTGGCCGGCCTCAAGCACGCTCTTGCGGAGGGTGCGGCGCAGCACCGGCCGCAGGCGGTCGCGCAGCATCAGCAGGCCAGTAGAGCCCGCCGATCGCCCAGTGTAGTTCGCCTTGAATGCATCCTCGTCACCGAACACGTGCTCGTCCACCATGGAGACCAGACCGTACAGCTCCATGAGCGAGTTTTGGAGTGGCGTCGCGGTCAACAGAATACGGAATGGACCTTTCTCCCCGCCGAGCGCCTGCTTGAGCTTCTTGGCTCGCGCCGAACCGGTCTTCTTGTGCACGTTGCGCAGACGATGCGCTTCGTCGATGACGACGAGGTTCCAACCGATGGTGCCGACGATGTCGATCTGCTTGTCGGCGAACTCGTAGGAGACGATGACCACCGCGTCGGTGCGGTCGAATGGTTTGGCGGCTTTGTCCTGCCGCTTCAGATCCTTCACCACCTTGGCGTCGAGGATGATGCTCGGGATCGAGAACTTGGTGCGCAGCTCTTGCGACCACTGCTTGCGAAGCGAGGCTGGCACGATTAGCAGGATGCGGCGGCGGCGCTCGGCCCAACGTTGAGCGATGACGAGCCCGGCCTCGATCGTCTTCCCGAGGCCAACCTCGTCGGCCAGGATGGCGCCCTTTGCCAGTGGGGACTGAAGAGCGAACAGGGCCGCGTCAACCTGATGCGGCTTCATCTCGACCTTGGCGGCCGAGAGCGACCGGGCGAACGAATCCTGTCCCAATCCCGCGAGGGTCAGGCGATGGGCCAGGAACTGGCTGTGGAAAGGCGTAAAGCCCGTAATCTTGTCACCTGGATTCGACATGCGGACAGTTAGCGCGGCGCCGATGAGATTGCCAAGTCTGCGGGACGCTTGACTGTGGGCAGCAAACTGCTCCATCCGGTGTGTGGCTGTCCGGCCACAGACCCAAGACGTCGGCATGTCGCTCGATACCGATCGTCGTGGTTCGACGCTGTCGTGCCCGGATCGAGCCCGTCAGACACTTCCGCAAATGTATTAGGACCGACTTTGGTGCAGCGCAGCATCGGATTGGGCCAGTTGGGCCGCAAGTGGCCCGAAGCAGGAATCGGTCGTCCGGCAGGTCTCAGACGGACAGCGGACGGTCGCACTTGCGATGGGTGCGAAAAAGGTTGGCGGGTTAACCGGCAAAATGCCCGTCCGCCACTGCCTCCGGAAACGGCGCGAAGCCAACAAGTCATCGGGTCCAAATTGGGATAGGTGGCCGTCTCGTCACCGAGTTCGCGGCAGCCTCATTGGAGATCGAGACTCTTGGGGTCGGGCACACTGCCGAGATCGCGGCGGAAGCCGGGGAGACAGTCAGGCTGATCTTCGTTTCCTTGGACGACCTCGAGTTCACTTCGCTGTGTGATGGGCTCGTTGCGTCAGTGCCGCAGGCGTGTGTGCAGTAGGTCTAGGCGCCTCGTTAAGCTCACCCGCAAGCGTCAGACACTGAACCGGAATGACTCCTTCAAGTCGTTATGCTGACCCCAAGTGATGGCCTCCCTAAATTGCAGCATGCCGACCACGCTACCGGGGTGTACGCCTACCTCGTTAGCAAACGCCAAGATGGCCGCCCGCGAGCGGCGGCCGGTTGCGATAAACTGCTCAAGTCTTTTCTTGCCTACCAGCGCCTCAAGCGCGAACTCGTTGGCTTCGTCTTCCCGCTCGCTGCCGCGAGGCGTCGCGTCGTCGACGAAGTTCTGCTCAGGATGCAAGATCACATGCCCGCACTCATGGAAGAACGACCACCAAAAATGGTCGTTGGTCTTGTGGCGCAGCGATAGCTGGATCACCGGGTTGCCTTCGTCAAGCCAGTGGGCCGCGCCGCTTAGTTTCGTTCCAGGGAACGGCGGCTCGGCTACGATCGCCACACCCAAGGTGCGGCATTTCTCGACAAGATCGGCCCAGAAATCATCTGGCCGTTTCACTGTCAGAGCGCGCAACTCGCGACGAGCCGCCTTCTCAAAACCCACCTTGTCGTATGCGCTCAGGCGCATCTGACGTGCGCGCACTACGCCGCACTGTAGCCAAGCGAACAGGTGGTCTTCTGAACTAGGAAAGGTCTGCGAGTGCCGGTAATTGACGACTAGCCCCGCGCGACGTGCGGAGTAAGCAGACAGCGAACCGATGCCGAGGAAACGTAACACGTCGTCGATCAGGTCCACCCCCGACTTGTTCGGCAGCATCTTGCGGCTCTGCAGGTCGCGGACGGGGAAGCGAGCCAAGAACTTCTGTGCTGCGGCCTCGGTTGGCCGCGATCGCGCTTGCTCTTCAAACAGGCTATGCGCAGACTGTAAGTTCAACCACACGATGGCTGGCAATCCGGTCACGGGGGCAATGGCGTGTGCCGTTGACGACGACACAATGTTCTTCCCGGCGATGATGTCGCTCACGAGCTTGGCTGTCAGCCCCGCCCGGCGGGCGAACTCGGCTTGTGACAAGCCAAACACTTCGAGGCGCTCTTCCAGAACGGCTCCCGGATGAACCGACCAGTTTGGCGCGAACTCCTCTCGATCAATCGTTACGGTCATGGTGCCCTGTCCTTCCTGTACGCATTTACTTGTAGTGGTCTGTGTTGACCTCCGTGATGAAGATCGCTGTGACTTTGCTTTTGTCTATCCCGCCGTCTGCATTGCGCGGGATCGGGTCGTGATCTGCTTCGAAGATCAGCCTGCTTGGCCCTTTGATGTCCACCGCGAATTGCTCGTCTCGATCCTGTGACAGTTGGTGCAGTCGCTCAGGCTTCGCGGTTGGCACGTGCGCAAGTGTTGGGGACTGCTCTAGCGTTCGGAGTCGAATTGCTAGAGGGCTCGCCAACTGGCCAAACTTTTTCTTTCGGGCCTTGTCGTCGTTGAGCACTCTCATGAGGGGCTTCTTACCAGATAGCTTCATCGTCGTGCCCCCATTACCTATTAGGTAATCGTTATAGAGTCGTTACGCAACAGGTAACGAACGACGAGGCTTGAGTCAATCCGCCGCATGTCCAAAGAAAACCTCGCCAGGATGTTCCGGCGAGGCTCTATAGGGTCGCAAGTTGCACGTGAAACACTAGGCCAGGGTCAGGCCACCTGCTTCGCCATCACCAGCACGTCACCAGCACGTTCTATGACCCCTGCAGAAAGCAAAGCTGCCACCGCAATATGGGTAGAAGTCGGGCTCGATCCGATGAGTGCTGCCAAGCCTCTCACGTTGCTCGGCACTTGTTTCCGTTCCTGCAGATTGATGACCACGGCCTCAGCCGCCTTAACCCGCGAAGGGCCTGCATTGGCGAGCGTTCCAAGCGCCGGAACAAGCGTCGCGTTAACCTGTTCGGCCGGCGCGGTGAGCTGGGATTGTCCAGGGTGTTCTGGAAGAGCGACTTGGGTGTGCGACGACACTGTTCCGGGACGTGCGCCGAAGGCGACGAGAGCCGCCCCAAGTAGGTTCGCCCCAACGGAAAGCAGACCTGCAGCGACCAAGTCCAGCACTACGGGATCGATCCCGAGCCTTGAGGCGAGAGGGTGAGCCGAACGAACTGAGCTACCGAGCTGCGCAGTGACTTGTGCCAAGTGGTTGCGTGACTCGGTGACCTCAGTTCCCAGAGCAGTGCTCTGACTCTCCAACAACAGTCGGCACTCAGTCTTGCAGCTCGGCAGGGTCACGGTATTGGCGGCATCGGTGCGCTGGGCTGCTTGGGTTTGGAGGGCTCGATCGAGCCGGCGTTCTGCACGATGGCGAGCATCGTTGCTGCCGTTGATGGTGTTCGTTTGGGCGTCCCGTAGCATGACGACGCGGTCCATCTGGGATATGAGCCCGAAGCCTTCGCCGCAGATCAGAGCGACGGCGATGACGATACCGAGACCGAGACCGGCACGAGGGAGCACAACCGCACCGGCAATGAGACCTGCAGCAAGAGCGAGCGGCAGAGCCGCGTCCGACCCATGAAGGTTCTGAGCTGAGACAATTGAGAAAGTTGAGGCTGCAACGATGCCAGCGCCGATGAGTGAAGCGAACAGACGTGAGAAAATGGTCGAAGGTGAGCCGGCCAAGTCTCTGACGGGACTCGTGTCAAAGATTTTCGTGGTGCGGGAGGGAGAATATACGTGTTGCTTGCACGCCAGCGGCGTGCTGATAGCGTCGGTCATGGGACTGTTCCTATTTGTTCTAGGTTCGGTTCAAGAGGGCTCGTTGACCTGCCAGGGTCTTCGGGCCTTCGCTCGTTTCGAGCGCTGCAATTGTATCACGGTATTAGTTAAGACACAACCTGCACTGCCGTCTGCAGGCTGTTGTGTCAGCTCCGCAATATGTCCGGAAGGCCGGGTTCGTGAAGGGTTAAGTCGCAAACAATAGGCTGTGGACGTCGCGTCATGCGTCGTTGCCACGAATCGCGAGCGCGTTTAGCCCCACTCCTAGAAAAAGATGCCCTGGGAGAGATTGCATGAGATTTGCGGTTTTGGCTGTGGCCCCGTTGATTGGGCTCACTGCTTGTGCGACTGCACCGGGCTTAACCACGTCAAGCGTGGGTCCCACGGCGATACAGCCGAACATGACACGCCAGCAAGTTGTCGAGGCTATGGGGCAACCTACCGGCTTTTCATCGGCGCCGGGGGGCATTGAGTGTCTGACGTTCGATATGAGGCAAACCCCGTTAGCAGTGTCTCCAATGACCGTTCAACAGTTCGTAGTTCTGAAAGACGGCAAAGTCATTCGTTCGGAAAAAACGGCTCCGTTGCAGGCGTGGACCGGACAACACAGTATGAGTGGTGGCAGCGGATTTTCTTGCTCCGCTTAGCTGCAGTCGTTACCCGGCAGGCAGTAGCGTATCAGGCCGCTTACCACCAGCTGGTCTGCAAAAACGCCGTGTGCGGCCAACGTCAGGGGTTTCTGTAGCTGTCTCGCAGGGTTTTGTGGCGTGCTTGGTGCGCTGGACTGAAAAACGCCCGGTATTCTGACGATTGCTCATATAGCACTTCGGCATCGAGCCAAAAGAGGACCCTCACCGGGTCGTCTGCAACTGGGTCGGTATTCGCCGGATCGCGGCGGCACTCTGCAAGGTGAGCCAGACCAGGGCCCTTCACCCACTTGAGGCGGATGCGCCGGACTGCAGGGCTGCACGCTTTCACCGTGAAGGCGATGTGCTCAAGTTCTTGTCGGGTTACTGGGCGGCCGATCGCGTTCTCGATGTAGTGGGTCTCGGCAACGGTCTGGTCGTGGACGGCCTTGGTGTAGAACGGTCGGCAGTGAAGGTACTCAAAGGCTGCTTCTGGGGACATGGGGCGTACTCGGTTGAACTGTTGAAGGCTGTTCGTTCTTGTCTGCGTCCCCACGCAAAGCGCCTTTCGGCGCTTTCCTTGTTGTGTTCAGTGCATGGTGCTGAGCCCTTCTGTTTCGACGGCACTGCGGTGAGCTTCGGTTGCTGCGGTGAGCGCATTAAGTCGATCCGCGATGCGTTGGAGCATCGCTCTGCGCCACTTGGCGGGGCTGAGGTCAAAATCGGGGAAATCGGCGAACGTGAGGGCGGGTCTCATGGCTTGGTGTCCTTTGGCTTGCGCTTGGTTTTCGATGTGCGGGTCGGTTCGACTTGTGCAGTGTGTGCTGGGGGAATTGTTGCGTGTGCCGCACGCCAACGAGCCCTGATCCTCGAAAGTAAGCCGAGTGCTTCGGGAAGCTGATCGTCCTGCATGAGGTCTTGAAGCTCCTCCGTCTCCGCTGGCATCAGGTGCTGCAGCTCGACTTGGGACAGGTCTGCACCGTCGGGGCGAACGTCACTGAGCGCTGGGCCTTTGGGATATCCCACGCTTGAGACAATCTGCTCGTGAGCTGAATGTCGCCTTTGGCGCGAGGCTTCTTTCTCGGCTGCACGTTGCCGGGCCATGATGGTGCGCTTGCGCTCCTTCTGCAGCTCGTGCCGAGCGGCGGTGTTGTCTTCGTGCACAAGGTGCGTCTTGCGGAGGATGCCTTGACTTGCGGCACGCTTGGCTTCCGACGCGGACCGCAGCGAGTTCGCATAGGCGAGGCCCACCTTGAGGTCGATGGTCCTGTCTGCATCGAGATGAGCGATAACGGTGCGGGCCTGCTGGTCGTAGAAGTCGGCTGCTTGATCCATTGCCGTCGCCATCGCGGTCGTGTTCAGGGGTCGATCCAGCATCCAATAGATAATATCGGCCGGCTGCAGGTTCAGCGCTTGAGCTACCCTGTCGAAGGACGATCCGAGAGCGACTTGGGTTACGATGTACCGGCAGGCAACACTGCAGCGCTGATCGGGGTCGGTGACGTTGACCAGCTCTGCAGCAAGGGCCTTCGGGATCGGCAAGGGTGTGACGACGTTCGGCAGTTCAAAGCTCAAGGCGAGGCCGCGCCGCGCTTCATGGTAGTCGGGTTTAGGGAATTTCGAGTTGCCCACTCCCGATGCGGGGTGGGGTGGCTTCACGGCCTGGTTCTCGGTCGTGTTAGGGCGGCGAATTTTATGGATGCCGAACGTGGGTTTGGTTTGGCGAGACATGGGGGGCTTTCTGGTGAGGAAGGGTGGGGGAGAGGGTTAGGGGCTAAACGGCTGCATCGACTCCGATCGAGTGTCGCGGCGTGGGGGTGTTGCCCCTCGACCAGCCTTCGATCCGCAGGAAGGCGTTAGCGCTGGGGATTGCGCCGTTCGGCGAGCCTTTGGTCGGGGAGGTGTCGCGCTGGGCTGCAGTTGATGCGAAGCGGGTCATCGTTTCGTTTCCAATCTGAGGGTTTTCACGTTAGAAGTTTCGTGTTCGTCGAGACTGCGGCGGGGGCTTCTGCGGAAAGGCAAATCTAGGGGGCAGCTTTTGTATCTTGTGTGTGCAAGTAGCCGGTATTTAGCAGCTCGTTTCTGTGTTGACAGTTTTTCTATGTATATTAATTCCTTCGTTTACTGCACGTGCGCGCGAATATCTGCCGTCTTTGCCGTTGGCTTTGCCCGTGAAAACCCCTTTGTTTATCGGCTTAACTACTAAAACGGCAGAAAGGGCATTATATATAGAGAGAGTAATAGAGAGGGGTACCCCCTAGGCTAGGGTACCCGTCGGTTAGCTAGGGGGGTACCCCTGTATACGTGCGAATGCGCGGGGCATGCCTGTTCTGCCGTTTCCGCCGTCCGCGCGATCACTGCCGTATCTCTATGCCGTTATTTTCGATTGGTTTCGCCGCTGCATTCGGCCGCTTAATCGGAGTTATTATCGCGCTCTTTTTTGCGGCGTCGTCGTCCTCAATATCCGCGTCGTCATCCCAATCGCACGGGAGCTTCGTGGCTTGCTTGAATGCAGCCCGCGCGACGTCCAGTTTCGGCAGGCGCACGAACCGCACGTTGTCGATCTTCTTTTCGGTGCCACCGATCAAGTCCAGCATGGCGCGTGTCACATCGCGACTTTCGATTTGCCGCTTCGTGTATTCCGACGCGGCCTCGGCTATCAGGCGCGAGTAGTCTCGGCCCACGTCGACCGGTCCCGACCGCCACCCTGCAGCCCCGTTGCCTTTGCTGTTCATCAGCCTGAGCGGGATCGGCGCTTTGTTTGACCCCTGGCCGCCGATGATTTGACCGTCGTCAAGAGCGTTGCGGAGGAAACCTTCGAGCGTCCGGTTTGCCGACAACGACTTCTGTTGCGCCAAAGCCTTCGTCTGCGGCACCGTGCGGCGATCGAAGCTCTTCAGGTTCATCCGCTCCAGCCCGTAGGCCAGCGCCGCAATGACCGCCGGGTTTTTTATCGCCGCATTGAGTTCTCGCCAGTACTGCGTGTCCCCTAAGTACGTGTCGGGCACGTCGGTTACGGCGAAGCGCCGATCTGTCTTGCTTGCGGGCACCGCCCACGCCGAATTGGTCGTGAGGATCAACATCAACGGGTTGGGGATCTGAAAAGCGTCGCGGCCTTTCTGCTCGATCGATAGAGTCTCCTCGGAAATGAGACTGAATAAGGGACCGCGCTGGGATCGGTCAGCCGCAAATGTCGCTTCGTCCGCACACAAGACCACAACGTCTTTCATGTGCGCATTGAAGTTGCCGATGATCTGGCTTGTCTTTGATGTGCTGAAAATGCAGGGCGCGAATAGCGCACCCATTAGTTTAACGAATGAGCCTTTGCCAGTCCCTTCTTCGTCGCTTCGAAGGACAACGGCGACCTCGGTGTGTTCGCCGGGATGCTGCCACTTCCATGCGATCAGCTTCATCAAGTATGCCGAGAACGCAGGTTCATTGCCGCCGAGATGTTTTATGAATTGGGCTATTGTATTCAGCCCTTCGATCACTGCGGGGTCATTCGAGTGGCTGGACTTGACGCTGAACCCCTCAAACAGGTTGATCGCCAATTTGCCACTCAAGGCGCGGACGATATCGCCGTAACCGGAATTGAAGTCGACCGTCATTTGTTGGTAGCTGCGCTGCTTTTTGAATATCTGGTCGGCGTTCGCTCGACCCTCGATCTTCACCAAAGACTTTTCGTTGAGCACCCGGCGGTGCTCAACGTCGATAACCTTGAGTTCGCCGCCGGATGTCGAGAACACGCGGTAGTCTTCGTCGGGGGCGAGCTGGTTGGCTTGAGCTGCATGGGCTGCCTTCCCCCAACCGTTTGCGGTACCTGGTGCTGTGGGAGGAGTGGCCGGCTGTTTGATCGACGTCGCGGTCGCGGTCGCGGAAACCCCTGCCACCGGCGCAGATGTTGTTGTGAGGGCAGTCACCATGGCCGCTGCGGTCGGCTCGCGGTTCACCGGCGATGCCGTTTCTACTCGCCATTGCGGACACCCGATACAAGCCTTCCGGTCGAGTCCGACATACTCGCGCAGCTTCTGGCAGGTGACCGGCGCCTGGCCCGTCTTGGCGCGGTTCTTGACCGCCTCGTCGTACTTGCCCTGCGTAAACGCGCTGTCGTATCGGGGGTGGGCCTTGGATATATCCTGGGCAACCGTCTCGCCGTCCTCGACGTAAGCGCACAGCTGCACGACCGAGCGCCACGCGTCGTAGGTGTCGTTGTTGGCCGCGATCGTTTTGTACTTCTGCAGTGCTGCGCAAGCCGTAAGCATCGGCGCTGGATCTTTGAGGTCGAGGTTGCCGCCAAGCGAGTTCGTGTTCTTCGGCCTGGCCAACTTCGGCGTAGCCGCTGCCGGCATATGGAGATCGAGCGCCGCAGTGAAGTCATCGAACGCGACGGCTTCCTCTACCCGCGAATACACCGTGCTGATGCTAAACGGCTTCCGCCCCTGCTTATGGTGGATCGACGGGACCGCGCGAAGGACGCCAGCCAGATTTGCAACGCTGCTGATATCAACCGCAACCTTGCCGAAGTGCAGCTTGAGGAACTTCTCAAAGCGCTTGGCTTCCGCCTGCCACTGCAGCGCGGGAACGTCTTGATCGAGAGCCCAATAGCAATGGTATCCAGCCGCCGTTTCGACGACGTGTGTTGGGTAGGGGAAGCTGGTCGCATCGAGTGCGGCAGTGAAAGCGTCCCAGGCTTCCGCCTTGGTGTCGAATTTGTTGGAGTCGAGTTTGCCCGTGCCCTCATTCGTGTCGATATCGAACACAAAGCACCTGGAGAAGGCTGCGAGGCTACCGGCCCTGCCCTTCGTCGTGCCCGCCTCGTCGTCGAAGCTCAGAACAGCATGGAAACGGTTCGTGAGCTTCTTGGCCGCTGAGTCCTTGAGGTGCGCGAGCCGTTCTTGCCATGTGTCGAAGAAACTCGTTCGGGTCCAACCGCCGTTATCCATCCTGTTGCAGACACCGAGCAGACCTTGGCGGGGCGAGATCGCCTGATAAAAATCCTCATCTGTGCAGGGACCGAAGTAGGGGTCGCACACCAAGCCGTTCATATCTGAACGACCTCCTTCGTGTTGTGGATGCACCGTTATATTAGTTAACGATGAAATAGATTGCGCCGAAGCGGTTTTTGCTGTAAGTTCCATAGTGTTGGTACTTCCTAAAAATGGGCTCGCGGCCCGTTGAACTCGGTTTCGAATTTTTGAGAGCCAGCTCCGCTGCTACGGGGCTGGCTTTCCTTGTTTCTAGGCACATGCAATTATTCGGGTGCCGCCCATCGTGTTCCTAGGTACAAGCAACCTAGAGGTCAGGCTGCCTCGCGTTGCCGCCCAGCTCCGGACATCCTGGGGTTCTCAGCCATCCAGGCCAGCAGTTCATCCCTGAACACAAACATCGCGGCATCACCGCCGATGCGGCGAATGGTCAGCCCTCCTGCAGACGCCACCCGGTACATGAACGTTTGCCGACTTTTGTACCCTGCCAGCTTCACGGCCTGGGGAATCGTCACGATTTGAAACTCACGCTCTATCATATGTCGCTCCTGTATCTTAGGCGTGCCTATGGACACGCTTCGGCGCCCACCCGACCGCAATCACTGCGGCCTAAACGAAGTGTAAACCATTTATGTTAACGCCCGGAGATCGCTTGATGTACCTAGGTATTTCTTACTCAAGGCCCGGCCAATTCACCCGCAGCCCCTTGACATGAACCTAGTTCACGTATACCTATACAACCATCGCGCATACGCATCCCCAGCGTTCTCCTGGTTGCCGCGCGATAAGCCCACCCCGTTCTGTTTCGGCACCCTCTCTTAGCCCCGTCCCCCACGCCGCTTAGAAAGCCGAAAGCAGAACGGGGTCCGGCGTTGGCCCCTCAAGTTGTAGATCCAGGGTAAACCAGGTCGACGTGGTTCGGCCGGTTCTGTCTCTGCAGGACCACTTCTAGGGCCGTAAACAGCGCCGCTGACGGCGTTCACTAGCCCGGAGCTGGTCTGGTATTGCAGAACCCTCTAGGATCGCCGCTGACGGCGTTCGACGTGCCCGGCCTCACTCCGATACTGCGGACAAAGAAAAGCCCCGCCAGCGACGCTGCGGAGCTCCGGGCAATGGGTGCTCGTCTGGGGTGCGGGCTCAGCCCACTCTACGCGTCCGGTCCTTCGACGCCAACCAGTCGTTGATTTCGCCTGCAGGCCAGCCCGTCACCCGCGTCGATATTGCGTGCGGCCGTGGGAATTTACCTGAGCCGATCCAGACGTACAGCGTGCGCCGCGAGATACCGATCGTCGCCATAACCTCTTTGGGCCGCATGAGCCGCGACCGACCCGGCTCAAGATCAGCGCCTGTCGTCCACCCGGCCAGATACGACTCGGCTTCGTGCGGGACCGCAACCGTCGACAGCAGCGCGTCGAACTCGGCTTCACCCATCGCGTCTATGTCGTCCACAGCAACGGCCCTCGATCTGAGCGAATCAGTCATCTGACGTATACCACAGTTCCGACGCTCACGCCCTCAGCGCCACGACGTTCGTCTGCGGTTGGCGGATGCCGAGTATCAGTTCAAGCTGTGCCGCCCACGCGTCCAAAGCCGTCCGCTTCTGCGGCAGGTAGTCGGACTTGTTATATATTCGGGTCACATCCTTTTTCGCGTGGTGTAGTACCCGGCCGATCACGTCATCCCCGAAGCCAAGGTCACCCATGCCCGACGCGGCCGTGCGCCGAAGGTCATGCACCGTGAAATGAGGGATGCCCCAGTCGGTTCGTCGCGTTGCGACGCCTAAACTATTGCCGGTGATCGGCCCTCGGTCGTCTGCCTCTACGGCTCCGGTCCTTGCATTCCCCTTTCCCTTTTGGCTAGTGAACAACCAGCGGCTATCTCCCGCCAGTTTCTCAGCATCGGCGATAAGCGCCAACGCCAGTGGCGACAAGGGAACCGCATGATCACCGAGCCGCGACTTCGTCCGGCCCTTCGGAATTGTCCAGACGCCCGACTTGAAATCGATTTCAGAGCGCGACATTTCACAGACCATGCTCTCGCGCTGGCCGGTCACGAGCAACAGCCTCATTGCGATCCTCGATCCTTCCGACATTTTGGCCGTGTCTAGCCCGCGCCATACCCTTTCGACCTCGACTGCGGAAAGCACCCGATCACGCGAAACTTCCTTGTGGTACTTCGCGATGCCGACCGTCGGATCAGACACAACGCGATCACGGCCGATGCCCCAGCGATATATCGAGCGCACCAAGGCAAGTACCCGGTTGGGCCGAACCTTCACGCCTCGTGCGGCGACAGTATCGAGCATCTTGACCACGTCGCGCTTCGTGACCTGATCGGCTTTCATCAGCCCCAGTGCCGGCAGCACGTCTTTGTTCAGCATCGACTTGTCGTCAATCAGCGACCGGTCGGCTTTGGTCGGCTCGGCATAATGGAGCAGCCATGCGTCGACCAACTCTTGGACTGTGTCGGCCTCACGCTTCGCTTGCCGCTCGGCTGCGGGGTCCTTGTCATTGTCGACCGCTCGCTTGAGTTCCCACGCCCGCTCTCGTGCCTGATCGAGTGACGTGCCGGGGTAATGGCCGATGCTGATGCAGCCCCGCTTACCGTCCGACGGCCGCGTGTAGTGATACCGCCATGACCTATTGCCAGACGGCGTAGCCCTCAATTCCAGCCCGACCGCTTCGGTGTCCCTCACCTCAAGACGTTTGCCGAGTGCCTTGGCTTTGCCTGGGCTCGTCCTGCAGTAGGCGTCGGTCAGCTTCACCAGACGGTCGTTCTGAGGTGCGATTTTAGGTGTCATGTGTGTCCCTGTCTGTCGGTCACGATGTTGGATACTGTAGGTCGCAAGCGCGTACCCCGGGTACGCTATGGGTACGCAAAACGCAAGCCTTGAGGTAAACTACCGCTCACCAATAATCGTAGCTTGTGCAGGCAACACGTTGACTCAGTTACAAAATCCTACACGCTCGATAGTATACCTGAATCACCCCAAAAGCAATACTTTTATGATTCCTAAACTGTAGGTCGCAGGTTCAATTCCTGCCGGGATCACCATGTCTGGCCGGAGCGCTTGCCTCGCGCTGCCCCCTCGATCTCGGGGCGCAAATCAGATAGGGCGAAACAAGACGCTCCCTGATGAGGCCTGCCCATGAGACTGACCAAGATCCTTGCCGCCGTGAGTGTTGCAGTCCTTACCGGTTGCGCTTCGGAGCCGGAGACGCTCACCACGAGCTCGCTGCGGCCGTTGCCCAAACACGAAAGCGCTCCGGTGCCGCACAAAGCCCAAGCGGAGACGGTTAAATCCACGCCCGAGGACGCCAAGCGCGCGTGGTGCCAGGAGCGGCAGCGTAAACTGGGGCATGGCCAAATCGCCGGCGAGACGCTAGATCGCCTCAAGCAAATGGACGACTACTGCCAGGGGGCGTGAGAGGTTCAGATTTTTCAGGGTTTGCTCAGCCTGACGGGCAGCTGAGCTCGCGGCCCTTGATCTCGCAGGTCTTCAAGACCTTGCCGAAGCGATCATGATTGGTGAGGATCCAGCCTTCGCCCGCTCCGGTCATCATCGCGAACCCGAACGCGCCCGGCATGTCGATTCCGCCTTTGACGCGGACGGCGCCGTACATCAGTCCGACCGGATTGCCGGGTTCGCCCCGGCCTAGCGTATTGCCGCCATGGCCCGACACGATTTGCGCCGGGATGCCGCCGTCGTAGGAAAGCGCCTGGAAAAAGTGGTGGTGGCCCGAGATCATCACGGTGACGTTGGCGGGGATAGAGCCGAAGGCTGCTGCCGCCAGCGTCTTGTTATCCCCGCGCGGCAGACCGTCCTGCCAATTGGCCGCGCTCCAGATGGGGCGATGCTGTAGGATCCAGGTTGGGCCCGAGGTGAGCGCGGCGAGGCCGGCGTAGCGCTGCTTATAGGCCTTGGCCTCGGTCTCTTCGACGACCGCTTCTTCGGCCGTCGAGACGTCCATCACCGCGAGCGTCAGACCGGGAAGACTGATTGCGAACGGCGCACCGACGCCATTGCAGCCCTTCACCGGATCGATGGGATAGCCCTCGAGCGTGCGGCTCCAGCCAATGCCGCCGCGGCCACATTCTTCGTGGTTGCCGCGCACCGCGACCCAAGGGGCCACACGCAGCAGTGTTTCGAAGGGCGCGAAAAAGTCGGAGTGCCACACGGCCCAGGTGTCGCCGTTCGGGCTGCCCGCGCAACCGGCGTTACCGGCGGGGCAGGCCGCTTCGCGGTAGTGATAGTCGCCGGCGTGGATGACAAGGTCGGGCTTCAGTTGGGCAGCCGCTTCCGCCATCAGCCGGGCGGGCCACTGGACAGGATCGTTGCAGGCCTGGAAGGCCTTGCCCTTCATTCGGCATCCGGTATCGCCGATGATCAAGATGCGGTTGGGTTGGGTGGAGGGGAGAGCCACCGGGATGCCCGCAATGGTCACGGACTTGGCCGCTGCGGGGACGGGCAGGACGCACACCGTCACCGGATAGGCGGCATCCGAGCCCGCGCGCACCGTCATCGCCGCCGGCGCTCCGTCGATCGCGGCTTGCGGGCAGATCGCCTGATCGGTCACGGCACGGGCTTCGAGGCCGGAGGGTGTGTACTGCGTCCAGCGCATGATGTCGGCGGCGGCGCTGGGGTCGGCCATTTCGATCGCCGCCGCGAATGCGACCGCCGCCCCGACCGTGGCCGTCCTTGTCATCGCCGCCGCCACGCCGTTCCACGATTTCATTGCTTCGAGCCCCGTCTGATGTCGCCGCACGTTTGCTCCGCGGGTGTGACGCCGATGTGAATGCCGCTGCGACGAGGGCTGCGGCGCATGTGCAGCCCGACTTTATTGCACGCAACTTTCGCGACGATGGACGGGTTCGTGGCAGTTGTACCTGAACGGCCACAGACGTTACGTGATGTGACCAATTTTCACAAAATCTTCACGGCCCTGTCATCTGGGCGGTCTTTGACTGGGCATCGTACCGACGGGCCCGGTTCATTCCGGGCCGCGTAGGACAGGGGTCGTTGCTGCGGGTCAAGCCTAGTTGATGGTTCGTGTCAGGGTGCCGGGTTGCCGGTTCTTTGAACGATATCTCGCGTGCCTAATTTTGCGTCTTGTGGGAGTGGGGAATTCGGATGTCTATGCGTAACTTTGCGGTGGCGTTGCTCGCCAGTACCGCGCTAACGACGGTCGCTCATGCGCAGACCGCGCAAGAGCCTGCCGCGGGGGCACCGGCGGCTCCGGCTGCTCCTGCTCCGGCCGCGGTACCCCCGCCAGCCGTGCCGGCTCCCAGTGTTTCGGCGCCGGCTGCCAAGGCCAAGGACTTCGGCACGGTCTACAGCAAGGCACCCGAAACGGCGAAGCCCGCCCCTGTCGTGGCGAAGCCGGACGCCGCTGCAAAACCGCAGGACGATGCTCCCGCTCCCAAGCGGCGGAAGGTCGTCAAAGACGAAACGCCCGTCAAGAGCAGCGCGCCCGCCACGGCCGCCAGCACTCCCGCCACCAACGGCGATGCGACGGGACCTGCACTCTCCAGCGCGCAGGCCATCGGCAGCAAGGCCCCCGTGGGCTCGGCTCCGCAACTTGCGCCTTCGCAGCAGTCGCTCGACAGCTTCCAGCCTGGCTCGGTCGTGTCCGACAAGGTTCTGCGCGACGTCGTCCAGCCCAGCTCGGACTATAACGAAGCCGGAAAGTATACCCCTGGCTTTTATTCCAACAACGCCAACGGCCCGCTGGGCGACAGCAAGAGCGGCTGGCGTGGCTTCAAGGACGGCCAATTCAACATCACGTTTGACGGCGTACCCTTCGGCGACGCCAACGATCCTTCGCACCACTCGGCCGCCTACTTCCCGGCGCCCTTCATCGGCGGCGTGCTGATTGACCGCGGCCCCGGCTCGGCCTCGCAAGTCGGCTATGCCACCTTCGGCGGCACGATGGCGATTTCTTCGCGCGAATTGTCCGACAAGATGGGCACCGAGATCGCCGGCTCCTACGGCAACTTCGGCACCTACACCGGCAACGTCACGCAGCAGACCGGTCTCATCGGCGGCACCACGCGCGCCATGGCCCAGTACTCGTATCAGAAGACCGACGGCGCGCTGGATTACGGCCACGTCGACACCAACAACTTCCTGATCAAGCTCGACACCAAGATCAACGACAACTGGACGCTGACGCTGCTCGGCACGACGGGCTACGAGAACTACAACAACACCAACCCGATCAGCTGGGCTCAGCTGCAGACCTTCGGGCGCACGTATGGTCAGGTGAATGGCAATGCCAAGAGCCAGGAGTTCGTTGGCTATAACAACTCCGAAAAACGCACCGACATGGTCTATGCCGACCTCAAGGGCAAGCTTGGCTATGGCATCACGATCGAGAACAAGGTCTACACCTACGCCTATGACTATCCGACGCTGCAAAACAACGGCAACGACCAGTCGCTCGAAGGCAATGCTTCGGCTGCAAACGGCGGTACACTCGGACTGACCACGTCGAAGTCTGCCATCAAGATCACCAATCCTGTCGGGACATGTCTCGACTCGAAGGGTGTTTCAACGGGCAAGACCTGTTCGACTACAGTCACGTTCGCGGGCGTCGTGGACGGCGACGTCACCGGGTTCAAGAAGAACAACAACTTCCGCGCCTACGGCGACGTTGTCGACCTGAAGCGCGACGTCGACGCCGGATTTGCCAGCGGCCAGTTCCGCACCGGCTTCTGGTGGGAGCAGGTCGACAACCATCGCTACCAGCAATACTACGACTACACTCAAGGCAAGCTTTACGATCAGTTCACGCCGACCTTGACCACGTCGGGCGCCACGCTCAGCGCCGCTCAAGCGGCCATCGACAAGGTGGCGGGCAGTTACAAGCTCGACCTGGACTCGCACATCACCAATACTCAGTTCTATGCGGAGTACGAGTGGAAGCCGATGGCGGGCCTGTCGATCACGCCCGGCTTCAAGCACGAGTCCTTCACCCGCGATCACAATGCTGCTGTGAACCAGACCACGTTGCAGCCGGCCAACCTCAGCAAGACCTACGACGCCACACTGCCGTTCATCTCCGTCAGCCAGAAGCTGGGCGACCAGTGGACGGTTTATGGTCAGGCCTCGAAGGGCTTCCTCGCGCCGCCCGTTGCTGCCTATTACGTCTATAACTTCGATAGCAACGACATCCGCCCTGAGACGACGACAAACCTGCAGGCCGGCGTCGTCTACAAGTCGAAAAACCTGACGATGTCCGCCGACGTCTACCGCATTCTGTCCAAGGATGCTTCGTCGACGACGACCGGCCCCGACGGCACGCAAATTCTCATCAGCAATCAGGACGTTCGCCGCCAGGGCATCGAAGGTCAGGCAACGTACGCCTTCGGCAACGGCTTCGGCCTGTTTGCCAGCGGCGCGCTGATGGAAGCTATGGTCACCAACGGCTCCAACAACGGATTGGCCTACCAGAATACGCCGAGCTATACGGCGGCCGGTGGTGCGTTGTTCGACAACGGCATGTTCTTCGGCTCGCTGCTCTACAAGGTCACGGGCGACCAGTATGGCTCGGGTGGCCAGCTGGCCGGGATCGAAAGCAACCACGTTGGTTCGTACAATTCGACCGATGCCGTGATCGGCATGCGGGTCGACGCTAAGAAGTGGTTTGGCTACGGCGAGAAGGCCGAAATCAAGCTCGGCGTCGGCAATATCTTCGATAATCACAACATCGTCGATATCGGCGGTAAGCCAGCGTCGAACGATCCCAACACCGCCGGACTCTCCTACACCTCGCAGGCTGGCCGCGTGGTTTATCTGGGCGGCAAGGTCAACTTCTGATCTTGCTGCGGTTGCTCACAAAAAACTGGAGGTCCGGGAACACACCCCGGACCTTTTTTGTTGGATCGTGCGACATGTTCTGTACGAATCACCCCGGGCTTGCGACACTATGATCCAGTCGCCGATCGTGACGCATCGGCGGTCCGCGCCCTGTTCAGGAGACCCTTGATGCTCAGCCGCTCGCCTGGCCGTTTCATCGCCGCCGCCATTCTCGGGTTGGCGCTTGTCGTATTGCCGGGCACCGCTGCGCGTGCGGGCGGCCAATCGGTCGAGATGGCGTGCGCCAGCGATTATTTCGCCTACTGCAGCCAGCACGATCCGGATGGCAAGGGTGTTCGCAACTGCATGCGTGCGAACGGATCGCGGCTCTCCAAGCGCTGCGTCAATGCCTTGGTCGCGGCGGGCGAGGTCTCTAAGTCCGAGATCGAAGCGAAGACGGCTAAGAAGTAATTCCGGTCCAGCGCCAGCGCGTTCAATGTTGCCGGCGTTTGGATGTTGCGAGCCGTGCCGATTACTGGCGTGGCGTGCGGATCAACTTCCGGCGGTTGGCGTCGCGGGCGTTGTCCCAACCGAGCGCCTTGAGCGCTTCGAAGAAGACCAGCATGGAAACGACAAGTGCTGCGAAGCCAAGCAGGCTCGTCGTGCGCGAAAGCTGGGACAACGTCCCGGATGCAATATCCATACAACCCCCAACACTATGGTCCGGCGCCGCATAAAGTGATGCCACGGCCCGCTTTGTTAAAATCTGCCTCAACTTAAACACTGAGAATCCCCTCGTGCACGCCAGCGAATTCCAGTTATCCACTTTTATCTATTTAAGGTTGTTCAATATATTCTGCTTTTCGGCCTGCGCGAGGACGGTGTGGTAGACGTCGCGCTTGAAGGGAACGATGACGTCCAATACTTCGGCGGGGCTCGCCCAACGCCAGGCATCGAACTCAGGCTTTGGCCCGTCGGCCGGTGTAATGGCGACTTCGCTGTCGGCGCCCGTGAAGCGCAATGCGAACCAGGTTTGGCGCTGACCCCGGTATTTGCCGCCCCAGATTTTCCGGGCGAGGAGCTCGGGGGGAAGATCATAGAGGTAGGAGCCTTCGATCCGCGCGAGCATCTGCAGCGAGGTCATGCCGGTTTCTTCGTGCACTTCGCGGATGACGGCGGTTTCGGCCTGTTCGCCGTCGTCGATGCCGCCTTGCGGCATTTGCCACCAGGTGCCGCGCCCTTCCGGGTTGTCCGCATTGGGTGCGTCGTAGCGGCGGCCGATCCAGATCAGGCCCTGCGTGTTCAGGATCAGGGCGCCTACGCACGGGCGATAGGGCAGCGACGAGGCGCTGGGGCTCATTAGGATGTTTTCCAAGTTGGGCGGGAGTGTGGAGGTCATAGCAAGGCTGGATGTGTCGCGCCAATAGGGGACACAAAAAAACGGGCGCCGTGTGGGGCGCCCGCTGTTTGTTTCATGGCTCGTCTTGAGCGCCCTGCTTAGTTCGGCACCGGCTTTTTCTCGTCAACCGGAGCGTCCGGCGCCTTTTCGGGCGCCTTGGCCTGGGTCACGGTGCCCCGCAGCACGCCGAGGGCGTACTGGAGCTGCGTGTCTTTCTCGGGCTCCTTGGCGACGTAGGCCGACGAGCCGGACGTTTCGCGGACTTCCTTGCCATCCTTGGCATCTTTGTCCTTCGCGTCCTTGTCCTTGCCGTCCTTCACGTCCTTGCCGGCGATCCCGGGGTTCTTCAAGTGGCCGCGGAGGCTCGCTTCGCCGCGGTTCTTGTCGAGCGTCGCCACCTTGGCCTTGAGGTCGTCGGGCAGTTCTTCTTCGACCAGCACGTCGGGATCGATCCCTTTGGCCTGGATCGAGCGGTTCGACGGGGTGTAGTAGCGCGCGGTCGTCAGGCGGATCGCGCCGTTCTGGCCGAGCGGAATGATCGTCTGCACCGAACCCTTGCCGAACGAGCGCGTGCCGATGACGGTTGCACGCTTGTGATCCTGGAGCGCGCCGGCCACGATTTCGGAGGCCGAAGCCGAGCCGCCGTTAATCAGCACCAGAACCTGCTTGCCGTCTGAAATGTCGCCGGGATGAGCCTGGGCGCGCTGGGTTTCCTCACCGTTGCGCCCTTTGGTCAGCACGATGGCGCCCTTTTCGAGGAAGTCATCGGAGACGGCGATTGCCTGGTCGAGGAGGCCGCCCGGGTTGTTGCGCAAGTCGATGATGTAGCCCTTGAGGTCCTTGCCGATCTTCTTCTTAAGCTCGTCTACGGCCTTCACGAGATTGGAGTGGGTCTGTTCGTTGAAGGTCGAGATCTTGACGTAGGCGACATCACCTTCAGCGCGCGCCTTGACCGGGTTGATCTTAATGACGTCGCGCACGACCTTGATGTCGAAGGGCTCGTCTTTGCCCTTGCGGATGACCGTCAAGGTGATCGGGGTGTTCACCGGTCCGCGCATCTTTTCGACGGCCTGCTCCAGCGTCAGGCCGGTGATCTGCTCGTTGTCCAAGTGGGTGATCAGGTCGTTCGACATCACGCCGGCCTTCGCGGCAGGCGTATCGTCGATCGGCGATACAACCTTGATGACCTGATTTTCCATCGTCACTTCGATGCCCAGCCCGCCAAACTCACCGCGGGTCTGCACCTGCATGTCCCGGAAGCTCTTCGGGCTCATATACGATGAGTGCGGGTCGAGCGATGCCAGCATGCCGTTGATGGCGGCCTCGATCAGCTGGCTGTCGTCGGGCTTCTCGACGTAGTCCGATCGGACCCGCTCAAGCACGTCGCCAAACAGATCAAGCTGCTTATATAGTTCCGAATTGGGCGAGGGCGTCGCCGAGTGAGCCCGCGTCAGGTTGAACACGGTCGTGGCACCCGCTAGGGCCGTCATCGTCATGAACGACCAAAACGCGATATCTGTCTTGCGCATTATCCTTGCACCTTCTGATGACCGTCGACCCACCAAGGGTCGGGGTCGATTGGACGACCGTCTTTGCGGAATTCTACGTAGAGTACGGGCGAATTGGTTTGCGGTTTGCTCTGCGCGGTGGAGGCGGCGCCGCTCATGGTGCCGACAGGTTCTGCCGCGAGGACGAATTGTCCGGGTTGTGCATCGATCTGCGACAGTCCAGCCAAAAGAACATGATAACCACCGCCAGCGTTGATGATCAATAGCTGACCATAGCTACGAAACTCGCCCGCATAGACCACCCAGCCGTCGCATGGCGCCGTAATCTGGGCATTGTGGCGCGTTTCGATGACGATGCCCTTCGACTGTCCCCCATATTGGGTCTTGTCGCCGAAGGTCAAGACGCGGCGACCTTGGGCGGGCAGCGGAAGGCGGGCTTTCGCCTCGTGGAAGGGAAACTCGGGTTTCAGGCGGCCGGGGTTGGGACCGCGCAGGGTGAGGGACGCAGGTGCAAGCTCAACCACAGATGGCTTTATCGCTTCACGCGGGGGCGGCGTCAGGACGGCGACTTCAACTGGCTTGCCGAGCTCCGCTGGCACCGGTTTTGCCGTTGCCACTGGAGTTTTGGGTGCCTCGACGGGGGCTGCGGCTAAACCCTTGCCCGGCTCCGCCACTGAACTCTTGCCCGGCTCCGCCGAGACGACAACAGGGGCTTGCGCAACACGGGCCTGCGTTTCCGCTTCGTAGCTGCCGAGGCCGGTGTTGCGGGTGACAGCCTGATCGAGTTTGGCGATCATTTCGTTCAGATCGCCGACGCTCCTCGTGATCTCGGCGGCGGCCGCCTTGACCTTTTCTAACTCGCCCTGGCGATCGTTCAGAGCCTGCTTCTTGCTTTCGAGCAGCCCCGAAAGCCGCGTGCGGGCATCGCTCATGCGAGCGGTTTCGGCTTTCAGGTTGTCGCGCTCGGCGCGGATTTCAGAAGTGACATTGATAAGATCATTGAGCCTAGTCGCCAGTTCGAGGGCATCCTTGCGCAATTCGGGAAAGGCCGAGGCGAGCAGCATTGCGCTGCGCACCATCTGGAGGGCGTCCGTGCGCTGGGTGTACAGCACCGGCGGGGGGTTGCGGCCCATGCGTTGCAGCGCCGCCATCAGCTTGGCGATGCGGTCGCGGTTCTTGCTCAGGGTTGCCCGCAGGACGCTTTCCTGGGCTTCCTTTTCCGCAAGCTTAGTCTCGATACCGGTAAGTCGGCCTTCACTTTTCTGGATCAGCGCTGCCGTTTCCACCAGCTTGGCGTTTAGCTTTTCGCGTTCCTGCTTGATTTCGGCGAGGTCACCCTGGATGAATTTCGCCCGTTCTTTGGCGGCATCCAGCTCGGAGCGGCGCAACTCCAGCTTCTGGCGTACGTCGTCGGCGGCCGGCGGAGGGTCGGCTGCCATGGCTGGGTGGCCAGCGTTCAGCGCAAGCTGCAAGGCGATCAGGACATAGGCAGGCAGTCTTGGACCTTGCCTCCCGCTCGCCAGCCGTCCGCCCGACCGCAGCCAACGCGGGACTTGCGCATCGTTCGTTTGCGACAGACTGTTTGGCATCGCGCTTTGTGGCAAGGCTCTTGTGCGTCCCGCGAATTGGCTCAGGCAGAATGACTTCAGACGCCTGTAATCGTACTTGGTTTCGATTCAGTGCGGGAAAAATACGGCAATTCTTGTTCCAGGCCTATGGGGTTGCGATAATCTCATGTTTGGGGCCTGGAGTTAGGCCGTCGCGGCGCTGGAACGCAATTGCGAACCCCGGTCCGAGCGGCTACCGTGAAATTCAGCATTCGAGGTTCTGGTTCATGAGCATGTTGGTCTATTATCTAACAATCGCGGCGGTGCTTGCTGTCGCGGCCGTTCTCGTCTGGGGGCTGTCGACTCTCCTCAAGGGCGATAATCCCAATCTGTCGCAAAAGCTCATGCGCTGGCGGATCGGCCTCCAATTCATTGCCATCCTAGTCATCATGCTGTTCGTCTACCTGACCCGAGGCCTTGCCTGATGGTAGTTCTCAATCGCATCTACACCAAGACCGGAGACGCCGGCACGACAGCGCTCGGCAACGGCGAGCGGGTGCCCAAGACATCGCCGCGCATTGCCGCCTACGGCACGGTCGACGAGACCAATGCGACGATCGGCATGGCGCGGTTTCATCTCGGGGCGGCCTACCCCGAGGTCGACACCATGCTGCTGCGCATCCAGAATGACCTGTTCGACCTGGGCGCGGACCTGTGCGTGCCGGACCGGGGTGAAAAGCTGGAGTATGAGCCACTGCGCATGGCGGACGCTCAGGTGGCGCGGCTGGAGGCCGAAATCGACCTGCTGAACGCGGAACTGACGCCGCTGCGCTCGTTCGTGCTGCCCGGCGGAACGCCGGCTGCAATCGCGCTGCACGTTTCACGCACCGTCAGCCGGCGGGCCGAGCGGCTGATGGTCGAACTCGCCGCGTTGCCCAACGAACCCGTCAGCGGTGCCGCGCTCAAATACGTCAACCGGCTGTCGGATTTCCTGTTCGTTGCCAGCCGGTACGTCAACGACAAAGGCAACGGCGACGTCCTGTGGGTGCCGGGAAAAAACCGCTAAACTCAGAGGACGTTTTGTGTTTGTCCCCATCTACGACGATAACCGTTTGAAATATATCAAGTTTCAGTACGTTACGTTGTTCCTGATTGCGCTCAATATCGCCTGCTTCACGTTCGAGCAGGCGGGGCTCGACCAGCTGGTCATTGCGAGTTTCGCGCTCGTGCCAGCCGAATTGGTCGCGATGGGGCCATTCGGCGGTCACGCACCATTTTCCTCCGAAGCCATCCCTATCCCCGAAGCGTTGACGCTGATCACCTACATGTTCTTCCACGGCGATCCGCTGCACATCGCCGGTAACATGCTCTTCCTGTGGGTGTTTGGCGACAACGTGGAGGATGCCTGCGGTCATGCGCGGTTTCTGGCGCTCTATTTGGCCTGCGGGGTGATCGGTGGCCTTACCCACGTGGCGGCGCAGAGCGGGTCGAACGTGCCGCTCGTGGGCGCGAGCGGCGCCGTCGCTGGCGTGATCGCGGCCTATCTGGTGCTGCACCCGCGGGTGCGCGTGTGGGTGTTGGCGTTCAAGTTCATCCCCTTGCGCATTTCGGCGGCATGGTTGCTGGGGGCATGGATCTCGATCCAGGTCATGATGGTGTTCCTGCCGCAAACCGGACCGATCGCGTGGTGGGCCCATATCGGCGGCATCGCTTCAGGTGCGATCCTGGTCATCATTTTGCGGCGGCCGGGGGTGCCGCTATTCGACCAAAGGATGCAACCCGCGTGACCGGGGCGGCGTGAGGCGTGACGTTTTGGTCAACCTGTTGCCGTTGACGGAGTTGTGAACAGCTCTTACGCTGTCTTTTTGCAGATGCGAAGTGCGGTCCATACTCAATGTTGGCGGGGATTATTCCAGCCGAGGATCGCCGTTCAGCACAGTTGCTCAGTCCCTACCCGTTTGGAGCGTGGACACGATGAAGATCTTGGTGCCGGTCAAGCGGGTAGTGGATGCGTATGTCAAAATCCGGGTGAAACCAGACGGCTCGGGCCTTGAGCTTGCCAATGTCAAAATGTCCATCAATCCGTTCGATGAGATCGCGATAGAGGAAGCCGTGCGCCTCAAGGAAAAGGGCCTCGCCACCGAAGTCGTCGTCGTCTCCGTCGGACCAGCCAAGTCGCAGGAAGCGTTGCGCAGCGCGATGGCCATCGGGGGCGATCGAGGCATCTTGGTCGAAACGGCCGAAACCGACGTTATCGAGCCGCTCGCTGTCGCCAAGATCCTCAAGGCCATCGCCGATATCGAGAAGCCCGCGCTGGTGCTGATGGGCAAGCAGGCCATCGACGACGACTGCAACCAGACCGGCCAGATGCTGGCGGCACTGCTGGGATGGCCGCAGGGCACGTTCGCGTCCAAGATCGCCATCGATGGCGGCGTCATCCACGTTACGCGTGAAGTCGACGGCGGGCTTGAAACCGTCAAGCTCAAGACGCCCGCGATCGTCACCACGGATTTGCGCTTGAACGAGCCGCGCTATCCCACGCTCCCAAACATCATGAAGGCCAAGAAGAAGCCGCTGGAGATCAAGACCGCGGCCGATTACGGGGTCAATCTTGCGCCGCGCCTGAAGGTGCTGAAAACCACCGAGCCGCCAGTGCGCAAGGCCGGGATCAAAGTCGGCAGCGTTGCCGAACTCGTCGCTAAGCTCAAAACCGATGCTGGGGTTCTCTGATGGCCACGCTGCTGCTTGCCGACCACACCAATAAGGCCCTCGGGTCCGCGACAGCCAAGGCCCTGACGGCCGCAAAGGCGCTGGGTGCCGACGTGCACATCCTGGTCGCGGGCCACGACTGCCAGGCCGCCGCCGCCGCCGCCCAGCTTGCGGGCGTCTCCAAGGTGCTGGTCGCGGACGCCCCCCACTATGCGCATGCGCTGCCTGAAGAAGTCGCTCCACTCATCGTGAGCCTCATGGGCGCCTACACCGCGGTCGTCGCGGCGGGCACCACCACGGGCAAAAACATCCTGCCGCGCGTCGCAGCCCTGCTTGACGTCATGCAGGTGTCCGACATCATCGCCGTCCATGCGCCCGATACGTTCGACCGGCCGATCTATGCGGGCAACGCGATCCAGACGGTACAGGTCGCCGACGCCAAGAAGGTACTGACGGTGCGCACGGCGGCGTTTGCGGCTGCGGCAGTCGGCGGTGCCGCCACGATCGAGACCATCACGGGGCCTGCCGCCGCAGGCGGTGCTGAATTCGAAAATGCCGAGCTGACGGTTTCCGACCGTCCCGAACTAACGGCTGCCAAGATCATTATTTCGGGCGGCCGCGGCATGGGGAACGGCGAGAACTTCACCAAACTGATCGAGCCGGTGGCCGACAAGCTCGGCGCGGCGATGGGGGCATCACGCGCCGCGGTTGATGCGGGCTTCGTGCCCAATGACTGGCAGGTCGGGCAGACCGGCAAAATCGTGGCACCAGAGCTTTACATCGCTGTCGGCATTTCGGGGCAGATCCAGCATCTGGCCGGCATGAAAGACAGCAAGGTGATTGTTGCAATCAACAAGGACGGCGATGCGCCGATCTTCCAGGTGGCAGATTACGGGCTGGTTGCGGACCTGTTCCAGGCGTTGCCTGAACTCGACGCCGAATTGAAACGCTAGAGCATGTTCGCTTTTCTTCGAATCGCTCTCATGTTCTAGCTTTTTGTTTTGACGCGCGTTTTTACGGAAAACCGCTTCACACTTTTCCTAACGCGCTCTAGGCCCGGCGCGCACACTGCGGGCGAACAAAGGCTGACCATCATGGACGTTGCTGTACCCTCACTGCGATCGACGAAGCCTAAGGGCGCCGGCAAGACCGAAGTGCCGCAGATGTTGATCAAGACCGTCGGCGTCATCGGCGCCGGGCAGATGGGGACTGGGATTTCTCACGTCGTTGCGCTGGCTGGATACAAGGTCGCCGTCAACGACCTGAAGCAGGAGGCTTTCGAGAAGAGCCTTGCCCTCACCGAACGCAACATGGGGCGCCAGGTCGCCAAGGGTCTGCTCAAAGAAGCAGATGCCAAGGCCGCGCTGAAGCGCATCACATTCGCGGCCAACTACGACGTGCTGGGCGCGTGCGATCTCGTGATCGAGGCCGCGACCGAGGAAGAGGCCATCAAGCGGCGGATCTTCCAGGAACTATGCCCAAAGCTCAAACCCGAAGCGATGCTTGCTTCAAACACGTCGTCGATCTCGATCACGCGGCTCGCCTCGATTACGGACCGGCCGGAGCGCTTCATCGGCATGCACTTCATGAACCCGGTGCCGCTGATGGAACTGGTCGAGCTCATTCGCGGGATCGCGACCGAAGACGAGACGTTCCTGGCTTCGCGCACGTTCATCGAAAGCCTCGGCAAAACGACGACGGTCAGCGAAGATTTTCCGGCCTTCATCGTCAACCGCATCCTGCTGCCGATGATCAACGAGGCGGTCTACACGCTGTATGAAGGCGTCGGGACCGTCGATGGCATCGACAAGGCGATGAAGCTCGGCGCTCACCATCCCATGGGTCCGCTGGAGCTTGCCGATTTCATCGGTCTCGATACCTGTCTCTCGGTGATGCAGGTGCTGTACGAAGGTCTTTCCGACAGCAAGTACCGGCCATGCCCGCTGTTGGTCAAATATGTCGAAGCCGGCTGGCTCGGCCGCAAAACCCAACGGGGCTTCTACGATTACCGTGGCGAAAAGCCGGTGCCTACGCGATAGTACCGGACCCGCCGTAAACGCTGCGGTGGCTGGACTTTCGAGGCAACGCATGGCGACGCGTTATTTCATTTCCCACGCGTATAGCGATCAGGCGGCGCTGAACAAGTTGGTCGGCGTTCGTTTGCCGGCCGAAGCCAGTCCGTTCATTTTTCCATCCATCACCGTCACTCCCGAGCAGCGCGTCAGCGACGACCTCGTGCGGGCGGTTGCCGACTGCGATGGCCTCATCTACCTGCAGGACGATGCAACGCTGCGGTCGTTCTGGTGCGGTTTCGAACGCAATCTCGCACTGCAGCTTGGCAAACCGGTCTATGGGTTCGATACGGCTGCGGGTGTGTTCACGCGCGACACCGCGGCGCCAGTCGACCCCATCGTCGCGTGTGTGTGGAATTCTTACGTCGAGGACGATACGGATCTCGTTTGGAAAATTGTCGTGCATTTGAACGAGACACGAAATTTTCGCATGGGGCGGCATCACCCGAAGCTCTACAGTCCCGAAGTGCAGCATTACAGTCAGATCATGGACGACGAATGGGACCTGAAGTCGAAACTCGATCGCGGCGGTTCAGTCCTCATGTTGCTGTCGAATGAAGGGTTGACGTGCGGCTGGCTGCGCTATCTGAACATGACCGAGGAAGACCCGGTGCCGCGCCCGAGCCGCGATAAGTTCGCTCTCTTCCCCAAGGACCGAACGTTGTTTGCCTGGCTCGATCCGCCGGACCGGGGCAAGATCACGCAGCACATTGCCAGCATGGCGGGCGACGGGCACTGGAAGCCTTATTTCGATGTGGTCTGTGCGGCTCTCGGGGAGCCCAATCCGCTGGTACTCGCCAATAATCGCATACCGAATTGGAACCGCATCGACGACCTGATGGTCCGGGTAGCGTATGCGTCGTTCAAGACCAAGCCTAGCCAGCACGCGTCCGGAGCCTGACTCATGCCGCACCAGAAAATTGCACTCGTCACCGGAGCCGGGCGCGGCATCGGGCGCGCGGCGGCTGTGGCGCTTGCTGCCGATGGGTGGGCGGTGGTGCTGGCCGGGCGCCAGATCGCAGCGCTTGAGGAAACGGCGGCGCTTGCAGCTGCGCATGGCGCGGAGACGCTCTGCGTGCCCGCCGATGTGGCTGACCCGGCGGCGGTTGCTGCGCTGTTTGCCGCCACGCTCAAACGCTTCGGCCGGATCGACGTGCTGTTCAACAACGCGGGTGTGTTTACCCCCTCGATGCCGATGGAAGACCTCACATTCGAGCAGTGGCGGATAGCGGTCGATGTGAACCTGACGGGATCGTTCCTGTGCGCCCAGCAGGCCATCAAGGCGATGAAAGCGCAAACCCCCCATGGCGGACGCATCATCAACAACGGGTCGATCTCGGCCCAGACGCCGAGGCCGTTTACGGCGCCCTATACCGCGACCAAGCACGCAATAACCGGGCTCACCAAATCGATAGGACTCGATGGCCGGGCGTTCGATATCGCGTGCACGCAGATCGACATCGGAAATGCGGCGACGGAGATGACGGACGCATTCGCGAGCGGTGTGCTGCAGGCGGACGGGTCGCGCAAGCAGGAAGCCCGCATGGATATCGCGCATGTCGCCGATATCGTGGTGCACATCGCCAACCTGCCGTTGTCCGTCAGCGTTCCGTTTCTCACGATCCTGGCGACGGGCATGCCGTTCCTCGGGCGTGGGTGAAACACTTTCGTCCTTGCCGTTTTAAATGAACTTGCTGCAAGCCATCATGAACGCGTAGTTTTTTATGCTTTGGAAGAGTGTTGGGCGGCAGCAAGGGCTGCACGCCTTGTCATTTGTTTGTGGTCAATTGCAGTTGGGCAAGACTTGGCGGACGGGGGCGGGTTCATGACCAATTTGGGGTGCGTTTTGTGGTGGGTTATGCCGGGAGTTTTCCTGGGGTGGCTGCTGTCGTGGCTGTTCGATCTGCTGTTTCGCCGCAATGGACGATCGCTGCTTGAGACGGCGAAAGCGGAAGTCGCTACGGTCCAGGCGAGAGCAAACGGACTGGAAAGCGAGCTCACTGTCAGCCGCAACCAGCTCAGCAACTACGCCAACGAAGCGGTGCGGCTGCGGACCGAGCTTTCGGCGGCGCGCACCGCGCTCGATGAAGCCAAAAGTTCGATGGGCGTCATGCGGCTGGAACTCGATACGCGCAACGCTTCACTGGCGAATTACGCGACCGATCTCAGCTCGCTGCAGAGCCAGTTCTCCACCGCCCGGCAGAGCTATGCGCAACTCGAAAGCGCGCTGACGTCGGCGCACACCGAACTGGACGCGACCAAAAAGGCTGCTGCCGGCGCGCATAGTTTGACGGACGCCGGGGCGGCCGAGCTGGTGCGGCTCAAAGCCGAGTTGGCCACGGCGCTTGCATCCAAAGAATCGCTGCACCGTTCGCTGGGCATGATCGAGCCCGAGCGGTCGAACACGAAAACGGCACTGGCCGAGGCGCACCGGGAACTGGAGCGTTTTAAGGTCGATGAGGCCGCCGCCCGGTACCGGGTGGATCAAGCGAACGCCGAATTGCTGCGAGAGCTGAACGACGCGAAATCGGCGCACGCAGCCACGCTGGAATCACTTGCAGCGCTGCAGAAGGACACCGTGGTTGCCAAGCCTGCGGTCTCGATCAGACCAGTCGGGGTCGAGCGACCGACACACCAGAACGCCGAACAGCGCATCCTCATGACCCGCTACGGCTTCATTCCGCGTCACCGCGACCGGGACGACTTGACCCTCGTCGAGGGGGTCGGCCCCAAGATCGAGGATGTGCTGGTGGCAGCGGGGATCGATACGCATGCCAAGCTGGCGGCGACGCCAGTCGAGGAGTTGCGGTGCGTGCTTGACGGTGCTGGCCCGCAGTTTAACCGCGCGAACCCGGGGACCTGGCCGCGGCAGGCTGCTCTTGCCGTCAACGGCGACTGGGCCGAGCTGCGGCGCTGGCAGGACGAGTTGATTGCAGGCGTCGAAGCGCCCAAGGCTGGCGTTTGAAAGCGGGGAGCATCATATGAGCCGCATCGACATCCGTACGCCCGAGGCTTGGCGCGCTTATGATTTCTGGAACGGCGTCATTGCGATTGTGATCCCGCTTGCGCTGGCGGGGCTCTGGTTTGCTGGCGTCATGCCGCCGGTCGGCGCGTGCTGTTCAAGCGCGAACATCGCCGCGAAGGCGCCCGTAGTCGCGGCCGGGCCGATCCCGGCGGCGCTGGTCGCGTCCGAGGTATCGCTCGTGTCCGCCGACGGCAAGGTCACGCTCAAGGGCAAGATCGCCGACGACCGCACGCGCGAGGAACTTGTTGCCCAGGCGCGGCGTGCGTTCGGCACCGACAACGTGATCGATCGGCTGGAGATCGTGCCCGGCCGCGGGCCGCTGCCGTGGATCGGATCGGCCAAGGAAGTTCTCGGCGATCTGCACGAGATACCAGCGCCGGCATCGCTAGCCGCCAACTCGTCGCTGGTCACGCTCAGCGGCGCGGTCGAAACTGAGGCTGATAAACAGATGCGCGGGGCACGCGCCCGCCAGCTGTTCGGCGACAGCGTCACCATCGTCAATGGGCTCACCGTGCGGGCGCCGAAAGTCATCGTGGCTGCGGGTCCATCTGCGCTGCCGAGGATCGACTGCGGCACGCTCACCAAGGGCGCGCAGATAGAATTTCCGACCGGCAGTGCCGAACTGACGGACGCCGGGAAGGCAGTGCTGGATTCCATCGCGCCGTGCATCGTCGAGGGGAGCTGGGAGGTGGGCGGTCATACCGATACTGTCGGTAGCGCCGATACCAATCAGCCGCTATCTCTCAAGCGGGCGCTGGCCGCGGTCGAGTACCTGAAGCTCTCAAAAGGTAGTGCGATTTCCTTGAAGGCGGCCGGCTATGGCGCGAGCGAACCGCTGTTCGACAACACCACCGAGGAGAGCCGCGCCAAGAACCGTCGCCTCACCTTCAAGCGGATTGCGAACTAGGTCTTTGCCTGGGGCGTAACTTCTTCGCCGAACCGGCGTTCACATCGGTCGAAAAAGTGCTCTAGGCTCGGACTTTGGTCGTCGCGAGAAAGGTCGCCAGGTCGTCCGCCATGTGGTGAATGTGGGGCGGGGGCTCGGTCCAGGCGCGCGCCTTCGCCTGGGCCGGATGATCGATATAGGTCGAGCGGATCAGCACTGTGGTCATGCCGAGCGCGTGGGGGACTTCGAGGTTCTGCGGCATGTCTTCGAACATTGCGGTGTGCGGTGCATCGATTGCGTGGCGGCCCACGAAGGTTGCAAAGGCATCCGCGCCGGGCTTGGGCTGATAATCGCACGCGACGATATCGCAGATGCCATCGAACAGGTCGAGGATGCCGATACGTTCGGCGACGCGCTCGGCATGGGCGTGGGTGCCGTTGGTGAAGATCAGCTTGCGGCCGGGGAGCTGTTCGATCGCCTGACGAAGTTCCGGCGACGGCGGCACCACCGAGAGGTCGATATCGTGCACGTAGTCGAGGAACCCTTTGGGCTCCATCTTGTGGATCGCCATCAGCCCCGACAGCGTGGTGCCGAACTGGCGATAGTAACTCTTCTGCAGATGGCGCGCGTAGGGTTCGGGCACGCCAAGATACTTGGCGACGTAAGCGCCCATGCGCTGGTCTACCTGGGCAAACAGGTTGCACTCGGATGGGTACAGCGTGTTGTCGAGGTCGAAGACCCAGGTGTGGACGTGGCCGAAGCCGCGCGGGGCCAGGGGTGATTGGGGGATGCCGGGGAGGCCCGTCATCGCTCAGGCCTTCCGCCCGGTTTTGCTGCGCTGGCCGACGAGGGTGCCGACGCCGTGTTCGGTGAACAGCTCCAGCAGCACGCAATGGGGTACGCGGCCATCGATAATCACCACGGCCTCGACGCCCGCTTCCACGACCTCGATGCAACCTTCGATCTTGGGGATCATGCCGCCATTGATCGTGCCGTCCTTGATGAGTGCGCGCGCCTCTTCGATCGTGAGCCGCGTTATGAGGTTTTTATCCTTGTCGAGCACGCCCGCGACATCGGTCAGCAGCAGCAGGCGCTTGGCCTTCATGCGGGCGGCCAACGCGCTCGCAAAGGTATCCGCGTTCACGTTCAAGGTTTCGCCTTCACGGCTTGAGGCGACCGGGGCGATGACCGGTATCAGATCGGACTTCGAGATCACATCGACGATGTGGGGGTTCACTTCGAGGGGATCGCCGACGTAACCGATGTCGATCGCTTTCAGGAGGTTGGAATCGGGGTCCGGCAGGTGCGTGATGCGCTTGGCCACCATCAAGTTGGCGTCTTTGCCGCAGATGCCGACGGCCTTGCCGCCCTGGCGGTTGATCGCGGATACGATTTCCTTGTTGATCGCGCCGGCGAGCACCATCTCGACGACTTCGACGGTCGGCTTATCAGTGACGCGCAGACCTTGCACGAAATCCGACTTGATCTCGAGTTTCTTCAGCATCGCCGCGATCTGCGGGCCGCCGCCATGGACCACGATTGGATTGACGCCCGACTGCTTCAGATAGACGATATCCTGCGCAAACGCGTCGGCAAGGGCTGCGTCACCCATCGCATGGCCGCCGAACTTGATCACGACGGTCTGCTCGTCGTAGCGGATCAAATGGGGCAACGCTTCCGCCAGAATGCGGGCCTGAACGTGTGCCGAAACTTCGGGCGACGCGTTTTTGTGAGGCGGGTTGGACTGGCCGTGGCCGGATCTCGGCTGGTCAGGTGTCAGGCTTTTTTCGTTCACTTAAGTTCTCATTATCTGGCCTCAAGCGCCGTGGCGTTGCGGCGTTAATGCGAAGCATTGATTCGCGATAAGCTGGCCAACCGTGGCTATGTCGCGTTCACTGCCGAGCCGCCGTTGGCGGCTCTAGGGGTATCGTTTGTTGGGAGAGTTATATCGGCGCGGGGGGACTCACAACGGAATTTCGTTGTTTTGGCCGCACGCGTTCGTCGCACACTGGTGCGGAGCCCCGCCATTCCGCGCTGCAGGGCTTCGCCCCCCCCGCATCCTTGCGCTGCAGGGCTTCGCCCTCTTCCCTCCTTGCGCAGCAGGGCTTCGCCCCGACGCGGGGACGGCCGCGGCGGCGGACCGCCGTCCTATCGCATTTGCTCCCAAGCTGCCGTTGGGGACTAAAATAGGGGCCAGCCCGAAGGTTGGGAGAGTTATATTGGCGCGCGGCGTACTCACAACGGAATTCCCACACAATGTGGCGCTACACGTTCTTATGATGCTAAATTTGTTCACAGATTCGCCGGGCGCGATTTTGACGAGAGGGCAACGTCCATGGCGGCGATCGTAGACGACCTGAAACGTATCCCTATGTCGCCGGTGCTCGGCGACACGCTGGCGCGCGCGGCTGACTATGCGCAGGCGCAAAACCACAGCGCGGTCGAACTTGAGCATCTGCTGCTTGCGCTGACGGAAGATGAAGATGCGGCGCAGGTCCTGGCCGCAAGCCACGTCGATCTCTCGCTGCTGAAGGCGGACGTGTCGCAATACCTGGGCGGGCTCGGCGAGCATGGAGGGGCCGCACACCCGGGCCAATTCATGGTGTCGCCCGATCTTAAGCGCATCCTGGAAGCGGCGGCCGCCGCAGCCAGCCAGGGTAAACGGCGCGAAATCAATGGTGCGATCGTGCTGGCGGCGATCGTGGGCGATGGCCGGTCATCGGCCGCGCATATGCTGCGCGCGCAGGGCCTGACGTTCGAGGAAGCCATCAAGGCGTTGCAGCGCGCTCTGGCGCAAGCTCCCCCGCCTGCGGCAAGACCGGCACGAGCCCCCGTCGCTATCGATACCGAGGATGTGCTGGCCACTGCGCGAGCGCGTGTGCAGACCCGCGCGGCGCCCAGCGTCACGATCACAAGGCCCGAGCCTCAGCCGGAAGTTCGGCCCGAGCCGAAGGTCGCGGTTTGGCCGCCCGATGTTCGGTCGTCGCAGGCCGGCGCAGATGTCGGGTTCACTGATCCGCAGTTGGCAGTGCATGGGGCGGGAGAACCCGGGTCTGCACGCAGCGCCAGGGATTACGAGCCGCATATTCACGAACCCGTCCAGGACGCTCCCGAACCGCTCGAAAACGACGCGGGCTATGGCGCGTACGAGGAGGCAGAAGACCCTCACTATGCGGCGCAGCCGCAGGCTCCACTTCCGGCTGCGCCGATGCAGACGCTGCCAAATCCGCCGCCTATGCCGCCACTGTTTCATGGCGAGGATCCGTTTGCGCCGACCGCTCCGCCTTTGCCGCGTCCGCGGCCGCCCACACCACAGCCCGGTTCCCGTTGGCCAGCGCCGGTCGCGCCAGCGTGGAGGGAGGCCGATGAGCCGCCGGCGCCGCAGCCCGAATGGCGCCACCCGCCAGCGTCAGCGTTGCAACCGCCGCCGTTGCCTTTGTCCGCTCCAGCGACGATGCAACAGGCCGTTGGCCATGGCGAGCCGCCAAGCCTGAGTTCGCCTTGGCCGCCAGCTGTTCAGCCGGCGGCTGATCCCTATGCGCGTCCGCCAGAGGCGCCGCCCTACCAAGCCCTGGACCGCAGCGCGCCGTGGCCAGAGCCAGAATATCAGGCGTACTGGCCGCACCAAGCGGCTGATGATCCCCGGTATGGCTCTGCTCCCGGGGCCACGGAAAGCGCGCCGGTGCCGCCCTTGCAAGCCGATACTACCGCTAATGGCGAGGCAACGCGGCCGTCGCGGCGACGAAAGCCCGCCGAGCGCGTCATGGCAGGCCAGATGATCGAGACCATCCCGCGGCAGATGCGGGCCCATGTGCCGAGCGCCGTCGAGGTGCGGCTTGCCAAGGCGGAGTTTCAGAGGCTCGCCGACGGCTTGCAGCCCGAGGATGTGCGCCGCCACGCCGTGGTCGTCGCCCCCGCTATGTCGGTCAAGCTGCGGGCGCCGGATGGCGGCTTCCTCATCGATTCCGCGTCGCCCGAAACACAATGGCTCGAGAGCCGGCTCGGGTTGATCGAAACCGATTTCGCCAGCTGGCGTTGGAGCGTCACGCCCTTGAAGGCGGGCAAGCGGCGGTTGCAGCTGGTCGTTTCGGCCCGCACACCCGGTCCTGATGGAGCCGCTGCCGATACCGCACTGCCCGACCAGATCATCGATGTGCGGGTCGGCGTGAACTATGGGCGCGTGGCTGCGCGACTGGCGGGCTGGGTCATGGTCGCGGCCGCAGGCGGGGTTTTCGCGAAGTTTGGCAGCTCCTTGTACGATCCGGCGTTAGCGGCCGTGCTGGCTGCACTTAAATGACGACTTGCAGCCCGATGAGCGACGGAAGTCGCGCTGCACAATCGTTAAGCTTTCCATCGGTTAACTGATGGATTTGGCGTCAAATTGTTGCCGTGCTGCGAGGATATAAAATCTTATTGCGTTGTTTTTATTCGGATAATTTTATTATCCCGTCTGGTATGATCCTTGAGTTCAACAAACGCTTAGGCCGGCATAATAGCGGCCGTTCGTGCAGCTGCAGGAGCGGAGGTCAATGTGAATTCGGAAGGCATCTCGACGGCGAACCTTGCCGGCAGATTAGCGCCAGAACTTGCAACCTGGCGTGCCCGCGACCACCGCATCGACTTCGTTCGCGGACTGGCGCTCGCTATGATCTTCGTCAACCACATGCCTGGCAACTGGATCGGGCACTGGACATCGCGCAACTTCGGATTTTCGGACGCGGCGGAATTGTTTGTGCTGCTGGCTGGCTATTCGGCGGCGCGCGCGTACTATCCCGACTTCGTCAAAGGCGATCATTGGAGCGTGACGCTCAAGGCGACGCGCCGGGCCGGCGTGCTGTATTGCGCGCATATCATCACTACGCTCGCGGCTTTGATCCTGTTCTTGGCTGCGATGACGGCGAGCGAGCATGCGCAACGCTCAGACCTGATCGGCGTCGCACCGATTTTCATCGATCCGGCCGCCGGCTTGCTGGCCGTGCTGGTCGGCGGTTGCCAGCTCAGCTATTTCAATATCCTGCCAATGTATGTGCTGCTGCTGGCGTTGCTGCCTGCCCTGTTCTGGCTTGCGGCTCGCGATGTGCGGCTGATGCTGGGGGTATCTGTTGCTGCCTATCTCACCACTAACCTCGCGGGATTTACGCTCCCCAGCAGCCGAAATTTCGATAGCTGGTTTTTCAACCCGATGGCTTGGCAATTGCTGTTTGCGGTGGGCGTCGCTCTTGGCATCAGCCAGCGCCGGGGCAGAGGGGCTGGATTTAGCCGGGGACTGTATTGGGCATCGGTACTCTATCTCGGAGTTGCGGCGGTCTGGATGGCGGGCGGTTTCGGAAGTAGGATAGGGGAAGGCTTGGTGCCGGAGTGGCTCGGGTCGATCTACAAGCCCAACTTGCCGCTGCCACGGCTGATGCATGTTCTCGCCCTTACGTATGTGGTGTGTCACAGCCCGGTTTGGACATGGCTCGCCGAGGTTCCCAAGGATTTCGTGCTGACCCGGATGGGCCGGCACTCGCTGCCAGTGTTCATGACCGGCTCGCTGCTCAGCATGGCGGGGTGGATCGTGGCAAATGAAAGCAATGGAGGTGTGCTCGTGGAAACGGCCGTAGTCATCGTTGGCATGGGAGCGATGGCGACACTCGCGCTCTGGCTCGAAAATGACGTTCGCGTTCAAATTCTTACGCTCCGGCGTGTCGCTGTCGCGGCCCCTACTTCGATCCGGTAAGGGCGACCCCAACGTCGGCCCAATGTTGTGCTGAGGTTGCGCTCGGTTTGGCGATGACGTAACAAGCTGTCTTGCTTGGGACAGCATCGCTGGCGGTAGCGGGACAGCAACAGGGGGACGAGTTCGTGCGCGGGTTCCTTGTTGCACTGATCGCTTGCGCAACGTTGTTGCTGGGTGGCCCATGGGTTGCGCCGGTGGTCGCGAGCGAATTGCTGCACTTGACCCTGCCGTCGAACGCGCTGCAGCGCGACCTGCCCTATTTTATCTACCTTCCTGACGATTATGCCTCCGGAAACCGGCGCTACCCGGTGCTGTATCTGCTGCATGGCGCGGGTGGTGACGAAAACATTTGGGTCGAGCGCGGCGGGATCAAGGACCGTGCCGACCGCTTGATCTCGAACGGCGATATTCCACCCGCAATTCTCGTCATGCCGGGGTGTCCTGGGGCGTGGTGGGTCGATGGCGCCAAGGATAAGGCGGAGACGGCATTCTGGTCGGAACTCGTGCCATTCATCGACAAGACGTACCGCACCATCGACTCGCGGCTCGCTCGGCTGATAGCGGGGATTTCGGCTGGCGGATACGGTGCTGTGCGCTATGGGCTCAAGTACCCCGAACGGCTCGCGGCGGTTGCAGCGCTCAGCCCGGCAATCTATGCCGTCACGCCGCCGGCTAGGTCATCGGCCCGCCGCGATCCGGCGTTTCTGCGGTCTGATGGTCAGTTCAATCAGACCCTTTGGACGGCCGAAAATTATCCCCGCCTCGCCAGCCGATATTTCGACCAAGAGACGCGGGTGCCTTTCTATCTGGTGTCGGCGGATGGCGACGAACTCGGGATCGCCTACGAGACCGCTCTGCTGTTCAAGACCATTGCCGATCAACAGCCCGATCAGGCGGAACTGCGGATCGTGGATGGGCGGCACGATTGGGGCGTCTGGCGGAACACGCTCGACGATGCGATTAAATACGTGTTCCGCTTCGTGCCGCGCCCGCATGCGGGCCTGCAGCGCTAAGTCAACTGTATGCCGTTTTCAATTTTTCAATTAATTGTCAGACCGCACGTCCGACGAGGGCGCCGATAGCCGCGGTGGCGCCCATCGCGACGGCACCCCAGAAGGTGATGCGGAGCGTCGGCTTCAGAATGCTGGCGCCGCCGACCCAAGCGCCGAGGGCACCGAGGGCTGCGAGGCAAACGAGGGAGCCTGCGGAAACGGCCACGCCGATTTTTGCGGCTGGCACCACGAGCGAAATCAGGAGCGGAAGCGCTGCACCGCTGGCGAAGGTCACGGCTGACGTGAGCGCGGCCTGGATGGGCCGAGCGATGACATGGGCCGATAACCCCAGTTCATCGCGTGCATGGGTTGCGAATGCATCCTTTGCCGTCATCTGCTGGGCGACCTGCTTGGCCAATGCAAGTTCGACCCCGCGGTCGACATAGATCTGGGTCAGTTCCGCCAGTTCGGCTTCGGGCTGTTCGGCCAGTTCGCTGCGTTCGCGCGTGAGGTCAGCTTCCTCGGTATCGGCCTGCGAACTGACCGATACATATTCGCCTGCAGCCATTGCGGTCGCGCCTGCCACGAGGCCGGCCGCACCGGCGACCCAGACTTCGTGCGGCGAGGTTGCGGCAGCCGCTACGCCGACCACGAGGCTTGCCGTCGAGATGATGCCGTCGTTGGCGCCCAGCACGGCGGCGCGTAGCCAGCCGATGCGCTCGATCAGGTGGTTTTCGCGATGAAGCGGCCGGTCCATGTGTTTCCCCCGATTGCGTTGGCGGCTCAAGGACACGCCGCCACCCGATGTTGCTCGGAGGGTCTTAGAATGGTTCTAAACTAAGGACAAGCCCTTGGTAGCCGGACCGCCATAGATTGCTACGGGCACCGGCTATTTCGTTAAAGATTTCAGGTAGGCAAGCAAGGTATCCTGTTCGCCTGGGTCGGTGATGCCGACGTGGCGCATCCGGGTGCCGGGCAGGAGCCCGGTGTTGTTTGCGATCCAGGCTCGCACAGCTTCCTCGGTCCAAACGAGGCCAGACGACTTCAAGGCGTCGGAGTAGGCAAATCCCTCTTGAGTGGCAGCCTTGCGGCCGATGATGCCGGCGAGGCTCGGCCCATAAGATTGCCGGGTCGCGTTGTCGTCATGACAGCGGCTGCAATGTTCCTTGAATACGGCGGCGCCTGCGGTCACGGGGGCCACGGGGGGGCTTTGTGCACGTGCGGGCGTCCAAGGCAGCACTATCGTCGCACAAAGCAGCGCGAGGGGGATAATTCGGTGCGATCTCATGTTTTGATCCAGATGTTGGGACATCGCGGTTTGTCGCCATGCCCCTGCATCTGACGCCAACGTCGAACGGTGCTGTTGATGCGCGTCAAAGACACAGCCGATCCGACCGAAAGTAGAAGGCGATGGCCGTTAAAAGCCTCGAGTCCTGCCGCTTCAAGTGGGATCGCGAACGAACTCTCGGTCGTTGCTTGGCGGTGCTACTTTTGAGGAAAACCGCTGCACCCTTTTTCCAGAGGCACTCTAAAGGCGGCTCAAAAGCTCGCTTTTCTTGGCATTGAACTCGTCGTCGGTCAGGACGCCCTTTTGGCGCAGTTCGGCTAGGCGCTCGATCTTGGCAAAAATGTCTTCGCTCGCGGCCTGGGGCTGGCTCTGGGATGTGGAGCCGCTTGCGGCGGGGACTTGGAAGGGGACCACCGGCGCTGGGTTGGCGACCGGAGTTGCGGGATAGGAAACGGACGGTTGGACTATGGGCGCTGGGGTCTGGTTGGCAGCGCTGTCGGTGATCAAGGGAAGATCAAACACGCGCACCAAGCCAAATTGGCTCGTCAGGGTGATCGACTGGTCGCCGCTCTGCTGCTGGCCAAAACCCGAAATCTGATGATTGCCCGTGTCATAGGTCGTGACGCGCTCGCCTTGCTTGATCGTAAGCCGGCGGGCGGCGGGAAAGTAGGCGTAGCGCAGATCGTTCTGGGAGCCGGTCGACGAGGGGTTGCCGAACTCCGCTGGCCACCAGTTGGACGAGCTGCCGGGCACGAACAAGCTCACCCCCGAACTCATGCCAGCGCCGCTCGACTGGCTTTGGGACTGGAAGCTCGGTACGGGTGCATAAAGAGGCTGGCTGCGAAGTACGTTGGACAGCTCGGTCGCCAATCCATCGACTCGATATTTCAGGTTGTTGTTGAACATATCGCCGATCATGATCATGCCGCCCAGAGACCACTGGCCCATGCCGCCGAATTCGGGGTGGTTGAACTGGGCCTGAGAGCCTTGCCCGGACGCGACGGCCATCAGCATGGCCAGGGTTGCATCCGTGCTGAAGCCGTGTCGCCGCGCGACGTCTTCGATTACTCTGCGCCCTTCGCCGGTCAGTTCCTGCATCGTTCAAGCCCCAATTACGCTGATCAACTGGGTGCTGCCTAGCACCGCAGTTGGCGCGGGAGTAGCGAAGTTTCGGTTGATCCGTGAAAATGGTTCGGCAAGCAAAATTTTTGGGAGAAATACTGCCGAAAGTGCTGAAAGTCTGGGCAGTTAGGCCGGCGTGTTACCCGGATCGTTCAGTTATTGCCGCATCAACGGACGGGACGGCCACGTTCTTCCAGTATCATGGCCATCTGGGCGCGCAGTTCGGGGACGCCGCTGCCGGTTTCCGACGAGGTCGCCAGCGTCAGCGGGTAGGCGGCCGGGTGTTTGCTGGCCGCCTGATGCGTGGCGGTGGTGATGCCGGCCAGTTCGTAGGGGTTCAGCTTATCGGCCTTAGTCAGCACGATCTGATAGGAGACGGCTGCGGTGTCGAGCATCTCCATGATCCCGGCGTCGACCGCTTTTATGCCGTGGCGGGCGTCGATTAGCAGGAAGACGCGGGCCAGTGTCTGGCGGCCCTTGAGATAGTCCTGCACCAGCGCGGTCCACGCATCAACCTTGTCCTTGGGCGCCTTGGCGAATCCGTAGCCCGGCATATCGACCAGATACATGTCGCCATTGTCGGGGCGGAAGTAGTTCAGCTCCTGCGTGCGGCCGGGCGTGTTCGAAGTACGCGCCAGACCCTTATTGGCGATCAGCGCATTGAGGAGGCTCGACTTGCCTACATTCGAGCGGCCCGCGAAGGCAATCTCGATACGATTGCCTTCTGGGAGATGATCGAGGCCGACGACGCTCTTGACGAAGGTCCATGGCCGCACAGCCAAGCGTTCGCCCGCAGCTAGAAGTTCAGGCGAAAACGCGGGCTCGCTGGTTGTCAATTCTTGGACTTCTCGTTTTGCGGCTTCTCGGCGGGCTTGGACTTTTCAGTGGCGGCAGGCGGCGTTTCCTTACCCATCAGGCCTGTAAAGAAGCCTTTGATGTCCTGCCACTGGCGGATGATATTGTCCTTCAGATGGATGTCGACGCCCAAGCGTTTGTTGATCACCATCTGCTGGGCGATCGTCAGGGTGTTATTGACCGCCCAATAGATCACGAGCCCGGCGGGGAAACTTGCCATCATGAACGTGAACATGATGGGCATCCACTGAAACACCTGCTGCTGCACGGGGTCGGGCTGCGGCGGGTTCATCTGCATCTGCAGCCACATGGTGATACCCATGATCAGAGGCCAGATGCCGATCATTAGAGCCGACGGCAGGTCGATGGGTAATGCGCCGAACAGGTTGAAGAGCGACGTCGGATCGGGGGCGGAGAGGTCCTTGATCCAGCCGAAGAAGGGCGCATGACGCATGTCGATAGTGCCGTACAGGACCTTATAGAGGCCAAAGAACACCGGGATCTGCAACAGCACCGGCAGGCAGCCTGCGAGCGGGTTGATCTTTTCGCGTTGGTAGAGCGCCATCAGTTCCTTGGACTGGCGTTCTTTGTCGTCCTTGAAGCGCTCCTTCAGCTTTTCCATTTCGGGCTGCAGTTTCTTCATCTTCGCCATCGACTCGTACGACTTGTTGGCGAGCGGGAAGAACAAGCCCTTCACCAGCAGCGTGATGGCGATGATGGTGAGCCCGAAGTTGTGAGTGAGCTTGTTGATCGCCTCCATCACGTGGAACATCGGCTTTGTAATGAAGTAGAACCAACCCCAGTCGATCATCAGGTTGAACTTCTTGATGCCGAGCTTGTCCTCGTAGGTCTCGATCAAGGATACCTGCTTGGCACCCGCGTACAGAAGGCTCGCGGATTCGGCCTTGGCGCCCGGCGCGATGGCGACCGCGGCCGTCTCGAAGCGGGTTTCGAACTGGTCGGATTCAGTGGTTGAGCGCTTTTGGTCAACGGAGAACGTCGCCGAATACTTGGCTGTCTGGTTTGGGATCAGGGCTGCGGCCCAGTACTTGTCGGTGAGGCCGAGCCAGCCGCCGGTTTCCTCCTTGAAGGTTTCGCGCACGCCTTCGCGCTTCAGGTCCTTCTTGGCGAAGTCGGCGTACTTGTATTCTTTGAGGCCATCTTCGCCGATGTAGCCGACAAGGCCTTCGTGCAAAACGTAGTTGGCCTGTTCGTTGGCCTCGCCGTCGCGGAAAATTCGACCGAACGGGCGCAGCGCGATCGCGGACCCGGTCTTGTTTTCAACTTCGTCGGTGATCTTGAACATGTAGTCGGTATCGACTGCGATGGTGCGCGTGAAGGTAAGCCCCTGGCCGTTGTCCCAGGTGAGCACCACCGGCGCTTTATCTGTCAAGGTCGCGGCGCCAGTCCTGGTCCACAGCGTTTCGCGATCGGGTAGGGCCAAGTTACCGGCGCCTTCCGTGGCCCAGCCGTAATCAGCGAAATAGGCGTGAGGGCTTTCCGACGGGGCGAACAGCACAATAGTAGGGCTGTTGGGGTCGACCTTTTCATGGAACTTGACGAGCGAAAGATCGTCAATGCGGCCGCCCTTCAAGCCAATCGAGCCTTTTAGCGAAGCCGTTTCGATCGGTACGCGGGGGCTCAAAGCGATGGCCGCTTCGCGGCTCGTTGCGCGGATCACTGTCGAGCGGCCCGGGGCGCCCGGAGCAGCCGATTGCGGGACCGTGGCGCCGGCCGGCAGATTGGCAGTGTCCTTGGCTTCTGTCTTCGCAACCTTCTCGGCGCGCTGACGCTCCTGCTCCTCCCGCATCTTGGGACCGGCATACAAGTACTGCCAGGCCAGGAATACGGCCATGGAGAGCAGCAATGCAATCCAGAGGTTGTTTTGATCTTCGGGCGGGCGTTGTTGCATCTTAGTCTCGGCTGGACTTCTTTTTATCGGGCGCGGTAGGTGCGAAGACGTGCTTGTCGCAGATCTAAGGGGTCCGCGCGATAACTCAACTGTCACACCCGGCGGATGTTGGGAACAATAGCATGCTCGCCCCCTGGTTTGAGGCGACGTATACAACTACGGTCGATCAATTGCAGACCGAGGGCAGGGGATTTTCATGCCGCAAGACGTTGTGGTCGTCTTTGTCCACGGAATCAATACGACGTGCCAGGATTACTATGAGCCGTTGCGCGACGGGATTTTGCGGCGGTTGCCGAAAGAGGCGCGTGGGCATGTCATCTTCCGCGCCGTCTTCTGGGCCGACATCGTGCGCGGCCGTCAGCAGGAATATGTGCACTACGCCAAGACGTCGTCGGATTTCCGTCCGACGGTTGCACACCAGATGGTCATTGAAGGACTGGGCGACGCCGCCGCGTACCAGAAGATCGACCGCAAGAATTCAGCCTACTACGATATCCAGGCGCGGGTTCGCAAGACAATCCAGGACGCAGCTCTCGCGGGCTCGGACAGCCGGCCGCTCGTGTTCATAACACATTCGCTCGGCTGCCACATCGTGTCCTCCTATGCCTGGGATCTACACCAGTGCAAGCATCCCGGGCTCGCGTTCGCCGAGAAGAGAATCGACAAGGGCACCCAAGCCTATATCGACTCGCTGCCGAGCAAGACGGCGCTGGAGCGGCTGGATACCTTCGCCGGTTTCGTCACCCTCGGCAGCAACATGCCACTGTTCACGTTCTCGCTCGGGCCTCAGCATGTGTTTCCGATTACCAAGGCTCAAGTTCCGGAGATGAACGCGGCCTTTCCCGGTCCTGCTCTTGATCGAGCGACTAGGGACAAGGCCTGCTGGCTCAACTACTACAGCGCCAACGATCCGTTCGGCTATCCGCTGAAGCCTTTGAATGACGAGTATGACCGGGAGCCGTTGTTAAGCGATCATCAAACGGCGTCGGAAGGCTGGTTGCGTTCCCGGTGTTGCCCCCGAAAGTTGCGGCCGTTGTTATCGCTTGCTGCCCATAACGGCTATTGGCGAGACCGGAAAGTCGCCCATGGAATCGCTGGCCTGCTGAACAACATCATTCAAGTCACCGAAGCTCCGGCGAAACCGGAATCGGGCCCCCGGCTCTTTCCCACCACAACGCTGTGACCAGGAGCGAACGAGGGCTCCGGTCTTGCGCCGGTGCGCCAAACGGGTAAGCCAAGTGCTGATTTTTACGCGAGCAGATGATGGCACGTCCCAAGAAGGTATCCGAACCGGCAATCACCGCTGCGCCCGACGCGCCGATTGAGCATGCGCACGAAAGCGCGTCGGCGCCGGCTGTTGCGCCTGCGCCGGAGGCTTCTACCTCTGCGCCGGAGGCGACGCCATCGATGTCGCAATACCTGGAAATAAAGACCGCCAATCCCGACAGCCTGCTGTGGTACCGGATGGGCGATTTCTACGAGCTGTTTTTCGAAGATGCCGTCGTCGCGTCGGCGGCGCTCGGCATTGTGCTGACCAAGCGTGGCAAGCACCGGGGCGAAGACATCCCCATGTGCGGCGTGCCGATCCACCGGGCCGATGATTACCTGCAGAAACTCATCAAGCGCGGCTTCAGGGTCGCCGTGTGTGAGCAGCTCGAAGATCCCGCGGAGGCGCGCAAGCGCGGCGCGAAGGCCGTCGTTCGGCGCGATGTGGTGCGGCTCGTAACGCCCGGCACGCTGACGGAAGACGCGCTGTTGGATGCGAAGGCGCGCAACTATCTGACGGCGGTGTTCATCGCGCCTGGCGGCGGGCTGCAAGCCGGGCTCGATCCGGACGCGACGGTGGCGCTCGCCTCGCTCGACATCTCGACCGGCGAATTCGAGGTGGGCGACGTTAAAGGTGCGGATCTCCCTGGCGAACTCATCCGGCTTGGGCCGAGCGAAATCCTGCTGCCTGACACGGCGTTTTCCGACAAGGGCTTGCGCCGCTGGATCGACCTCGCCGGGGCCGCTACCACGCCGTTGCCCGTCGTCTCGTTTGACAGCGTGTCGGGTGAACACCAGCTCAAGACGCGGCTCGGTGTCGCCGATCTCACTGGGCTGGGCAGGTTTTCGCGAGCGGCTCTTTCCGCCATCGGGGCACTCCTCAAATATGTCGACCTGACGCAGATCGGACGTTCGCCGGTGCTGCAACGGCCCAAACTGACGGGTGCGGGCAACATCCTCGTGATTGACGCCGCCACGCGGGCGAGCTTGGAGCTCGTGCGGACGTCGGCGGGAGAGCGCGCGCATAGTCTGCTGGGCGCGATCGACCGCACCGTGACAGGGGCTGGATCGCGAGAGCTTGCTGCCCGCATCGCAAGCCCGCTGGCGGATGCGCGCGGGATCAATGCGCGGCTCGATGCGGTGGATTTTCTCAGCTCCGACGACCAGCTGCGCGACCGGCTACGGGAAGCTTTGCGGCAGGCGCCCGACATCGCGCGCGGTGTGACGCGGCTCGCTTTCGGGCGCGGTGGGCCGCGCGATCTGGGCGCGATCCGCGACGGGATCGCGGCGGCGACCCGTTGCGCGGCGACACTCGGCGCCCGGGCGCAGCCGATGGGGTTGCCAGCCGATCTTGTCAGTCTGCTGCAATCGTTGAGCGGGACCGGTGCGGCGCTTGGAGCGGCGCTCTCGTCGGCGCTCGCCGATGAGCTGCCGCATTTGCGGCGCGACGGTGGGTTCGTCAAGCTCGGTGCGCGCCCCGAACTCGATGCCGCCCGCCGGCTGCGCGACGACAGCCGACAGGTGATGGCGGCGCTGGAAGCCAAGTACATCGCGGAAACCGGCGTCAAATCGCTGAAGGTGCGCCATAACAATATCCTCGGTTTCTATATCGAGGTAACAGTGCTCAACGCCGGTCCCCTACAAACGGCGCCCCACAACGAGACCTTCCGCCACCGGCAATCGATGGCCAATGCCATGCGGTTTTCGACCGCCGAGCTCATCGATATCGAAGGCCGGATCGCGGCGGCCGCCGAACGGGCGCTGGGCATTGAGCAGGAAGTCTTCAACGAACTGGCGACCGCAGTCGCCAAGCACGAACGCGGCTTGCTCGACACGGCGCGGGCACTCGCCGAACTCGATTGCGTTGCTAGCCTTGCAGAAGTCGCCCGCGAGCAGGGCTATGTTCGGCCCGTCATCGACAACGGGGCGGCGTTCGAAATCCGCGGCGGGCGGCATCCGGTCGTCGAGCAGGCGTTGGATGCTTCACGCGCTGGGGCGTTCATCGAAAACGATTGCGTACTTGGCCGCGCTTTGGTTGGCGAGGGAAACGAGCGTCCGCCTGGGTTCGACGAAGCGCCTGATGCACGGATCTGGCTCGTCACGGGCCCCAACATGGCCGGCAAGTCGACGTTCCTGCGCCAGAATGCGCTTATCGCCTTGATGGCGCAGACCGGCAGCTTCGTGCCAGCGCGGTCTGCGCATATCGGCGTCATCGACCGGCTGTTTTCGCGAGTTGGGGCATCCGACGATCTGGCGCGCGGGCGCTCCACGTTCATGGTCGAGATGGTGGAGACGGCGGCGATCCTCAACCAATCGACCGAGCGTTCGCTGGTCATTCTGGACGAGATTGGCCGTGGCACCGCCACATTCGACGGGCTTTCCATTGCCTGGGCCACGGTCGAATTCCTGCACGACCGCTCGAAGTGCCGGGCACTTTTTGCGACGCATTACCATGAGCTCACTGCGTTGGCTGGCAAGCTTCCCTGCGTCGCAAACGTCACCATGGACGTCAAGGACTGGCAGGACGAAATCGTGTTCCTACACAAGGTTAAGCCGGGAGCTGCCGACCGTAGCTACGGCATCCAGGTCGCGAAGCTGGCGGGACTGCCGGGAGTGGTGGTGGCGCGGGCCCGCGAGGTGTTGAGCGCGCTCGAAAAGAACGATCGCAAGCGGGGGGGAGGGGCGGCGGCGCTGGATGAGCTGCCGTTGTTTGCCGCTGTGCGGCCGGCGGGACAGGCGGTGGCTGCGGCCCCATCACCGGCGCTCGAAGCGCTTAAAGCGCTCAACCCCGACGAACTGACGCCGAAATCAGCCCTTGACGCATTGTACCGTTTGAAGGGCCTGTTGCCCAGCAAATAGTGCCGGCTTCAGGCGTTGATGGCCGCGGGTTTGAATACTATCGCGGCGCGCAGCAGGAACACGGTGACGAAGCTCGCACCGACCGCGAGCGCCTTGGCCAACAGTGCCGGTACGCCGAGCCAACCGGTTGCAACCCAGACGATGGCGGCCGTCATAGCAAGGCCGATTAGACCGCTTAGCGCGAATTCAAACAGGGTGCGGCGTCTCGATTTGGGGGTCGCGTTGACAAACACGAACCGCACCGACAGCGTGTAGTGCAGCAGCATGCCGAACGTGTAACCCACGATGGCTGCGAGCGCGGGTTTGATCTCCGACACGGTCAGTGTTTGGAACACCGCGAAATCGAGCCCCAAGGCCGCGATGCTGACGAGCGTGTAGCGCGACAGCCTGGGCAACTGCGATTGGACGAGCGCTGTCATCGCAACCGCCTGCCGCGCGAACAACGGCTGCGATCGGGCACTCGTTCGGGTGGCGTTCACGGAGCTGTCCTCGACTTGTTACCTGCAAGGGGGATCAAGCGGCCTGGCCGACCTTGCGCGGCACCATGCGGACGCTCTTCAAGGCTTCCTGCTCGCCCGAATTGCCCGCTTCGTGATATTCGGCGTCTTCGTTCACGTTCCAGATATCGAACACGGTCTTACCAGCGAGGATGTTCTTGACCGTCAGCATCGACGTCATCATCGCGTGGTCCTGGTTGTTGTACTTGTGCATGCCGTTGCGGCCGACGAGGTGGAGCGTTGGATAGTGCTCGGCAAACTCCGAGCGGATCGTCTCGACACGCGCCTTGTAGCCTTCGTCGTAGACCGGATACGCCTTCTTCTGGCGGACGACACAGCCGTCCTTGACGTGTTCGGGCTGGGCAAGGCCGATGATCGCCAATTCCTTCTTGGCGAGTTCGATCAGTTCCTCATCCGTCGCGGTCCACAGGCCGTCGCCTTCGAAGCAGAAATACTCGAGGCCGAGGCAGGTGGCGTTCGCGTCCGGGATCAGTTCGGGCGACCAGGAGCGGAAGTTCTGGATGCGGCCAACCTTCACGCTCGGTTCGTGGATATAAATCCAGTTGTCGGGGAACAGGTTGGGATTGTCGACCATCAGGGCGACCGTCAGGAAGTCGCGATAGCGCAGGCCGTTGGCCGCCGCCTTCACGGTATCGGAGGCCTTCAGGGCGCGGACCAGTTCGGTCATCGGGGCGGAGGAGATCACGTGATCGGCCGTGTAGGTTTCCGTGCGGCCGCCGTTCGTCGTGGCGGTGATGGTCCAGAGCTTGGCTGCGCCATCCCAGCTGAGGGTGTCGAGCGTCTGGCCCATGTGGATCGTGCCGCCCTGGGCCTTGGTCTTGGCCGCCGCTGCGTCCCACATCATGCCGGGACCCTTGCGGGGGTACTGGAAGCTTTCGATCAGGGTCTTGATCACTTCCGCGCCTTCGTTTGCGGGCGTGCCGTCCTTGACGCCGGCGGGACGCATCGAGTTGCGCAGCGCGTTCGCCATCGCGCTCCAGAGGTCGAGGCCCTTGATGCGCTGGGCGGCCCAGTCGGCCGAGATCTCGTCGCAGCTCATGCCCCACACCTTCTCGGTGTAGGTCTTGAAAAAGATCGAGAACAGGCGCTCGCCGAACTGGTTGGCGACCCATTCGTGAAAGGTCACAGGGGCTTCGTTGGGGAAGGCCTGCTTGTAGGCGAACGAGAGTACGCACAACGTGCTTTCGAGATAGCCCAGGTTATTGAGGGCCTCGAAGGCCTTCAGCGGATAGGAATAGTATTTGCCGTCGTAATAGATGCGCGACAGGCGCGGGCGCGTGATGAAATCCTGGGGCAGTATTTCTTTCCAGAGGTCGACGACTTCCTTCGATTTCGAGAAGAAGCGATGGCCGCCGATATCGAACAGGAAGCCTTTGTAATTGGCGGTGCGGCTGATGCCGCCGACATAGACCGGATCTTGTTCGATCACCGTCGTCGTCACCGCGTCCTTGGTGAGGAGATAGGAGGCTGTCAGCCCCGCCGGCCCGGCGCCGATGATAAAGACCTGGCTGTGGTTCATGTGCGCTTTCCCAAACGATGCTGCCCAAGCCAGTGGCGCGCCGCCGATTTAAGGGGCGGTCGTGCGTCTCCGGCGTCCTCGCGGGCATCGTACGGGGCAATGTTGAATGAAGTATTGAAAGGCAAACTGCGTTCTTAAGGATGTTTATTGGGATATGTCCTTCAGCCAAGTGAAGGCCAGGGCACGGGTGCCCTGGACCCCCATGCAAAGGGGGCTCGCGCGCTTTCTTCAAGTCCGCGGGTCCAGGGCCGGCGAGCGACTGCTCGCCTCGCCTTGAGCGCCCCCTGGCCTTCTCTTCACGCGCCTTCGCCCTCCGCAGCTTTCGCTCGGAGATATAAATCGGGGGGAGGAGCGGCGCGTTACCGCGCGGGCATTCCGAGATTTGTAGAGAAGCGATAAGACGCCGCTCCGT
>JANXVY010000055.1 GCA_025351425.1 Hyphomicrobium sp.
TTTTGGGCGCGCGCAACCGTGCGTGCCTTTACGTCGGCAAGCGAATCGCTGCCATAAACAGCGGGCTCGCGGGTGCCAAGCAGATTGAGGTTTGGTCCGTTCAGGACATAGATCAGTTTCGCCATCGCCGCTCGCTCTAACAGCTTTCCGGGGAGGGGGAAAGCGGCCGTTCACCTGTTCAACAGGGTTGCCAACCGCAACCCTGCAAGTTATTCGGGAATGTCCCCGCTCAAAAACTCCACGGTTTTTATAATGCAGTATTATTTCAGATTGTTAGGATTCGGGACTGTCGGCGCGCTGCTAATTTGGGATCTCGTCCGCAAACCGGAAGGATTGCGGCCGATCATCGGGATATTTGGTGCTGATCCGCTCGGCATTCCAACCGTGGTGGTCGCTTCAGCGGTTGCCTTGGCGTTGCTCGTGCCCGTCATGGGCATGATCTGGCAGGGCATCGATCTCGCCCGTCGGCTGCGCAAGCTCGAAGGCCGACTGTCGCACGGGAAGCTTGCGATCGTCCTTGCTGCTCGACGCAACTGGCACGACCCGGAGATTCGCCGGCTTTCGCGTGCCATGTTCGGCTGGCTAGTGTTGTTCGTCATGGTGACCGCGATTTGGATCGCGGCGACTGCTGTAGCGGGCGTTTAGGCAGCCGTATATTTTTGCTGCGAGTTCAGCAGTACGAGCAGCCGTTCTTGCGCAGATCGGCGATGTTGGCGGTGAGCTGCGGCAGCAGGTCGCCCGGAGCGCCGGCAATCGACTTGTCGCCGACCAGGAAGTGCGGCGTGCCGTTGATGCCCATCTTGGTGGCGAGCGCCTTGACTTGATCGAGCTCAGCCTTGACCTCGGGCGCGTCCATATCCTTCTTCAGCTTGGCCATGTCGAGCCCGAGCTTTTCGGCGACCTTGAACGCAGACGCTTCGTTGGCTTGGCCCTTGAAATCGAGCATGGCGCTGTGGAATTCCCAGTATTTGCCCTGCATGCGAGCGGCAAGGGCGGCCTTGGAGGCTTCTTCCGAGCCCTTCGACAGGATCGGGAATTCCTTGAACACGACCCGCACCTTGGCGTCCTGCGAGATCAGCTTGGAGATCTCGGGGAAGCTCTTTTTGCAGAAGCCGCAGTTGTAGTCGAAGAACTCGGTGACGGTGATATCGCCATCCTTGTTGCCAGCGACCGGCGCGTTGACGCCGCGGTAGATGTCCTTGGCGTTGTCAGCCAGCGCGGTCTTGATCTTCTCGGCCTGCTGCTTTTCCATTTTGGCTTCGAGCAGGTTCTGGACTTCCAGCATGATCTCCGGGTTGGCGACCAGATAATCTTTGACGATTTTTTCGATCGCCTGCTTCTGGCCGGCCGAGAACGGCTCGTCGGCGCGCGCGCCAAAGCCCATACCAAACGGCAGCGCAAAGAGGGCGGCGGCTAGGCAGCCGGCGGCAAGGCAGCGCAAGCGGAAGATCGTCATGGGTCAGGCTCCTGATCAGTGAACACGGCGGCTATAGCCCCAAAGAGGGGTGTATTCCAGTCAGTGCTCGAATTCTGGCTTATAATTAATGATGTCGTCGGTTTTTACCCAGTCGGGCGAACCTTGGGCGAGCTTCATCTGGGCGCGCTTGGCGAAAATCTGCGCCTTCTTCAGGTCGCCCTCCTGGAATTCGGCCTGGGCCTGGGCAGCATCGGCCTCCGGCCCCTTGCCCTGCTTGTAGTAGGCGGTGGCGAGCAGCCGGTAGGCGCGCGGGTTCTGGTCCTCGACTAAGGACTTGCGCAGCATGTCGACGGCCTCGTTGGTGGATGTCGGGTCGCCGGAAGCCATCAGGCTGTCCGCCAACTGCACGCGGATCAGCATGGACTCGTTGGCGAGTTTCAAGGCCTGCCGCAGCGGAGCGATGGCGTCATGCTTGCGCCCGGCGCGGGTGAGGATGTCGCCTTTGACCTCGTAGAACCATGGATTGTCGGGCCGATCCTTGATCAGCCCGTCGATTTCGACGAGCGCCTGTTCGAGCGCCCCCTCGCCGCCCTTGAAGAACTTCGCGAGCGCGCGGGCGTACCGGGCGGGCAGGGTGGTGTTGGCTGCGGGATAACGGCTGTTGATGATGCCGGGGCTCTCAAGGTAGCCCGAAAGCTTTGCGCGCATCAGGTCGTGGCGCAGCTGCAACTCGACCGTGTCGCGATTGGCGTAGTTCGGGCTGCCTTCGACCAGCGTGCGCAATCGCGCCAACCGGTCGGTCGCGACGGGGTGGCTGCGAACGAACGCATCCTTCTGGGCATCCGAAATGTATTCCTGCTGGGCGAAACGCTCGAACGTCTCGAGCATGCCACGGCCCGACTGCTTGGTCTCGTTCAACAGCTTGATGCCGGCCTGGTCGGCAGCCGACTCTTGTTGGCGGCGCTCGGCGAGCAATCCGCGCTGGATCATCTCGCCGCCGCCAAACATGACGCCTGTGCCCGCGCCGCCGAGTTCCTTGTTGCCGCCCGTGCCGCCTGCAACCATCAAGCCAATGCCGAGGATCTGCATCAGCAGCTGGCGGGTCTGGTCCTTGGCGATGCGCGCGCGCAAGGCCGCCATGTGGCCGCCGGTGATGTGGCCGGTTTCATGGGCGACGACGCCGATCACCTGGTTTGGCGTCTCCGATTGCATCAAGGCGCCGGTGTTGATGAACACCGAACGTCCGTCGACGACGAACGCGTTGAAGCTGTCTTCGCGCACGATGCGCATCTGGATCTTGTTGTTGCCCAGCCCCGCCGCCTTGAAAATCGGCCGAGCGTAGTCGCTGAGCAGCGTCTCGATCTCGCTGTCGCGGATGAGGGGGAGCCCCTGGGCTTGTACGCTGACGCTGGCCGTGAAGGTTGCAACCGTGACGAGCGCGCTGACCGCCGCCCGGCGCATGCGCCGATCACCCCCATGGAAAGAGGTGCACCGATTGAGGAATGAGCTCAGCATATCATCCGTTTTTGGTTCAAACTTCGCCGCAACCAGGAGAGATACAGGCCGTATTGTACCCAAACAGCGGCCATATCCCATGCGACCCGTTGCTTTTTTGCATGATCCGGCTCTGAGAATAGGGCAACACGTGGGCGTTGGCTTCACAATGGTGCTCTCATGACGACCCCGCTTGCCCCCGAGAAACTGGAGGCCGCCCGCAACGCTTCGCGCCGCTCCGGCATTGCGAGCTTCATCGTGATGGACGTGATGGCCGCTGCGGCCGCCAAAGAAGCGGGCGGCGTGCGCGTCATCCATATGGAGGTGGGCCAGCCCTCGACGCCGGCGCCGAAAGCTGCGCGCGAGGCGGTGAAGCGCGTGCTCGACAGCGAAACGCTGGGCTACACGCTGGCGCTGGGCACGGACGCGCTGCGCGAACGTATATCGCGGCACTATCGCGAAACCTACGGCGTGAGCGTCGCTCCGGGCCGCGTGATCGTGACGGCGGGATCGTCGGCAGCGTTCGTGCTCGCGTTCCTCGCAGCGTTCGACGCGGGCGACCCCGTGCTGCTGCCCGACCCCGGCTACCCCTGCTACCGCCATATTCTGTCGGCGCTGGGCCAGGCCCCGGTGATGGTCGAAACCGGTCCGCAGACGCGCTGGATGCCCACGGCCCAGCAGATTGCCGAGGCCGCACAACGGACGCGGGCCAAAGGTTTGCTGATCGCGAGCCCCGCCAACCCGACCGGCACGATGGTGGAGGATGGGCGCCTCGCCGAGATTGCGGCGGCCTGCACGCAAAACGGGCTGTGGTTCATCTCGGATGAAATCTATCATGGGCTGACGTACGGGAGGACGGCGCGGACGGCGCTGGCGGTGAGCGACGAGGCGATCGTCATCAACTCGTTCTCCAAGTATTTTTCCATGACGGGCTGGCGCGTTGGTTGGATGGTGGTGCCGCAACGGCTGGTGCGGCCCATCGAGCGGCTGGCGCAGAACCTTTATATTTCGCCGCCCGCAGTCGCCCAAGTGGCAGCGCTCGGCGCGTTCGATGGGCTCGAGGAGCTGGAGGCAAACCGCGCGGTATATGCCCGCAACCGCGAGCTGTTGTTGAATGAGTTGCCGGGAGCGGGCTTCCGCTCCATCGTGCCGGCCGACGGCGCGTTCTACCTCTATGCGGACATCTCCGATCTGACGGACGACAGCTTGGGCTTTGCCCGCCGGATGCTGGACGAAACCGGCGTTGCGAGCACGCCCGGGGTGGACTTCGATGCCGCCCGCGGCCACCGGTTCGTGCGCTTTTCCTACGCCGGCTCGACGGCCGATATGGCGGAAGCGGTGCGCCGGCTGAAGGATTGGCGCCGATGAACATCCCTCGCCCCATCACCAGCCTGACCAACGACCGGGTCAAGTTCATCCGCTCACTTGAGATGCGCAAGGTGCGCAAGGAAACCGGCCAGTTCGTCGCCGAAGGCGTGTCGATCCTCGTCACGGCCCGCGAGCAGGGGTTCGACCCGGACATTCTGGCATTTCAGGCAGGATCGGTCGCGACGGGCATCACCAAGGGTCTGCTCGAGAGCGCATTGCGCGCGGGCGCGGAATGCCTCGAAGTGTCGAACGCGGTGCTCGAAAAACTCTCCGCCAAGGACAACCCGCAGACCATGCTGGGCGTGTTCCGCCAGCGCTGGGCGGACCTGCCCGACCCGCGCCGCCTCGCTCCCGGCGACGTCTGGCTCGCGCTCGAAGACATTCGCGATCCGGGCAACCTTGGCACCATCGTGCGCACGGCCGACGCCTTCGGCGCAAAGGGCGTGCTGCTGATCGGCCATTGCGTCGACCCCTATTCGCGCGAAGCGATCCGCGCGACCATGGGCTCGATTTTCGCGGTGCCGATCGTGCGGGTTACACGCGAGCAGTTTCTGGCGTGGCGCGCGCGCTTTGAGGGCGAGGTGATCGGCACGCATCTGGAAGCTGCCGCGGACGTGCGCGGGGTTAAGCCCAAGGGACCGGCCGTGATCGTGATGGGCAGCGAAGGGCCCGGACTTTCGCCGGAGCTCGCGGCCTGCTGCTCGATCCGCGTCAAGATCCCGATGGCCGGCAAGCTCGATAGTTTGAACCTCGCGGTTGCGACCGCCATCACGCTGTTCGAAGTGCGGCGCGGGGCGTTGAAGCTGTGAGGGGAAGGCTGCGGCAGGCGCGCTCGTATTGATGGAGACCCATCCGGCGCGAGGGGAGGGC
>JANXVY010000018.1 GCA_025351425.1 Hyphomicrobium sp.
TACCATCGAACGCTTAGTTATGGCTGGCGTGATTGCGATCGACCCGCTCGACGTTACACTTGTCGCGTGCTCGGATACCGATCATGAGCGCGCTTACTGCCTTACGCTCTGCCCTGAGTTATCCCTAATCCAGCCCTATACCAGGGTGGTATCTTAAGCGCGCCACCCACTTCTCCCAGAAATCCCGCTTTCTTCAAATCGTCTATTATTTTGTCAAGCTCAGTACCCTTCTTTCTCAGAAGCGTACTGATCGTTTCCTTTGTTTGCACTGCCTTGCCAGATTTGAACTGCTGGATGTGCTCTGCCAACTCGCCAGCCTCGGCTATCAGCGTGTCATTCACGCGCTTTTCGCTCAACTCCTTAAGAGCCGCCTTGATAGAATCACTTTCGATTAGAGCGTTTCTCCTCGGCTGTTGCTTTACAGAGCGCTCTTCCTTTTTTATCTGTGCGTCCTTCGCGAGATTGATCAGGTCAATTAGGTTTCGCGGCGCGCGAACACCGTTGCTGTCTTCGATCCGAGTCAGAAGCCATTTCCACGTCGTCGGCTTTCTCTCGCCAACCTCGACTTGTTCCGGGAAAAATTTGTCGAACAAAGAAGTATTGCTCGTTCTATTATCCACCCCTAGCTCCCGCATGAGCCCCTCGTTTCCGCGAATTCTCGCGCACAGCAGAGCATGCAGATCCTCGGAAGACCAAGACAGCTTGACACTCTTTGCCTCCAGGTGCGACAGGTTGACAAATCCGCCACTTGCAATTCGGCGAAACAGGTCTTGCCGAAAAAATAGCTTCACCTTCATGTGCGATAAACTCTGGAGATCAAGATAAGTTCGGCAGAGTGCTCGGAGGACCGGGATTTCCATGGCCGGCGAAGAAACAAATGACTCATCAAGACGATCAAACAAAACCCAGAGCCGCAAATTCTTTGCACGGAGATATAGGTCCAGTTTTTCCAAAAGACTTTCGATGCGGCCCTCAAAATTGGTCAGTTCGGAATCCAACTTGGAAAAATCTAGTTTAACTTCGGTGCCGTTCTTTTTATATGAAAATGAAGCGTGCGAGAGCACCTCTTTTACTTTCGCCCATATCGTCGGAATCGCACCGTCGGGCTCCAAGAGGCCATTGGCGACAAGGTCTGCAACCACCCGCGCCAAATTTTCGTCCGCGTCGCTGGGGAACTTCTTTTTAAGGTGGTTAGCGGCCACGGCAAGCAAGTAAAGTTTCCACATGCTACGGAGGCGCGCTTCGTCCGCCGTAGTCAACTCGGATATTTTTCGGAAAACGGGCGCGCCAACTTCGTTGAAGCCGGGGACTACCTCCAAATCGGCGGCATCCAGGGTCAGATCCCTATTTTTCATTGCTCGATATATTGCGCTCTTACCAGATCCCTTTTCACCTTTCACGATGTCAAAGCCATCTTCCGCAAATCTAACGAAGATATTCGTTTTTAAGAAATATCGGTTTAGCCCATCATCGAACTCTGCAACTGAGTTCCCCAGGTTAAGGCTCTGTAGCAGCTGTAGCGGCGTGCGCATTGCTATGCTCCGGTTTGTTACACCTTCTGATACTGTCGCCAGCGCCGCTCTGCAAGTCTGCCTCACCCACGCCCTTCCTCCACGCATGCCTTCCAATCGACCTTGAAGCCGCTACCTTGCAGCTCAGGGATATGTCACCGTTCTCGCGTGTGCGGATCTTCAAGGAGCCATTCTTGGTCGGGTTTCGACGATTGATGCACTTCGTTCTGGCATTGCGCACAATTGGGGACTCACACGACGTTCAGTAGTCCGCACCTCCCCATATAGCGACAGCCAAGGAACCGGCACTCGACGTGCCCGCGATGCGTGCTTCTGGCCCTGACCTCCTTTGTTCCGTTCGCCTGCACCGAACGACAGCGGACATGAAGAGGCAAGATGGTGCGCCATCAGGAAGGTCAGCTCCTGCTCACAAGCGGGCGTGGGGCTGATGGTACGAAAACGCGGCGTAAATATCCAACAGCGGACCCGACAACAACGGCCCTCTGGCGTCAGAGGGCCTCCCACTCCAGGTCCCACGCCCTCAACTTGCTTGGTTGCGCCGCTGGCGGTTCTCGCTTATAGCCGCTGTTTTAATGGCTCCATCCAACACATCATCCGCAAGCGGCTTCAACCGGCGGCATCTCCTCACCTGCGAGGGGCTGACCGCCTCCGAGATCACGTGGCTGCTCGATCTCGCCGACAAGACCGCCGACACCAACCGGCAGGTCCATAAAAAAAGCGCCTTGCTCAGCGGACGCACGCTGATCAACCTGTTTTTCGAGGCCTCCACCCGGACGCAATCGTCGTTCGAGCTGGCCGGCAAGCGGCTCGGCGCGGACGTCATGAACATGAACGTCTCGGCGTCATCGGTGCAGAAGGGCGAGACCCTCATCGACACCGCCATGACGCTCAACGCCATGCGGCCCGACATCATCGTCGTGCGCCATCATGCGGCAGGCGCGGTGGAACTGCTGTCGCAGAAGGTCGACTGTTCCGTCATCAACGCCGGCGACGGCGCGCACCAGCATCCGACACAAGCCCTGCTCGACGCCCTTACCATCCGGCGTGCCAAGGGCCGCGTTGCCGGGCTCGTCGTCGCCATCTGCGGCGACGTCCTGCATTCGCGGGTCGCGCGGTCCAATATCAATGTCTTGAACGCGCTCGGCGCGCGGGTCCGCATCATCGCGCCCTCCACGCTGCTGCCGCCCCAGCCGGCCCGGTTCGGCGTCGAGGTCTTCACCGACATGTGGGCTGGCCTCGAGGGCGCCGACATCGTCATGATGCTGCGGCTCCAGAATGAGCGCATGCAGGGCAGCTACATTCCCTCCAGCCGCGAATTCTTCCACTTCTTCGGGCTCGACCAGGAGAAGCTCGACCGCGCCAAGCCGGACGCGCTCATCATGCATCCCGGCCCCATGAACCGCGGCGTCGAAATCGCCTCCACCATCGCCGACCATTCCCGTTCGGTCATCCGCGAACAGGTCGAGATGGGCGTCGCCGTGCGCATGGCCGTCCTCGAGGCGCTTGCGAGGAACCTGCCCAAACCATGACCAACCCCAAGACCGCCCGGTCCGCTCCCAAGTCCACCGAGAAGCGCCGCCCCGCCCATCCAGCCGGCGGCACCGTGTTCATCAACGCCCGCCTGCTCGACCCGGCAACCGGCCTCGACGCCCCCGGCGGCCTCCTCGTGCGCGATGGGCTGATCGCCGATTTCGGGCCGCACCTGCGCCGCAATGCGCCCCCCGACACCGAGGTGATCGACTGCAAGGGCCATGTGCTCGCGCCCGGCCTCATCGATGCCCAGGTGTTCACAGGCGAGCCTGGGCAGGAACACCGCGAAACCCTCAAGACCGCCAGCTATGCGGCTGCCGCCGGCGGCGTCACCACCATCGTCGTGATGCCCGACACGCAGCCGGTCATTGACCAGGTGGCGCTCGTCGATTTCATCCAGCGGCGCGCGCGCGACAACGCGCTCGTCCATGTCGCCACCATGGCCGCCATGACGCGGGGCCTTGCAGGCGAAGAAATGACCGAGTTCGGCCTGTTGCAGCGCGCGGGTGCCGTCGCCTTCACCAACGGCAAGTCGAGCATCGCCAACACCCGCGTCATGCGCAACGCGCTGCTCTACGCCAAGGATTTCGACGCCCTCATCGTGCACCACACGGAAGACCCGTATCTGTCCAAGAACGCATCGATGAACTCGGGCGAGATTTCGGCGCGGCTTGGGCTGCCGGCCGTCTCGAAAGCCGCCGAAACCATCGTACTTGAGCGCGACATCCGGCTCGTCGAAGTCACCGGCGGGCGCTATCACGCCTCCACCATCACCTGCCAGGAAAGCCTCGACGTCATCCGCGCCGCCAAAAAGCGCGGGCTGCCCGTCACCTGCGGGGTCTCGATCAACCATCTGACGCTGAACGAGAACGACATCGGCTCTTACCGCAGCTTCTTCAAGGTCCGCCCGCCGTTACGCACCGAAGCCGACCGGCTCGCCATGGTCGATGGCATCGCATCCGGCGACATCGACGTCATCGTGTCGAGCCACGATCCCCAGGACGCCGACGTGAAGCGCCGCCCGTTCGCAGAAGCAGCCGATGGCGCCGTGGGCTTGGAAACGCTGCTGTCGGCAGCCCTCAGGCTCCACTACGGGGCGGAGGAAGTTACCCTCCTGACGCTGTGGAAGGCGCTTTCGCTCAATCCGGCCAACCTGCTGGGCCTGCGCGGCGGCTGCCTCGTCAAGGGCGAGCCGGCCGATCTCATTCTCGTCGATCTCGGCGAGCCGTGGGTCGTCAACAAGGAACTGTTGCGCTCGCGCTCCAAGAATTCGCCGTTCGACGACAGCAAGATGCAGGGCCGCGTCCTGCGCACGGTCGTTGCCGGCGAAACTGTGTTCCCCTTCGCCGCCGAGCCTTAACAGGCCGAGCGGTCGCAAAGAGTGTCATACCGACGGTCGGAAGCTCTGATCGTCAAGCTGCGTCGCGAGCCGCACGTTCTGCTCGAAAAAATCGGATACAGCGAGAGCGTCGCTGGCGCAGAAGGCTTCGATCGAGCGCTTCAACGTCGCCGCTAGAGCATTTTCCGACGAAGAGGATCCCGGTTCGTCGTCGACGGCGAAGCCTCGCTCCATGAAGACGGCGAAGCCTCGCTCCATGAAGACGGCGAAGCCTCGCTCCATGAAGACGAAAATGCGCCAAAATCAAGAACCTAGAGCAAAATTCCGATTCCGTAGGATCGGAATTTGCTCTAGATCGAGCGATGGCCGAAGGATCATGTGTTGTCCCTTGTCCCACCCTTGTGCGCGGCCTTCAACACAAGCCGGCGCGTTATGCGCGACCGTCCGCAGCGGTTGCCATGAAAAAGTAATACGAGACAAGGCTTTGGATCAAGCCATATCGGCAGGTTTGACGATTTGGAACTGCGCCGTAGACCCCGGATTTGGAGCGTCGATTGAGGGCGCTACCGAGTAGGGCCCTCAACCGACGCTTCGTTTGCGTGCGAAATAATCAAACCTGCAGCACGGAGCGGATCTGGTCTTCGTATTGCTGCACCGCCTGGAGCGCGCGCGCCTTCATGACCGGATCCGACCCGCTCTGGCTCGTAAACCCCTCGATCGCCTCGCGCGCGTTCTTCATCACCAGGCCGGCCGCCGCCTGCGGGTTCAGCTCCCGCTTGCAGATGGTTTGCAGCAGCTGGGTGAGAATAACGCCGGTCGTCAGCACCATGCCTTGCAGCTCGGCGTTCTCCCGCTTCAGCTGCGCGATTTCCTCAGACATTTTCTTGTTTCCCCACATGGCCATGAACCCCGCGGCAACCCCTGCCAGCGACGGTCCTAATAACAACAGCGGGGCCGCGCAAGTCCGTATCGAGAAACGCGCTTCCCATGCCTGGGCTTCCCCTTTAAGTATCGCGCTGGAGGCCAGGCCATGGATGTACTCAGTTCGTTTCTGCTGCTGATGGTGGGCAACCTTGGGCATTGGCTGTTGTATGGGCTCGTCATTGGCTATCTATTCGGCTCGGTGCCGTTCGGGGTCCTGCTGACCCAGGCCGCAGGCCTTGGCGACATCCGCACGATCGGGTCGGGCAATATCGGCGCGACCAACGTCCTGCGCACCGGCAACAAGAAGCTCGCAGCCGCAACTTTGTTGCTCGATGGGCTGAAGGCGACGGTCGCCGTTCTGCTGGTCGACCATTGGTATGGGCAGGCGCCCGCCCACGCAGCAGCCCTCGGCGCATTCCTCGGTCACATCTTCCCGGTCTGGCTGCGCTTCAAGGGCGGCAAGGGCGTCGCGACCTACGTTGGCGGCCTGTTCGGGCTCTATTGGCCGGCCGCACTCGTGTTCTGCGCCCTCTGGCTCATCGTCGTCGGCATCAAACGCACCTCGTCCCTCGCCGCGCTGACCGCCAGCGCCGCCGCCCCGGTCGTCCTGCTGGCATACGGCCGGCCGGTCACGGCGGGGCTGTTTGCCGTCATGACGGCGCTGCTGTTCTGGATGCACCGGGCCAATATCGGCCGTCTCTTGCGTGGCGCGGAGCCCCGCATCGGCGCAAGCCCGGCCGAAGTTCTCAAGACCACATGAACCCCTCCTCCTGAAACCGGTGTGCGGCGTCTGCCATGCGAAGTCCTGCCAGACCCACCGCCAGCCCGGATCAACCGGGACTGTTCGCGCACGCGCCGTTGCCGGTTGCAGCGCTCGATGACCGGGGGCGGCTTGCCTGCTTGCGCCTGATCCGCTCGGAGAACGTCGGGCCGGTCACGTTTCGCGAGCTGATCAACCGTTATGGCGGCGCCGAAGCTGCGCTCGACGCGTTGCCCGAACTCTCCAAGCGCGCGGGCCGCGGGCGGCCGTTGCAGCTGTTTCCGCGCGCAAGCGCCGAGCGCGAGTTGGAAGCTGCGGCCCGTTGCGGGGCACAGCCCATCTTCACCATCGAGCCCGGCTATCCGCGGGCACTCGCCGAGGTCGAGGCGCCGCCGCCCATGCTCTACATCAAGGGCGACGCCAGCCTGCTTGGGCGCGCCATGGTCGCGATCGTCGGCTCGCGGCAATGTTCGGCGGCCGGCATGAAACTCGCCGCGCAGTTTGCCGGCGAACTGGGCCACGCCGGGTTCGTCATTGCGTCAGGCCTTGCGCGCGGGATCGACGGTGTCGCCCATGAGACGGCCCTCGCCTCGGGCACGATCGCCGTACTCGCCGGCGGCATCGACATCATCTACCCGCCCGAACACAGAAGCCTCTACGAGCGCATCGCCGAGCGCGGTTGCCTCATCACCGAGATGGCGCCCGGCTACGCACCGCGCGCGCAGGATTTTCCACGCCGCAATCGGATCATCTCCGGCGTTTCGCTCGGCGTCGTCATCATCGAGGCCGCCAAGCGCTCCGGCACGCTCGTCACCGCACGCTATGCGGGCGAGCAGGGGCGCGAAGTGTTCGCGATTCCCGGCCATCCTCTCGATCCGCGCTCCGAGGGCACCAACGGCCTCTTGAAAGACGGAGCGATCCTGACCTGTTGCCCGCAGGACGTGCTCGACGTCCTCGGGCCCATCACTGGTACCCAACCTATGCGCATGGCGGAGCCGTCGCACACCGCCCCCGTCATCAGGCCATCCGCCACAGTTGACGCCGGCGAAGACGATCTCCACCTCGTCGCGAGTGCGCTCGGGCCACATCCCGTCGATGTGGACGCGATCGTACGCGCGACCGGCCTGCCGATCCGGCTCATTCAGGTCGCGTTGATGGAACTCGACCTCGCCGGCCGCGTCGAGCGGCACGGCGCGCAATTGGTTTCGCTCCGGCCGCATGAGGCCGATTAGGTTTGGCGCAAGCTTAACCGCGGCGGCGGCGCGCGGCGATCTGCTGGCCCGCTTCGGTTTCCGCCAGCGCCAGAATGGCTGCCAGCGTCTCCAGTCCGGACCGGTGTGACATCTCGCGCAACTCCGAGATCAGGTCGGCCATATATTCGAGGTGATCAATGGTAACCGTCGCGGCAGGTTCCGCGTGGTGTTCAGCTTGAAACTCCTCGCCTCTCAGTATCTGTGTCGCATCAGCCATCTTTTTGTTCCAACCCAATTATCAGCAGTTGAAACTACTCATTGCCACTATCTGGGGTTGCGCGCAATTATTCCTCGGTACGACGATGTGTGATCAGCTGGTTTGACAGGCCGATCACATTAACCCATGTTCCGGCCCGTTAGATCCCCCGTGCCTCGCCAACTTTCGTCTGCGCCCCGCAGGCGTTCGCGGCTGGAAACAATCGCGCCAAAGGCCTGAGTTAGAAGCAGATTGGCCGTTTCTAGAGGCAATTTCGAAAGGCACCCATGAATCTCGTGATCGTCGAATCGCCGGCCAAGGCCAAGACCATCAACAAGTATCTCGGCTCGTCCTACAAGGTTATCGCCTCCTTTGGGCATGTGCGCGACCTGCCCTCCAAGGACGGGGCCGTCGAGCCCGACAACGATTTCGCCATGCACTGGGAGGTTGACCAGACCCGCAAGGCGATGAAGGACATCCAGGCCGCCATGAAGTCGGCGGACAAGCTCATTCTCGCGACCGACCCTGATCGCGAGGGCGAGGCGATCTCGTGGCACATTCTCCAGGTGCTCAACGAAAAGAAGCTGATCAAGAAGGGCATGGTCGTCGAGCGGGTGGCGTTCAACGCCATCACCAAGCAGGCAATCCTCAAGGCCATGTCAGAACCGCGCCAGATCGACGGGCCGCTGGTGGACGCCTACCTCGCCCGGCGCGCGCTGGACTATCTCGTGGGCTTCAACCTCTCGCCCGTGCTGTGGCGCAAGCTGCCGGGCGCCCGCTCGGCGGGCCGTGTGCAATCGGTCGCGCTTCGCCTCATCTGCGACCGCGAAGCCGAGATCGAGGCGTTCAAGACCGACGAATATTGGACCATCGAGGCTTTGCTTACGACGCCCAAGTCGGAGGACGTCCGCGCCCGCCTGCAGGCCGTCGGCGGCAAGGCGCTCCAGCGCCTCGATATCAAGGATTCCGCGTCCGCCAACGCCATCAAGGCGGCCGTCGAGGGCCAGAAGTTCGTCATTTCCTCGGTCGACAAGAAGGCCGTGAAGCGCAATCCCTATGCCCCGTTCACCACCTCCACGCTGCAGCAGGAAGCCTCCAGCAAGCTGGGCTTCGGCGCCAAGCAGACCATGCAGATCGCCCAGCGGTTGTATGAAGGCGTCGACATCGGCGGGGAAACCGCGGGCCTCATCACCTACATGCGAACCGATGGGGTGGAAATCATTTCCGAGGTCGTGTCCGAAATCCGCAAGCTGATCGAAACCGACTACTCGAAGCGCTACGTCGCGCCCTTTGTGCGCGAATATAAGACCAAGGCCAAGAACGCCCAGGAGGCCCACGAAGCCATCCGTCCGACCGACGTGCGGCGCACGCCCAAGCAGATGGCCAAGTTCCTCGCCGGCGATCAGGCGAAGCTCTACGACCTCATCTGGAAGCGCACGGTCGCAAGCCAGATGGCGTCGGCGGAAATGGAGCAGACCACCGCCGACATCGGCGTCCATGGCCGCGACGGCAAGGCCTACAGCTTCCGCGCGACGGGCTCCACCGTGCAGTTCGAAGGCTTCCTGAAGCTCTACGACGTCACCGTCGAGAACGAGGACGACGAGAACTCGCGCCGGCTGCCGCCGCTCGGCGAACGCGACGAATTGAAAGACAAGAGCATCACGGCCGAGCAGCATCACACCAAGCCGCCGCCGCGCTTCACGGAAACGAGCCTCACCAAACGCCTCGAAGAACTCGGCATCGGCAGGCCGTCGACCTATACGTCGATTTTGTCGACCATCATCGACCGCGAGTATGTGCGCAACGAGAAGAAGCAGCTGATCCCCGAGGACAAGGGCCGCCTTGTCACCGCGTTCCTGCAGCGGTTCTTCACGAAGTATCTCGAATACGATTTCACCGCCGATCTCGAGGAAAAGCTCGACCTCGTTTCCGACGACAAGCTCGCCTACAAGGTGCTGCTGGCCGATTTCTGGCGCGACTTCACGGCCGCCATCGCCCAAACCAAGGAACTGCGCGTCGGCGACGTGCTGGATGCGTTGAACGAGACGCTCGGCCAGCACGTGTTCCCCGACAAGGGCGACGGCTCCGATCCACGCCAATGCCCCAAGTGCGGCGAAGGCCGGCTCAGTCTCAAGATCTCGGGCAAGTTCGGCGCTTTCATCGGCTGCGAGCGCTATCCCGAATGCTCCTACTCGCGCCAGCTCTCGAAAGACGCCAACGACGGCGCGGCCGCTCTCGACGGCAAGGTGCTGGGCAACGACCCCGAAACCGGGCTCGACGTCGTCCTCAAGAACGGCCGGTTCGGTCCCTACGTCCAGCTCGGCGAACCCGAGAGCAAGGAAGACAAGCCCAAGCGCTCCAGTCTGCCAAAGGGCGTGGACGCAGCCTCCATCGACTTCGACCTCGCCTTGAAGCTCTTGCGGCTGCCGCGCGAGGTGGGCATGCACCCCGAGACCAACACCATGATCGAGGCGAACCTCGGCAAGTTCGGTCCCTACATCAAGCACGACGGCACCTACGCCAATGTCGAGTCCATCGAGGACGTGTTCACCATCGGGGTAAACCGCGCCGTGACGGTGCTCGCCGAGAAGCGGGCGGGCGGCGGCAAAAGCCGGTTCCAGCGCGCCGCAGCCCAAGTTCTTAAAGAGCTTGGCGAGCATCAGCGCGACGGCGGCCCCATCAAGGTGCTCGCGGGCAAATATGGCCCCTATGTCAGCCATAACGGCACCAACGCCACCGTGCCCAAGGCCAAGGACCCAGCTCAACTGACCGCGGACGAAGCCGTCGCGCTGCTGGACGAACGCATCGCCAGCGGCGGGGGCAAGAAGAAGACCGCCCGCAAGGCGCCCGCCAAAAAAGCCGCAGCCAAGACGCCAGCCAAAAAGCCCGCAGCCAAGAAAGCCCCCGCCAAGAAGAAGCCCGCCAAAACCGGAACCGAGGATTGATGGGTCAGCTCTTTCGCTGCGCGACCGCGGTGAGCGCCTCGCGCTCCGTTCGATGGGGAACCCCTCGAACTCCCCACTTCTTGGTCCCAAAGAGGGAGGGGATTTGGGGGAACGCGTTCCCCCAAGCAGGCGCGGACGGCAGTCCGCTCGCAACGCGACAGGCCACATCATGAACCGTCCGCCGCCGAAGAAAAAAAGGAAGATTCCCAAGGGCCAGTCCCATCTCCCCACCGGGGAGAATGCGATGCCGACGAAGGCGCAGATCGTCTCCTTCATTGAGGGGTCGCCCGATAAGGTCGGCAAGCGCGAGATTGCCCAGGCATTCGGCATTAAGAGCAACGACAAAATCGCGCTGAAGCGCCTGCTTTCTGAAATGGCCGAAGACGGCACGCTCGCTGGCAACCGCAAGGATCTGCATCAGCCCGGCTCCCTCCCGCCCATGTCGACGCTCGACATCACGGGCCGCGACCTCCAGGGCGATCTCGTCGGCGAACCGATCGTGTGGGAACACGGCGAAGGCGAGCGGCCCAAGGTCCTGATCACCAAGGCCAAGGCCGCGCCCGGCGAGCAAGCTTTCGGCGTCGGCGACCGGGTGCTGGCGCGCGTGACCCGGCTCGACGACGACGCCGGCTTTCAGTTCCAGGCGGCGATCGTCAAGCGCTTGCCGCGCGACCGGGGCCGGCTGCTCGGCATCTTCCGCAAGGCCGCATCCGGCGGCGGCGGATCGATCGAACCGGTCAACCGCAAGGAGCTGCGTGCCTATTCGATCCACAAGGGCGACGAGGGCGATGCCAAGGACGGCGATCTCGTCCGTTTCGAGCTCGACCGGAAGGGGCGGTTTGCAACGCCCCAGGCGCGCATCGTGCTTTCGCTCGGCAACCCCGGCGACCAGCGCCAGATCAGCCTGATCGCCATTCACGCCCACGGCATCCCGGACGACTTTCCCGAAAGCGTCGTCGCCGAATTGAAGGCGCTCGCAAAGCCGGCGCTCGCCGGCCGCACCGACCTGCGCGCGCTGCCGCTCATCACCATCGACCCGGAAGATGCGCGCGACCACGACGATGCCGTCTACGCCATGCCGGACGAAGACCCCAAAAACCACGGCGGGTTCGTGTTGTACGTCGCGATTGCCGACGTCGCCCATTACGTGCGTCCGCTGACCAAGCTCGACCGCGAGGCGCAATTGCGCGGCAACTCGGTCTATTTCCCCGACCGCGTCGTGCCGATGCTGCCGGAGATCATCTCCAACGACCTGTGCTCGCTGCGCGAAGGCGAGGATCGCTCCGTCCTCGTCGCCCGCATGGTGTTTGACGCGCATGGCGACAAGCGCTCGCACACGTTCCTGCGCGCCATGATGCGCTCGGCCGCCAAGCTGAGCTACCAGGAAGCGCAAGCAGCCATCGACGGACACCCATCGGCCAAGTGCAAGCCGATCCTGGACAGCGTGCTGAAGCCGTTGTGGGCCGCCTACGAAAAGCTCGCCGCCGCGCGTGACCGGCGCGAGCCCCTCGACCTTGATCTGCCCGAGCGCAAGATCCGTCTCGACACGCAAGGCCGCGTCGCCAAGATCGAGGTGCCGCAGCGGCTCGCCGCCCACCGGCTCATCGAAGAGTGCATGATCCAGGCGAACGTCGCCGCGGCCGAAGCGCTCGAAGGCAAGAAAGGGTCGGTCGTCTACCGCGTCCACGACCAGCCGTCGAAAGAGAAGCTCAAGGGCCTCAAGGATTTCCTCGATACGCTCGACATGAAGCTCCCGCCCGCCGGCGAGTTGAAACCCGGCGCGCTCAACAAGATCCTGGCGCAAGCCAAGTCGATGCCGGTGCCCGACCTCGTCAACGAAGTAGTGCTGCGCTCGCAAAGCCAGGCCGAATACAATCCCGACAACATCGGCCACTTCGGCCTCAATCTGCACAAGTACGCCCATTTCACCTCGCCGATCCGCCGCTACGCCGACCTGCTGATCCACCGCGCGCTCATCCGCACTTTGAAACTCGGCGAGTGCGGCATGGACGATGCCGAACTGCCCAAGCTGCGGGCCATCGCGCAGGCGATTTCGCAGACCGAGCGGCGGGCGATGGCGGCCGAGCGCGAGACCACCGACCGGCTCATCGCGGCGCACTTGAGCGAACACGTGGGGGCGACGTTCGTGGCCCGCATCGCCGGCGTCACGCGGTCTGGGCTTTTCGTGCGGCTCAAGGATACGGGCGCGGACGGGTTCATTCCCATCTCGTCGCTCGGTGAGGAATACTTCAACCACATCGAAGAAGCCCATGCGCTCGTCGGCTCGAAATCGGGCCACGGCTACCGTCTCGGCGACGCGGTGGACGTCAAGCTGCTCGAAGCCATTCCGGCGGCCGGCGCGCTGCGGTTTGCCATGGTAACGCGGGCGCGCAAGTTGCCGCTCACAACCGGCCGCGCCCCTGGCCGCCCGCATGAGCCCGCGCGTCAAGGCCAGTTCAAAAACCACCGCAAACTCCCGCGGCGTTGAGGGCGCTTGACGGGGGGCTGGTTGCGTCGCCATCTAGGCAGCATCCCCCGTTACGTCCAGGAACAGCCTCATGTCCGACCGCTCCACGTCTGAAGCCATGCTACGGGGCGTAAAGCTGACCTGCCCGGCGTGCGGGCAAGGCCGCATCTTCTCGAGCTACCTCAAGGTGGCGGACGCGTGCCCCAAGTGCGGCGAAGAGTTGCATCACCAGCGCGCAGACGACCTGCCGGCCTATATTACCATGTTCATCACCGGCCACATCGTCGTCGGGCTCGTCATGATGGTCGAGACACATTTCTCACCTGAGTTCTGGGTCCACGCGCTGATCTGGCCGCCGATGGTGCTGGCGCTGAGCCTGTTTCTTCTGCCGCGCGTGAAGGGTGCCGCCATCGGCCTTCAATGGGCGCAACGCATGCACGGCTTCGGCGGCGCGCCCGAGGCTGCCCCCGCCATCGCCCCCAAAGCAGCCCTCACCCGGCCCGCGTGACCTCCGCCCCCGTCCCCAAACCGCAGCTTATCCCCAAAGACGCCGCGACCTTGATCCTGGTCGACCAGCGCGCCGCCGAACCGCGCGTCCTGATGGGGCGGCGGCGGCCCGAGCTTGCATTCATGGCGAACATGTTTGTGTTCCCCGGCGGGCGGGTTGATGCGACTGACGAAACCGCCCCCTCCGCCGACGAACTTGCCCCGTTCGTGATCGAGAAGCTGATGGTGTCCATGGCCGGGTCACCAAGCCTTGCCCGGGCCCGGGCGTTCGGCATCGCCGCCATCCGCGAGACGTTCGAGGAAACGGGGCTTGCGCTCGGTCCCCAAGGGCTGCCGGCCCTCGGGGCGCTCCGCCTGCTCGCGCGCGCCATCACGCCGCCCGAACGCCCACGCCGTTTCGATACGCGCTTCTTCATGGCCGATGCAGCCCATCTCTCGTCACGCCAGATTGCGGGCGACGGCGAACTGCTCGACCTCGATTGGTTTACGCTCGACGAAGCCCATGCCCTCGACGTGCCGGGCATCACTAAGGTCATCCTCGGCGATGTCGCGCGGGCGCTGTCGGCCAGCGGCGGGCCTGCTCCGATCCCGTTCTATTCGTTTCACGAGGGCCAGAGGCTGCGCGCGGAGCTATGACCAGGAAGCAGCCCGCCGGCACCTTTGCCGCGTCCCGCGTGGCGACCTTGACAGCGCGATGATCCCGGCTATGGTGCGCGCTTCAGTTTCAAATTCTTACACGTCAGGCGAACTCGATGGCCAAGCCAGTCACCCAAAAAATCAAGCTGCTGTCGACGGCAGGCACCGGATTTTTCTACGTCACCAAGAAGAACCCGCGCACCAGTACGGAAAAGCTCGTATTCAAGAAATACGATCCCGTCGTGCGCAAGCACGTCGAATTCAAAGAAACCAAGATCAAGTAAGGCCGGCCGGAGTCGCCTCCGAGCTTAATCGTCGGGCATCCTGAGCGCCGTGCAGCATCAGCGTGGGGCGTCATGAGGGCAGGCAGCCTGACGGTCCGGACTGGCTAAGCAAATTTAGCGCGAACCGGCTCTGGCGGTCGATATACCGCCCACCTGGCAGCACAGACGAGCAGCAGAGAAATTCAGCTAAAGCCCGCGTTAATCGCGCTCTAAGTGAGCAAAAAAATGCGCCAGGGTTTCTGCGTTGTCTCGGCAGCGGGGTACGAAGACCGAGTTCCGCACAAACCCTGGCGTTGACCAAGCTGATGCTGAAGAGGGCGTCAACAGTCAGCCTGGGATTACGATCACGTGGACTGGACCTGAAAGATCTGCTCCTTGGATCGCTTTCCTGCGTCTCCACCCGGTGCGGCCCGGACGGCGGCGCAGAAACTCGTGAATGGTACATCCGGCAGTTTATGTCGTACCGGTCTCATCATCTAAACGTTGTTATTACAGAAAATGCTGGATAGCGCAAGTTAGAGCTTGACAGTGCTGCATAGCAATAAAGTGCAAGATATTCAACGATTCGCATCTTGACTTAGATCAGTATTAGGCCGCTTCGGTCACGACCCGGTTACGACCGGTACGCTTGGCAGCGTATAACGCCCTGTCTGCGCGCTTGAAAAGCGTCTCAGGCGTATCGTCGGGACGCTCGAGGGTCGCCACGCCGCAGCTCGTCGTCACCCGCAGATTGCGCTCGGAACTCAGCTCGAAATCGTCCGCTGCGACACATGCACGCAGCCGTTCCGCCACCTGATAGGCGCGCGTCATATCCGTATCGGGCATGATGATGAGGAATTCCTCGCCGCCGAGCCGGCCCGCAAGGTCAATGCCGCGTGTGTTGCGCCGCAACCGCTGCGAGAACTCCCGCAGCACCGCGTCGCCGCCGTCATGGCCGAAGCTGTCGTTGACGTGCTTGAAGTGATCGATGTCGGAAATCAGCACCGAGAGCGCGCGCCCGTTGGCGAGCGACTGCGCCACCAGCGTCTTCAAATGGCTTTCCAGGTAACGCCGGTTGTGCAGACCCGTCAGGCTGTCGGTGATCGACTGCTCGACGCTTTCCTCCAAACGGTTGCGCAGGAAATCGGAATGGCGCTTGCGCTTGGTCTGCGTCTTGACGCGCGCCATCAGCTCGTGGCGCTCGATCGGCCGCATCAGGTAGTCGTTGACGCCCATGTCGAGGCCGCGCATCAGCCGGGCATCGTCTCCGGGCTCCACGAGGATGATGATCGGCAAATGGCGGGTCGATTCCAGCGAGCGCAGCTGCGAGCAGAGCCTGAGACCATCGGCACAGGCCAGCGAGAGCGACACCAGCACCAGGTCGAACGGCTCCTGCGAGAGGCGCGTAAGGGCCGCCTCGCTGTCGCGTTCGGCAACCGCGACGTAGGTCTTTTCCAGCGCTTCCACGAGCCGCACGGACGAGCGGGGATGATCGTCGACGATCATCACGCGCCCCCCGTTTTCGCCCAACGCCAGGGCAAGTGCGTCGTTGTCGGCAAGGCCCAGCTGACGGCCTGTCATGGCCCGCATGACCATTTCGTCGTTCAGCATCTTGAGCCGCGCGAGGTTCTTCACCCGTGTGACCAGCGCGATGTCGTCGACGGGCTTCGTTAGAAAATCGTCGGCGCCGGCTTCCAGGCCCTGCACGCGGTCCGATGGCTGGTCCAGCGCCGTCACCATGATGACCGGCAGATGGTGGGTTCGGGGGTCTTTCTTCAGCCGGCGGCAGGCTTCATAGCCGTCCATGCCCGGCATCATCACGTCGAGCAGCACCACGTCGACGCGCTCGGAATTGCAAATGTCGATCGCCTGCTGGCCCGACGACGCCGACAGAACCTCGAAGTATTCCGCTGTAAGGCGCGCGCCCAGCAGCTTCACGTTGGCCATAATGTCGTCGACGACGAGTACGCGGGCGGTCATGACTGCCTTATTGGGTCGCAACGAGCGTCGGGCCGGCAAAGCGCCCGATCGTTTCGAGGAAGGCTGCGATGGAAATCGGCTTGGAGATGTAGGCCTGGCAGCCGCCCGAACGGATCCGGTCTTCGTCGCCCTTCATGGCGAACGCCGTGACCGCGATCACAGGGATCTCGCGCAGGTCGTCGTCGTCCTTCAGCCACTTGGTCACTTCGAGCCCGGAGACTTCCGGCAGCTGGATATCCATCAAGATCACATCGGGCCGGTGCTGGCGAGCGAGCGCGAGCGCATCCAAGCCGCTGCGGGTTTGCACCGTCAGATAGCCGTGGGCATCCAGCAGATCGTGAAACAGCTTCATATTGAGTTCGTTGTCTTCAACGATCAGAATCGTTTTTTTCATCGGTGGCGCACCCAGTACCTGGGCTTCGGCGAGCCCACTTCTTCCCTGATACGTCATGGTCTTGCCGCCCGTTCCTTGCCGTCGAACCCGAGACGTATGATATGCACCGATTCTCACCTGGATTCGGCTGCAACTCTAAGTCCGAAGCTGTAACCAACAGCTTAACCCTCAATGCCGGAGCGCCGTTCGTGCCAAAGAAACCTCCCAGACTCGATTTCGACGCGGCCGAGTGGGTGGCCATTCATGGTTTATCGTTTCTTGCTGGCGATACGGTGCGGCTCGGGCGCTTTCTCAGTTTGACGGGCGTTGGACCCGCGGAAATGGCGGCCGCCCGCACCGATCCGGCCATTCTCGCCTCTGTGCTCGAATACCTGTTGGGCGACGAGCCCTTGCTGCTCGAATTTGCCGCCAACCAATCGCTGCCGGCCGAAAATGTGCAGGTTGCGTGGGATATCCTGACGTTGGAGGCCGCCCGGCGGTCGCGAGGATGAGCGAGGGGGGCCAGCGCAAAGGCGATCCGGCGGCGCTTGCCGGCGCAGCCTGCGCCAAAACAATGCGCATCGGGATCGACCTCGGCGGCACCAAGATCGAGGGCGCCTTGCTCGACCGCACAGGGGCAATCGTCGCGCGTCACCGCCAGCCCGCGCCCCGCAACGACTACCGCGCAACGCTTGCCGCCGTCGCAGACGTCGCAGCCCTGCTCGAACAGTCGATAGGCGCCCGTTGCACCATCGGCGTCGGCATGCCAGGCTCTCTCGCACCTGCGACCGGCCTCGTCCAGAACGCGAATTCGACCTGGCTCAACGGGCAACCGTTTCACCGCGATCTCGAAACCCTGCTTGGGCGGAGCGTGCGCTGCGCGAATGATGCCAACTGCTTTGCGTTGTCGGAAGCGACCGACGGCGCGGCGGCGGGGGCTGCTTGTGTCTTCGGCGTCATCCTCGGCACGGGATGCGGCGGCGGGGTCGTCATCGACGGGCGCCTGGTCGACGGCCCACACGGCATCACTGGCGAATGGGGCCACACGCCGCTGCCCTGGCCCACCATCGCGGAGCTTGCGGTTCCGCCGTGCTGGTGTGGCCGCGCGGGGTGCCTCGAGACCTGGGTTTCGGGCCCGGGCCTCGCGGCCGATCATGCCCGCGTCACTGGAACACGCCTCTCCGGGGAAGATATCGCCATTGCGGCAGCCAACGGCTCGCAAGACGCGCAAGCAAGCCTCGCCCGCCACGCCCACCGCCTCGCGCGCGGCCTCGCCATGATCGTCAACATCCTAGATCCGGCCGTGATCGTGCTCGGCGGCGGGCTGTCCGAACTGCCCCACCTTTACGCCGTGCTGCCCGCGCTCATCGCGCCTTACGTGTTCTCGAACCATGCCGCCGTCACCATCCGCCCGCCCCGCTGGGGCGCCACCAGCGGCGTCCGCGGCGCGGCGTGGTTGTGGCCAGACAGTGAAGGCCAGTCGACCGTCCCCCTGGCCCCCGAGACTTAAGGCTCCCTACTTCACCGCGCACTTGGGCTCGGGGAGGAAGGTCAGTTCCTTCAATTCGCCCTTAAGCGCGAAATCTCCGTAGTCCATCACCAGCCGCGTCGACACGCCGTTTTCATAAAAATGCGCCGACATCTCATAGGTCGGCAGCGAGTCCTTCGTGTCGAGCGTCTTGCCCTTTTCGAAGTAGCTCGTCGAAATCGGCCAGAACGCAATGCCCTTCAGGCGGTCGGCATTCGTGACCGACGCCAGCTCCTTCGTTTCCGGCTGGCGGCCCTTGCCGATCAGCGTCGTCGTCGCCGAAACCTTGTCGCCTTTTTCCGAGCCGTCGTACACGTCGGCTTCGAAGCGCGATTTGCCGGCCTTCGCCGCTTCCAGCAGCGCAATCGAATGCTGGATCGGGAAATACGTGCCAGCTGGCAGCGCCATCACCTTGGCGTCTGGCCGGGTCAGTTCGATCTTCACCTCGCCCGAGCGCCCGCGGCGGTCGGCGTCGCCCTCCGTCACTTCGGCAGCCTGTTCATCGCGAAGTTGCGTCGTCGAGAACTTGAGGCGGCTGCCGGTGACCTCCTCGGAGCTGGTCGTCCACATGTCGTTGATCTGTTCCGACCCATCCGATGAACTCGACTGGGTCACGAACCTCATCGATTGGGCATAGTCCTCGCACGCGCCCCCTGTCAGCTCATACACCAGCCGTCCGGTCATATCGTTGACGCCCGAGCCTGGCGCAGACCGGCCGAGCGTAATGTCGTAGATGGCGCGGTGGGGGGCAAACTTGATTTCGCTGGCGGCGGCAGATGCCCCTGACGCGGGGGCGAGGGACAGGCACGAAGCCCACACGGGCGCGAGCCAAACCGCCCATGTCTTGCACTCAACCATCGGCTCAACTCCTGATAAATCCAAGACACGAGACTAAGCCCCGCGGGCGCTGTTGCCAACCGGCCATAGCTTGGCCATGACTAGCCGATCAACTCGCAGCGTTAAGGAGAGACTGGATGAGCGGCAAAATCGAGGCCGAAACGCCCGAACTGCGGCTGGCGAAGATGGGCTTGGTGTTGCCGCAAGCCCCTGTCGCCGTCGGCAACTACGCCGGATTCGTGCTGTCGGGCACGCTGCTTGCCATATCCGGCCAGTTGGCGCGCCGGGCGGACGGCACACTGCTGATCGGCCGCGTGGGGGCAGGCCTCAGCGTCGAACAAGGCCAGGAGGCCGCTCAATTGTCCGCGCTCAACATCCTCGCCCAGGCCAAGGCCGCCCTTGGCGATCTCTCCCGCATCCGCCATACGCTGCGGCTCAACGGCTTCGTCCAGTCGAGCGCCGACTTCCACGATCTCGCCAAGGTCATGAACGGCGCGTCCGACCTCATCGGCGGCGTGCTGGGCGCGCCTGGGTTGCATAGCCGGGCGGCGATCGGGGCACATGCGCTGCCGCTCAATTCCGCAACCGAGATCGATGCGCTGTTCGTGGTGGCCTGATGTTCGACCGCGCCGCATTCCTGCGCCCCATCGCCCATCGCGGGCTGCATGACACAGCCCGCGGCGTCATCGAAAACACGGCCCCCGCGTTCAAGGCCGCGATTGCGGGCGGCTATGGCATTGAATGCGACCTGCGGCCGGCAGCCGGCGGCGCACCCGTCGTATTCCACGACGCCACCCTCGACCGGCTGACCGGCTGGTCGGGTCCCATCGCCGCCCTGACGGCGGTCGATCTGGAGCGCGTAACCTACCGCGACAGCGCCGAGCGCATCCTCACCTTCGAGCATTTTCTAGGCCTCGTTTCCGGGGTCGTTCCGCTCCTCGTCGAGGTCAAGAGCGAGTGGGACCAGCCCCCGCTCGCATTCCTGCGCTCCATCGCCCGGCATGCGCGCGCCTACCAGGGTCCGCTTGCGCTGATGTCGTTTGATCCAGCCGTGCTGAACGTCCTCAGGGATCTCGCCCCCGAGGTCCCGCGCGGGCTGATTTCCGGGTCCTATATCGCCCTCGACGGCAGCCAGTGGTGGGCGGACAAGCTCACCCCGGCGCAAGCGGAAAACCTGCGCGACATGGCCGCTTTCGATGCCGTGGACGCGAGCTTGTGCGCCTACTTAGTCAGCGTGTTGCCCGCCCCGCAAACCGAAGCCCTGCGCCGGCGCGGCGTGCCCGTCTTCACCTGGACCGTACGGACGCCAGCCGAACGGGCGCTGGCCAGCGCCCATGCCGACGCCATGATCTTCGAAGGTTTCAGGCCTTAGCGGGGCCAGCAGAAACGTGGTCGGCATACGCATGCGTCCCGCCCGTTGGGTCGCTCACCACATACCGTCCCCCGCTCAGGATGCGCACGTTCGACGCCCCGATCGGCACCTTCCCGTGCGCGCCTGGAATATCCAGCACATACGTCGGCTGCGCGAGGCCCGACAGCCGCCCGCGCAAGCCCTGCATCAGCGCCTGCCCCTCGGCAATCGTCGTCCGGAAATGCGCGGTACCGGGCGCCAGATCCCCATGATGCAGATAGTACGGCGTCACCCGGCACTCGACGAACGCCCGCATCAAGGCGTCCAGCGTGTCCACGTGGTCGTTGACGCCACGCAGCAGCACGCTCTGGCTCACCAGCGCAACCCCCGCATCCGCCAGCTTGGCGAGAGCTGTGCGGGCATCCCCTGTCAACTCGCGGGCGTGGTTCGCGTGGATCGCCACATAGACCGCCTGACCCGTGGCCTTCAGCGCCTCGATCAGTTCGGCGCAGATACGTTCGGGCGAAACGACCGGCACCCGCGTATGCCAGCGCAGAACCTTCACATGCTGGATCGCCGCCAGCGCCGCCGTCACCTCGCGGATGCGGCGCGGCGACAGGATCAATGGATCGCCGCCGGTCAGGATCACTTCCCAGATCGCGGGCCGCTCGCGGATATAATCCAGTGCTTGCGCTATTTGCTCGCCCGTCAACGTCGTGCCCGCGCCCGGCCCCACCATCTCGCGCCGGAAGCAGAACCGGCAATAGACCGGGCAAATTCCCGACAGCTTGAACAGCACCCGGTCCGGGTAGCGATGCACCAGCCCGGGCGCGACCGTCTTATCGTGATCGCCAATCGGATCGGCCATTTCAGCCGGCAGCGCGTTCAGTTCTCGCGCATCGGGAATGAACTGGCGCGCAATGGGGTCGTTTTCGTCTCCCCGATCGATCAGCGCCGCCATCGTCGGCGTCACCGCAACCGCATAGCGCTCGGCAACCGGCGCGAGCGCTGGAGCGCGGTCTGGAGCAATCAAGCCTGCTGCAATCAAGTCGGAGATAGGGTTCAAACTCTGCCTCGTTTTATTCGCTTCGCAAACGGGGCCAGCCCGTACCCCGCCAAGAGACGTGTCCCTGGAACTCCCTCTTTCTTGGGACTAAATCGTTAGCGGCGTCCAGACGACTTGCTCGATGCGTTCAGCGCCCGAGGCGAGCATCACCAGCCGGTCGAAGCCCAGCGCGCAGCCGGCCGCCGGCGGCATGTGGTCCAGCGCCGAAAGGAACGCCTCGTCGATCGGATAGCGCTCGCCGTAGCGCTCCTGCTTCAATTGCATCTCGGCTTCGAGATTGGCGCGCTGAACCTGAGCGTCCGTCAGCTCCGAAAATCCGTTCGCGATCTCGACCCCGCACACATATAGCTCGAACCGCTCCGCAACGCGCGGATCGGCGGCCGACCGTTGCGCCAGCGCCGCCTCGCTCGCCGGATAATCGCACAGCAGCGTCGCCCGCCCGACGCCAAGCTGCGGCTCGACCCGCTCGGTCAGAATCCGCGCGAAGATGTCCGCCCAGGTGTAATCGCGCCCCACCTTGATGCCGGCCGCGTCCGCCGCGTCCGCCAGCCGCGCGCGATCGTTGCCTGCCTCCGTCACGGTTGCCAACAAATCGATGCCTGCATACCGCGAGACCGCCGCCGCCACGCTGAGGCGCTCAGGGGGTGCACGCGGATCGCAGGTCTGCCCGCCGTACGACACCCAGCGCGCGCCCGCCGTTGCCGCCGCCGTTGCAAAAAGATGCATGCAATCGGCCATCATGACGTCATACGACGCTCCCGTCCGGTACCACTCCAGCATCGTGAATTCGCTGGCATGGAGTGCGCCCTGCTCCCGGTTGCGAAAACACGGCGCGAACGCGAAGATCTTCTCTTCGCCCGCCGCCAGCAGCTTCTTCATCGCGAATTCCGGCGAGGTGTGCAGATAAAGCTGCGTCCGGCTCAAATCGGGGCCGATACGCTCGGTCGCAAACGCGTGCAGATGCGCTTCGTTGCCCGGCGACACCACGAGGCAGCCTGGCTCCACCTCGATGAAGCCCTGGCCGTCGAACCACGCCCGCAGCTCAGCCTTGATCCGCCCCCGCGCCAGCAGAAACGCCCGCCGGTCTGCGTGGCGGGCCGGGTGCCAGAAGGGTGAGGGCGTTTTTGTCAATGGGCGTGCCTGTGATGGATCGCGGCGCACGTGAGGCTGCCGCCTACCGCGCCGTTAAGCGGATACGCTCCCGCAAACGGGTGCCGGCAAAGCCTGCATGCGACGCAAATAAGCTCGCTCTTGGCCAAAGTCTGCGAACCGAGTATGACACTGGCCAATCAACCCAACCCGAGAACGGCCGACGCTCAAACCGACGCGCTCCGCCAACGAGGATCAACGGAGAACGTAAGTGGTTAAGGTTATCGCAAGTACCGTTCGCAAAGGCAATGTGCTCGATCTCGACGGCAAACTCGCCGTCGTCATGACGGCCGACAACATCCATCCCGGCAAGGGCACGCCCGTCACCCACCTCGAATTGCGCCGCATCGCCGACGGCGTGAAAGTCACCGAGCGCTACCGCACCACCGACCAGGTCGAACGGGTCTACCTCGACGAGCAGAACTACAGCTACATCTACGAAGACGACATGGGCTTCAACTTCATGCAGCCCGAGAGCTTCGAGCAGATTTCGGTCTCAAAAGACGTTGTGGGAGACAGCGCCCAGTGGCTCCAGGAAGGCATGATCTGCTCCATCGCGCTGCACGACGGGCTGCCGATCTCGATCGAACTGCCCGCCCGCGTCACCCTCGAAATCGTGGAAGCCGACCCCGTAGTCAAGGGCCAGACCGCCTCGTCGTCGTACAAGCCGGCAAAACTGTCGAACGGCGCGCGCATCATGGTGCCGCCCCACGTCGGCACCGGCACCCGCGTCGTCATCATGACCGTCGACGGCTCTTACGTCGAACGCGCCAAGGATTGACCCATCCCCTCTCCCCGTCTTTCACGGGGAGAGGGTCAGGGTGAGGGGCGGCAACGCGTGAGGGGCGGCAGCGCGGAGTGCGTGAGCGGCGGCGACGGGCTAGAACTTGCGGCCGCCCCTCACCCCGACCCTCTCCCCGAGGAGTGCAGGCGCGGGGAGAGGGGGAAAATTGCATTCCCTCTCCCCGTCTTTCACGGGGAGAGGGTTAGGGTGAGGGGCGGCAGCGCGGAATGCGTGAGGGGCGGCAGCGCGGAGTGCGTCAGCGGCGGCGAGGGCGACCCCATTCCCTCTCCCCTTCTTTCACGGGGAGAGGGTCAGGGTAAGGGGCGGCAACGCGTGAGCGGCGGCAGGCGCGCAGCACTCGCCGCCCCGTCGTCGCGCCGGTAATTGACGAATATCTTGCCCACGCCATCCGCCCCGAAATCTCGGGGCAACGTAGCGCAGGTTCGCAGTATATGCGAGGCCAGCCTCGCGCTCCGCCGGGGGACGCATCCCCCGGAACCCCCTCTTTCTTGGACCTAAAAAAAGGGGAGTTCGAGGGGTCACCCCTCGAATGGGTTGCAGGGCGAAAGCCCGTTCGCGCAGCGAATCCTCAGCCCACAGCCTTTACAGCCTTGTGGAACAGCTGGTCCATCAAAGCGATGCCCAAATCGATTTCGTCGTAGGAAATCTCGAGCGAGGGGGCGAGCGTGATCA
>JANXVY010000078.1 GCA_025351425.1 Hyphomicrobium sp.
GAACTGCGTCCAGCGCTTGCCCGCTTCGCCGAGGAAAACGAAGTCGAGGTCTGAACCCGCCGCGGCGCGTCCCTGCGGAGCAAGTCAAGCATCGAGGGCGCGTGAGGCCACCACGACAGCCCCCCTTCCTTCAAGCGGCGCAGCCGCTTAGGGAGCGATAGCGACCTGGCCACGGTTGGCCGCCCCCGCGGAGCGCGACGAGCGCGTGAGCCCCCCTTCCTTCAAGCGGCGCAGCCGCTTAGGGAGCGATAGCGACCCGGCCACGGTTGGCCGCCCCGGCCGGAGCGCCACAGCGCGTGAGGCCATTAAGACAGCCCCCCCTTCCTTCAAGCGGCGCAGCCGCTTCGGGAGCGGTAGCGACCCGGCCACGGTTGGCCGCCCCGTCGATGCGGAGCATCGCTATGCGATAACGCCGGAGCGCCACAGCGCGTGAGGCCATAATAAGGTGTCAAAATTGTCACACGGCGTACGCGCTACCAATTCGTGCCCGTAGACTCCCGTCACACAGCTTTGCCATGGTAAGTTGGCCTCGTAGTCGTGGCGCAGTTCGTTACCCGGGCAGCCTGACCCTGTTCGCAACGCATGCGGTTCAACACGCTGGGCACCAATGGAATTTGTTCGTTTCTGCTTTTCTGGGAGGCTCCTTTGAAGATCGCATCTAACCTCGTATCGATGACCGCCCTCGCACTCTGCACGGGCGCAGCCCTCATGTCGGTGCAAGCTCGCGCCGATGTCGCCGCTGAGACCGACGTGACGGGCAAGGAACTTTACGTGAAGCCCGGCCAGTGGCTGCGCTACTCGGACGCCCTTGTCAGCCGCCCCTACACGGTCGTTAAGGTGACGTTGCTCATCAAGGGCCGTGGCGTTTGCACCAAGCGTTTGTGCCCGGTCTCGCACAATAACGTCGACGTATGGGTGCTGCGCACGGCGATCGACGTGAAGAAGCCTGAGGATGTCAAAATCGTCACCGAGCGCACGCTGCGCCAGGGCGACGAAGGCACCGACGTCAAACTCGCGCAGGAAGCGCTGATCAAGACCGGCGCCAAGATCGATGCCGACGGCAAGTTCGGCCGCACGACCACCAAGGCGGTGTCTGAATTCCAGGAAAAGAACGGCCTGGACCAGGATGGCGACATCGGCCCCGCGACCCGCGACAAGCTCAAGATCTGAAAATGAAACAGGGCGGAGCATCGCAGCTCCGCCCTTCGATTATGGCTAGCCCGGCAGAGCGTGAGCTCAGCGCAGCGCTTATTTCTTTTCGGCTGCCGCATCCGCCCGCGCTTTGGTGCAGCCTTCCGACAGCTCCTTGGCGTGGCTTTCGAGGCACGCCTTCATCGCGCCCTTGACGGTGCGATCGACGCTGCCACAAAACGACTTCACGTCGCCTTCGCACGCGGCCCATCGGGCTTTCATCGCCGGATCGGCAGCCGGTGCAGCAGGAGCCGCAGCACCGGCAGCCGGCGCAGGAGCCGCCGTCTGCGCCAACGCGGGAACGGCCGCCAGGCAAACCACGGCCGCCGCAAAACTCATCTTGAGAGACATGGACACATCCTGTTTTAGAGCTGAGAAGTCTTCGCAACTGCTATCGACGCGGCCATCAGGTTCATAATCATCTGACGCCATCATGAAACAGCCCTGGCAATCGCTCGCCAGGGCAGTCGTCGTTCCCGCCGGTCTTAGCGGCGATCGCCGTCGCGGCGGTCATTGTCGCGGCGGTCATTGTCGCGGTGAATCATTTTGCAGACCTTTTCGCGGTGGCACTGCATGCGGCCGTCGTCGCGGTGGCACTTGCGCACCCACGTGCAGCGCTCGCGTTCATCGGCCTGCGCGCCGCTGGAAACGCCGAGCGCCATCATGGCGGCCAGCATCGAAACTGTGATCATTGTTTTCATTAGACTTCTCCTGAACTAATTCCGCCGAACGGAAGGCTTTCGACTTCGACCATGTCCGCTCGGCAAGCGGAAAACAGCCGCCGGCACCGAGGTACCGGACAAAGAAGGCTTGACCGTCTGCGTCAAACCCTTGGCCAGCGGGGGCCTGTCGCGCAACCGGGCCGGCAGATTCACACCGGAGTACGCGCGACACAATCAATAACGCTGCGCCTGCTGAAAAACCGTCGGTTACAAGTTCGTCATGAACGCACACGCACAACCCGCCGCCACCCCACAAGTTCCCTGGTTGCGGCCCGCACGATTGCCCTCTAGACATGCCGCCTTCATTCAACCCCCACCACGGACCTCCATAATGGCCACCCATCACCTGCTCCTGCTGCCCGGCGACGGCATCGGCGTCGAAACCATGGCGGAAGTGGAGCGCATCATCGCGCTGCTCAACAAGTCGGCCAAAGACAAGTTCGAGACCACGTCGGACGTCGTCGGCGGCGCAGCCATCGACAAGCACGGCGTCCCGATCACGGACGCGGCGATGGCAAAGGCCTCCAACGCCGACGCTGTAATCTTCGGCGCGGTCGGCGGCCCCAAGTGGGATAACGTACCCTACGACATCCGCCCCGAAGCCGGCCTTCTGCGCCTGCGCAAGGACCTCGATCTGTTCGCCAACCTGCGTCCCGCGATCTGCTATCCAGCCCTTGCCGACGCGTCTTCGCTGAAGCGCGAAATCGTCGAAGGTCTCGATATCCTCATCTTGCGCGAGCTGACGGGGGGCACCTATTTCGGCAGCCCCAAGGAAATGGTGACGCTGGAAGACGGCCAGCAGCGCGCCGTCGACACCACCGTTTACACCACCTTTGAGGTCGACCGCATCGCTCGCATGGCCTTCGATCTCGCCCGCGTCCGCAGCAAGAAGGTCCACATGGCCGCCAAATGGAACGTAATGCGCACCGGCGTGCTGTGGCGCGACGTGACGGCCGCCGCCCACAAGGCCCATGGCGCCGGTGTCGAGCTCCACAACATCCTGGCCGACAATTGCGCCATGCAGCTGATCCGCAACCCTAAGCAGTTCGACGTCATCGTCACCGATAACCTGTTCGGCGACATCTTGTCGGACGAAGCCGCCATGATGACCGGCTCGCTCGGCATGTTGCCGTCGGCGTCTCTCGGCGCGCCCGATGCAAAAACCGGCAAGCGCAAGTCGCTCTACGAGCCCGTTCATGGCTCCGCGCCCGACATTGCCGGCAAGGGCCTCGCCAACCCCATCGCAACGATCGCGAGCTTAGGCATGGCGGCCCGTTATTCGCTCAACAATCCCAAGCTCGCCGACCAGATCGATGCGGCCATCGCCGCAACGCTGGCCAAGGGCTTGCGCACGGGCGACATCATGCAGCCGAACATGACCAAGGTCGGCACCACCGAGATGGGCAAGGCGATCGAAGCCGAACTCGCCAAGCTGATCGCCTAGAGCATTTTCCGACGAAGTGGATGCCGGTTCGTCGAAGAAAATGCGACAAAATCAGAAACCTAGAGCATTTTCCGACGAAGTGGATGCCGGTTCGTCGAAGAAAATGCGACAAAATCAGAAACCTAGAGCAAAAATCCGGGTCCGTAGGATCGGAATGTGCTCTAGAACGACTGACCCGTCTCCTCGCCTCTGAAAGTCGGGGCCGGTCCCCACTTTCCCCTTCCCCTTCCCTTTCCCCTTCCCCTTCCCCTTCCCCGTCCGCGCGGAGCGCTGCTCCGCCGCGCAGCGGGGAGGGGTTCGGGGTGGAAAGAGGGTTAGGGTTGGCAACGGTCTTGTCCAGCCAATCCCAGCAAGTCGCTCCGCTTTGACGCGCTCCGTTAGAGGGGCGGCCCCTCAAGCTTGGATCTTAAGTCCGCGGGTCCAGGGCGCGCGCGCCCTGGCCTTCCCTTCACGTTTGCGCGCATTTGCGACGCGCCCGTCGCCTCCCCAACCTGTTAACCATCCGCTAACCATAAAAAGACGCGTCCGTCGTCCCACACCATGGCCCCAAGAAAAACACTTGTGTAAATTAGACGCAAAACTTACGGATATCACTGGGGTGCTGCACTTGTTATGGCGGTTGTAACGATGCGTATGTTTAGCGTTCCCGAGACGTTGGTTCACCACCCATGGGCGGCACTCGCGGCTGCGTGCCTCACGCTTGGCCTCGTGTACCAACTCACCCTGGCGCCGTCTCCGCCCCTGCCAGCGAAAAAGCCGTTGCAGGGCGCAAAATCCGAACCCGTTCCCAATCCGCGGCTCGATTTCGCCTGTCAGTTCTGTGATCCGCTGCATGCGACAAACCTGGCGAAGTCCGCCGTCCCCGATCAGATCCAGTCGCGCACGCACGTCGAAGCCGCAAAGCTCACCGAACGCTTCTCCGCGCAGCTTCCCAAGGCGGAACAGACGGCTGCCAACACCGGCCCCGTCGCCGGGCTCCAGCCATCCGCTACCGCAACTATCCCCGTCGAAACCGAGGCAGCTAAGCCCGCAGCAGCCTCCGGCCCCATCATGCGGCTGGCGCTCTCCCGCGACATGCAAACGGGCGCGCGCTCGGCTTTTCCCTTCGACATCACCTCGTCCTCGGCTGATAGCCGCGGCGGCAACGTGCTGATTGCCCACGTCCCCGATGGCGTCTCCTTTTCGAAGGGCCGCCAGACCGGTCCCGGCTTGTGGATGCTGCCAGTCGTCGATGTGCCCAGCACCGAGTTGGTCATCGATCCTAAGGCTCCCGTCGCGTTCGATCTGACGTTCATGCTGCTGAACCGCGAAGGCACCGTGGTTAGCGGCGTCGACATGGCTTTGACGATGGTCGACATAAGGCCACCCGAGCGGCCAGACCGTCCCGATCGTTCTGAGCGCGCCGCAACTCCGCCCGCGCGCCCCGTGCCGCGCGCGTTTGCGTCGGGCCGTGCAGCTCGTTTGGCGCCTCCAGCAGCGATTCAGCCAGCGGCCGAAACCAAGCCGGCCGTCCTTGCGCCACCATCTAGGCTCCCGGCCTCCCAAGCGGGCCTGCTGCCGTCCATTTTCACGCCTAAGCCGTTCCCGGTGCCATCGGCGCTAGGCACGACCTTCAGCGAAACGCCGAACTGATCGGGCGATCGCCGCCCGGCATCTGAAGCGGCATCTGAACCCGGATCTGTCTCGCAGCAGCCGTTCGCGCCGAGCGCCGCAGCCGCGCGGCGGCAAAAATGATACCCACCTGCAGCCCGCAAAAATCATACGATAAGGAATTGCGCCGGTTGGTGCTTGCTCTCACACGCTCGGCCGGTCGGTGCACGTAGCGTCCCGGTCGGACACGGCCGCCCGCGCCGTCCACAACGGCCGTTTGGGGTCGCCCGCCGCCGCTTCCGCTTCCGTTCGTGCGACGAAATAGAACTCGTAGCAGTTCTCACTCACCTGACGCACGCTGTAGCATCCGCCTTTCGGATCGCCATGATAGATCGTGCAGAACGTGCCCGCCTGTAGCGACCAGTGGCCGTGAAATTCGACGCCCTTTTCGTGATACTCGATCGCGCCGTCGGCCTTGTAGATTTCGCTGAACGTCTTGCCGCTCGCATAGTTTCCCTGCAGCGTCTTCCCCGCGAACGCAGCCGTCATCGCCGCCTCGTCCATCCACGGCTCGCCAGCCTCCGCGAGCCGTGCGAGCGCTGCGAGCGCACAAACCGCGCCTGCAATCGTTTTCATGCTTGGCCTCAGGACGCCCTCCTCATGCAACGCGCGTCGGCGTCACGCGCGCGCCCATCATGCGCCGCAGTGTGCCGTCCTTGTCCATCACATGATGCTTGAGCGCGCCCGCGATGTGCAGCGCAACGACGACGAGCAGCAACTTGCCGATGAGCTCGTGCGATCCGCCCATCAGTTTACCGATGGTCTGGTCCCGCTCCGCCAGAAACTGCGGCAGCACCTGCACGCCGAATACGCTCAGCGGCCGCGCCGCCGCAATGGTCATGGCGATCCCCGTCAGCGGCAGTACGAGGGTTGCCAGCAGCAGGAACAGGCCGACGAGCTTCGCCAGCACCGTCTCCCACGTGGCGTAGGCGCCAACCGGCAGCAGCATGCCGATCCGCAGCCGCCGCAACAGCAGCCAACTGGCGAACACCAGCACCAGCACACCGATCGACTTATGCAGCGCCACCATCTGGCCTTTGAAATCGCCCTTGGGCAGGTCGGCCATCCAGAGCCCGAAAATTGCCATCCCGATCATGGTGAGCCCTATGATCCAGTGCAGCCCCACGGTGACCGGGCTCAGTTGCTCGCGCGTATCGGCCATGACGTCCCTCTTGCTCAATCGCCAACGATCTATCCCGCCCAACCTTGGCAGTCCAATGACGGTTCTGCCGCGCCCGTTCCGTCGTGCGCCCGTCCCTTGTCCGCATCGATCTTGAACTTCCCCCCATTCGCGCGTATGGCAACGGATCACATTCACGAATGGCCGCATCCAGCGCTACGTGCAGCGCCCGGATGGTCTATGACAAGTGACAAGGAAAGCAGCGATGGGTTATCGGGTAGCGGTTGTCGGCGCGACGGGCAACGTCGGCCGTGAAATGATGAACGTGCTCATTGAGCGCAAATTCCCCGCTGATGAAGTGTTCGCCGTCGCCTCGCGCCGCTCGCAAGGGCTCGAAGTCTCCTTCGGCGAAAAGACCTTGCGCTGTCAGGATATCGAGCAGTTCGATTTCTCCAAAGCCGACATCTGCCTGATGTCGGCCGGCTCCTCGGTCGCCAAGGACTGGGCGCCCAGGATCGCCGCCAAGGGCTGCGTCGTCATCGACAACTCGTCCTACTGGCGCACCGACATGGACGTGCCGCTCGTGGTCCCCGAAGTGAACGCCGAAGCCGTGCGCGGCTTCACGCGCAAGGGCATCATCGCCAACCCGAATTGCTCCACAGCCCAGATGGTCGTCGTGTTGAAGCCGCTCCACGACGCCGCCAAAATCACGCGCGTCGTGGTGTCCACCTATCAATCGGTCTCCGGCGCCGGCAAGGAAGCGATGGACGAACTCTGGCACCAGACCAAGGGCAAGTACGTGCCCGGTCAGGAAGTCTCGTCTTCCAAGTTCCCCAAGGAGATCGCCTTCAACGTCATCCCCCAGATCGACGTCTTCATGGAGGATGGCTACACGAAGGAAGAGTGGAAGATGCTGGTCGAGACGAAGAAAATCCTCGACCCCAAGATCAAGGTCACGGCGACCTGCGTGCGCGTCCCCGTGTTCGTTGGCCACTCGGAATCGTTGAACATCGAGTTCGAGCGCCCGATCTCGGCCGACGAAGCCCGCGAAATCCTCCGCAATGCGCCCGGCGTCCTGGTCGTCGATAAGCGCGAGCCCGGCGGCTACATCACGCCCATCGAAGCTGCTGGCGAGTATTCGACCTACGTCAGCCGCATCCGCGAAGATGCGACCGTCGAAAACGGCTTGGCCCTCTGGTGCGTCTCCGACAACCTGCTGAAGGGCGCTGCCCTCAACGCCGTCCAGATCGCCGAAACCCTGATCGAGCTCGACCTCCTGAAGAAAAAGGCGGCCTAATGCCCTAAGTCCGCGGGTCCAGGGCACGCGTGCCCTGGCCTTCCCTTCACGTGCACCTCACCCCCGCCTCGTCGCCACCAGCGCGATCACCGCCGCGATCACCTGCAACAGGGCAGCGACCAGATACGGTGCCCCGGCCGGCGCCCAGTCCGCGCCCCACGTGATCGCCGCAGCATAAACCTGCGTGAACAGCAACGGCCCGACGGTCTCGGCCAGCGCCACCTGGCTCGCGAGCGCCCCTTGCAACTGCCCTTGCTCATGCTCGGGCACCTCGGCCGACATCAGCGACTGCATCGCGCTCTCGGCCAACCCCCATAACGCAATCAGCGGGATCGCCGCCCACACGACCCAGCTGTCCCACGACACGCCGTACAGGGTAAATCCGGCGACGCCCAGCACGAGCCCGCCTGCAAGCGTTCCCCGCTCGCCGATCATGCGCACGACAGGCCCCGTCAACAGCGCGTGCGCGATGGCGAGCCCGATGCCGGTGCTCGCGAACGCCCAGCCCACGGTCTGGTCGGTCCATCCGAACTTGTGGGTCGCATACAACACGAACGTCGCCGGCAGCGAGATCAGCGCCAGGCTGTCGAGGAACGACACGGTGGCAAGCCCGAACAGCCGCCGGTTGCGCAGCAACAGCCGCATCGCGCCCCACGGATTCGCGCGCCGCCAGGTGAAAGCCGTTCGCTGCTCCACCGCGAGGCTCTCCGGCAGCACGAAATAGCCATAGGCGAAGTTGACGAGGCTCATGCCCGCCGCGACCCAGAACGGCAGCCGCGCATCGATCCCTGCGAGCACGCCCCCGACCGCCGGACCGATGATGAACCCGAGCCCGAATGCAGCTCCGATCTTGCCGAACTCCGCCGCGCGCTTTTCAAACGAGGTGACGTCGGCCACATACGCGAATGCGGTCGAAAAGCTTGCAGCCGTCATCCCCGCGAGCAGGCGCCCGATAAGCAGCACCCCCAGGCTCGGCGCGAGTGCCATGATGATATAATCGACGCCCAAGCCGAGGTTCGACAGCAGGATGACCGGCCGCCGCCCGAACCGGTCCGAAAGCGCGCCCTGCAGCGGCGCGCCGATGAACTGCATCAGCCCCCACGCCATGCCGAACAGCCCGTAGATCTGCGCGGCCCTAGCGGTGTCGCCAGGCACGAAATGTTCGACGAGCTTGGGCAGCGCGGGCAGCATCATGCCGATCGCGATCGCGTCGAGCAGCACCGTGATCAGCACGAACGCCGCCGCCGCCCGTCCATGGCTGCGGCCCGTCTGCACCTGCGTCTTGAGTTCGTCGGATTGGGTAATAGCCTGCTCTTTCTGAACCAAATTCTTGCCGCCCCTGGGTAGGCCAGCCGCGCGCCGCCGTCCATCGGGTGTGCGGATTTTTCCCTGCCGCTGGCGTCCGTGCCAAAAAAATCCTTGCAAGACCTTGGGTTACGGGGTCCAGGGGGCCGGCCCCCTGACCTTCGCTCACGCGCGCGCGGGCAGGGTCCCACTGGTCGCCGTCTCAATCTGCCGCTAACACCACCTCTGAGAACAGCAAACTCCGAAAGAACTATGGCCCAGTCTGCAGCCTCCGCCTCTCCCGGCCTTGCCGTCACCTGGGTCAACTCCTGCGAGGCCCTCCCGGAAGCCCTGTGGGCGCGCTGTTTCCCGCCGCCCTGCGAAGGCCTGTGGTGGTATCGCGCCTTTGAGCGTGCCGGCGTCGAAGACCAGTTCACCTTCGCCTACGCCCTCGTCACGCGTGACGCCGCCCCCATCGCCATCGCGCCCGCTTTCCAGATGAACCTGGCCCTCGAAATCGTCCTCCCCGACGAGATCGCGCCCATCGTCGCCTTCATCGGCCGCTGGGTTCCCCCGCTGCGCTACCAGCGCACGTTCTTCGTCGGCTCGCCCTGTTCGGAGGAAGGCACCATCGGCCTCATCCCCGGTGTGACGCTCGCCGAAGTCCTGCCCGTGCTTGTCCCGGCCGTCGAAGCGCGCGCCAGGGCCGCCCGCATGGACATGATCGTCTGGAAAGACGTAACGGATGCCGACCGCGCCGATTTCGAGGCAATCGTTAAATCCGCCCGCCTGTTCGCAACGCCAAGCTTCCCTGGCACCGAGATCCACGATCTCCCGGCGACCTTCGAGGGCTACCTCAAAGGCCTGTCCGGCAACCACCGCTATCAGCTGAAGAAGAAGCTGAAGCTCTCCCGCGCAGCGCTCGATCTCGAATGCCAGATCGTGCAAGCCCCCGACGCCGCCACCCAGGCCGAAATCTGGGCTCTGTTCATGCAGACATATGACAAGGCCACCACCCGCTTCGAGCGCCTGACGCCGGCCTTCTTCGCAAGCCTTGCCGCCGTCCCCACCACCACGTTCGTCGTGCTCCGCCGCAAGGACACCGGCGCGATGACAGCCTTCATGCTGTGCTATTTCGAGGCCGGCTGCGCCACCAACAAGTTCATCGGCCTCGACTACACCTTGGGCGAAAAGACGTTCCTCTACTTCCGCCTGTTCGAGGAATTCGTGGTCTGGGCGCAGTCGAAAGGCGCCACCCGCGTTCGCAGCGGCCAGACCGGCTATCGCGCCAAGTTCGACCTCGAGCACGAGCCGGCCCCGCTGACGAATTTCGCCCAGCACAAAAGCCGCATCATGCACTGGATCTACGCAACCGTCGGCCGCACCATCACCTGGTCCAGCCTCGACCCCGACCTCAAAACCTACGTCGATACCCGCACCCGCAAGGACGCCCCGCCCGCCTCCCAGCCCTGACCCCGCCCCCCTTCCATCAAGCGGCGCAGCCGCTTAGGGAGCGGTAGCGACCCGGCCACGGTTGGCCGCGCCGTCGATGCGGAGCATCGCTATGCGTCGATGCGGAGTATCGCTGAGCAAAGACGCCGGAGCGGGTTCCTGCGGAGCAGGGCAATCATCGAGGGCGCGTGAGGCCATTAAGACAGCGCCCCCTTCCTTCAAGCGGCGCAGCCGCTTAGGGAGCGATAGCGACCCGGCCACGGTTGGCCGCCCCGTCGATGCGGAGCATCGCTATGCGATAACGCCGGAGCGCCACAGCGCGTGAGGCCCTATGAGGCCAGAATCTCGCCATGATTGCAGTCGAACATGAAAATCAATGGATTACGGGGTCCCTGCAGTATCGTTCGATTGACAGACAGTAGACGGCCTCCGCTGAGTAGGCGTTGTGCCGTTCGACTATGTGGGTGTTTAGCGTCGTTAGTTGAGTGAGTATCGGGATGAGGATGTTTGACAATGCCCGGGCTGTGTCCGGGGCGAGGGGTGTCAGCCGTTCCAACTCTAATCCTCCAGCCCCGCAGGGATCGTGGCGGGAGGCGGCGCGCAACGCAGACGAGGGTGCAGGGCGCCCGGCCGTCGCGGCGGCCGAGATCGCCAACGTCTTCATCCAGTTGCGCCAATACCTCCAGATTTCGCTGCATCAGGCGGCGGCCCTCCTCAACACCGATCCCGACGTCATCGCCGCGCTCGAAACCGGCGCAACCCGGGATCTGCCGGCCTGGCCCGAGACCAACCGCATCGTCTGCGCTTACGCAAGCCTCGCCAACATCGATCCAGCCCCCGTTTTGCGCTGCCTCGAAGGTCACTGCCGTCTCTCGCCTGAGCGGCCCACGGTACAAGTGATACCAGCGGTCAAAAATTTTGGCCGCTGGTATTCGCGCGCGGGGTTGGTGGGGCGGCCGCGCGCAAAGCAAATACCCTCATACCGGCGGTCAGAATTTCTGACCGCCGGTATGAGGTCCGCCCCGCTTCCCCTTGTGCTGCCGGAGCAGCCCGAGCCTGACGCGTTCGATGAGCCCGACGAGCCCGTGCGGTCTTGGTTTAGCCGTCTGCCCGGCAGGTCGGTCGTCTGGCGCGCAACGATCGTAGCGTCTCTCCTGGCGGCGCTGGGCTTTGGCAGCCAGCAGGGCGTGCGCGAGGCTGCCGTCGGTAAGCTGCCCACCCCAGTCGCCCAGTTGGCGCGCGACACGGAAGATATGGTTCTGGTCCGCATGTCGTCCCGTTTCGAGGGTATGCCGTGGATCAACGTCGCCGACCCACGCTCCCGCCGCGGCGATAAATTGCGCACCAAGCCGCGATAAGTTTATAACCGGCGCCTTCACTCCATAAATGGGGCCGGTAAACGTCCATGTCACTGCCACGCGAAAAGCTCGACCGGCTCGTCGAGCGCTGGGAAACCATCCAGTCCGAGTTGAACGCGGGCGTGGCCCAGTCGGCCCGCACCAAGTTGACCAAGGAATTCTCCGAGCTCTCCCCTGTGGTGGCGGCCATCAACGCTTACAACGCCGCCGCCCGGGAATCAGCCGACCTGTCGGCGCTCGCGCAAGACCCCGCGACTGACCGCGAGATGGCGGAGATGGCCCGCGTCGAACTCGCCGGTTTGAAAGCCCGCCTCGCGGAGCTCGAGGGCAAGCTCCAGATCGAGCTGCTGCCCAAGGATGCAGCCGACAACAAAAGCGCCATCCTGGAAATCCGCGCCGGCACCGGCGGAGACGAAGCCGCCCTCTTCGCCGCCGACCTTTTCCGCATGTACCAGCGCTATGCCGACCTGCATAAATGGCAGACCGAGATCATCTCGATTTCGGAAAACGACCTCGGCGGCTACAAGGAAATCATCGCCTCTGTCACGGGCGCAGGCGTGTTCGCTCGTTTGAAATACGAATCCGGCGTCCACCGCGTCCAGCGCGTGCCGGCAACCGAAACCCAAGGCCGCATCCACACCTCCGCCGCAACGGTGGCCGTGCTCCCCGAAGCCGAGGACGTCGAGATCGACATCCGCCCCGAGGACGTCCGCATCGACACCATGCGCGCGAGCGGCGCCGGCGGCCAGCACGTCAACAAGACCGACAGCGCCGTCCGCATGCTCCACCTCCCGACGGGCATCATGGTTGTCTCCGCCGAGAAATCGCAGCACCGCAACCGCGAGATCGCCATGAAGGTGCTGCGCTCGCGCATCTTTGAGGCCCAGCGTCAGAAGCTGGACGACGAGCGCAGCCTCGCCCGCAAGGAGCAGGTTGGCTCCGGCGACCGCTCGCAGCGTATCCGCACCTACAACTTTCCCCAAGGCCGCGTGTCCGACCATCGTATCAACCTGACGCTCCACAAGCTCGACGCGGTCATGTCGGGCGACGCGCTCGATGAGTTGATCGACGCCCTCATCACCGACCACCAGGCCACCCTCATGGCCGAAATGGCCACCGTCGATGGCCTCTGATCCCGCCGAAAAGCCTGACGGTGTTCCAAGTCATCCCGGCGTCACGCCGGACCCACACCGGCAACCCGCTCCCGCAATTAATAACGTCATTCCGGCGCAGGCCGGGACCCAGTCAACCCCGTTATCCTGCGCATCCGTCGTCGAGGCGCAGCGCCACGCCACCCGCGCACTGTCCGCAGCCGGCGTCGATAATGCCCCAGGCGATGCCCGCCGCCTCCTTGCCGCTGCACTCGTTGCCTCCGCCGCCGACCTGATCCGCGACCCTGGCCGCGCGCTCACCCACGCCGAAACCGCACAGTTCGAAGCCTTTTTAGCCCGCAGGCTCGCCCGCGAGCCCATCTCCCGCATCCTCGGCGCCCGCGAATTCTACGGCCGCCCGTTTGTCGTGACGCCTGCTGTGCTCGACCCCCGTCCGGATACGGAAACCTTGATCGAGGCGGCCCTGGCGATCTGCCGCACCGAGGGTTGGCTGAACCGTCCCATCCAGCTCCTCGACCTTGGCACGGGCTCCGGCGCCATCCTGTTGACGTTGCTGGCGGAATTACCTGAGGCAACCGGCCTTGGAATCGACGTGAGCGGCGGCGCGCTCGCCTGCGCCCGGCTCAACGCCGGTGCGCTGGGGCTTTCGGCACGCTGCCGCTTCGGCCGGTACGATCTCGCCGCCGCGAGCTTTTCCGGCTTCGACCTGATCGTCTCCAACCCGCCCTATATTCCAGCCGCTGACATCGAAGCCCTCGATCCCGAGGTCGCCCGTTTCGATCCCCGTCTCGCATTGGATGGCGGGCGCGACGGGCTCGATTATTACCGCATCATCCTCGGCAAGCTGGCGCAACACCAGACTGTATCCATAAGTCCCGCCTGGCTCGTGCTGGAGCTCGGCGCAGGTCAGAGCGCGGAAGTTATTGAAATTGCGGAAAAATTGGGCTTGATCCACGCCGGGCACGATGTTGTTCAAACCGCGGATTTGAACGGCCGCATCCGGTGTATTGCAATCAAGACACACCCCGCCAACCTCCAACAAAAAAACTTGGAAACCCCCTGAATTCGCGGTAGTATCAAGAAAATCCATGATTTGAGCAGCGCGTTTGGCTCCGCCCGTTTGGGTGATCCCGCCGCAGCTCTCATGGCCCTTTAATCGCGTCGGAGAGAATGTGCGGCGAGCCAAGGTTTGGTCTAACTGCTTCGTCGTGCACGGCGCAAACTGACGGGCAACCAGTGCGGGCAACCAGTGGACGATTGAAATCGTAGGCGGAACGTGCCGGTCGCACCGGATCGCGAAACGTGCGCGGGTTCGATTGAAGATCGGCTCTTCCACCGAAGATACGGCCACCGAAGATACGGCCACCCAAGATACGGCCACCCAGGAAACGGCCACCGAGGACACGGCCACCGAGGACACGGCATTTGGTGCCTTCAACCTTTCGGAAGCGGAAACCGCCGGAAAACGGAACAGTCGCTTGGCGTCAACCCGGCCGGTTGAAGGCGCTGGGCGCGCCGCGGGGAACACCGGACAGCGCTGAAATTATTCTGAAATTATTCTGAAATTGTCACGAACCAACAGCGAGATCGGGAGATCATGAGGCAAGGTCAACAACATCGCCGGGGTCGCAGCCGGGGCGGTCAAAGCCACGGCGGTAACAGCGGCAACAACAACAACAATAGCAACCGCAAAGGCCAGAACCCCCTTTCGCGCACGTACCAGAGCAATGGGCCTGACGGCAAGGTGTCGGGCACGGCCGATGGGATCGCGGCGAAGTACCTTTCGCTGGCGCGCGATGCGACCTCCTCGGGTGACCCCGTTCTGGCCGAGAACTATCTCCAGCACGCCGAGCACTATAATCGCATCATCCTCGCCTACCGCGAGACGCAGGTTCAGGCCAGCGACGAGGCGTCCGGCGTCCAGCGCGCGCGCGCTCCGGGCGATACGGCCGAGGGTGACGAGGCCGAGTTCGAAGGCGAATCCTACGGCCGCAACATGGAGCCGTTGCCGCCCATGGAAGGCGCTCAGCGCCAGCCCGAACAGCCGCCGCGCAGCTTCGATGCCGGCCGCGACAACCGTCAAGACAACCGTCAAGACAACCGTCAGGACAACCGTCAGGACGGTCCGCGCGACAACCAGCAGCGCGATAACGCCCGCTTCGATGATCGTCAGCCCCGCTTCAACGATCAGCAGCGACGCAATCAGCCGCGCGACCGCTTCGAGCCGCGCGAGCGCTATCAAGGCGGCGGCGAGCGTTTCAACACTGGCGAACGCGGCGGCGAACGCGGCGGCGAACGTGGTGGCGAACGTGGTGGCGAACGTGGTCAAGAGCGTCAGTTCAACGACCGTGGTCCCCGTCCCGACCGCCCCCAGCACGATCGGGTTCAGGGCGAACGGCAGCCCTTCGCCGATCGCCAGCCCCGCGAACAAGGCTTCATGGATCGCCCCGAGCGCTCTGACCGTCCCGAGCGCGTCATGCGCGAGCCCGGCCAGCAGCGCCCCGAGCCTCGCCCAGAACCGCGTGCAGAGCTTCCCCCGCGCGACATGGCGCAGCCCGTCATTCCGATCATTCCGGTCGGCGCCGAGCAACCAAACACGGCCGGCATCGAGCCGGTGCTGCGTGCGCCCCGCGCGCCCCGTCGCGAACGCGCGCCGGCAGCCGTTGTCAGCGAGCACGAGCAACCGGAGTTTCTGCGCCGGCCTGTTCGCCGTCCCCGTCGCGATGCGGCGGTGGCCGAAGATTCGCCGCCCGTCGCAGCGCCGACGGACCGCGAACCAGGCCAGGAATAAGCAAGCGTCATGGGGTCCCGGAGTTCTGCTCCCGGACCCCATTTTGTCCCAAAAAAGAGGGGGGCCGGGGTCTCCCCGGACAGGTTTGGGCGGGTGCCCAATTCGCGTCAGCGAAAACTGATGCTCTAGAGCGCGTTCACCTCAAATGGAAGCGTAGCCTGAGTTGGTGAAGTAGTTCCGGCACTCATCGGGCAGGAAACGCGGCAGGCTCTCACGGATGGCGTCGGCCATCGCGTCGATGCTTCGTGCTCTTGCCTTCCT
>JANXVY010000087.1 GCA_025351425.1 Hyphomicrobium sp.
GGCCGATCCTGAACCGGCGTTGTGGCAAGCCACTGCATGTGCGATCCGGGCCAGCTGAGGGGTACCCGCATCTCTACGCAAAACCCGCTTCCCCCGACTAACCCAGCTCGTCAGCCAGACCCTCATGGGAAGCGATGAACCGATCGTCTCACAGTTGGCGCAAGCGGGGATAACTTCGCGCAGAAAATGTCTGGAAGGAGAGCAGGTTTCTGCACCTTTTCGCCACCGGCTCCTTTCCTGGTCCGTTCCTGCTCCCCACCTTCCCGCCCTTTTTCGTTTGCCCTCTCCCTCCCCCGGGACTGAACCCGGCCTCAAGCCCCGCGCCCGTTCGGACCGTTAACGCCATGAGATTGGTGAACACCCGCTCGGCCCCGGCCCCACTCTCAGGTCCCTACACCCTATTGCCTATCGGCCCACTGCCTCGTATTGATCCGCCGCACTTCAACACGGGACGGGATAAGCAATGGCGGTTGTCGTCATGAAATTCGGCGGCACTTCGGTCGCCAACGTGGAACGCATCCGCAATGTGGCGCTCCACGTGAAGCGCGAGGTCGAGGCCGGCAACAAGGTGGCCGTGGTCGTTTCCGCCATGTCGGGCGCGACGAACCAGCTTGTTTCCTGGGTGCGCGAGGCCTCGCTGCTTCACGATGCCCGCGAATACGACGCGGTAGTTGCAACCGGCGAACAGGTGACGGCGGGCTTGCTCGCCATCGTCCTGCAGTCGATGGGCTTGCAGGCGCGGTCGTGGCAGGGCTGGCAGATCCCCATCATCACCAGCGGCGCACATGGCTCGGCCCGTATTCTGGATGTGAAGGCCGACGATCTGGCGGCCCGCATTCATGGCGGCGAAATCGCCGTCGTCACAGGCTTCCAGGGCATCGAACCTGACAGCGGACGCATTTCCACGCTCGGCCGCGGCGGTTCGGACACGAGCGCGGTCGCCTTGGCGGTCGCCCTTCATGCCGACGTATGCGACATCTATACCGACGTCGACGGCGTCTACACGACCGATCCGCGCATCGTCTCCAAGGCGAAGCGGCTGCCCAAGGTTTCCTATGAGGAGATGCTGGAGATGGCGTCGCTGGGTTCGAAAGTGCTGCAAACGCGCTCGGTCGAACTGGCGATGGTATATCGCATGCGGGTGCGGGTGCTCTCGAGCTTTGTCTCGCCCGAGGGCATGGAGCCGGTTCGGATCGGTGAGCTCGAAAATATCGGAACGATGGTTTGCGACGAGGATCAGATTGTGGAACAGCAGGTTGTGAGCGGCATTGCCTACGCCAAGGACGAGGCCAAGGTTACGATCCTGAAGGTCGAGGACAAGCCGGGCGTGGCCGCCCGCATCTTCGGGCCGTTGGCCGATGCCAGCATCAACGTCGATATGATCGTGCAGAACGTCGCCCCCGACGGCAAGAGCACGGACATGACGTTCACGGTCCAGGCGGCTGAATTGCCGCGGACGCTCGAAGTCCTCAAGGCGGCGAAGTCCGACATCGGTTATTTCGACGTCAAGGCCAGCGCCGACGTGGTCAAGATATCGGTGATCGGCATCGGCATGCGCTCGCACGCCGGCGTCGCAGCCCAGATGTTCAAGGCGTTGTCGGAAAAGGGCATCAACATCCTGGCCATTTCGACGTCCGAGATCAAGATTTCGGTCCTGATCGACGCCGCGTACGCTGAACTTGCGGTGCGTACGCTCCATACGCTGTATGGGCTGGACGCTGCCTGATCGGTTGGGAGACGTGACGATGCGCTGGGCAACGACTGTGTTGATCGGATTGCTAGCGATTCCGCTTAATATCGTCCCGTTTGTTCTCCTGACGCGGGGCGTTGAACCGGCTTATAATGCCGGGCGCATCGTCGGATTGATCGGGTTCTGTTTTATCGCTGCTGTCGTTCTAGCTGCCATTTGGGGCCGCTTCAGTAACCGTGGTGATGGCGCGTTCCATCGCAGGGTGAATTGGCTGGCAATCATTTTGATCCTGGCCTCGGCTGCCTTGCAACTTGGCCAGATCGCCGGTCATAGTTAGCCAAGCCTGTTTTGGCGGCCGTTCGTCTCGGGCCATCATGCCGGTGAAACAGGCATGCGCTGCACTGCAAGAGTGCAGGAAGATCAAGGCGCTTGACGCCGGTGCACGAACCCTGGAACGTCGGCAGCAGAGAACGCGGGGGTGCTCACGTCTTCGCGCAAGGATTGATTTGAACGGCAGGCCATGCAGAGCAGGCGCGGCGACGACACTTCGTATCTGCCCTCTGAGCCGGCGTTGCGTGTCATCATGCGGCGCCTGCGCGAGATCATGGCCGAATCCGGCGATGGCCAGTTGCGGTTGAACAAGATCGTACGCCTGATTGCCGGCGTCATGGTCGCCGAGGTTTGCTCCATCTATCTGAAGCGGCAGGACGGCTCGCTCGAACTGTTCGCGACCGAAGGCCTGAAGCAGGAGGCCGTCCACAACACGCGCATGAAGCGCGGCGAAGGCCTGGTCGGCCGCTGCGCCGAATTCAATGTGACCATCAACGAGAGCGAGGCGTCGAGCCACCCCTCGTTCTCCTACCGTCCCGAGACCGGCGAGGAGATCTTCCATTCCCTGCTCGCCGTGCCCGTTCAGCGTTCGGGCCAGGTCCTGGGCGTGCTGGTGATCCAGAACCGCACGGTGAAGGAATATTCCGACGACGACGTCGAAGTGATGCAGACGACCGCGATGGTCGTCGCCGAGCAACTCGTCTCGGGCGCGGTCGCCGGCGCCGGCACCGCTCTGGAAGTCTCGAAATCCCTGTCGGCGGTCATCGAGGGCGAAGGCATATCCGAGGGCATCGCGCTCGGCCGCGTCGTGCTCCATGAGCCCCGCATCGTCGTCACGCAGCTGATGTCGGACGATCCCGCCGCCGAGCTGGCCCGCATCGATACGGCGATGTCCGAGCTGCGCGCATCCCTGGATGACATGCTCGACCACGAGCACCTGGCTGCAGCCGGCGAGCACCGCGACGTGCTCGAAGCCTACCGCATGTTCGCCAACGACAAGGGCTGGCACCGTCGCCTGCGCGAGGCCGTCGAAGGCGGCCTGACCGCCGAAGCCGCCGTCGAGCGCGTCCAGAACGGCACCCGCGCCCGCATGCATCGCCAAAGCGACCCCATCTGGCGCGAACGCCAGCGCGACATGGACGACCTGTCCGACCGTCTGATGCGCATTCTGGCCGGCCGCTCCGGCATCGTCGATCCGGCGAACCTGCCGCCCGACGCCATCCTGGTCGCCCGCACGCTCGGCACCGCTGAACTGCTCGACTACGACCGCAGCAAGCTCCGGGGCCTCGTCGTCGAGGATGGCAGCAGCCAGAGCCACGTCGCCATCGTCGCGAAGGCCTTAGGCATTGCAGCTGTCGGCCAGGCGCTCGGCGTCGTCGACCGCGTCAACGCGGGCGACGCGATCATCGTCGATGCGGTCGGCGGCGAGGTCCACCTGCGCCCCAGCCCCGAAATGGTCGCCGCCTACTCCGACAAGGTGCGTTTCCGCGCCAAGCGCCAAAAGCAATATGAAGCGCTGCGCGACGTGCAGGCCGTCACCCGCGACGGCGAGCGCATCGCCCTGTTCATGAACGCGGGCCTCCTGGTCGACATGCCGCATCTGGCCGAATCGGGCGCGGACGGCATCGGTCTGTTCCGCACCGAGCTGCAGTTCATGCTGTCCCAGACGCTGCCGCGCCTTGAGCGCCAGCTCCAGACCTATCGCGCCGTCGTAGCCGAAGCCGGCGACAAGCCCGTGGTCTTCCGCGCCCTCGATATCGGCGGCGACAAAGTGCTTCCCTACCTGCGCCAGGCCAAGGAGGAAAACCCCGCCATCGGCTGGCGCGCCATTCGCATGTCGCTCGACCGTCCCGCGTTGTTCAGGACCCAGGTCCGCGCGTTCCTGCGCGCGTCTGCCGGCCGCGAACTCTCGATCATGATCCCGATGGTGTCGCAAGCAGCCGAAATGACGGCGATCCGCGCGTTGATCGACAAGGAACACGAGTTAATGAAGAAGCGCGGGTTCGAGGCCCCCACGCGCGTGAAAGTCGGCGCGATGCTCGAGGTCCCAGCCCTGCTCTTCCAGCTGGACGCGCTGATGCCGAAGGTCGACTTCATCTCGGTCGGCAGCAACGACCTGCTGCAGTTCCTGTTCGCCGCAGACCGCACCAACGCTCAGGTTGCAAGCCGCTACGACAGCCTCTCGATTGCCCCTCTGCGGGCGCTGAAGGAGCTCGTCAAGGCCGGCAAGAAGTACAAGGTGCCCGTCACGCTGTGCGGCGAAATGGCGGGCCGGCCCCTGGAGGCTATGGCGCTGATCGGCTTAGGGTTCCGCTCGATCTCGATGGCCCCGGCGTCCATCGGTCCGGTCAAGACGATGATCTTGTCGCTCGACGCCAAGAAGATGGAAAAATTCCTGGCCGAGCGCCTCAAGAACCCCGACTGCGAACTGCGTCCAGCGCTTGCCCGCTTCGCCGAGGAAAACGAAGTCGAGGTCTGAACCCGCCGCGGCGCGTCCCTGCGGAGCAAGTCAAGCATCGAGGGCGCGTGAGGCCACCACGACAGCCCCCCTTCCTTCAAGCGGCGC
>JANXVY010000088.1 GCA_025351425.1 Hyphomicrobium sp.
GGCCGATCCTGAACCGGCGTTGTGGCAAGCCACTGCATGTGCGATCCGGGCCAGCTGAGGGGTACCCGCATCTCTACGCAAAACCCGCTTCCCCCGACTAACCCAGCTCGTCAGCCAGACCCTCATGGGAAGCGATGAACCAATCGTCTCACAGTTGGCGCAAGCGGGGATAACTTTGCGCAGAAAATATCTGGAAGCAGAGCAGGTTTTAGCACTTGCTCTCCACCTGCTCGCTGCCTGCTCCTGTCTGCTTCACGCGTTCCCGGCAATGTCCCGCGTCCGCTCCCTTTGGGTGCAATCTGGTAAAAGCCCGCCCTGTGCTGGCAGCTGCAACTTGTCCACACCTGAGCGGCCGGGTCTTATGCCCGCCACAACCGCCGCTGCTATGCTGGCTCCATCCGAATCACCGCCAGCGAGGATGCCGATGGCCGCCGTGCCCAAATTCAAGACCCCGCCGCGCGCCACCGAGTCGCCTGCCGATCCCTCGCTGTTCTTGGGCGTCGCGCAGTCCGCCCGCGGTTTCGCCTGGCGCGAACGCCTCCCCCCACAGGCCCACAAGCTTGCCGGCGCCATCAGCCAGCAGTACGGCCTGCCCGATCTGCTGGGCCGCGTGTTGGCGGCGCGCGGCGTGCGCCTGGAGGAAGTATCGACGATCCTCGACCCCACCATCAAGGCGCTAATGCCTGATCCGGCCTCCTTGCGCGACATGGACAAAGCCGCCGCCCGCCTCGCCGATGCGATCTCAGCCAAGACCAACATCGCGATTTTCGGTGACTACGACGTCGACGGCGCGTCCTCTTCCGCCCTGCTCCATCGCTTCCTCGGCCACCACGGCGTTCCCGCCCGCATCTACATCCCCGACCGCCTGTTCGAGGGCTACGGACCCAACGTCACGGCAATCGAGACCCTCATCAAAGAGGGCGCGCGCCTCATCGTGACGGTCGATTGCGGCACGACCAGTTTCGAGCCGCTGGCTGCCGCCAAGGGCAAGGCCGACGTACTGGTCATCGACCACCATCAGGCCGACGTGCAGCTCCCCGACGTGTATGCCGTCGTCAACCCCAACCGCCAGGACGATGTCTCGGGCCAGGGCCACTTGTGCGCGGCAGGCGTCGTGTTCCTCGTGCTCGTCGCCACCCAGCGCGAATTGCGCCGCCGGGGCTATTACAAGGATCACCCCGAGCCGAACCTGTTGTCCAATCTCGATATCGTGGCGCTCGCGACCGTCTGCGACGTGGTGCCGTTGCAGGGCGTCAACCGCGCCTTCGTCACCAAGGGGCTGCAGGTCATGCGCCGCCGCGAAAACGCTGGCCTGCGCGCGCTGTTCGATGCGGCCGGCCTCGACAGTGCGCCCAACCCCTATCACCTGGGTTTCATCCTGGGGCCGCGCATCAACGCAGGCGGGCGCATTGGCGATGCAGCCCTTGGCTCCAAGCTGTTGGCGACCCACGACCCGCTCGAAGCTGGCCGCATCGCGGTCATTCTCGACAAGCTGAACAAGCAGCGCAAGGAACTCGAAACCCAGATGCTGGAAGAGGCGACCGCCATGGCTGAGACCCAGGTCGAGGCCAACCCGGATATGCCGCTGATCCTGGTCGGCTCGGAGGCCTGGCATAAGGGCCTCGTCGGCCTGATGGCGTCGCGGCTCGTCGACCGCTTCAAGCGCCCGGCGTGCGTGATCGCCTGGGAGCCCAACGCGGCAGACAGCGCCCGCACGACAGGCACCGGCTCGCTGCGCTCGGTCGCCGGCGTCGATATCGGTGCGGCGGTCCGCGCCGCGTTCGCGGCCGGCCAACTGATCAAGGGCGGCGGTCACGCCATGGCAGCCGGCCTTACCGTCGAGCGCGTCAAGGCAGCAGCCCTTCACGAAGCCCTTTCGGCCCGCCTCAAGGACGCAACCGCCCGCGCCCGCATCAATGCTGGCCTCGAGATCGACGGCGCGCTGACTCCCGCCAGCATCAACGACGACCTGATGAACCTGCTCGACCGCGCCGGCCCCTATGGTCAAGGCAATCCTCAGCCCCGGTTTGCCTTCCCCGCCCACCGCGTCAAATTTGCAAAGATCGTGGCCGAAGCCCACGTGCGGGTGACGCTGGAGGCGGGCGACGGCGGCCGGATCGAGGGCGTCGCCTTTCGCGCCGTCGGCCAGCCGCTCGGCGATCTCCTCTTGGGCAGCGTCAACGCCATGCCGATCCACGTCGCCGGCACCGTCAAGCGCGACACCTGGCAGGGCCGAGAGAAAATCGAACTGATGATCGAAGATGCCGCCGACCCAAGGAAACAGGGCTGAAGCAACACGGTGCTCCCACCTTTCCCCGCCTGAGGGCGGCGAAAAAACGAGGCGCCCTTCCCCCTCTCCCCGTCCGTACGGGGAGAGGGTCAGGGTGAGGGGCGGCAACAAGTGTGAGGGGTGGCAACAAGTGTGAGGGGCGGCAACAAGTGTGAGGGGCGGCCACAAGTGTGAGGGGCGGCCACAAGTGTGAGGGACGGCCACAATGTGAGGGGCGGCCACAAGTGTGAGGGACAGCAACGCGCGTGAGGGCCAGCTACGTGCCGGAAGGGCAGCAGATGGAAGCGCCCTAAATTCCCCTCCCTGTCCGCGCAGAGCGCGGCTCTGCCGCGACTCGGGGATCGGTAGCGGTGGGGATAAACGCGCGGCTCCCAGACATACCAGGCGGCAAGGCCGCACCCGCAGCGCCCCCGAACTGTGACATTACCGACCCGAGACAGCCCTTGCACCCGCCGCCAAAGTTTCTTATAGCAACCAGCTCTGCCGGTCCCTTCGTCTATCGGTTAGGACACCAGATTTTCAATCTGGTAAGGCGGGTTCGACTCCCGCAGGGATCACCATTATCACAAGGGCCACGCGCAATCGGCTGCGTCGCCGTTGGGTTGCCGGTGCGGTCAGTTCTGCCGTTGCTGAGCCTCTCCCACAAATAGTTATGTCCGCCCGCGTGAATCGCGCCATCATGACCCGCAGGGCGCCGGACGTCTCCGTTCGAGCCGGCCAGCCGAAACTGAACCCAGAGGGAACGCCATGCGGATACTGATCGCGCTAGCCATCTTGAGCGCCAGCACCGCGTCTGCCAGCGCCGAAACGGCGCTGATCCTGCGGTCGAAGCCGGCGCTGCCCCAATCTTCTCTGGTCCGTGTTCAAACCACCAATTCCTGCGGTGCACCTCCCGCCCTGCCCGTCGATTGCCAGACCACCACGTGCGTCTGCGACACCAACGGCCAGAATTGCCAGTGGACCATCGCCTGCCGCTAACTTGGCGTATCCGGTGTAACCCGTCATTAAATACTGCCACGGGATCATCCGGGATTGGACGGGACCAAACGGGCGAAACGGCAGCAACCACGGGGCCAGTTGGCTGATTAAACGAACCTATGCGGCAGACAGAAAAAACTGCCTCGCGCATAGGTTCGGCAGCCGAGGCGCGGTAGAGATCGCTATAAATCTCCAGCAAAGACGGGAAGTAGCGGTCCCGCACTTATAACAATGGCAACGTCGCGCATAAGTTCGAGCTACCGGCGGAAAACGCCGCCAATGCTGGGGACACTCACGATTGCAATGAGCACGCGGCCGTCGCCGAACCTATAACAAACTCGTAAAAATCATCGACGTCATTGGCGTCGACAGCGCACCGTCGAATATGCCTCGCCAGCGGCGCGCCAGTCGTTGGCTATAGCCTCTCTGGCTTGCTCCAGAGACACTTGGCCCGAGCAGACTAGGCAGCCGAGATGCCGCTCGACGCGGTCCTTGGCCATAGCTTCTCCTATAGGTTGCAAACGGTAATTTCCGGGTTCGATTGACGAGCCGCCGAGGATGAGCGGCATCGCATGGTCAAGCTGGTAGCGATGGGCATCGGCAACCGTCTCGCCGCGCTCATGCAACAGATACAACTTGAGGTGCCTGAGCCACGCCGACGCCGCCCTCATGCGATGCGTGTAGCCGCTCACGCATACGGTTTGCGACAGGGTATCCTGACGGACGCCTGGCGTCATCAACGGCTCGCTTTGAGCGGCGATCACAGGTGGCACAAGGAAGAGCAGCAACAGCGCTGAAAACGACCCTAAAATTAGGCTAAAAACGCCTCTCAAAACGGGCCTAAAAAGGGAGGCAGTGTTGCTTGTCACCGCCCCTCCTCTTTGATCAACAACCCGGCCGCGCGTGCGGCAGCAATTTCTAGTTCCGCGACCTTGTTTTTGACGGGCGCGAAGGCCTCGATTGTGAGGCGAGCGCCGCCCTTTATGATCTCGGTTTCCAACGTGCGATCCCGCATCGTGATCGAGACCTTGTAATATTGGCCGGAGACCTTCTTGTAGACCTCGAAATAGTCGGGCTTGGCCTGCGGGAACAACGACCCGAACCGACCCGGATTTGCCTTGTCGCCGGAACTTGGAGCGCGCACGACGGCGCCCTGATCGAGCGTTGTTGTCGCCTTGCGCCATTCCTCGATCGACAGTTCGCCTTTGCCGATCGAAAACGCCTTGTCGGGCGTCAGCCAGACGACGCCGTTTTTAGCGCCAGCAGCCTTCTGGATGGCCTCACTGACAACGCCGATCGGGCTGGCAAACTGCGAGCCCATCGCCTCGCCGAATTTGTAGAATTCGCCCTGCGTCATCTTCTTGAAAAGCCAGTTGCTGGTCAGGTCCTTTTCAATGACTGATTTAAGGGTTGGATCGGCGTCCGTCATGCGGCCCGCGAGGTACTCTTCGAGCAGCCTCTGGCGGGTAAATCCAGGGTTGTTGGCCCAGCCTGGATCGATACCAGCAGGGACCATCATCGTCTCGCCCGTGCGGGCATTTAGCCACGGCTGTTCATCGAGCGGCGGCGCCTTAGTTTCTGGCGTCCAGCCGTAGGCGCGCGCGGCCTCCTCGTCGATCTGCAACACCGAGCATTTGCACTGCCAGCCGTTGGGTGGAAAATGCGTCTCCCACCACGGGTCTTCGACGAGCAAAACGACGGGGGCTTCGGCCCAGTCCAGATGCAGTTCCCGCGGCTCTTTGGAAACCGTGCGGATGTAGACCAGGAACGGCAACGTATCGCGGGTGCGCCAGACGCGCTGCCATAGACCAGCGGCATTGGCAGTGCGGATATTGGCGTCGTAAATGACCTTGAGACGGCGTGGCGATCCGAGCTGGGCTTCGACGGTTTCGCCTGTCAACGGGTCGACAACGAGCTGCTTTCCCCACCATCCAAGAGACTGCAGCTGTGGCGTCAGTTCCTTGCGGAACTGTTCGAACGGAATGCCCCGCTCTATCGCCTTGTCGATAGCTGCGCGGATCGTATCCAGCACCTCGATTTGCGTCGCCTTGGCGATGGTAAACGCGTGCGCATGCTCCTGGGGCCAGACGTCGCGCCAATCGAACGACGGCACCATCGACTTGTGCCGGAAATAATCCAGCACCTCGGGCGCGGCGTTGCGGCTATAGCGGATGCGGTCTGTCACTCCCTACCCCTGCGTCGTCAGACGAGATATCTTAGCAAAAATATGGGCACGGATCGCGGCGCGTTCTTCGAGGTTTTCAATCTCCATAACGGCACCAACGATGGTGCTACTGGCCGCGTGCAAAACGTCCGTGACCAGCAACGGGGCCACGTCCATTTCTTCTTGGACCGAACGCATGAATTCGCCGGTCAGGCGCATCGCAGGGGCGCTTGGGCTCATGCCGCCCCCCCCCGGCGGATGACGGCGCCCCGCAGCGAGCGGACCCGTTCCCGCACTCGGCCGCCATCGTTGCCGGACGTGACGAGCCATTTACCCTTGGCTGTCTCGCCGGTGATCAAACCGACGTGGTGGGGCCAGACGACGACGGCGCCGACCTGGGGTGAGGATGGCAAGCCCCAGCGGCTCCAGGCCCAGGCGAGGTTATACGCCGGTCCGCCGCCGAGCTGCTGGCGCATCCACCAGCCGCACCAGCGGCCAGGGCGCGGGCCGAGGCCGGTGTGGATCGTGTGCGTATGGACGGCGTGAACGTGCTGGTGATGACGTGGCTTTGCATGGGCACCGGAAGCTCCGAATGCGAGCAACACAGCGACCAGAACGAAGCGTATAAACATCAAACCCTCCCCTTTGATAGCAGTTCATTCACGGCATCGAGAGTAGGGATGCAGCCGACAAGTTCGCCATCGCTCAGCGCCAACGGAAATCGCTCAAAACGCCGGTCTCGCCATCCTCGCGTAGGGTGCAACCAGCGTTCGCGGATGATGCCGTTGACCCAATAGAATTGGCTCTTGTTTGCCGTTTCCAAACAGCCGAGCCGGTCACGCAATTTGATCAGCTGCCGACGTTTCTCGCGACTGCTCATGGCTTGGCTGCCCCAAGCCCGCGCGCGATGGCCATGCTGGCGGCGAGGCTTTCGACCATCCGCCCCATGTCCATCTGGTTCAGAACTTTCGGCAGGCCGGCAAGCAGCTCGTCGTAGCTGCCAGCGCTATTCACCAGGGCGCGGATCGGCGCGACGATGGGATCGGCAACGCGCTGCCAGTCACCAAGCGCACCCGCCGAGACCTGATCCAGATCGTCCTGTTCGGTCGTGTTGTGGGCGACGCCGCAATGACCGCAGATGTCCTTCTTTTTTGACTTCGCAGTCTTGGACTTGCCGCGCCGGTTTATGGCGAGCGCCGGAGCTTTCTTGCGGCTGCGGTTTGCAGCCTTTTTGGCGGTCTTTTCGGCAGGCGTATCGTCAGCGACCTTGACCTCGACCGCGCCCGTCTCAGGGTCGGCGTCGATCGAACCACCTGACGGCGTCTGCAGGATTTCTTCGTCGTCGTCCGGTTCGCGAAATCCAAGCCGCTCGCGCACTTCCTGGGCTGCGATCTTGACGCCGAGCGGAACGACAGCTGCGACGTTGGCGGCAAGCGTCTTGGTATCTTCCGGCAACTGGACAGGGAAACGCACCCACGGGTAGCGCTTTTGCGGGCCCCAGTTCAAATCGACGAACGCGCGGATCAGGTCGCGGTTGATCGTCATTTCGAGCTTGCGTGCGTCATCGACCTTGATATCGAGGCGCACGTTTTCGTGAACCTTGGCCTGGGCCAATCCGCCACCGCCGCCGCCGTGATCAGACGTCATCGTCTGGCCTAAAACCAGCTTTGAGACCTGCTTATCGAGGTAATCAGCGAGCCCCTCGAACACGCTCGCCGACGACGCGCCTTTGGCGCTTTCGACGAATTCGATGTCCATCGTGTTGGGGATGATGCCGGCAGCATCAGAGCCGATGTTGCGCACCGCGTTCAAAAGGTGCTGGCGGTCCTGGTCGGTCGCCTGCGGGCCGTATTTACCGAGCCGGATCGGCATGCAAATTTTCGGCATGGTCGAGCACACGGTCGACGGCGCCGTCGAAAAGTCGGGTGAGCTGGTCGCGCTGCGCGACAAGATCGCGATGGCCCAGGGCGGCGATAAGGCGGCAGCCCAGCGCGCCTACGACAAGGCGCTCGAACTGTCGGGCAAGTACCAGAACACGACGCCGATCGAGAACCTGCATATCATCGACGATCTGCGCGCGAACCTGCCCGAGAGCCTCGACAAAATCCTCAAAGAGAGCGCTGATCCGTTCGTCAAGCTGCACAGCTTCTTCAAGGCGTGGGATGGCGGCAAGCATGCGGGCAACGCCCACAAGAGCCTCGAAGAGGTCGGCGCGGCCATCCGCTCGGGTGAGTTGGAAGGCAACATCACGGCCGAACAGATCGCGGCCCACGCCAAGGCGATTGCCGTCGGCAAGGTGCTGTTCGGCGACAAGTTCAATTCCAAGCAATATCTGCAAGGCGCTCAGAAGGACGCGACGGGCCTGTCGGCCGCCGACGACAACTTCAAATACGTCGACTTCCCCGTGATGATGCAGCGCTTGAGCCAGGGTGGCGGCGTCGCGTTGCGCGGGCTGTTCAACAAGCTCGTTGCCGGTTCGACGGTCAGCCAGGCGTCCGCCGAAGAATGGCGCTCGCTCGGCCTGGTCGACGAGAGCCAGGTGCGGTTCGACAAGCAAGGCAAGATCGACACCAAGTCGATCGTCGGCAAGAAATGGCTCAAGGGGTCGGACGAGTACGGCGTCAACCTGACCGACGCGCTGCTGACGAAGCTGGTGCCGGCCCTGGAGACGAGCGGCAAGGTGCCCAACTTCGACGGCAAGGGCCTCGCCGAAGCTTGGAAAAAGGGAGACGTCGAGCAGGTCAGCCACATCCTCGAAAAGTTCCGCGAGAAGCCCGAGAACGTCACCGCGCTCGCCCGCGAGCTGACCGCGCTCGCCAAGGACCCCAAGGCAGCCCAGGGCCTCGAAGAATTGATCCTCGGCGCCGGTGCCATCCTGCGCGACCGCGAGCGCGGCAAAGAGATCGCCAAGGGCGACCAGGTGTTCAAGAGTTACGACGCCAGCAAGCAGGCCGTCGGCGCGCAAGCCGACAGGCTCTATCAGACCGTCGTCGGCGACAATCTTGCCGGCACCGTGTCAAAGGCGCTCGACGGGCTGGCTGGAACCTTTGGCGTGCTCGCCGACGTCGTCGCCAAGGCCAACGCCAGCATGGCCGAATATGGCTACGCCGGGGTTCCCAAAGCCGCAACCAAGGACCCGAGTGGCAAATCGTCAGCCGTGCCCAGTGGGCCAGCGGTTGCGATCATGGTCGGCCGCAAGATCGAGGCCGAATATGGCTACGCCGGGGATCCCAAAGCAGCAGCCAAGGACCCGAGTGGCAAATCGTCAGCCGTGCCCAGTGGGCCAGCGGTTGCGACCATGGTCGGCCGCAAGATCGAGGGCGAGGGCATGGCCGGCGCGCCAGCTGGCGTGACGGTGCAGGCGACTGGCCCCAACGTGCATTTCAACCAGGCGCCGCCATCGATCGTCAACAACATCACCGTCAACGCGACGACCAACGCCTCGCCGGGCGAGATCGGGCAGGCGGCGGCCGGCGCCGTCACGGGCGCAATGGCGCGCTCGTCGGGCGCCATGCACGATGGAGGACACTGATGAAAACGATCCTCGCTTTGGTCGCCAACGACGCCGCGCAGTGTGTCCCTGCCTCGGTTCTGCCGGGTCTTGCCGTGTCAATGACCGGGATCGCGTGCTGGCTCACGGATATGGGTTTGTGGGACCGCGTCACGCCGGCGAGCTTCGCGTGGGGAACGCTCCACATGCTGGCCTTGTACATTGTCCTTTTCGCGCCGCTGACGTTCCTTGCCTACGAAGTGATGCGCGCCGTCGCCTGGATTGCCGACCGGATGGAGCGCTGACCCATGCCAATGCTCCAGATCGGCCCCGTCGCGTTCGAGACCACGGGCACCCACTACGACAAGCTGAAAAATGCCTTCAAGGCGACCTGGGTGCGCCAGAAGCGGTTCAGCCGCGCTGATGCGCTGCAGTACACCGGCACGGGTGAAGTCGGCATCAAGGTTTCCGGCACGATCTGGACCGACTATTTCGGCTGGAACGGCACGCTCGGGACGCTGCGCGATCTGTCACCCTATCCCCAGATCGTGGTGTCGGGCGCGGGCGACGTCTTCGGGCTGTGGGCGATCACCGAAGTCAACAACGAACAATCGATCCAAGACCAGCACGGCATCCCGCGCAAGGTCACGTTCGATATCGCGCTCGAAGCCTACGGCGAGGATGAGTTCTTTGGTGGCGGCGACATCATCGGCCTGACGGCCGGCATCGGCGGTGTTTCGATCGGTGTCTCGGCCGGCATCCAGGTGGGCGCCAACGGCGTGGGCGTCCAAGTTGGCGCCAACATCGGCGGCTTCGCAACGCTGTTCTAAGGGGCAATCCATGGCGCGAACCTACACCACGATCGACGGCGATATGGTCGATGAAATCGCCTACCGCGCCTACGGCTATCGGCCGGGTTCGGTCGAGGCGGTTTTCGATGGCAATCGCGGCTTGTGCGAGTACCCGCCGATGCTGCCCGCTGGCGTTGTGATCACGCTGCCCGATTTGCCCGCCGTGACGACCGCCAAGCCGTCCGTCCGGCTGTGGGATTGAGGGGCGCGCCATGACCACGCCGCGCTTCCAAATCACTGTCGACGGCGTCGACCGGACGGCCGCGTTCAACGATCGCATGCTGGAGCTGGAAGTCACCGATCACGACGGCGGGCAGGCCGACGAATTCAAGGCCACTTTCGACGATCGGGATTTCGCGTTGGCGCCGCCGAGCAAGGGGGCGTCGGTCGTCATCAAAATGGATGATGGCCGGGGTCGCGGATTGCAGGACATGGGCACGTTCGAGGTGCGCGGCCGGCATCGCAAATTCAGCAAGGATCAGGGGCGCACGTTGTCGATCACCGGCAAGTCGGCCGACATCGGAAAATCGATCAAACAGCCGCGCACTGGAAAGCACGAAAAGACGACCTATGAGGGGCTGTTCAATACCGTCGCGGGACGCAACGGATTGTCGGCCAAGGTCTCGCCCTCGATTGCCGGGATCGTCGTCGATTACGAGGCCCAGGCCGAGGAAAGCGACCTGCATCTGGCAAGCCGTCTCGCCCGCGATGTTCATGCCATCGTCAAGGTCGCCAAGAAGCAGATGATCCTGCGCGCGCGCGACGATCTCGACATGCAACCCATCGCGCTCGCGATGAGTGATTTCATCGGCAACTGCGAGGTCGCCGATGACGACCGAGCGCAGCACGGCAAGGTGCACGCTCACCATCATGATCAGGCAACGGCGCAACGTATACGCCAGACGTACACAAACGATGATCCCAACCAAAACCCCGACGCGCCCGACTTCACCCTGCGTCATGCGCTGCCAAGTGCCGACCGCGCCAAGGCTGCCGCCAAGGGCAAAATGCGGCAGCTTCAAGCCAAGGAAAAAGGCCTGCACGGCGAGCTGTCGGGCAACACGGCGGTCATGGGTGGATTGCCAGTCATCATCGCCTGGGGCGTCGAGATGTACGATGGAACCTACGTGGTCAAAACGGCCCGCCACAAGATGGTGAAGGACGGCGGCTATTCGACAACCATTGATTGCGAAAAGGGCAAGGACGGGGGTGCGTAAGGTCGGCGTGGCATCACCCGATAACGCCACCCTAAAAGGGGCATTACGACCTCGATTAAGTCGGGCGAAACGGCGTCCAGCGCCTCAACTGACAGACAGCAAACCTGCCCCACGGTATAGGTTAGCCCGCGTGCCGCGCCCCGCCCACGGCCCCCAAATGCCCGCCGTTCCGGCCGTGGCAAGTTTACTGTCTGCGCGTGGCAGTTTTTCCTGTCGCGCTACATCCGGTCCCAACTGTATCATTCTGGCACATCGCATCATCCAGCCCATATTTTCCATAATATGTATTACGCGAATGGAGCTTGCACCAAGATGACGTGACACTTCGGCCGAACGCCCCAATCTCACGGCCCCTTGTCCTCAAGCCACCGCACGGCCTCCGCGATGACGACGGCATAGATCCCGAGGATGAACCCTGTCAGCATATTGACGCTGGTCAGCACGCCCACCGCCGCCGCCGCCTGATCGCCCAATACGGTCTGCAGCAGCGTGTAGAACAGATCGTCGAACTTCTGCTTCAGCATGAACAGCATCTCGCTGCCCTGGGACAGCGTGGGACGCGCGGCCAGATTGAACATCAGGTCCCAGCCGATCTTGCCGAACGTCGGCACGGGCAGGAACGCGAGCGCGAGCGAGAACATCAACCCGAGCGGCCCTGCGATGCGGAAATAGCCCCACCGGCCGGGTGTGATGTTGAACCGGTTGGCGAGAAACCGCAGCACGCTCGACCCGGTAAAGATACATGCCGCGAACACGACCGCCACCCAATACAGCCGGTTATGATCCGTCCCTGAAAAGGTCAGCAGCGCGACCAGCGCCGCCAGCACCGCCTTGAACGCAGCCTCGCTCACCGCCACCACAATCGTGAAGAACCCGCCCTTGGGAACGTTGCGCTCGAAGTAGAAATTGAGCTCGTTCTTCAGCCGCGCATATTCGAGCCGCGCGCCCAGCCACAGCGCGAGCACGAACGTGACGCCAGCAAAGATCAGCGGCTGGGTGTAGCCAAGCCCGGCAACGCCCACGATCGTCCCGGCTTCCAGGCACAGCACCAGCAGGTTGACAAAAATTCGAATGATGAACATGCGTCGCTGGTATCCCCGTTCCCCGTGCCACACCATCTTAGCCAAGCGAGACCCGCATGACCACGGATAAGGCCGACAAAACCATCGCCGATCTGTTGGACGTCATGGTAGCGTTGCGCACGCCGGGCACGGGGTGTCCGTGGGATTTGCAGCAGACCTTCGAGACCATCGCGCCCTACACCATCGAGGAAGCCTACGAGGTCGCCGACGCCATCGCGCGCGCCGACATGCCCGACCTCAAGGACGAACTCGGCGACCTGTTGCTCCAGGTTGTCTATCACGCCCGCATGGCCGAGGAGGCGGACCACTTCGCCTTCGCAGACGTGGCCGATGCCATCACGCGCAAGATGATCCGCCGCCATCCCCACGTCTTCGGCACGCCCGAAGAACGCGCAGCCGGCGCTGGGCCCGATTTCTGGAACCGCATCAAGGCCTGGGAACGCGCCGAGAAGCAGAAAGAAAGAGAAGGCGAGGTGGCCCGCCCCCAAGACACGGTGACACTTCAGTCGCGGGTCCAGGGAACGCGTGCCCTGGCCTTCCCGTCACTCCTCGCAGACGTCCCTGTCGGCCTCCCCGGCTTGACCCGCGCCATCAAGCTGCAGGACAAAGCGGCCCGTGTCGGCTTCGACTGGCCCGACATCAAGCCGGTCTTCGCCAAGCTCCACGAAGAGCTGGCGGAACTCGAAGCCGCGATGGCGCAGGCCAACGCCCCCGAAATCGAAGCCGAGTTGGGCGACCTGCTGTTCGTGATGGCCAACCTCGCCCGCCATTTGAAAGTCGACCCGGAATCCGCCCTGCGCCGCACCAACGACAAATTCCTGCGCCGCTTCGCCCACATCGAAGCATCACTCGCCGCGCTGGGCCGCACGCCTGCCCAATCCGATCTCGCCGAGATGGACCGGCTGTGGGATGAAGCCAAAGCTAGCGAGCGGGGCGCAACGCCGCGCTAGCTTATTGTTTTACCGCGCGTTTTACGGAAATCCGCTTCACACTTTTCCTAACGCGCTGACGTGTTCAGGCCGCACGCCAAGCCCAATGGCGCGGGCGGGCACCGCCCCAGCATGGCAGCCCCGATGCCCGGAGCGCTGCGAACCGTCGCTCGCGGGTTATGCGGCTTCTTCCAAGCTGAATGTCTCGGCCTGCTCATCGTATGAGAATAATTCGGCGTAGCGCGACCAGGAGACGACGGTCTTCAGGGTTCCTTCGGCGTAGTCGGCCGACATGTAGTCTTCGAGTTCGTTGACGAAGCGAGCAGCCGGTGCTCGATGGGTTGGGCGTTCATCCAGCACGCGCTTGATCAGTCCGATGATGGGTACATAAGTCACCAAGTGCTCGGCAAACAGGCGCTTGCGCGTTTCCGTCTCCATGGTCGCAAACGTCTTGCCTGCGTCCGTCAGCGTCAGGTCGCCCTCGCTGAGCTGAGCAAACCTGAGCAACTGCAAAGCCTCACCCATGTGGAAGATTTCGTCGGCTTCAAGCTGCAGCCGTCCGGCGAGATCAGGAAGGTCGGCATGGCCATTGTAGGGCGCGCCTGCCACGGCTTCCATGAGGCCGGACAATAAGTTGGTCGAGATCGGGCTCAGGACCATGCCGATGCCGGTGCCCGGAATGCCTTCGATGTTTGCGGAGCGGTTGTCCGAACGCTGGGTCATGCGGGCATAAATGCTGTCGACCAGCTGGCGGAATGTCGGGTCGAGCCGGTTGCGCGGATGTTTGAGATCGACCTTGATTTCTGTCGCCACCCGGCCTGGGTTTGAGGAGAGCACCAGGATGCGGTCGCACATCAGCACCGCTTCTTCGATGTTGTGCGTGACGATCAGGACGGACTTGATGGGAAGGCGGCCTTCCACCCAAAGGTCGATCAAGTCCGTGCGCAGCGTTTCGGCTGTCAGCACGTCGAGGGCCGAAAATGGCTCATCCATCAACAACAGATCGGGATGGACGACGAGGGCGCGCGCAAACCCGACGCGCTGCCGCATGCCGCCTGAAAGCTCTTTAGGATAAGCGGATTCAAAGCCACCCAGACCGATCAGATCAATGGCAGCCTGTGCGCGTTTTTCCTGTTCGGCGCTCGGCACACCTTGTGCCTCTAAGCCGAACTCAACGTTCTCCATGACGGTCAGCCAAGGAAACAGCGCGAACGACTGAAACACCATCGCAACGCCTCGCGGTGGACCATTGATCGGCTCGCCTCGGCACTCGGCCGCGCCGGAGGACGGCTTGATCAAGCCGGCGATGATCCGCAGCAGGGTGGACTTGCCCGAGCCGGAGCGGCCCAGCATGCCGACGATTTCACCGGATTTGATCGCGAGATCGACTTTGTCGAGCACGACGAGTTCGTTGCCGTTCGCTTTGGGAAAGCTGCGGCAGACTTCGCGAATGTCGAGAATCTGATCGGTTTTCATTTTTGTTTCGAGCATCGGATTTCTCTTTGATCAGCCAAGCCGGAATTTGCGTTCGCCGTAGGCATACAGCGGACGCCAGAACAGTCGATTGAACAGGCTCACATACACGCACATCACGGCGATGCCGAGTACCACGCGGGGGAAGTCGCCCGCCTCCGTTGCATTGGCAATATAGGAACCCAGTCCGACGGCGGTCAGCTTGGTGTCGCCCCAGCTCGCGACTTCAGCCACGATGCTGGCGTTCCAAGATCCGCCAGACGCCGTTATCGCGCCCGTGACGTAATAGGGGAAGATGCCTGGCAGGATAACATGCCGCCACCAGCGCCACCCTTTAACGTGGAAGCTGGATGCCGCCTCCTTCAGGTCGCTGGGAAACGCGCTTGCACCGGCAATGACGTTGAACAAAATGTACCACTGGGTCCCCAAGATCATCAGCGGGCTGAGCCAGACGTCAGCATTCAGTTTGTAATGGACAATCAAAACAACGGCCGCTGGAAACGCGATGTTAGCCGGAAACGCTGCCAAGAATTGCGCAAGGGGTTGAATGGCCTGCGCCAATTTTGGCCGCATGCCGATCCAGACGCCAATGGGCACCCAGATAATGGTCGCGATGATCATCAGCACCACGACGCGGGCCAAGGTAATGAAGCCAAGCCACGTCGCTTCGGTAAGATCAGTGAACTTCAGGGTGGTGCCGACATAGTTGATAATTTTCCAGCCCGCGAAGGCAGTGCCCGCGAAGACGACAGCGATCCAGAGCCAATCCATCGTGCGCGATGAGATTAAATGAGGCAGAGTGACGCCGCTGAGCCGAACGCGCGGAATGGGCAGCTTGGTCGTTGTCGCTGCCATGCCGGCGAGTGTTTCTGTGACCCGGCGCAGCGCGCGCGTGCGCCGGAACAGGTCGAGCACCCATGAACTTGGGGCCTCCGCCGACGCAGTTTGCTCAAACCTGAATTTGTCGGCCCACGCAACGAGCGGACGAAACAGAAGCTGGTCGTAGAGCAAGATCACGATGAGCATCGCAAGCACAGCATAGCCGATTGCAGGGAGGTTCTGCTGCTTGATGGCAAGTGCCACGTACGCACCGATGCCCGGCAAATTGAAGGTGGTATCGCCGACGGTGATGGCTTCGGAGGCGACCACGAAGAACCAGCCGCCCGACATCGACATCATCGTATTCCAGACCAACCCCGGCATGCTGAACGGCACGTCGAGCCGCCAGAACTTCTGCCACGAACTGAGCCGGAAGCTTGCCGCCGCTTCTTCGAGATCCTTGGGGAGATTTCGCAGCGACTGGTAGAAGCTGAACGTCATGTTCCAGGCTTGGCTGGTGAAGATCGCGAACACCGCAGCCAATTCGGCGCCAAGGACCTGCCCTGGAAACAGCCCAAGGAAAAATACGACTGTGAACGTCAAGAAGCCCAGGATGGGCACAGACTGCAGAATGTCGAGTATCGGTACAAGAATCAGTTCCGCGCGGCGGCTCTTGGCGGCCAGCGTGCCGTAGAGCAGCGTAAAGATCAGCGAGCACACGATCGCCAACAGCATGCGGAGCGTCGTCCGCAACGCGTACTCCGGTAAATTCCAGGGATCGAGTGTCACCGGCGCAAGATCGAGTGCCGATAGCGGCGCAACCGTCCCTTTTGCACCGTGCGCTATCAGCACGATGGCCCCGATCACCAGGATCAGCCCGAAAGCATCCCAGATGTTTGGCACCCAATCCCGGTTGAGCGCCGGAGGTGAGAACTTGTTGAAAGCCATTCGTCGTGCCTCATTGGCGTGGCGCCCATTGCGGGATGGAGGACCGTATTCTGCTGGTCTTGTGTGGTTTGCATGACAGCAGTGTGACACACAAGTGAGCTACACACCGTTGCCTGACCCTACGTTCACGTGCGTTGTGTCATATCGCTTGGAGCGCGGCAAAGGACCGCCCCACGCCTCTGGCGGCTGCCTCACACAAAATGCACATGCGGTCTGCTCATCTGCGTCTCCAAACGGAAGTAAGTGGCCCGGAGCGCAAGTGAGCAGGCACGGGATCTCCCCCCGTCCTTAGGGGAGAGGGCGAGGGTGAGGGGCGGCAACACCGAGAGCGTGAGGGGCGGCGACGGGCTAGAACTTGCGGCCGCCCCTCACCCCGACCCTCTCCCCGAGGAGTGCAGGCGCGGGGAGAGGGTTGCAGGGCGAAAGCCCGTTCGCGCAGCGAATCCTCAGCCCACAGCCTTTACAGCCTTGTGGAACAGCTGGTCCATCAAAGCGATGCCCAAATCGATTTCGTCGTAGGAAATCTCGAGCGAGGGGGCGAGCGTGATCA
>JANXVY010000004.1 GCA_025351425.1 Hyphomicrobium sp.
CTTGAAAAGGCGCCCGCCCGCCTTGCCTGGAGCTGTGGAGCGTAGCGGAACAGCGGAAGGCAAGGCGGGCGGAAGAAACATCAAAAGCCGGGGTCAATATTGCACGCCGATCAGGGGTCAAAGTTCGGCGCCGATTGACACGTACTCGGCGCAAAGCGCTCGCCATGCTCTTGCTCAAGGTGGGCGGCGATCTCAGCCAAGGTGATGTCGGCCGTTGCGGCGATCAATCCGAGGACTTCCGCAGCGTAGATCTCGATCCGCTCGGAGCGCCGGTCCCCACCTTGCGGGCGCGGCGTGCGCGTCCCCGCCTCACGCCAACGGCGCACCAGCTTGACGGCGGTCGAAGCGGCGACGCCGAACCGCCCGGCAGCCGCGCGGCAACTTATCCCCTTCGCTACGGCATCGATCAGGCGGACACGAAGGTCGTCGGATAGAGGCTTGGTCCTTCGGACTGGCCTCCTCTGCCAGCCCTCAGCATGAATCCCTGTTCGGGACCGTTGTGAATCCACAATCGATGCCGTCAGATGGGAAAATGCCCTAGGTGGGCCCTAGCGACAGTCAGAACCGATGGCCGACGCCGCCGATGATTTGGTGGCTGGCGAGGTCGGTCGAGAGTGTCCCGCCGGGCGGGGGCGTGCCGGCCGCCCAGAGCTGGTATTGACGCCACAGATCGGCGACGAGCGTACTGCCGTCCAAGCGCGAGAGCGGGACCATGTATTTGGCAAACGAGAATTTGTATTCGATGAACAGCGAAGTCATCCCGAGCCGGACCTCGAAGCCTGCAAGCACTTGGCCGACGGGGCCTGCGTACTGGTATTCGTAGGTGCGCTTGTCGTCGGTGGTCATCTGGATTTCGGAGTGGGGGAGCGAGACGCCCGCACCCGCGCCCACATACGGTGAAATGTTCGGGGTGAGGCTTGCCAGCCGGAACAAGCCGTTCAGCGTCACCATGTTGTGGCCGTGGCTGAATTCCATGTGCTTGAACAACGCGCCGATCTTGGCTTTGGCGGGAGCGGGGGCACCGTCGATCAGGCCCTTCAGCTCGACCTCTTCGCCGGGGCGCGTGATGGTCTTGGAATGCGTGAAGTCGAGCATCGCGCCGATGCGGTTTGAAGCCCCCCAGCGGGCCACGCGCAGGCCGTAGTAGATCGGGCTTTTGAAGGGCATGGCGTCCCAGCCTGCGTGCTGCACCGTGAAGTCGGTCTTGGACGCAGGATTCACGACGTGGATGTCACTTGCGTAGGTATACGGCGCGCCGAAATAGCCGGCCACCATCGTTTCGCCGCGAGCAGCCTCCGCGAGCGTGGGACCGGCGCCCGAGCGCGCTTCCTTCGCCGCCTCGCTGTCGACCTTATGCTGCTCGGCCATCCAAGTACCGGCGACGACCACCAACAACGCCATCGCAAAGGCGCTGCACGCTTTGTCGAACGCGCGCCAGTTCCAGACCGGGCGGCGCAACTCGATGCCTCGTTGCGATAGTAGGTTCCCAATCATACGCTTTTTGTATCCCCGATGCCGGTTCCTGCGAGTGTGCGTCTCGTTCCCTGGCGAACTCTAGTGGCCTCGCATGAGGCGCGCTTGATCTTTGTCAGTTCCGGCCGCGTCCGCATAATCGCTTCTTTGCCGCAGCCGATGCGTGATTGGCAGGGCTTCACTTCATCATGGCCGCGCCGACAGCTGCTCCACCATGCGGTGGACCGCGACGATCTGGGGCGCATCGCGCGTCAAATAGCCAAGACCTGTATAACCCCACCAGTCCCAGCAGCCCAACGGATTGAGCAACATGGCAGGGGATGCCTGCGGAAACAGCACGATGAGGCGGTTGGTATCGGCCCAGGGTTCGAACCCGGCGCCGGCGACGAAGGCCTCGCCCACGTCGGCGCGGGTCTGCTGACACCCATGAAAGGCGATGTGAACGCGGCAGCCTGCCAGGGCGCGGCAGGCGTTGGGAACGTAGACAGCACCGGTTTCGGCCAGACTGGCTCCGGGCAGGTCCTGGGTGAACGGCTTCTGGTCGAAGGTAATCAACTCGCCCTGCGGCGCCGTCGACTTGGGCTCGATGGCACCATTCGCGCCGTAGATATGGGCGAGCAGGTCACCCGCCTGATCGTACCCGCAATGATTGATGAAGGGGGCCGTGGAGAGCGGACAATCGTCCGACTTGGACGGTGCGACGAAACCATGCCCGGCATGGATAGGCGGGCCGGTCTTGATGTTGGCGGCAGGGACGCCAGCGCGCAAATAGACCTCCGCCGCCGCAACCACAATGGACTGCACGACGGTAGTGTCATCCAGACCGGAGAACAGGTAAACTTTGTGATGCGCGAGATCGGCGAGGGGATCGATTTTACCCGCAGTGGCCAGTTCGCGGGCCTGATCGGCAAGAGCTGCCGGATCAGGGATGCCATAGAGGACAAGGTCGTTCTTCATGCAGCCCGCAATCGACTGCGCCTCGTTCATCAGCAGATGCGTTGGCTCGGGCATAAAAGACCCATATCGCGTCTCGGCGCAACCGAACGGCCCGCCCGCGATGATTGCGGCGCCGACCACGGTCTTGGCGTGCGCGAACTGATACTGGCCCGCCATATAGGCGCCCGACGAGATCCCCGAGACGGACGTTTGGGCGGGTGCAGCCCCCAGCGACGGGAGCGGCTGCATATCTGCGGCAGCAGCCGGGCTTAGGGTGCACACAGCGAGAGCAATGAGAGCGATGAGTTTGCGCAACATTCAACAACCTTGCCTGGAGGACGGCCATGCTGGGCGGGAGCCGCGATCGGGTTGGACACCCTACCACCTTACAGCAGACCACGGGGATGGGTCTCGGGCGCGCTGCGGCCCGATTGTTGCCGTTTGAGCACATTTACCCTGCGTTGTTTGGCGCTTTTTAACGGAGTTGAGCTTTCGGAATGCTTTGCCTTGTCAGCAGCACGATCGGCAATTACCAGTAGCACTAGGGATTCTCAGTTAAACGGAACAGCACAGCTGTGGTGGGAACGGTCAAATCAATCCGCATGAACGGTGCGCTTACGGGCCCGACGGCACTGTTCTGTGCGACTTTCGCGGGCGTAGCGTGCCTGCCGGCGGCAGCTGCAGATTTGGACACCGTTACAGCCAAGCCCGACTCTGGCTTCATCGTTACGCTCGGCGGCTACGGAATGCTGCAGCCGAAATTCGAGGGCGCGAAGCACGACGAACTCGCTTTCCGGCCGATCTTCGGCATCCGCAAACCGACCGACCGGGTGTGGCTCGACTTGCCCAACGATGGGCTCGAGTATGAATTCATCGAGACCGACAATTTCCGCGCTGGCGCAGTTGGCAATATCCGCTACCAGCGCGATACATCTGCGCTCGGGCCGCGCGGCTTCAAGAAGGTTGGCAAGGTCGACCTTTCGGTGGAAGCTGGCGGCTTTGCGGAATACTGGCCAAGCCAGATGCTGCGCACCCGCGTTGAGGTGCGCGATGCAGTGATCGGGGCTGATGGCGTTATCGCCGACTTCTCCGCTGACGCCGTGGTCAAGCCCATGGCGCGCTGGACCCTGACCGCCGGCCCTCGCATTTCGTTCGCCGACAAGAGCTTCATGCAGAGCTATTACGGCGTGACGGCAACAGAGGCAGCCAATATCGGTATTGCCCCCTATAAGGCATCCGCTGGGTTGCGGTCGTATGGCGTCGGGTCAAGTGCTCGCTATCAGATTACCGACGACATGACGGCGTTGGCGTTCGTCGAATACCAGAAGCTCTCAGGTGTCGCGGGCGAAAGCACGCTGATCGATAATCGCGGCTCGACCGATCAAGTGACTGTCGGCCTAGGGCTCAAGTATTCGTTCCGCGTCGACTGGTGAAAGCCCGGCGGGCTTCGAGCGCCGCCCAGCACGTACACTCCGTATAGCCAACGCAACTGTCAACGAACGCGCACCGTGACGCGATCGACTTTGCCTTTCGCGTCGACGACCGATAGCTTGGCAAAACCCCGACCCGCCGGTTGCCAGCTCGCGTCGCGCCGGAATGGCTCGGATGGGATCGGCTCCCCGTCGACAAGCCACGTCAAAGGCAACGCGCCGCCTTCGGCCTTGACGGTGATGATTTCGCCCGCACCACCATCCAACTCCAGGTCGCTGCGGTCGGGCGGGAACGCGATCACCGGAGCAGGCTCAAGGTATGGGCCGGTCGTCGAGGCCAGTTCGTCACCCGGTTCCTTGAAGCGCTTCAAAGGCGGGGGCAGCGCGGCGCCAGTCGCGATGACGGCGCCAGCGGGCGCGGAGGCCAGTGGGGACCTATTTTCGCCGAGCCGCGCGAAGGCGTCGAACAACAGCGGCGCCGCGGCTGTACGGCCCGTTAGCCCTGCGGTCGCGGCACTATCGGGACGGCCGACCCAGACGGCAATCGTGTGCGTGCCGTCGTAACCGATCGCGTAAGCGTCGCGGTAGCCGTATGACGTGCCGGTCTTGTAGGCGATCCGGCCACTGCGAGCGCTGACGGGCGCAGGGGCGGCTTTCAGGATGTCGGTCACATACCAGCTGGCGACCGGCGACAGCAGCCGGCGGCGGGCGGCGAGCTGCTGCTGGGCGGCTTTGCTCGTAGAACCGACAGCGAGTGCGAGCGGGGAGCGGCTCGGTTGCCCTCGCCCTTGCGAAGTCGGATTGGCGTCCAGGGTCGAGCAGACAGTGTTTGCGATTGTTGTCAGGGAAGCGACCTCGGCCAGTGCGATTGGCTCACCCCCACCTCGGCCTTCCCCGCAAGACGGCGCGGCAAGTGGGACTCTTCTGACGTGCCGCAGGCTCACCGCTTCGCCACCGCGGGCGAGGCTGGCATAGAGCGAAGCGAGGTCGTGCAAGGTGAGGCCGATGCCGCCAAGTGCGATGGCGATCGTGGGCTCTGTTTTGCCCGGCAGGACCGGCGTCAGGCCAAACCGCAAGAAACGCCCGACCAGCTTGCCGGGACCCACGGCGTTCAGCATCTTGACGGCGGGAATGTTCAACGACTGGCTGAGCGCCTCGCGCACGGTGACGGTGCCGTGGAATTCCTCGTCGAAGTTTTTGGGCGCGTAGGTACCAAAGCGCACGGGACGGTCCTCGATCAAGGTCTCGGGGTGCGCGATGCCCGCTTCGAACCCGAGACCATAGATGATCGGCTTCAGAGTGGAGCCCGGCGAGCGCACGGCGTTGACCATGTCGATAGAGCCGAAGCGCGACGCATCGAACAGGCCAGCCGAACCGACGTGAGCGAGTATCTCGCCAGTCCTGTGGTCGGCGACCAGAATGGCGGCCGACAGCTTGTCACCCAGCGACCTTACATGATCTCGTGCGAGCGCTTCCAGCGTGCGCTGGAGATCGCGATCGAGCGTCGTATGATGGACGGGTTCGAGCGGCGCGCGGGCGCGTTCGGCGTCCGCAAGGTGCGGGGCAAGCTTTGGGAATTCGCGGCGTACGAGCGGCACGGGCTCGGCCTTGGCGCGGATGAATTCCGCCGTGGTGATGATTTTAGCCGCCAGGGCACGCGCCAGAACGCGGTCGCGGGCCCGCAGGGCTGCGTGCGGGAAGCGGTCCGGGCGGCGGGTTTCGGGCGATTGGGGAATGGCAACCAGGAGGGCGGCTTCACCAGCCGATAGCCGGCGCGGCTCCTTGCCGAAATACGCGATGGAGGCCGCGCGCACGCCCTGCATGTTGCCGCCAAAGGGCGCGAGCTGGAGATACAGGGCGAGGATCTCGCGCTTGGTGAGCTGGCGCTCCAATTGAAGCGCGCGCACGATTTGACGGAGTTTCGTTGCGCCGGACTTAGGCTCGACGCCTGCGATCAGCCGCGCGGTCTGCATGGTCAGGGTGGAGCCGCCGGAGACGAGGCGGCGATGGCGCAGCATCTGGAGCCCGGCGCGGACGAAGGCTTTGAGATCGGCCCCATTATGGGCGTAGAACCGGCGGTCTTCGAACGCCGTCAGCATGGCGAGGTAGCGAGGATCGACGTCGGCTGGCGTCACAGGGAGGCGCCAGTAGCCCTGCTGGGTGGTGAAGGCGCGCAGAAGGTGTCCGTTGCGGTCAAGCACGGTGGTCGAAACCTCGGCGACTAGCGCAAGGCCGGAAGGAGCGCTTTGAGTGACAGCAAAGTGGAGTGAGGTGAGCACGGCTGCGGCAACGGCGAGGGTCGCGATGAATAGGCTGACCAAATGGTTGCGAGAGGGAAACACTTGTCCCGTCTCGCCGTCCTTGACGGGGAGAGGGTTAGGGTGAGGGGCGGCAAAAAATTCCGCCATGTTGTCGCCCCTCACCCCGACCCACTCCCCATTCAATTGAAGTGAATCGGGAGAGGGGGAAGTGATATCGATGTCTTTGCCGTCCCCCATCACACCCTCACTTCGGCACGACGGTGAGCTTGCCGCTCGCGGTGCGGGCATAGCGTTCGGGGCGGTACATGTCCTCGACGGTCGCCGCGGGATGGATGTAAGCGCCCGGCGTCACGGCGCGAACGATGTAGGCGACCGTTGCCTGCGACAACGGACCGGTGGGCTTGGCCGTACCAGAGGCGCTTGCGTTGGCGTTGTCGTCAGTCTCGGTCGCTTCGTCCTCGCCTTCGACGGGTTCGGAGTGCCCGCCGGAGCGCTTGCCGAAGAAGTTGAAGGCGGCCACGAAGCGGTCGTCGCGGAACTCGGCGTGCTCGGGCTTGACGGTGCCCTTAAGCCAATCGAGGCCCTTGGTGTCTCCACCTTCGATCAAGTGCGGATTTTCGATCTCGAAGCCGGCGGGCAAGCGGTCGACCAGCAGCACGCGGCCACCCTCGTCCTTGGCTTCGATGGAGACCACCGCGACGAGACGGTCGTTCTGCTTGACCTGCGCTTCGCCACCCGCTGCGCTCGCGAGGTCGACCTTCTTGCCGTCGAGCGTGTAGTAGGTGCGCTCGATCTTGAAGCCCTTCGATATTGCGGGCTCCGGCGTCAGCGCCGAGCCGGTGACAGAGATCACGACGTCGGTTGGGCTGTCGGTTTCATTGGTGATTGTCATACCCCCGTTTTTGGTCAGATCGGCCGGCGAGAGGTGGCGGACGAGTGCGCCCGTCGCCGGTACGCCGTTGACAGTAAGGTTGAGCGACTTGGCGGCGTCCGTCAGGCTGTTGGCGGCGAGCAGCATCCAAGCCTGTTCCTGCGTAGAGGTATAGGTGCGGGCGGCATAGCCCTTGGCGATGACGGTCACCAGCTTGGGGGCCTCGGCCTTGGCGATACCAGTCTCATTGCTGAGCGTCACGAAGGCCGCATAGTCGCGCAAGCTCGAGCCGAAGTCGGTGCGGACGGGAACCGATTTCTGTTCGAGGCTGGCCAACGCGGCCGCGAAGGTTTTCTCGGCGCGCTCCTTGTCCCCCATCATGGACAGCGCAGCCCCCAGCTGGGCCTTGGCGAGCGGAGACGCAAACGTCTCAAGCTTGGTATCGGCATAGTAACGCAGCTCGCCAATTGGCGCGCGGGCGTTGCGCGCCAGCACATACATGGCGTAGGCGCGGTTGTCGGAGCCGGCCGCGGTATCCTTGGCGTAGGCGACGTAGTTCTGGAGCTTGTCGAGCGCGCGGCCGAATGGACCTGAGCGCACGCTGTAGCCCTGCTCTTTGGCGCGCGTCAGAAAGTCGGTGACGTAGGCGGTCAGCCACATGTCGGTGATGGATGGCCCCCAGACGCCGAATGCGCCGGAACCGTCCTGCATGTCGAACACGCGCTCGATGGCGCCCTGGACGCGGGCACGTAGTTTGGCGTCGGTCGCCATGCCGAGCGTCGTGGCGACGTTGTTGGCATAGAGCAGCGGGAGCGCGCGCGAAGTGGTTTGCTCGGCGCAGCCGTAGGGGTAGCGGTCGAGCGCGGTCAGCAAGCCGGGGATGTCGAGGGTCGCGTTGGGGCCGACCGAGAGGTCGATCTTGGTGCGGCTCGCGATCATGTCGGCGGTAAGATCGGGCGAGAGCGTCAACTTGCCGTGGGCGGCGAGAGAGCTGACGGTGGTGCGCTTGATGTCGTTGGCGGGGGGAAGGACGTTGAAGGTGAGCTGACGCTTGACGTCGATGCCGCCAGGACCGGTCACGTTGACCATATAGGTGTGGCTGCCAACATCGTTAGGCTTCAGCTCCATCCGGTCGGATTTGCGTTCGCCGCCCGCAAGAGCGATTTGGCGTGCACCGCCACCGATGGATTGAGCACCCGTGCTGCGGGTTTCAGCGACGTTGAGCGCGTAGGCACCGGCGGCACCCTCGACGTTATGAAGCGCGATATCGAGCTGGGCCGCGTCACCCAGCGTGAGGAAGCGTGGCGCGGAGACAGTCAAGGCGATAGGATCGCGAACGACGACCTGTTGCTCGCCGTGGCCGACCTTGTCCTTGGACCAGGCGACGGCCATCAGCTTCACCGTGCCGTTGAAGTCGGGAAGGCCGAACTCGATCTCGGCCTTGCCGTCTTTGTCGACGACGGCAATACCCGAGACCTGCGAAAGGATCGTTTCGACCGACGGGGGAGCAGCCTGCATCGCCATGCCGCCGACGCCATCGCCTCCCGAGCGCAGCGTGCCGCGGTCGGCGCGCATGCCGTCGATGAGGCGGCCGTAGTAGTCGCGGATTTCGAGGCCGAGCTTGCGTTGGGCGTAGAACCAGCCTTCGGGAGCGGGTGTCTGGTACCGCGTCAGGTTGAGGATGCCGACATCAACGGCGGAGATGGCGATGCGGGCTTCTTCGCCCGGAGTGAGGCCGGAGACAGTGACGGGTACCTTGAGGGTCGCTCCGGACTTGACCTTGGCATCGGTCGCCATTGCGACTTTGAGCGTTTCGCTCGAGCGATCGACGGCGAGCCATTTAACGCCGATGGCGCGGGTGGGCATGCGCTTGTTGGCTTCATCCATGGCGCGGTAGAGGATGGCGGTTGCGTAGGCGCCAGCGCCCCAGTCGTTAGCGACGGGGATAGCAACTTCGCCGCCGCCCTTTGCGATCTCGACTTCCTGCGAGGACAACAGGCCGTTGCTTAGCACGGTGACGAGGGCCTTCCCGCCATGGCGGGTGGCGATGCGCAGCTTGGCAACGTCGCCCGCCTTGTAGCTCGGCTTATCGAGAGCGGTTTCAAGGACTTCGGGACTGTCGGCAACTTCTCCAGTCGCGACCCAGCCGGAATTGAAGGTGACCGACGAGACCGTTCCCATGTCCGCGCCATCGCTCGCGACGTCAAGACGATAGCGACCCCAATCTTGGGTGAGCGTGATCTTGGCAGGGACTTCGGCCGTGACGTCGACCGTGCCCGTCTGGATTTTGCGGGAGCTGGAGATGGCTTCATAGCCCCAGTTACCGTCGCGCATGTACCACTGCCAGTTCTGGTCGACGCGCGAGAGCGTCCAGCGCAGGCCCCGAGCTTCGACGCGCTTTCCGGTGGCATCTAGGAGCACGATTTCGAAGGTCGCCGGATCGCCTTCGCTGACGCCCTGGCTGCCGAAAAGTGGCTTGATGCCGAGCCGGGCCTGCTTGGTGTCGACGGGGAGCGTAAGATTGCGCTCGATGGTGCGGCCGCCCTGCTCGCGCAGGCGCACGATCACCTCGGCTTCGAGAGGGCGGCTCGTGCGCGGTATTGCCGGCAAAGCAATGGTGAGATCGGCCTTGCCGTTTGTATCGGTTGATCCCAGCGCATCCAGAGGCGCGCGGACGGGATCGATTTTCTCATCCACGAGGCCGAACTTGTAGCCGGGGAAGCCCGGTTGCTCCTTGGCCGGCTTGACGACGATATCGCCTTCGAGTGCAAGGTTCGCTGCCGGGGGACCATAGAGATAGCGGCCGGCAGCCTTGATGCTCGCACGGTCTTCAATGGCGATGGATTTGGTCGCGGGCTCCAGCGTGAGGTCGATGCGCTCAGGCACGAAGTCCTCGACCAGGAACGAGACCTGGCTGATAGGATCGGCCTTGGGGTCGGCGTGGAGTTTGGCGCGCCAGGTGCCGGTCATCGCGCCGCGGTTAAGCTCGAGCGTCGCCTGCCGGCCTCCCAGCCCGTTATCGACCAGCGTTATGCGCTTGTGCTCGACGCCGTCGGGGCGGGTGACGATCAGTGTGACGGGGAGGGTGGCAGCAACGCCCGCCTTGTCGCGCACGAGGCCGGTCAGGTGGACATCTTCGCCGGGGCGATAGACGCCGCGTTCGGCGTAGAGATAGGCGTCGAGAGCGCCGGGCTGGTCGCGCCCCTTCACGCCGCGGTCGGAGAGATCGAAGCCGGCGCTCGCCAGATCGAGGAAGGCATAATCCGCCCCGTCTTTTTCGGCCACCATCAACGCCGGTTGCATGCCACCTTCGCCCTTGGCGAGCCCGGCATCGAAGTGGACGTAGCCCTTCGCATCGGATTTTGCAGTGCCCAACTCCTCGTTATTGCGAGCGATGAGGCGGACGCTTGCGTTTTCGATTGGCGCCGAACTGCTTAGCGAGCGGACGAAGCCATGGACGCCATCCTGGCCGGAAAGAGCAGTCAAGCCGAGGTCGGAGACGATGAACCATTGGGTGGCAGGATTGCGTTCCTGGTCGTCGCCGTCGGCCGACAGCTTCATCTTGGCTGATGCAGTCATGAGATACGCGCCGGGCTTCAGCGCGCCGATCGCCTCGTTGACGGGGAAGGCGGTCGTCACATCCTCGTTGGTCTTGGATGAGACTTCGAGCGTGCCGAGGTAGACTTTCTGGCCGGATTTTTCTCGGATCTGCTCGATCTCATAGGAGCCGAGCTGACGCTGCATGTCGCCGCCCTGGATGGCGCCCGCCAGCGCGCGGTCGCCGACGCGGAAGACCTCGATTTCCACCGCCTTGGTGTTGGTCGTCACGACCGGGATGCCCTGCTGGCCGCGGCTTGGCAGCACGTAGCTGCGACCGGTGAAGCGCGCCATGGGCTTGCGGTCGGGAACGTACACGGCGATTTCGACCGGCTTGTCGAGCTTTTCACCCACGTCGGATGGCAGGCCTGCGCGCAGCTTCACTTCGTAGCGCTGGCCGTAGGTCAGGCCTTCGAGGCAGAGTTGCTTGCCCTCGGCGGAGACTGACTGGGGATCGCGGCCGTCGACCGCCACGAAGCGGGTGAAATCAAGCCCGGCGGCACGCGACAGCATTTCCGAGAACTGCATGCAGACGCGGGGGCTGGCGGCCTCGTTTTCGGTCTTATAATCGGTCATGCGGAAGCCGTGCTCCGCGCGCAGCTTGTCGTAGGTTTCGCGAACCGGCTGGCTGTCGGCAAGGTGCAGAGACGCGCCATAGGCTTCCAAGGCGGGGCGCCAGTAGGAACGGCGCTGCAGCGCTTCGCCTAGGGTCGAGAGCGCCAGCGCCTTCTGGGCGGTGCCGGTTGCGAGCTGATAGGCGCGCAGGGCCGCGCCACTCGCGTTCACGGGGAGGTCATAGCGCTCAGCACCTTTGTTTGGATCGGGGGTAATCGCCAGCAGCGCCTTTGCAAGGCCAAGCCAGGCTGCGCCATCCCGGCCGTCGCCGGCCACTGCTGCGGCAAAGGATCTTGATGCGGCGCGGGGATCGCTGACCAGAGCCTTGTCGCCGGCCAAGCGCAAGTCGGCTGGCTTCTTGAGGCTCGTTTTCCACTGGGTCTTGAGGAACGTTTCGTAGCGCTCCGCATCCGCGGCTATCCCTGTGTGGGTAAACGGCTTTTCCTGAGCGCATGCAAGGCCAGCCGGCAGCATCAACACGGCAAGAACCGCAGTACGTACGGCCAATCGCGCGGAAAGGGACGCTGGGAAGGACATGGAGGTTCACCTGAAGTTGGCCCGGCTGGGCTTAAGGAAGTACTGGCCAGCTAGTATGACGGTGCGGCCACCGCAGCCAAGTGCAGCAGCGCGCAATGTCGGGAGCAAGGCGGCAAAAGAGGAGATATCGCCCGATGCCGGCAAATATCGGCCAGCACAACGAAAACGGCCAGCCCCGTGTTCGGGGGCCGGCCGTTTTGGCTAAAGGGATGACGAGGCGAGCGGGCCGTTAGTGGCGCGTCAGAACCTGCGGGGCGCTCACGGCATCGCCGGGAAGGCCAGCAAGACCAGCTGCCAGTTCCAGTTCGGCGGCGATCTCGTGGCTGGCGATGTGATAAGGGCGGGCGTGGCCCCAGAGCTTGTCGAACGATGCGCCGACGCGGCCTGCAGTCCCCGGGCAGTCGTGGGCGTGCAGTTCGAAGCTGTCGCGGGTGGCGGGTTCGCGGCGCATGCTGTCGCCGATCCAAGCCGAAACAGGCCCCAGCACCAAAATTTCGTGGGCGTCGTGAAAGCGCGCATCGTTCAACGAGCGGACCACTGGCTCGCGATGGAACTGGCGAGCGTCCGCCCCATCGGGCTTGGCCAGAATGATGCGGGTTTCGACGCCGGCTGCGGTCAACTCCTGTTGCAGCGCCAGGACGGCGCGCACGACGGGACTTGCGCACGACTGGGCGAGCAAGCGCAGCACCGGCGCACCGGCGATGCCGGACTTGGCGCACTGCCCCAGTGCGTCTTGCAGCAGATCGCGCAGCTTCAGCTCCTTCTCCTCCTTCTTAACCACAACCATGCGGGGCGGAGTCCTGAGAGCCATAGTGCCGATCCCTTGTCGTTGGAGACATTCAATCGCCGGTTGAATTCCAGCGGCTGTCGCCTCTTGTTGTCTTGATCAACGTAGCGCCGAGACAGTTAAACAACCGTTGTCATTCGTATCGATGTGGCCAGGATTTATTCACCGGGCTGGCGCGCATATTTCTTGATGAGAGCAGCATCCGCGACACTCCAATCATCGGAAGCTATGGCAACCTCGGTTGTAGAGACGTCATCAGCCGCGGTTTGGACCATTGGGCCGGCGATAAAGCCAGCGGCAGCGAGCGCCTGGGGCAAGCGGGCGGCGCTCGACACCGGCACGGTCATGGTTTCAGTCACGCGGGTCATCATCACCCCAATCTGGCTTTGCCAATCGGGAATCATCATGGGAGCGGTCTCGGCAACCGGTTCGGGCGTTACCGCGACCGCCAAAGAACCACGCGGAGTGTAGGAGGGGGCAGGACGGGGGGCGGCAGGGGGCTGGAACGGTAGCACGTCGGCTGCTGGAGCCGTGTTCGAGTTCGCGGGCTCAACGTCGTAGCGCGAAGCTCTCTGGCTTTCGGACGGTTCCTGAAACGCTGCAGGAGGGGTATCGCGCTGCGGGAGCGAGTGAATGTTGCCGGTGAAGGCAGGCTTGGGTGTTGCGGGTTCGACGTACGGGGCGTAGGCGCCGTATTTATCGGCATGCGTAGGCTCGGCCGGATACGTATACGGGGCGGGGAACGGCGGCTGGAAAGGTGGCGGGCGGTTCCAGTCGGCGGCCTGGGCTGGCGCCTGCGTGAAGCGATGGGTCTCGGTGGCGCAGCGCTCGGCCTGCACGCGGGCAGTTTGTTCCGCCCGCGCGCTCAGCACGCGCTTTTCGGCTTCGACGCGCTTGGCCGCCCCCATCACAGCGCCGAGGATGATGTCGGACCAGGCACCATCCTTGAAGCGGTAGAGACGGAAAGCGTCCGAGCGCTCGAACTTGCTGCCCTGGCGGGCGAGCCGCTTGCGTACGGCACCCGGCGTTAGAAACGGCGAGTAGACGCGTGTGAAAATCTTTTCCTTCTCGAAACTCGCAAACAGGTTCGAGAGGAGCTGAGTTTCCAGCCGCAGGTCTTCACGCTCGCGCGGGTTCATCTTGCGAGGCGCATCGAGGGGCACCGCAACGTAGTAGTCGCCGTGGAAATCGAACACGACGTGGCGGAACAGCTCGAAGTTTTCACGAATCTGGCGGTCGCGGTGGATGTCGTTGAAGCGCGACAGGATCTGGATCACCGGACCTTCCTCGGCGCGGCGCATCTTGGGCACCAGCTGGGCGAGGCGGTCGTGCGAGCTGCCCATCGAGACGAGCAGCAGGCAGAGGTCGACGAACACGGCGATGGCCAGCGGCACGTAATCGCGCTTGGAGAGGCCCGGCTGTTCGCTCAGGCTGTGCTTCGTCGCAGCCGTCGGCGTTTCGACGGACTGGATCGCCTTCTTTTGCAGATCGCGCAACTCATCGGCCGAGGGCGGCAGCTTGAACGACAACAATCCGTAGAACGAAGTCGTGAGACGGCGGAAGGCTTCGATGGTCGCTTCCGAGCCTTCCACGGCTGCGATCTTGGGCTTTTCCAGCTCGGGCAACTGGTCGATGGCGCGCACGACGCCGCGCAGCGCCGTTTGCAGCTGCGGGTCGGGGCAGGAATAGGTCTTGCCCTGGCTATCGGGGAAGGTCGATTTTTCGGCGCGGTCGGCAAGGTCTGTCCGGATCTGCTTCAACTGCGGATCGGTGCGGAACGCGTTGAATCCGGTGACCGTGTTGTCGAGCTTGCGGCTAAGGCTCTGCATGAAGGCGTTGCGCGTACCCGACTTGGCGTCGATGGTCGACTTGTCGTCGGTGATGATCTTGGCGAGATCGACATCGAGCGCGCCCATTTCGGTCTTGACGGCGGTGGCGCGGCCTTTCACGAAATCGGCGGCGAACGAAAACCGGGCGGCGTCATCCTCGCGCATCTTGCGGCGCGGGCCATCGCCCGGCTTGGAATTGGGGCACGAGGTGCCGGCGGCCTTTTCGGTCGTCGCTTTCTGCGTTGAGACGGCTGTCAGCTGATCGAGGGTGGAGGTGAGCTGTTCGAGGCGCGTGGAAGCGGCGACCAGCGAGCCCTGCACCTGAGTGACGGCGCTTTCGGCGGAGCGGGAGGCTTCGGAGCGGGACTCTAAAACCTTCCAATAGAAGCCGAAGCCAAAGCCGATCGAGATGATGGTCAGGAATAAATACCCGAACGCATACAGCAACTTGGTGATAAAAGGGTTCGGCTTGAACAACTCGTCCAGCAGCCAGACCACCATGGTCATCAGCATGGCGACCGAGAAGCCTATGATGATCTTGTGCACGATGGGAAGTTCGCCCATGTTGGCTTCGATCAGTTCGAGCATGCCGACGTAAGTCGCAACCCAGGACAGTAGTGCGAGGCCGACGACGAGGGCGCGCTTTTTCCAGTCGGTCTTGGCTTTTTCGGGTTGGCCCCACCCCGTGTCGGGATCTTGGCTCAAGGGGTTCGAGGCCGACGAAAACGCCATGGGTCACCTTACAAGGAGGTCATCTTGAGCCTCTCTGTTAGGGGGCCATGGTGTCGCTTGTTGGCCGCGATGTGGGCGGACTGGTGACAGCCGATGAATGGATGTTCAGGGAAATCGAGTGACCGTGAGGCGGCCCGCCCCCCGCAACCGAGGTATATCAGAACCAGCGTCTCACCTTCGTGCAATAGTCGCGATAGGGTTCACCGAATCGGCGGCTGAGATAGTGTTCCTCGCGCTCGATGGCGAGCGATTGCAGGGTGATGACGATGGCCGGGACCATTAGCAGGAGCCAGCCCGAGCGCAACCAAAGGGCGAGGCCGATGAAGAAGATCACCGCGCCCAGATACATGGGATTGCGGGTGAAGCGGTAGATGCCTCCGGTCGCCAGCACCTTGGCTTCGCCGGTCGGGTCAACGATGGTGCCGATTGTCTTGAATTGGATAACGCCGGCGATCGCGATGAACATTCCGGCAGCGGCGAGTGACATGCCCAGCCATTTGAGATCGATTGAGACCGGCCAGAGCGGGAGCGCGCGTTCGAGAACGTAGGCACAAACGAGTGCCGCCACATAGATAATCGGCGGCCAAGGATAGCGGTTGGGGCGGTCGGTGGGTTCGGGCTCGATCATAGGGGAGACCTGACTGTTTTGGGGCTCCAGGTGTCATTGGGTACACAAGCTTGGTCCAGGATCGCTGATCTTGGCGAGCGTCAGTCCATTCCGGGCCTAACCCTCCCTGCGCGCGGTGAATGCGGGTCGGATCGAATGTACGGACGGCAGCCCCCACGCCGGTACGCACCAAGCCCCTACGCCCAAAGCCCCTACGCCCAAAGCCGGTGCGAGGCACCGCGGCGCAGTGACGGGGAGAGAGCAGAAAGGATGACCCGGCACGGCTTCCTCCTTATTTCTTGTGCCTCGCTCAGTCACCCTCGGGTTCGCCCTCGGGTGTCTCTGCCTCGCCCGTGTCGCCGGTTTCTTCGCCGCCGACGTCGGAGATGCGCTCGACGGAGACAACTTTTTCGGTGCTGTCGGTCTTGAAGATGCGGACGCCTTGGGTGTTGCGGCCGGCGATGCGGACGTCGTGGACGGGGCAGCGGATCAGCTGACCGGCGTCGGTGACCAGCATGATCTGGTCGGTGGGCTCGATCGGGAACGAGGCGATGAGCGGGCCGTTGCGATCATTGACCACCATGGCGACGATGCCTTTGCCTCCGCGGCCGGAGGTGCGGTATTCGTAGCTGGAGGAGCGCTTGCCAAAACCGCGCTCGGACACGGTGAGCACGAACTGTTCGGCAGCTGCGAGTTCGGCGATGCGCTCGGGCGTAAGCTCGACGGCGGCTTCCGCGCCTTCTTCATCCGGCTCGGCTGCCGGCACTGGCGCTTCGGCCTCGCCTTCCGCGTTCTGGGCGCGGCGGAGCGCTGTTGCGTGCTTCAGGTAGGCCGCCCGTTCAGGCGCGGTAGCGTCGACGTGCTTTAAGATCGCCATCGAGATGATGGTGTCGCCTTCTTCGAGGCGGATGGCGCGGACGCCATCGCTGTCGCGGCCCTTGAACAGGCGCACTTCGTCCTCGATCAGGAAGCGGACGCACTTGCCGAGGGCTGTCGTGAAGGCGGCGTCGTCCTTGGGCGTCGCCACCGCGACCTGGACGATGGCGTCGCCTTCGTCGAGTTTCATGGCGATCTTGCCATTGCGGTTGATGTTCTCGAAATCGTTGAGCGCGTTGCGGCGGACGTTGCCTTTGCGGGTCGCAAACATCAGCTCGAGCGCGCCCCAGGTGGAGGCATCCTCAGGCAGCGCGAGGATCGAGGTGATGCGCTCGTCGGGTTGCAGCGGCAGCAGGTTGATGAGCGCCTTGCCCTGGCTTTGGGGGCCACCGGCCGGCAAACGCCAGACCTTCATGCGGTAGCACATGCCACGCGATGAGAAGAACAGCACCGGCGTATGGGTGGAAGCCGAGAAGATCTGAGTGACGAAATCTTCATCGCGCATGGTGACGCCCGAGCGGCCCTTGCCACCGCGCCGCTGCGCCCTGTAGGTCGAGAGCGGCACGCGCTTGATATAGCCCTTGTGGGACACCGTGACGACGCACTCTTCGCGCTGGATGAGATCCTCGTCTTCGAGTTCGCCCTCCATGTCCATGATTTCGGTGCGGCGGGGAACGGCGAACTCGCTGCGAATGGCAGTCAACTCGCCCTTGATGATGTCGATGATACGCACGCGCGAGGACAGGATATCGAGGTAGTCCTTGATCTCCTCGGCGATCTTCTTCAACTCGTCGCCGATCTCGTCACGGCCGAGCGCGGTGAGGCGGGCGAGGCGCAATTCGAGGATCGCCTTGGCCTGTTCCTCAGAAAGTCGATAGCTGCCATCGGCATTGAGCTTATGGTGCGGGTCCGCGATCAGCTCAATCAGCGGGGCCATGTCCTTGGCCGGCCAGTCGCGACCCATCAGCTCGTCCTTGGCGACGGCGGGCGTGGGCGAGGTGCGGATGACGCGGATCACTTCGTCGATGTTGGCAACGGCAATCGCAAGGCCCACCAGCACGTGGGCGCGGTCGCGCGACTTGCCCAGCAGGTACTTCGTGCGCTTGGTCACGACCTCTTCACGGAAGGCCGTGAAGGCCGAGATCATATCCTTGAGGTTGAGCTGCTCGGGACGGCCCCCATTTATCGCCAGCATGTTGGCGCCGAACGTCGTCTGTAAGTCCGAGAAGCGGTAGAGCTGGTTCAGCACCACGTCGGCAACGGCATCGCGTTTCAGCTCGATGACGATGCGCATGCCTTCGCGGTTGGTCTCGTCCCACAAATCGGCGATGCCCTCGATGCGCTTTTCGCGAATGAGGTCGGCGATCTTTTCGATCAGCGTCTTTTTGTTGACCTGGTAGGGAATGGCCGAAACGATCAACGCCTCGCGGTCCTTGCGGATCTCCTCGACCTCGACCTTGGCGCGCATGATGATGGAGCCGCGGCCGGTATGGTAGGCATTGCGGATGCCGCCGCGGCCGAGGATCATCGCGCCGGTCGGGAAATCGGGGCCGGGCACAATGGCGCACAGATCTTCTATGGTGATTTCGGGGTTGTCGAGCGAGGCCATGCAGGCGTCGATGACTTCGCCGAGGTTATGGGGCGGAATGTTGGTCGCCATGCCGACAGCGATGCCGCCCGCACCGTTGACGAGGAGATTGGGGTATTTCGCCGGCAGCACCGACGGCTCTTGCAGCGAGCCGTCGTAGTTTTCCTTGAAGTCGATTGTTTCCTTGTCGAGGTCGTCGAGCAGGGTCTGGGCGATTTTTGCCAGCCGGCACTCCGTATAGCGGTCGGCTGCCGGCGGGTCGCCGTCGACGGAACCGAAGTTGCCTTGGCCGTCGACGAGCGTCACGCTCATCGAGAAGTCCTGCGCCATGCGGACCAGCGCGTCATAAATCGCAAGGTTGCCGTGCGGGTGATACTTGCCCATGGCTTCGCCCACGACGCGGGCGCACTTCATGTATTTCTTGTTCCAGTCGAGCCCGAGTTCCTGCATGGCAAACAGGATGCGCCGGTGCACCGGCTTCAAGCCGTCGCGCACGTCGGGCAGCGCGCGGCTGACGATCACGCTCATCGCATATTCGAGATAGCTGCGGCTCATCTCGTCCGAGATCAGGACTGGGCGGATGTCGCCTGGATTCTTTGGCGGCTCTTTGGGGCCGCCCTTCTTACCGTTGGAATTGTCAGCCAAGGATGATCTTTCTGGTGGTGTTCGATAGGTAGCCGCCGCCCAATGGAAGCGAGGCGCCGGCCCCATTTGGTGCCGGCACGCGCGAGCGTGCGTGCATTCTGCATCCGCAGCATACCCCGTCCGAGGTCGCCGCAGCAACAATCAATCCCCAACTTTGGTGGCGCGCGTACGACCCTGCCATAGCGAGCGGGCATCAAATCAAACTCCGATCGGCATTTCACGGCCGGGAACTCAACTTTTATCTTGGCCGCGTTGGTCCGGCATTATTTTGCCGGTCGCGCCTGAAACCAAATAAGGATAGTGACATGAAACGCTTAGCCCTGAGCGCCGCCCTTGCGCTGGCTGTTCTCGCGCCTGCCGCCCACGCCGCCGACTGCGGCCCTGTATTCGATGAGCTGACGAAGGTCATCACCGGCCACCTGACGAT